>NZ_JBFBAH010000095.1:0-1037 GCF_040682115.1 Streptomyces sp. NPDC051364 | reverse complement strand
GAGGCCAAGGCGATCGAGGAGAACATCGCCCGGTTCGAGAAGGCGCACCCGAACATCAAGGTCAAGGTCACGGGCAACACCCGCGGAGCGGGTACCTGAGCGCTGCGCGCTCAGGAGAGAACCGCCTCGCTGCGCTCGGCGGTGGACCGCTTCGCGGTCCTAGGGCCGGCCCTTCGGGCCGGTGTCCTGCGCTTCGCTCCGGACTGGTTCGGGGTTCCGCTTCGCTCCACCCCGAACGGCCTGCTCCGCAGGCTAGGGTGACCCCGTTTCACGGGGTCCGGGCCTTCGGCCCGTTGGGCAGGTCCGCTCCGCTCCCCACCCCGGTCCTTCCGGCTCCGCCTCCAGGACCCGGGGCCCGCTAACGCGGGCCCCGGCAGCAGCAACAAAACCGGTTCAGATACGCGATACGTTGCCGGAGTAGATCCAGCCGTCCTTCACCCCATAGGTCTTGTCCACCCAGTACCAAAGGTTGCCCTTGGAATTCTTGCACCACTGGGTGAAATGGAGCCTGTCTGCCCGGTGGACGGTGTCGACGACTCGCCCGGTCTCGTAGTAGGCAGTCCGAACCGGAGCCGAAGTGGCGGTGACATAGAGATCCCCGCCAGTCGTCTGGCACGTGATCGCGGCGGCAGAGGCCGGGGAAGCCGCGAAGGCGGTCCCCGAGAGGGTCAGCCCGATCCCCAAAGCCAGAGTGGAGAGACGTCGTGCGACGCTGGCGCGCATAGTGCTCCTTCAAGTTCCGCGTGAACAAGTAGTCACCTAAACGATCTCAACATGACGTACACGGGTCAAACCTCGCCACCATGCAGCCAACACGACCCGCTCAAAAGAGAGAGCTCTGACGGCGTACCCGCAGCCCACGCTCCAGCATCTGCATCATTTCTCACTAGAGATAGATACTGGGATCTAGGGCATCCTCCGGATCCGCTCAGCCAACCTGCATGTCGAGGATCACTGAAACTGCGCAGTACTCAACCAACCTGCACAACCAGACCCGGAGCCAGGAACGGCACAGGTCAGACAGCTGGCGCCCCCCG
>NZ_JBFBAH010000094.1:0-1077 GCF_040682115.1 Streptomyces sp. NPDC051364 | reverse complement strand
CAGTTGCGCCCGCGTCATGAGTGACGATCTACCAGATCGCGTCACAGGGCACGGGCGAGTCGCACAAATTGATCACAACCGGATACACGCCCTAGGTGGGTGCGGCTACGGGGCCGGCTCGTAGCCGACGGCGGTGGCGGCAGGGCAGCTTGATTACCGCCCGGTGGCAGCGTCCCGGCAGGCATGTCGACGGCGTCGGCCTTCTACAGGCTGCGGCAGGTCAGTGCCGCATCCCGTAGTGGATCAGGCGGGAGCGGGCCGCGTCTTCGGTGAGGCCCAATGCGGTCCCGATCGACTCCCAGGACAGCTCATCGGCCTCAGCCATGTACGCGGCATCCCGGGCCACCCGACAGGTCACCGCCTCCAAGGCCGCAACCGCCTTGAGCGCAGCCACCGGCGCCTGCCGCGCCAGCAGGTTCAGCTGCTCCCCGACCCGCTCCAGGAGCTCGGCCAGTTCCCCGGGCAGCGGCACCGTCCGCGCCTCGACCTCCTCGAGGTGCTGCTCCCAGTCCTCCTGCGGACCCTCGATAACCGGCTCGTAGATACCGGCTGCGTCCACGGCTTCCCAGTCGATCCGATAGTGCGCAGTACCGCGCCAGCCACACGAGCAGGCTCCGCGTGCGGCCGCCGCTCGGGGCCGGTTCAGGATGCCGCTGTAAGCCCACCACTGGCGCGTCTCATGAAAATCGGAGCCGCTGCCAGGGTCCAGATACACCGGGCCCGGCTCACTCCCATCCCCCAGCAGCGCACCCGCCCAGCCCTCATGCGACGCCCCGTACTCCTCGGTCATCCACCCCATAACCCCTCCCCCTCCTCAACCGGCCCGACTCGACTCCCGCCAGCCGTGCACTGGCACCCGCAGTCCCGAGTGAGCGCGTCACCACGCCCTGCCAGCCCTCGAAACGCGGACCGCTCGAAGACACTGCCCTCGCCCCAAACCAACCTGCGGCCGGCACGCTGCGCGAAATCCGGTCGAACCATCGCCGGGCGGTGCCGTAGGGTGGGGTTCACCGACGCGGGGTGGAGCAGCTCGGTAGCTCGCTGGGCTCATAACCCAGAGGTCGCAGGTTCAAATCC
>NZ_JBFBAH010000093.1:0-1111 GCF_040682115.1 Streptomyces sp. NPDC051364 | reverse complement strand
ACGACCCGGGGATGAATTGTTCCGGTGCTGGTGAGGCCGTGACATGAGAAGGGCCGCACGGGTTGGGTGAGTTGTGACGCTTACCTGGGCCCGTGCGGCCTGCTCCCATCCTGCCCTGTCCGGGGTCTCCCGCGCACATCTCGGCGAGTTGCTCGAAGAACTGGATTCCCGTTGGCGCGCCCAGCGGGAATCTGTGCTCCACGAACAGCGTGGCGGTAAGCGCCGTCGTGTGGAGGGCGCGGGACGCAAACCGAAGCTCCAGGTCATCGACCGGCTGCTGGTCACCCTGGTCCACCTGCGGCTCGGCCTGCCGCATGCCGCGCTCGCCGAGCTGTACCGCGTGGACCGCTCGACCGTCTCGGCCGCGATCCGGCAGATGCGGCCCCTGCTCGCGGCCCGCGGCTTCGCGGTCCCCGACCGGCCCGGCATCCGTCTTCGAACCTTGGAGGACGTGTTCGCCTACGCCGGGGCCGAAGGCGTCGACCTGCGGATCGACGCCACCGAAGTCCAGGTCAGACGGCCCAAGGCGGGCCGACCGGGGCGCAAGGCGTTCGTCTCCGGCAAGAAGAAGCAGAACACGGTCAAGACCACCACGTTCAGCGACCACCAGGGCCGCACCCTGTTCTCCGGGGTGGTACGGCCCGGCCGCATGCATGATCAGACCTGCGTGCGCACCGAGGGCATCGCCGAGCAGTTCCACCACCACCCGGACGTGAAGGCCGAGGTCGACTCCGGCTACCAGGGCCTGGCCAACGAGTTCCCCGCCCAGGTCAGCTCCCCGCCGAAGAAGCCGAAGGACGACGCGTGCGACGGCGACAAACGGGCCTGGCGAGAGGCCCGCCGCCGCCAGTCCTCGGCCCGGATCTGCGTGGAGCACACCAACGCCGAGTACAAGCAGTGGCGCCCGCTCCAGCGGTACACCGGCCGCCGCGAGGACTACGACGAGACTCACCGCGCCATCGCCGCCCTGGTCTCCGACCGCTCGGCCCGCAGGCCCACCCGCCGCCGCACGAGCACCGAACTGGTACTCGTGCACACGACTACCTGCTGATCATCCGCCAGCCAAACCGCCAAGCCGACGCGTCCCGATCTCAATTACCCCCGAGGCCGT
>NZ_JBFBAH010000092.1:0-1305 GCF_040682115.1 Streptomyces sp. NPDC051364 | reverse complement strand
GAAGCTGGTGCCGGAGCCGAGGTGGGTGGCGATCGTGCCGTCGGTGCCCTGGATGACGAGGTCGGCCTTGCCGTCTCCGTTGATGTCGGGGAAGGTCAGGCGGCCTTGGCCGGGCTGGCTGAGGTAGTTCTGCCAGCCGGCGGAGAGGGGGAGGTTGGCGCCGAAGCTGGTGCCGGAGCCGAGGTGGGTGGCGATCGTGCCGTCGGTGCCCTGGATGACGAGGTCGGCTTTGCCGTCTCCGTTGATGTCGGGGAAGGAGAGGCGGCCTTGGCCGGCCTGGCTGAGGTAGTTCTGCCACCCCGACGACAGCGGCAGGTTGGCGCCGAAGCTGGTGCCGGAGCCGAGGTGGGTGGCGATCGTCCCGTCGGTGCCCTGGATGACGAGGTCGGCCTTGCCGTCTCCGTTGATGTCGGGGAAGGACAGACGGCCCTGGCCGGCCTGACCGAGGTAGTTCTGCCAGCCGGAGGAGATCGGTACGTTCGCGCCGAAGCTGGTACCGGATCCGTTGTTGAAGTGGACGCCGATCGCGCCGTCGGTGCCGTGGACGAGCAGGTCCTTCCTGCCGTCTCCGTTGATGTCGGCGTAGTACAGCCGGCCCTGACCGGCCCCGCCGAGGAAGTTCTGCCAGCCGGCACTGACCGTGGTGCTCGCACCGAAGCTCGTCCCGGATCCCGGACGGAGCCCGATCGTGCCGTCCGTGCTCAGCACCATCAGATCGGCCTTGCCGTCACCGGTGATGTCCGCGCGGGTGGAGGCGGGAGGGTACGGGTCGGCGTGGTCGTTGCCGAGGCCGGCTTGGGGGCCACAGGTGGGCCAGGCGCCTTGGCCCTGGGAGGCGAGCACCTTTTCGGCGATGAGGATCTGTTGCTGCTTGGTGGCCAGGTCTGCGCGGGCGGCGTAGCCCGTTCCGCCATAGGAGTTCCATGTGCCGGAGGTGAACTGCAGTCCGCCGTAGAAGCCGTTGCCAGTGTTGATGGACCAGTTGCCGCCGCTCTCGCAGCTGGCGACCTTGTCCCAGGTGGTGACGGACGCGGCCTGCGCGGTGCCGGAGCCGAGGAGCGCCAGGGGGGCGGTGGCCAGGGCGAGTACGGCCTTGCGGACGCGGGGCGATATTGACACAGGGTTCTTCCCATCAGGCGGCAGGTTGGACAGGGCGGGCAGGCCGGTGCTCCGGGGGGACGGTGCGGTCCCCCCGGAGCACCGGGTCGGTTACTCGAAGGAGAGGGAGCCCTGGCCGGGCTGGCTGAGGTAGTTCTGCCAGCCGGCGGAGAGGGGGAGGTTGGCGCCGAAGCTGGTGCCGGAGCC
>NZ_JBFBAH010000091.1:0-1390 GCF_040682115.1 Streptomyces sp. NPDC051364 | reverse complement strand
CCTGGATTGGGTCAGCCTGCCAGTCGGGCGAGGGCCAGTGCGTGTGCGTGGGCGAGGGAGTCAGCAGCGGCGCAAGGGATGTCCGGCTGCACGCCGGTGCCCTCCCAGTTCGTGTTGGAGACGGGGTTGATGGCGCGGCCCATGGGGACAGTGGCTTCCAGGTGTGGGTGCACGGTCCAGCCCTTGCACGGGTGTGCGCCGCCGCGGGTGGGCTCGCCGACGACTACGGCGCGTCCGAGCTGCTGGAGGTCGTACGCCAGCTCTTCAGCGGCAGAGAAGGTGCTGTCGCTGGACAGCACATACAACGGCTTGCTGCCGCCGAAGCGCGCGCCGGGAACGTGCGGCAGGCTCCAGGACTGCTCGCTGCGCTCGCCGTCGCGCCAGTGCATGGTGTTGAGGTGGGTGCGCTCGTCGAGTAGGTAACTGCAGACGAAGGCGACCGTGTCCGGGTCGCCGCCCCGGTTGGTGCGAAGGTCCACGATCAGCGCCTGGGCGCGGGAGGCCAGGGTGAGCGCGGCGCCCAGCGGTTCGGCGGCCCACTCCAGCGGAAACAGCATCGGAGCCAGCTCCAGTACGGCGACCCCTCCGTCGAGCAACTGCACCCGGGGCGCACCGCCCAGCGAGGTGTCGAAGTCCCGACGCATGGCGTCCAAGGTGGCCGCCCCCTGCTTCGGGGACACCGGGTCGGCGTGGTGCTTCAGCCTCAGGTGTCGGTCGCCATTGACGGACTGAAGGTCCGCGGTGACCAACCGGGCGAGCTCCTCGGCGTCGTCGACGTCATAGGCGCCCTCGGCGAGGCGTCGTTGCAGCAGGCCGGCGAGTTGCTCGGCTATCTCGGGGAAAACGTAGTGCTCGATCAGGAGCCGGGCTGTCTCGTCGATGACAGGGGCCGGCGGAAGCTTCGTTGAAGTCGTCATGGCAGGGAGTAGAGCAGTGCCCTTGCGAAAGCGTCAAAGAGTTTAGACACTTTTGGTATGCGTGATCGGCCTCCCTATCTGCCACCCCTTGAGGATGTTCTGGAGATCGGTGCGCCTGAGCAGTTCGCAGCTCTCGCCCACCCGTTGCGTCAGCGGTTGCTCTTCGCCCTGGGCCACCGGCCTGCCACCGTCAGGCAGCTTGCGGCACGGCTCGAAGCGAAGAAGGGCAACGTGGCCCACCACCTCAAAGTGCTCCGCGAAGCCGGTCTGGTCCACATCGCCGAAACCCGCCAGGTGCGCGGTGGCACCGAGCAGTACTACCGGCGCACGGCCCGCCACATGGTCGTCGCCGAACCCCAAGCGGCAGGCACCGCCGCGATGCTCGCCGTGTTCGCCCAGGAGCTGGACCTCTCCCCCGCCGAGACCCACCTGACACTGCGCCACCTGCGTCTCAGCCCCACGAAGGCAAGAGA
>NZ_JBFBAH010000090.1:0-1449 GCF_040682115.1 Streptomyces sp. NPDC051364 | reverse complement strand
CAATGCCGTTGATTTATGGCGGTTGGATCACGATGGCGTCGTGTGAGGGCCGGGTGGGCTGGGGCCAGTCGCGGTGGCGGCTGGTCTTGGCCTTGTAGTTCGACATCTTGCGTTTGACGACCCGGGCCTGGCTGCGCAGTCGCCTTGGGGGCAGGAGCCGTTCGGTGACCTCGGTGCGGAAGTGCCCCCAGGCCGTGTGCAGGTGGTCAGGGGGAAAAAGAGCCGGGCAGGATGGTGACGGTGCGGCGGGCCGCCCGCAGGGCGGTGGTGAAGGAGAGCCGGTCGCAGTCGACCGGCTCGGGACTGCCGGCGGCCGCTTCGGCCATCAGCGCGCGCAGGGCGTGGTGCACCAGGAGGTGGGCGTAGACCTCCTGGCGGACGCCGGTGGGGGTCTTGCTGGCCAGGACGACGGTCTTGGCGCCGCGCTGGTGGGTCTTGATCTCGTCCAGGACGCTCTCGCATTCCCAGCGCTGGGGGTAGAGCGCGGCCAGGTCGACGGCGGGGGCCAGGACCGGGTCCAGGACCGAGGTCAGTAGCACGTACTGGTCCTCGCCGGGTCGTCCCGGGTCGTCCAGGCGGTAGCGGATCACCCGGACCGCCACCGGCTCGCGGCCGGCCTTCTTGTCGTCTTCGGCCTGGATCCGGCTGAGCCAGGACCCGTCGGGCAGTGATTGCAGGACGGGCAGGCGGCGGTTGGTCTTGGCGCGGAAGCACAGGTCGGCGCCGCCACTGGTCAGGGCTCGCCATAACCGGGTCGAGGGCAGGTTGCGGTCGCCCAGGACGAGCATGCCCGCGGTCAGTGAGCGTTCCAGGTCCTCGGCGAGGCGGACCTCGCCGTCATGCCAGCCGCCGAGCACCGCGTCGACGACGGCGTGGGTGCCGCATTCGACCAGAGCGACGACCTGGACCTGCGGATATCCGCCGGTGCCTTCGCCGCGGCCGGTCCCGGGGCGGCCGAACTCAGCGGCGTTCGCCGGACTGTCGGCGACATCGAAGCGGGTGCCGTCGATGGCCATCAGCCGCCAGCCCCTCCAGAACACCCCGGGCATCGCGGGCGTGCCCAGCGGTCGGGCACATCTGTCGAACAGCGCGGCCATCGGCTCGACCCCGAGCCGTCCGCGGGCGCGGAAGATGGCGGCCTTGCTCGGTGGATGCCACGACCCCCACAGCCCCGCCCACCGCAGGCCCTCAGCGAGGTGCCGCATGACCTCCAGATACGGCGCGGGCGAGAACAACGCCATCGCCAGCAGGAAGTACACCACCAGCCGGGCCGGCAACAGCCGCCGACGCTTCTCCGTCCGGTCGCACTGGGCCACGACCTCGTCCACCAGCCACGGCGGATACATCCGGGTCAGCACACCCACCCCGGCCAGATCCGGCAGAGACGACGCCATGCCACCACCCCCGATGACGTCGTCTCACCGATCCAGATCTATGTCAACGGCATTG
>NZ_JBFBAH010000089.1:0-1452 GCF_040682115.1 Streptomyces sp. NPDC051364 | reverse complement strand
GCAATGCCGTTGTTTTATGGCGGTTGGATCACGATGGCGTTGTGTGAGGGCCGGGTTGGTTGGGGCCAGTCGCGGTGGCGGCTGGTCTTGGCCTTGTAGTTCGACATCTTGCGTTTGACGGCGCGGGGCTGGCTGCGCAGTCGCCTCGGGGGCAGGAGCCGTTCGGTGACTTCGGCGTGGAAGTGCTGCCAGGCCTTGTGCAGGTGGTCAGGGGGAAAAAGAGCCGGGCAGGATGGTCACGGTGCGGCGGGCCGCCCGCAGGGCGGTGGTGAAGGAGAGCCGGTCGCAGTCGACCGGCTCTCGACTGCCGGCGGCCGCTTCGGCTATCAGCGCCCGCAGGGCGTAGTGGACCAGGAGGTGGGCGTAGATCTCCTGGCGGACCCCGGTGGGGGTCTTGCTGGCCAGGACCACGGTCTTGGCGCCGCGCTGGTGGGTTTTGATCTCGTCCAGGACGGTCTCGCATTCCCAGCGCTCGGGGTAGAGCGCGGCCAGATCGGCGGCCGGGGCCCGGTCCGGGTCCAGGACCGAGGTCAGCAGGACGTACTGGTCCTGGCCGGGGCGTCCGGGATCGTCCAGGCGGTAGCGGATGACGCGGACCGTCACCGGCTGGCGGCCGGCCTTCTTGTCGTCGTGGGCCTGGATCGTGGTGAGCCAGGACCCGTCGGCAAGCGGCTCAAGGACGGGCAGGCGGCGGTTGGTCTTGGCGCGGAAGCACAGGTCGGCGCCACCGAAGGTCAGGGCCCGCCATAACCGGGCCGAGGGCAGGTTGCGGTCGCCCAGGACAAGCATGCCCGCGGTCAGTGACCGTTCCAGGTCCTCGGCGAGACGGACCTCGGCGTCCCGCCAGCCGCCGAGGACCGCGTCGATGACGGCGTGGGTGCCGCACTCCACCAGGGCGACGACGTGCGCCTGCGGATATCCGCCGGTGCCTTCGCCGCGGCCGGTGCCAGGACGGCCGAACTCAGCGGCGTTCGCCGGACTGTCGGCGACATCGAAACGGGTGCCGTCGATGGCCATCAGCCGCCAGCCCCTCCAGAACACCCCGGGCATCGCGGGCGTGCCCAGCGGTCGGGCACATCTGCCGAACAGCGCGGCCATCGGCTCGACCCCGAGCCGCCCACGGGCACGGAAGATGGCGGCCTTGCTCGGTGGATGCCACGGCCCCCACAGCCCCGCCCACCGCAGGCCCTCGGACAGATGCCGCATGACCTCCAGATACGGCGCGGGCGAGAACAGTGCCATCGCCAGCAGGAAATACACCACCAGCCGGGCCGGCAACAGCCGACGCCGCTTCTCCACCCGCCCGCACTGAGCCACCACCTCGTCCACCAGCCACGGCGGATACACCCGGGTCAGCACACCCACCCCGGCCAGATCCGGAAGAGACAACGCCACCGACACCACCCCCCGATGACGTCGTCTCACCAATCCAGCCCTACGTCAACGGCATTG
>NZ_JBFBAH010000088.1:0-1495 GCF_040682115.1 Streptomyces sp. NPDC051364 | reverse complement strand
CGGGCCGAGTGCCCGGCCTGTGGAACCACCTCGACGCGGGTGCACAGCCGGTACGTGCGCCGTCTCGACGACACCGCGGCGGGCCAGCGCCGTGTGGTCATCGAGTTACAGGTCCGACGGTTCCGGTGCCGCCAACAGGCCTGCCCTCAGGCAACGTTCGCCGAGCAGGTGCCAGGCTTGACCTTCCGTCATGGGCGGCGGAGCCAGGGCCTGCAGACTGCTCTGCAGCAGGTGGCCCTCATGCTCGCGGGCCGTGCCGGCGCCCGGTTGGCGGACGCGCTCGCCGCTCCGGTGAGCCGTTCCACGCTGCTGCGGCTGATACGAGGGTTACACGAGAGCGCGCCGACGACGCCCCGCGTGCTCGGCGTGGACGAGTTCGCACTGCGCAAAGGACACGTCTACGCGACGATCCTGGTTGACATCGAGACGCGTCGCCCCGTCGATCTGCTGCCCGACCGCACCGTCGAGACCGTCGCCCGCTGGCTGACCGAGCACCCGGGCGTCCAGGTGATCTGCCGCGACCGCTCCGCCTCCTACGCCGAAGCCGGACGACTCGGCGCCCCCGACGCGATCCACGTGGCAGACAGGTGGCACATCTGGAAGAACCTCGCCGAAGCCGTCGAGAAGACCGTCGTCCACCACCGGGCACTGCTGCACGAACCACCCGCGACAACCGCCGATCACCCGGCACCGCCGACAGACGGCTCACTGCCCGCGCTGACCGAAGCCAGCCCCCGCCGCACCGGACGACTGTCCGACCGCATCCGCGAACAGCACGTGGCCGTCCATGCGCTCCTGGAAACCGGAATCGCACTGCGTGAGATCGCGCGCCGCCTGGGCCTGGCCCGCAACACCGTCCGCCGTCTGGCCCACGCCGCGGACCCCGACGAGCTGCTGGTCGGCAAGTGGACGGGCCGCGCCAGCATCCTCGACCCCTACAAGCCCTACATCCATCAACGGTGGGCCCAGGGCTGCACCGTCGCCCGCCGCCTGTTCGAAGAACTCCAAGAACGCGGCTACCCCGGCGGCGAACAAGTCGTCAAAGCCTACGTGCGCAAGCTGCGGGAAGCCTTCCCACAGTCCGATCCGCCCCGCAGGAAGCCTTCGACCAGGGACGTGACCAGCTGGATCACGCGCCACCCCGACAGCCTCGACGAGGACCAGACCCAGAGACTCAAGGAAGTCCTGGCACGGTGCCCAGCTCTGGACCGCACCGCCCAGCACGTCAGAGCGTTCGCCGAGTTGATGAACAACCGCCACGGACACCAGCTCAAGGAATGGATCGCACAAGTACAGGCCGACTCGATCCCGGCCCTGCACACCTTCACGGCCGGCCTGGGCCAAGACCTCGACGCCGTCATCGCCGGCTTGAGCCTGCGCTACAGCTCCGGCGCCGTCGAGGGCCACAACAACAAGATCAAGATGCTGAAGCGCCAGATGTTCGGCCGCGCCAACTTCGACCTCCTGCGCAAACGCGTCCTCCACGCCGCATGAC
>NZ_JBFBAH010000087.1:0-1503 GCF_040682115.1 Streptomyces sp. NPDC051364 | reverse complement strand
CATCCAATGCCGCGAAGTTAAGCGCTCGGCAGCGGTGTCAATGCGTCAGGGAGGGTGATCTTGTAGGTGTTCGGCGCGGTGCGGATGAGTCGGCCGTTGCGGGCCCAATAGCAGAGTTGCGCGGTGATGCTGCTGAGGGGGCGCCCCGAGGTGGCGAGCCCGAGATGCCGCGCGATGTCCCGGGTGTGCATGGCCTGGTTGGAGTTCTCTGCCAAGAGTCGGCAGACCTGACCCCAACGACCGGAGAGGGGCCGGCTCGGGTCCTGCGCGCCGGGCAGAGCCGGTGGGTGCACGGTGATCTCGATGGTGGTGATCGGGGTGCTGGCGCGTGGACGCCCGTCGCGGTTCCAGATGTTGTATCGGGAGGTTCCGCACTTGACGATGCGGGCGGACAGCCGCATCCGGCGCCCGGGAAGCAGCGCGAGCAGAACGCGGGCGCCGATGTATCCCACCAGGTCAGAGCGGCTGCTCGGCCCTATGACCGCGGTCGTTGTGACCAGGCTGACCACCGTGTCGCGGGCGGCTTCCAGAGCGACGGTGAAGCCGGCCCGGTCGGGATCGCAGCCGGGCATTGTCTCCACCGCGGTCCATGACCGAGCGCAGAGCCTGGTAGAGGGTGAGCAGTGCCCACATTTCCTGGTTGAGACCCACGGGGTCCTTCGAACGCAGGACTCGGCCTTTGAGCAGGGTGTGACGGAGCGCCAGGTAGGTGATCTCGATCTCCCAGCGTTCGTGGTAGAGACGTACCAGGTGGTCGGCGGGATCGGTGCGGTGGTTGGTGAGCGTGGTCAGCAGGCGGTAGGTCCCGCCGAAGTCGCCGCCGTCGGCGGTGCGGGAGTGGATCTCGGCCTCGATCACCCGCAGAGGGAGGCCCGCGATCCGGGTCAGGTAGGAGCCGTCGGGCAGCAGCGCCAGCACCGGCGGGCGTCGGGTGCTGGTGGCGCGTATCAGGAACTGAGTCCCCTGAGCTGCGATGTCTGCGAGCAGTTCGTTGCTGTCGAAGGCGCGGTCCGCCAG
The DNA here is from genome assembly GCF_040682115.1 of Streptomyces sp. NPDC051364. Classification (NCBI taxonomy): domain Bacteria; kingdom Bacillati; phylum Actinomycetota; class Actinomycetes; order Kitasatosporales; family Streptomycetaceae; genus Streptomyces; species Streptomyces sp. NPDC051364. The sequence goes on along the minus strand of NZ_JBFBAH010000087.1, from coordinate 486 downwards.
GAGGAGCATGTCCGGGGTGAGGTGGCCGATCAGGTCGTGGGCGTAGTCGGTCTCGCCCTTGGAGGCGGAGCCGAAGACCGCTGCGATCAGGCCGCGGGTGCCTGTTTCGCACAAGGTCATGAGCATCAGCCGGGGGTGGCCGGTCGGGCCGTAACGGCGTTCGGTGCGGCCGAGCCAGGACCGGTTGCGCTCGTGGTCGGGCACGTTCAGGCTCCCGCAGCCGTCGAAGGCGACCGTGCGCCAGCGGCGGTAGCGCACTCCGGGTCTGGACGGCTGGGCCAGCGGGCCGGCCAGCACGTCGAACAGCCGCTTGAGCGGGGCCACCCCGACCCGCCGGCGCAGATCGCGAAGTGCCTTCTCCGAGGGCTGCGGCACCCGGGAGGACAGTCCAGCTGCGAGTTTGCCCCATACCAGTCCGCTGCCCAGATGCCCGAACAGCCCGAGCGCGAGCACGAAGTACACCCCGACGCGAGAGGGGAGGATCCG
>NZ_JBFBAH010000086.1:0-1518 GCF_040682115.1 Streptomyces sp. NPDC051364 | reverse complement strand
CGGCGTGGCGACGCATGTCCTCGGTGTCGATGTGCCGGCCGGCGGCGGGGACGAGGTAGGCGACGAGCCGCTTGTCGCCGGGCCGGTCCTCGCGGATAACGACCGCGGCCTGCCTGACGGACGGCTCCTTGAGGAGTACGGTCTCGATCTCGCCGGGTTCGATGCGGAAGCCGCGGAGTTTGATCTGCTGGTCGGCGCGGCCGAGGTATTCGAGGTGGCCGTGCGCATTCCAGCGGGCGAGGTCCCCGGTGCGATACATGCGGCTGCCCGCCGGACCGTACGGGTTGGCCGTGAACCGCTCCGCGGTCAGGGCCGGGAGGCCGATGTAACCGTGAGCCAGACCGTGCCCGGCCAGGTAGAGCTCACCGGGAGTGTTCGCAGGCAGCACTTCGAGGTTCGGGCCCAGGATGTACGCGTTCTTGCCCGTAACCGGCCTGCCGATCGGCACGCTGGTGGCCGGATCGGCGGTCAGCGTGTGGGTGGTGGTGAAACCCATGCTCTCGGCGGGCCCGTAGCCGTTGATCAGGTGCAGAGCGGGATGCTGGGCCAGCACCCGGGCGGTGTGGGTCGGCGAGGCCGCCTCACCGGCCGTCATGGCCTCACGCAGCGTGGCGAAGACCCGCGGATGCTCGTCGAGCATGTGGTTGAACAGGCTCGCCGACATCTGAAGCGTGGTGATCTGGTGCTCTTCGACCAGCTCAGCGATCTGGTGCGGATCAGTGTGCTGCCCCGGCTGCAGAACACACGTCCCGCCGTGCAGAAGCGGCCCGAACACCTCAAGCGCGAAAGCATCCCACGAGATCGGCGAGCTCTGCAGATAGCTCTGCTGCGGTCCGAAGTGAAGGTAGTCCGGCCCCAGGAACGTCGCAGCCAGCGCCCGGTGCGAGGCCGCAACACCCTTCGGCACTCCAGTCGAGCCCGAGGTGAACATCACGCAGGCGATGCCCTCCGGATGACCACACGACTCCACTGCACCACCGGAAGTCGCACTGATCACGGTCGCCTGCGCCGTCACGTCCACAACCACGACCGCCGCACCGGCCTCCAAGGGCGCGAGGTGAGACTGCGTGACCAGAGCAACCGGCGCGGTCTGCGCCAGAACCGTGTTCAGCCGGTCCGCCGGGAACTGCGGATCCAACAGTGTGTAACCGGCGCCGGCCTTGAGCACCGCAAGAAGCGAAGCGATCAGGACCGGAGAGCGTTCGAGATGGATCGCGACCAGGCTCCCCGGCCGCACACCCCGCCCCGTCAGATGGCGGGCCAGACGGTTGGACCAGATGTCCAGCTCCGCATAGGTGATGCGCTGCTCCTCAAAAACAAGCGCCACCGAATCGGGAACAGCAGCAGCCTTCCCAGTGAACAGCTGATCCAGCGAAAGCAACGGCGCAGCCGTCTCCGGACCAGCCCAAGCCTCGAGACGACGGCACTCCTCGGCACTGAGCACACCGAACTCACCGACCGGAGCATCCGGAGCCTCGACCGCCGCACCCAAAAGCCGCACCAAACGCTCAGCCGCAG
>NZ_JBFBAH010000085.1:0-1531 GCF_040682115.1 Streptomyces sp. NPDC051364 | reverse complement strand
AACATCACCCGCAGCCGCCTCGGACGCCTCACCCGCCAAGGCTTCCTCACCCAACCCGGACGAGGCCGCTACCAGAAACGGACTTAACGCCCACTCAGAGCCACCCGCCGAGCACTCGACACGGCGCAGGAAGCGATGCAGCGAGCAGATCCCGACGCGGACCGCCCGGTTTGGATGCGGGCCTTCTACGACCAAGCCGAACTCGACAGCCTCGCCCTCTCCGCCTTCATGTCCCTAGCCCAGTACGACGCTGCCGAGGCGCACGCCCACCGATGCCTGGCAAGCCTACGACCCCACATGCACAGGTCGCGGGCCATCACCACCTCGCGCCTCGCCCTCGCCCAACTGGGCCAAGGCGACCTGGAGCCGGCGGTGACCTCCGCGATGCGCGTCCCCCGTGACGCGGCCACATCCCATCCCCGCGTCGTGGAGATGCTGGCGACCCTCGGAAGTGAGCTGCGCAAGAACGCGCGGACGAGCCCGCAAGCCCGATTGTGGACCGAGTACGCCAGGTCGCTGAAAGGAACCGCGAAATGACGGACTCCGTCATCCTGAAGCACCACAGCGGCCTCGACGACGTGCGAGAGGACCTGATCAAGGTCTACGCCAGCGTACGAGGCGACCTGCTTCGCCTGCCGAACTATCGGGTCGAGACGTTCACCGAACGACTCGACCGGCACGGCAACGACCCCGGCTGGGAAGCCGTCATGGCCCACGCTCCCGAAGGCGAACCCATCGGCTACGCCTACGCCAACACGGTGGAACCCGGAAACCGCTGGTGGACTCGAATGGACGCTCCACCCCCTGCCGAGTACGCGAGCTCGACATCCCTCGCGATCAAGGAGATCGGCGTCGTCAAGCCCTGGCGCGGCCAAGGACTCGCCCAGGCCATGCACGACGAACTCCTAAGGCACCGACATGAGGAGTACGTGACCCTCCTCGTCAACCCGGCCGCCGGCGAGGGCAAAGTGAAGAGACTCTACGAGGGCTGGGGGTACGTACAGATCGGCAGGCAACAGCCGTCGCCGGACTCCCCGCCGCTGCACTGTCTCGGGCGCCCCGTCATGCAGCCCTGAGGCGGTGAACCCTTCAATCGCCGGAACCGCGTCACCACCGAGGAACACCGCTCCGTCATCACCGGCCCTGCCCGATACCAGCGCCAGGTGCGCACGAAGCCCGTACGCCAACTCCTCCTCGCCGACTACGAACCGGAGATGCGGACGGCCTGGCGTCGGGTGACGAACCTGCGTGAGACTTTGAGCCCGACACGGCCGCCACACGTGACCAGGCCGTGCTCACGCTCGACCGGCTCGGCCGCTCCCTGGCATCGGGAAATGAGGTCTTGACTCGACGCTTGGCGACCGAGGCAGAAGTCGGCCGACCCGGGCTGGGCGGCGCCACCCCACCAGCTTGGCAACCGCGGAGTAGTCGCCCTCAGTGGCTGTTGTCGTTCCGATCTTGAGGGGTGTTGGTCGAACGGGAGTCCCGTTCGGGTGATGACGGTGGGTTCCGGGCATGAGAACAGGGCCTC
>NZ_JBFBAH010000084.1:0-1899 GCF_040682115.1 Streptomyces sp. NPDC051364 | reverse complement strand
AGATACGACAAACTCGCCGTCCGCTACGAGGCAACCGTGCTGGTCGCAGCCATCAACGAGTGGCTGTGATCAGCACTTTCGCAACAGACCCTAGTAGATCTCCGCCGCTCGCGCTCTTCGGGGTAAGGGTGAACGACACCCGGTGCGTGCGGCCGCGCGACACCCCAGCCTCGGCCTCCGCGCTGACCACCCACAGCTTGAACTTGGCCGTCGCCTTCGCATCCGCCCGCAGCTCGACCTCGAAATCCATCTCCACCGGCCCCACCGCGAACACCACCCCGGGATCCTCGCCGACTCGCGCCGCCGCCTCGAGGAGTTCGTCGCGTACCGCCGCCACCGCATCCGCCAGAGGAATGTCCACCACACCTGCCCGGTATCTGACACATGATCACGCTGATGCAAACACCGTAGAACCACGATCGTGATCGCCGCGGCCGATGCCCCCTCTTACCGGCCGTGTCCACCCATATCAGGTCTACCAATGAGAGGAGCACCCGGCTCATCCAGGATGCGAACACCCCGTCTGGCCCTCGACCCGACAGCGCGTACCGCCCGAACTGCACGGCCTTCCCGCCGTTGCACACGATGCAACATTGCGGCGTTGATCATCAGCTGCCGAGGCCAGGCCGACCGCTTCAACTGAAACGAGCGCCCCACCCACAGCCTCCCACCAGGTCATCGCCGTCCCTACACACCGCGATGTTGATGCGGGGAAGGCAATTCCGCCTACTTGCCGTCCCACGCCTCCGCGAGCGGGACCATGTGGTCGATGTCCAGCGCACCGGCCGGCGTCACCTCCCGGTCGTCGTAGTACGACCACCAGGTCCCGCCGGTCAGGGTGCAGCCCGGCCCAATCTCCGGATACACGATCGCCTCGGCCAGCAACACCTCCTGGCGGGTGTTGCAGCCATCGGCGGGGAGGTCTCCGGCGTTCCAGTGCTTGAAGGCGGTGCGCTTGTAGCCGGTACGGTCCTCTACCGCCATCGGCAGCGCGGACACCGCGACGCCGATCGGGAGGACCTGCGGTACTGCGGTGCGCTCCTGGGCGGCGTGCGCGGTCGTGGCGGGCAGGGACAGGGCGAGGGCAGCGGCGGCCGCGGTGGCGGCCCGCACGATCGTGATCATCACGCGGCGGTTCTACCGGCCGTCCCCACACCGGCGACAGGGCCCGGAGTAGCAGTTCACTCCCCGGGCCGTCCGATTCACCGCCGAAACGCCACTGCACTCACGGATGCGCCGAAGGAACGGAGGCTTCGGCTCGCCCCACAACCAGCGCTGTGCAACGGATGCCGCCGCCGGGGTGCCACTCCATCACCGGCCCGGCAGCCCGTCCGTGCTCGGTGCACCAGTCGACCGGGACCAGGCCGCCACAGTCGTGCCGATCGCACGGGCACGACTCCCCCGAGGCGGCGTACGGCACCCCGTGCCGGACCACCCCGCCCGCCGCCCGTTCCCCGGCAGCGCCCCGCAGGCGGGCAGCCCTGTCGGCACTCAGCCAGCCGCCGCGGCCGACCCCTTCCCGAACCGCGGGACGTCGTCCACGCTCACGTCCAGGCGCAGCCGCTGAAATCTGAGCGGGTGCCGGAATACGCCCCGGTCAACGGCGCGATCGGCGCTGAACTCTGCCACCAGGTCCGGGCGGACCAGCACCACGTCCAGTACGTCACGGCTCCCCCACGCCGAGGCGAACCTCACACCCGTCCAGGGGTGACCAGGGCCGGCCGCGGCCAGGTGCTCGGCGACCTGCCCGGAGAGGTCCGGGCGCAGGGGCACCGTGCGGCCGACCGCGCGCAGCCGGCCCTCGTGGTCGTGGCGGCCAAGGACGAGGAGCTGCGGGCGGGCGAGGGTGCCCGTGATGGCGCCGATGATCGCTTCGGTGGTGTCCCGCCGTCTGATCTT
>NZ_JBFBAH010000083.1:0-2195 GCF_040682115.1 Streptomyces sp. NPDC051364 | reverse complement strand
ACGGCTCCAGCCTTGCCCACTGTGCATCCGTCAGATCTCCACGCGCCACACCATGATCATCACCGATCAAGATCCACTTTCGCAACAGACCCTAGCGCCAGGGGCGACGAAGAATGTCGTATGGGAACGCTTCCAGCCTGCCGGTGCCGGCCCCAGGGCGGCAGTCACCACCATCCGTTTCCGCAACACAGAGCTGGCACGGGCGGAGATCCGAAGGCTGCACGAGTCGCTGCTGCACTGTGCTGGTGAGCGCTACTCGTACGACGGTGGACTTCTCTCCGTCATCCGCAGTCATTAACTGATCTTGCCGGAATGCGGCCGAGACGGGCGTTCGTCACCGAGCCACTGCTACCGCGATGTCTCGGCACGAGAAGACACAGAACGGCCGCCGCTACTTCAGCCCGTCCCCCGAGGTCACCCGTCTGCTCGCGCCAGCGCAGGATCATGCACCGCAAGGGCACAGCCGGTTCATGCAACTCTGGCCGTCGAGGCCGCAGCACCCCCCGAAATGCTTGAGGTCCGGATGCTGTTGGAGCCCCGGAGCATCATCCGGATGCAGAGCCACTGTGTTGCGGGGCCCTGCAGACACCAGGAACCCGTCACCGTCCGGGTCGCCGAGCAGAGTTCATGCCCGCACAGCCCGACCGAGGCCGCCGCCGAACTCCGTGCACTCAACGAGCCCACCGCCGACGACCCCGCCGACGGGGACGTATGTCCGTTCGAGCCGGCCGGGGCGCTTGGCGCGTGTCGGCCGGGGACGCCGGTCGGTGGGGGCGGGTGAGGAGGGTCACCACAGGTGAACGTCCCGGCGGGCCTGCTCCCGTTGCTAGATTGTTCGGCGGCCCGGTCCCGAGGCCCCGGACGAGATGCGCCGTACCCGGTTATGCACGACGACGCGCCAGGCGCCGTCCCACCGGCAGGCGCCGTAGCGCTGTCCGGCCCCGGGCGGCGTTCCCTCGTCGCACAGATGGGCTGACCACATGACCGTGCCGCTGACCCGCACCCTCTACCGGACGACCGCACACGCCAGCGGGGGCCGTACCGGATCGGTGGTCACCGACGACGGGCGCCTCGACGTCCGTCTGGCCCCGCCGCGCAAGAAGGTGCCCGGTACCACCAACCCCGAGCAGTTGTTCGCGGCCGGGTTCGCCGCCTGTTTCACGTCTGCGCTGGCCGAGGTCGCAGCCGAGTTCGGGGCGGATGCCTCGGCCGCGCGCGTCGCGTGCGAGGTACAGCTCGGTACCACGGACACGCCCGCCGGATACGGTCTCGCGGTCGGCCTCACGGTCTCCCTGCCGGGGTGGAAGGCGGCTGACCTGCTGCCCCTGCTCCACCGGGCGGATGCGGTCTGCCCCTACTCCCAGGCGGTCCGCGGGAACATCGAGCTCTCGCTGCTGGCCGTGGACGACACCGCCGCCGATGCCTGAGCCGGCAGGCGGCCTCGGAACCCCTCCGGCAGCGGGCGGGCCGGGCATCCCGGTGCCCGAGCGGGGTGCGTGGCTGCGGCGCGGCATCAGCCGGAACGGCGGGCCCCTGGTGGAAGACCGCGAGGTGGTGTGGCTGCAGGCCGGCCCGTACTTCGCCGACAGCCGGGGCTTCGCCGGCGTCACGTCCTTCGACGGCTCCCGCGTGCATTTCCACCACCTGGAGGGCGAGCCCGGGGAGGACACGGGCACCTTCCGGTGGGAGGGTGCGAACCTCATCGAGTGGGGCACCAACCCGGACGGCAGTACCTTCCTGGAGGTCTGGAGCCCACTGCCCGCCGACGGTGGCGACACCGGCTCCTGGGCCGGTACCGGCTACCACGTGGTGCGCGTCGGCCGACACCTGGTACACGTCGACTCCCGTGCGGGTACGTACTGGCGGACGTGACCGGTCACGGCTTCAACCGGGGCCGACGGGGGTGTGAGGCGCCGCCGTGAATATGCGCGGGCCTCCCCTCCGGGCCAGCGTGCTCCGACGTGCAGGCCTTCCGGCAGGGCGTGAGAGATCCGGGGCAAGGCTCTGCGGTTTTTCACGCGAAGACGCCCGGCCGGGAGGTCCCGGCCGGGCGTTCTCGTGCGTCTGCTGCCTACTGGTGGCTTAGTACCAGTGGTGGGTCTGCCAGAAGTTCCAGGCGCCGACCGGGCTGCCGTAGCGGGAGTTCATGTAGTCCAGGCCCCACTTGATCTGGGTGGCCGGGTTGGTCTTCCAGT
>NZ_JBFBAH010000082.1:0-2605 GCF_040682115.1 Streptomyces sp. NPDC051364 | reverse complement strand
GGCGTGCAGCCGGACATCCCTTGCGCCGCTGCTGACTCCCTCGCCCACGCACACGCACTGGCCCTCGCCCGACTGGCAGGCTGACCCAATCCAGGTCATCGACAGCGCTGCGTCCCGGTACCGGACCCAATCTGCCCATGGCCAGGTCCGCGTCCCACCGGCCAGTGCTCCCAGCCGCTGTTGCTCCTCCGCCAGGGTCTTGTCAACGTCCTGCGCGTAGCACCGGACAATGTCACGCTGTCGGCCCGCATCGGCGTCCTGTACCCGGCCGGGGAACGGAACGGGGCCGTCGTGCGGGTGACGTGGTCACCGTCGGCTCAGTCGACGGTGACCTGCCCCGGTGTCGTGCAGGGTGAGTCGACCGAGGCGTTCCACCACAGCACGCCCTTCCCGAACCAGCCGACCGTCAGAGTCCCGTCGCGCCCCCGGGTCCGACGAGGGCCCCGCGCTCGCCGTCGGCGATCAGCGCGTACTCCCGCAGGCTCTGCGGTGCCGGAGGCTCGACCTGCCGCGCCCGGACCCTTCCACGTGTCACCGACTTCTCCTTCCTTGCCCCGGTCGTTCAGGCCACTTGGTGGCGCCGGGCCACCTCCTCGCGCAGGGTCAGGCCCAGGCCCGGCGCCCCGGATGCTCCCGGCCTGAGGGTCCCCCCGGCGGCGTCCGACGTGCCGTCGAAGAGCAGCCGCTCGATCCGGACGTGGTCGTGGAACCATTCGAGGTGGCGGAGGTTGGGGACGGCCCCGGCAGGGTGTGCGTGCAGGTGGGGGGGCGCAATGCCCCGAGATCTACAGTCCGGCCGCTTCCGCCAGCGCCGCCGCGCGCAGCCACACCGTGATCCCGCCGCAGCGGGTCGCGTCGGCCTGGAGGCAGTCGACGGAGCCGGCGCCGATCATGTGGCCGAAGTAGGCCAGCGTGTAGCCGTATTCACCCGCGGTCACGTCGGCCGTGACCATCAACCTGATCTGTGCCAGGCCGGTCAGGTCGTCGGAGGAGACCGGTTCTTCGAACCAGGTCACCCCTTGAGCCTCCAACTGCCGGCCGATGCGGACGGCCTGCTTGCGCGTGTACGCCCCGTTGGCATCGACGTACAGTTCGACGCCGTCGCCGACGCTCCGCCGGGCTCGCGCCACTCGTTCATGGTCGCGTCCCTCCTCCGTGCCCCCCGACTGCCCGATCTTGATCTTGACCTGGTCCATGCCCTGTTCCTCCACCCACTCGCGCAGGCACCGGTCCATCCGGTCCTCGCCGTACGTGGTGAACCCGCCGCTGCCGTACATGGGGACTTCGCTCCGTGCGGTGCCGAGCAGCCGGACCAGGGGCAGGTTCAGCAGGCGGGCCTTGAGGTCCCACAGTGCGGTGTCGACGGCCGAGATCGTGCCGGCGACAAGTCCCGGGCGCCCGGAGTTGCGTACGTGGCGGCTCATGGCCTCGTACGCGGCGGGAACGTCCCAGGCGCAGCGGCCGATCAGCACCGCGGCCAGTTCCCGCCGGATGACCTCGGCGGTCGCCGGCGCGCCGTACGTGTACCCGAGCCCGGTCCGGCCGGCCGCCGTGACCCGGGCCAGGACGAGGGCCGTCGAGTCCCACGCCAGGGTGCCGTCCCCCTCCGGTGCGTCGGTGGGAACGGTGTAGGCGGCGGCCTCGACACCGTCTACCGACGGTTCCTCGAGGCGGCGGGTGTCGGTTCCCATCACGCTCCTTCGTCGCTGTGACTGGCGTGGCCGCGGCCCGGCAGGATCTCCTGGATCTTCGCCTTCAGGCCCTGGCGGACCATGCCGGCGCGGTCGCTGTCGCCCTTGAGTACGAGGCGGCGGTGGCTTCGATCTGGTCGAGGTCGGCGTGCGGCAGAATCGGCGGGACGGCGGGGTCGGTACGGAAGTCGATGACAAAGGGACGGTCGGCTGCCAGGGCCTGCTTCCAGGCGGACTCCACCCCGTCCGGCTCCTCCACCCGTACGCCGCCCAGCCCGACGGACCGTGCGAAGTCGGCGTAGGGAACGTCGGGCAGTGCCTGCGAGGGCAGGAACTGCGGGGCGCCGGACATGGCCCGCATCTCCCAGGTGACCTGGTTGAGGTCCTGGTTGTTGAGCACCGCCACGACCAGCCGCGGATCCGGCCAGTCCCCGTAGTACTTGGCGGCGGTGATGAGCTCGGCCATGCCGTTCATCTGCATCGCGCCGTCGCCGACGAGCGCCACCGCCGGACGGTCGGGGTGGGCGAACTTCGCACCGATGGCGTACGGCACCCCGGGACCCATGGTGGCAGCCTGCTGCAGAAGAACGTCCTCGACCGCCGAAGCTGGACCACCCGCGAGGAACTGCAGATCGCGATCGTGACCTGGATCGAGCGCACCTACCACCGCCGCCGCAGACAAGCCACACTCGGCCGACTGACCCCCGTCGAATGCGAGACCGTCATGACCACACCGGCCCTCCAGGCCGCGTGACCGAACCTGTCACCCGAACCTGCACCAGACCCGTATTCCCTGGCCCGCGATGCCTGGGTTACGGGCGGGTCCGTAAAGTTAACGGTGGTTTTGGGGTTGTTGGGGGTTCAGCGGCGGGCGGCTGAGAGCCGACCGTCGAAGGTGATGTCGAAGGCGTTCA
>NZ_JBFBAH010000081.1:0-2613 GCF_040682115.1 Streptomyces sp. NPDC051364 | reverse complement strand
AGCTCTCGGCCTCCGAGGTCCGTATCGGGTACTTCCCGAACCTGACGCACGCCACCGCTCTGGTCGGCATCCAGGAGGGCCTGATCGCCAAGGAGCTCGGCGGCACCGCGATCAAGCCGCAGACCTTCAACGCCGGCCCGTCCGAGATCGAGGCCCTCAACGGGGGCTCTCTCGACATCGGCTTCATCGGCCCCTCGCCGGCGATCAACGGCTACGTGAAGTCCAAGAGCACCAACCTGCGGATCGTCTCCGGATCCGCCTCCGGCGGCGTGAAGCTGGTCGTGAACCCGGACAAGATCAAGACCCTGGACGACGTCAAGGGCAAGAAGATCGCCACCCCGCAGAAGGGGAACACGCAGGACGTCGCGTTCCTCAACTGGATCTCCGAGAAGGGCTGGAAGGTCGACCCGGAGTCCGGCAAGGGTGACGTCTCCGTCGTCCGCACGGACAACAAGGTGACCCCGGACGCCTTCAAGCAGGGCTCGATCGACGGCGCCTGGGTGCCCGAGCCGACCGCCTCCAAGCTGGTCGCCGACGGCGGCTCCGTCCTCCTCGACGAGACCGCCCTGTGGCCCGACAAGAAGTTCGTGATCACGAACATCATCGTGTCGCAGAAGTTCCTCAAGGAGCACGCCGACGTCGTCGAGGCCGTACTGCGCGGCACGGTCAAGACCAACGACTGGATCAACGCCAACCCGGACAAGGCCAAGGCCTCCGCGAACGCGAAGCTGGAGGCCGAGGGCGGCAAGCCGCTCGACGCGAAGGTCATCGACCCGGCGTGGAAGAGCATCCTCGTCACCGACGACCCCCTCGCCAACACGCTGAAGACCGAGTCCGACTGGGCGGTCAAGGCCAAGCTCATCGAGCAGCCCGACCTCGCCGGCATCTACGACCTGACGCTCCTGAACAAGGTCCTCAAGGCGGCCGGCAAGCCCGAGGTCGCCGACGCCGGCCTCGGCGCCAGTGGTTCCAAGTAACACAGCAGCCCGTCCGTACAAACCCCAGGAGGTGACGACCATGGCCACCACACTCGCCAAGGCTGCCGAGGGCACGGTAGCGGAGCAGACACACGCCGCCCGCATCGCGCACGTCTCGAAGTCCTTCTCCGGCCCGGCCGGATCGCAGCTCGTCCTGGACGACATCAGCCTCGATGTCGCTCCCGGCGAGTTCGTCACCATCCTGGGGGCCTCGGGGTGCGGGAAGTCCACCCTGCTCAACCTGGTCGCCGGACTCGACAAGCCCAGCACGGGCACCATCGAGACCGCCGGCCGGCCCGCCCTGATGTTCCAGGAACACGCCCTCTTCCCGTGGCTCACCGCGGGCAAGAACATCGAACTCGCCCTGCGCCTGCGCGGGGTGGCCAAGGCCGACCGCAAGCCCGAGGCCGAACGGCTGCTCGAGCTGGTCCGCCTCGGCGGCGCGTACGGCAAGCGGGTCCACGAACTGTCCGGCGGCATGCGCCAGCGCGTCGCCCTGGCCCGCGCCCTCGCCCAGGACAGCCGGCTCCTCCTGATGGACGAACCGTTCGCGGCCCTGGACGCCATCACCCGGGACGTCCTGCACGGCGAACTCACCCGCATCTGGGCCGAGACGGACGTCTCCGTCCTCTTCGTCACGCACAACGTGCGCGAGGCCGTCCGCCTCGCCCAGCGCGTGGTCCTGCTCTCCTCACGACCCGGCCGGATCGCCAAGGAATGGACCGTGGACATCCCGCAGCCGCGCCGCATCGAGGACGCGGACGTCGCGGAACTGTCCGTCGAGATCACTGAACACCTGCGTGGGGAGATCCGCCGCCATGGCCAGCACTGACACCACCCCGAAGGCCGCGGCCGGCGCCAGGAGCGACGACCTGGCGGGCCTGGAGGCCGGCCTGGACGCGCTCGACGCGGTCCAGACCCACCGCACCCCCGCCCGCGAGGTCCTCGTCAAAAAGGTCCTGCCGCCGGTCATCGCCGTCGGCCTGGTCCTGCTGGTGTGGCAGATCCTCGTCGCGGCGAAGGTCACCGACGAGACCAAGCTCCCCTCGCTATCCGCAGTGTGGGACAGCCTGTCCGGAATGTGGCTCAAGGGCACCCTGCTCGAGGTCATCTGGACCAGCGTCTCCCGCGGCCTGCTCGGCTTCCTCCTCGCCCTGGCCATCGGCACCCCGCTCGGCCTGATCGTCGCCCGCGTCAAGTTCGTCCGCGCCGCGATCGGCCCGATCCTCCAGGGCCTGCAGTCCCTGCCCTCGGTCGCCTGGGTGCCCCCGGCCGTGCTCTGGTTCGGCCTCAACGACGCCATGATGTACACGGTGATCCTGCTCGGCGCCGTCCCCTCCATCGCCAACGGCCTCGTCTCCGGCATCGACCAGGTCCCCCCGCTGTTCCTGCGCGCCGGCCGCACCCTCGGCGCCACCGGCCTGCGCGGCGCCCGGCACGTGGTCATGCCCGCCGCCCTCCCCGGCTACCTCGCCGGCCTCAAGCAGGGCTGGGCCTTCTCCTGGCGCTCCCTCATGGCCGCCGAAATCATCGCCAGCTCCCCCGACCTCGGCCTCGGCCTCGGCCAGCTCCTGGAGAACGGCCGCAACAACATCGACCTGCCCGGCGTGTTCCTCGCGATCATCCTCATCCTCGT
>NZ_JBFBAH010000080.1:0-3414 GCF_040682115.1 Streptomyces sp. NPDC051364 | reverse complement strand
GTGGATCTTCGTGGTCAGGCCGCCGCGGGAGCGTCCGAGTCCATGGTCGTCGGGCTCGACGGACAAGCCGCCGGGAGGCTCTTTCTGGAGGCCCCGTTACCGTCTTCGTGGCCTCGCAATGAGGCTCCCGGCCTTCGGCCCCGGTATGACTTGAGCCCCCAGTCGAGATGATCGAAAAGGTGGTGTCGCCGGTGCCGGAGGCATTGGCAGACCGCTGATTAGAGGCACGAGCGCCCTCGGGCAGTCTCTTCGTAACGTGGATGCCGGCACGCTGATGCCGCAGGTGAGGCCGGGGAGGATGCGAGCACGGGAGCGAAGGGCATGTCGGACGGGACTGGGATCGACGTCTATCTGGGCCTGGACGTCGGCAAAGGCGATCACCACGCCACCGCCGTGAACCGGGCGGGAAAGAAGGTGTTCGACAAGCCGCTGCCCAACAGCGAACCGAAGCTGCGGGAGCTGTTCGACAGGCTCCGGGCCAAGCACGGAACGGTGCTGGTGGTCGTCGACCAGCCTGCTTCCATCGGGGCCCTGCCGCCGGCGGTCGCCCGGAACGCAGGTTGCCAGGTCGCCTATCTGCCCTGACTCACGATGCGACGGATCGCCGATCTCTACCCTGGCGAGGCGAAAACCGACGCCCGCGACGCGTTCATCATCGCGGACGCCGCCAGAGCAATGCCCCACACCCTGCGGACGATCGATCCCGCCGATGAGACGGTCGCCGAACTTGCGATGATCGCGGGCTTCGACGACGACCTGGCAGGCGAGTCCACCCGGATCGCCAACCGGCTCCGCGGCCTGCTCACCCAGATCCATCCCTCGCTCGAGCGTGTCCTGGGCCCGCGGATCCAGCATCCGGCCGTGCTCAGGCTTCTGGACCAGTTCGGCTCACCCGCCCAGATCCGCAAAGCCGGAAAACGGCGGCTGGTCACACTGATACGTCCGAAGGCGCCGCGGATGGCCGAGCGGCTGGTCGAGGACATCTTCACCGCACTCGACGAACAGACCGTCGTGGTTCCGGGCACCGAGGCGGCCGCGCTGATCGTCCCCAGCCTCGCGAGTTCACTCCAGTCCGTCCTTGACCAGCGCAAACTCCTCGCCGCCCGAATCGAGGAACTCCTGGAGGCCCACCCTCTTTCCCAGGTCCTGATCTCGATGCCCGGCATCGGGATCAGGACCGCGGCCCGCATCCTCATCGACGTCGGCGACGGCAGTGGCTTCGCCACCGCCGGCCACCTCGCGGCCTACGCCGGCCTGGCACCCGTGACCCGGAACTCCGGCTCCTCCATCCGGGGCGAGCATCCCTCACGACGCGGCAACAAACAGCTCAAGAGGGCCTTCTACCTCGCCGCGTTCGCCTCGCTCTCCCAGCCCGAGTCACGCGCCTACTACGACCGCAAACGCCGGGAAGGGAAACACCACATCGCTGCCCTCATCGCACTGGCACGACGCCGCATCGACGTCCTCTTCGCCATGCTCCGCGACGGGACCTTCTACCAGCCGCCCACACCGGCTACGGCTTGACGAAAGCCATAGAGGCCCCTTTTTACGCGCCCCGGCGGCATGCTGATGGGCGCGGCAGACGGTGGAGTCGACGCTGAGGTCCCAGGTGATCAGGCCCTTGGCATCAGCATCGGCCTGGAGCTGCTCGAAGATCCGCTGCCACGTGCCGTCACGCTGCCAGCGGCGGAACAGGTCGTAGACCCGGTCCCACGGCCCGTACCGCTCCGGCACGTCCCGCCACGGCGTCCCGGCCCGGGTCCGCCACCGTATGCCGTCAATCAGCTGCCGCCGAGTCCACAGCCGCGGCCGCCCCGGCTTGCCGCCCACCGGCAGCAACGGCTCCAGCCTTGCCCACTGTGCATCCGTCAGATCTCCACGCGCCACACCATGATCATCACCGATCAAGATCCACTTTCGCAACAGACCCTAGTACTGCAATCACAGTTATGGGGTGTGGCCGCGTTGATTGTAGTGGCTGTCGCGGGCGCGCGTCTGACTGAGTCTTCGCCAGTGTGACCAGTGCAGATGGTGGTGGACGGTGAGGTGGGCGGGGTGGAGGAGGTGGCCGATGAGGCGGCGTATCTCTGCCACGGACAGCGGTATTAGGCCACCGTGGTTGCCCCTTTTGAGAGTTCGTGGGCGCGGACGGCGGTGAGTGCGGCGAGGGCGGCCATGGCGAGGGTGATGTGCCGGTACCAGGCGTGGTAGAGACGGACCTGGTAGTGGTCCAGGCCGCAGTCGCCTTTGGCGGTCTGGAAGCATTCTTCGACGGCCCAGCGGGCGCCGGCCACTCTGACCAGGTCTTTCAGCCGTGTGGTGACGGGGCCGTAGCAGACGTAATAGGCGAGGTCGGTCGGGTCCTTCAGGCTGCGGCGGGCCAGGACCCAGTGGCCGTGGCCGTTCTCCCACCAGATCCGGATGGGGATCCGCGCCCACTGGTACATCCGTTCGCCGTGGGATCCTTTCCCGGCGGACAGACGCTTCCAAGCCTGCGGTGCGAGACCGGCCACCAGCTTGTCGACACGGCGTTCTCCCGCTCCTCGCGTGATGACGGTGTCGCTGGTCTTCACACACATCACATGACTGATGGCTCGCTGTTCCATCCACCACCGCAGGGATTTCGACTGCCCGTAGGCCTCGTCCGCGGTGACCCACGCGAACGGCACGCCGGCCTCCACCGCACGCAGGAGCATGGCTTTGAAATGCTCCGTCTTCGTCGCGAACAACACCTCGTCCGGGACACCGGCCTCCCGGCACCGCTCGCGGTCTTCCGTCCACGAAGCGGGAAGATACAGTTCCCGGTCGATCAGAGCCCGCCCCTTCGTCGAGGCGTAGGCCAGGAAGGTGCCGACCTGGCAGTTTTCCGTACGTCCGGCGGTACCGGAATATTGCCGCTGGACGCCGGCCGAGCGCACGCCCTTCTTCAGGAAGCCGGTGTCGTCCCCGATCAGGACGCCGCCCTTGTCGCCGATCGTCTCGACAACGTAGTCCCGCACGTCGTCACGGACCGAGTCCGCGTCCCAGTCCGCCTCGCCCAGCAGACGCTGCATCCCGATCGGCAGCCGGTCACCCGCCCGCTCCGCCAGCGTCCAGCCGTTCTTCCGCTCCAACGGAGCGACCAGCCCCCGCATATACCCAAGCGCCCGCCGACGCGGCTCCGACCTCACGAAACGCGACGCGAACCGGTCATGCAACCCCGCCAGCGCCCCGTCCCACTCCTGAACCAGACCCACCCCAAGCTCAGCCATACACCAACTCAACCACACACAAGTGTGATTGCAGTACTAGGGCGTGTATCTGGTTGTGATCAAGGGGTGGTTCGTGTGAGGTCCTTGATCCAGATCATGGAGGCGCGAAGGTGCAGGCCGGCGAGATAGCTCTCGGGTGTCTTGTCGTAGCGCGTGGCGATAC
>NZ_JBFBAH010000079.1:0-3627 GCF_040682115.1 Streptomyces sp. NPDC051364 | reverse complement strand
GGGGGGACCCTGTGGGAGAGTAGGACGCCGCCGAACAATCATTGTAGAAAGCCCCGTACCGGGTATCCGGTACGGGGCTTTTCTGCGTTCAGGGGGCTTCTGACAGAGCCGCTCGGTATCGTGGGGCCAGCGTTCCCCTGGAGGCACGATGACAGCACAGCACCTCGAAGACGACGGTCCGCTCATCCCCCAGCCGGCCATGACGCGCGAAGCCCTGCGGGACGCAGTGCGCAGGATCGACATGCCGCACCTCGCCGAGTTCGACAGGGAGTGCCATGCGGCGTTCGACCGCGCCGCCGAGACGGGCGCCATCAACCCGCTCCGCTTCTTCCTGATCAAGTGGGCGACGCATGTGGCCATCCACCGCTGGCCCGCGCGCTCGGCAGCACTGCTCGAGGCCGAACGCACCGCCGGCAACCCGGACGCCACGGAAGCGGAGTTCCGGGCAGCCATGGAAACGAGCAGCCGCATCCTCGCCGAGGCCCAGCGCGAGATCGGTCAGTGACCCCGCGGGGCGAAGGCGTGGAGAACGACGGCGGCTGGGCATGGGAATGCGATCCCAGCCGCCAGTGGGTGCTCGGCGACATGGCCGCCGAGCACCAACGAACCGTCGGCGCCGTGATGGACGGCCTGGTCGACCTGGCGTCCATGGGCATCGACCCCAAGGACGGCAGCCTCTACGAAGACCCCAGCCCCATGAGGCTGCGTACGTACGAGGACGAGCACTTGATGCTCTGGTACCAGACGATCCCCCACCGCAACCGCGTCTACCTGAAGCGCGTCAACCTCTGATCACTGGGCGACCGCATCCGTCCGGGTGAGGGAGCCCGCGCCTGGGCCGCAGCCAACCGCCCACCCACCCGAGGGACGGCAGCACACCGCGACCGGTATCGGCCCAGTGGGGCAGTGACCATCCCTCCTGGTTCCCCATGGACATACCGGAGCCGGTGGAAGCGGTCACTCGCGCCGTCCCCCAGCTGGTAATCCGTTGTACGTGCCGGCACCGGGCCGGATGGCTTCGCGCCGCCCGTCTGCCACGTGCGCACGATCCTGGATGGCGTCCCTTGCACGACGACCAGATAGCCGCCGGCCTCGTCGGCCTGCTCCTCATTGCCGTCGAGATCCTCACACCCGTGGTGGGAGCCCTCGTAGCCGCCCGGGCGATCCGCCGACGAGGGCGCAATGCTCGCCTCGCCATGGCGGGCTGCCTGGTCATGCTGCCCGGGCCGATCGTCTCCACGGTCGGCATGGCTCTGGGCCTGGAACCGCTCATGCGCGCCGTCGGGATCCACATGGCCGCCCATGTGCTCACCGCGATGACGCTGCCCTTCCACCTGCTTGGCTTCGGGCTCATCCTCGCCGGAGCACTCTCCGACCCGACGCAGCCGTCCGCGCCATCCCTCCCGCAATCGCCCCCGGCTCCGGCAGCCGAGGCCAGGCCGTACTGACGGACGACGGGCCGCACCCGCTGCCACCTGGGCAGCGGGCTGGGGAATGACGGCCTGGATGCCGCGCCGGCACAGGTGGCCACGAATCGCGCGCGGCGAACAGGCACGATCCGCGACGACAGAGACCGAGCGAGTTCTCGGTCTTCCGAGGCCGCTTCGCGGGACCCGGATCCTTGCCATGACCCGCGGCGAAGGCCGGCGCGGCGTCGGCTGCTGTAAGGGCGGCGGTGAAGATCCGTTCCCAGGTGCCGTCGACGGCCCATCTCATCAGCCGTTCGTGAGCCGTCTGGAACGAGCCCAGTTCGTCGCTCAGGTCGCGCCATGGTGAGCACGTGCGGTACTTCCCCTCGATGGCCTCAAGGGTGCGGCGGTGGTCGGCTCACGGCCGCCCTCGGATCGGATCAGCCGGCATCAGCGGCTCGAACCGGTCCCACATCGCATCAGTGATCACTCACCGGACAGACACATCCCGTGAACTGACCAAACGACCAAAGAGACACGCTCTAAAGGGTGTTGCAGAAGGCGCGGTCTTGGGCATTTTGCCTGTACGGCTGGGGTGTTCCGGGCTGAGCCGGTGTGGATGGAGACGTTCACGGGCTTGCGGATGGACCGGTGCGCGAAGCTGGTGAAGGTGGTGCGGCAGCGGGGCGGGAACGGGCCCGGTGGCGGCCGGCCGTGGTGTCCAGCCGGAGGACCGGGTGCTGCTGGTGGCGGTGTACTACCGCACGAACCTCACGATGCGGCAGGTCGCCGCTGCCTCCCGCAACCACCGGTTCTCGGCGAACGTGCAGGTCATCATCGACGCCGATACCCGCCTGGTCGTCGCCCCGGCCCGGCCGGCGCCGGGGAACAAGGCTGGTGCCCACGTCTGGCGGGAGTCGGACCTGCCGGCCGCGGCGGCGCCTACCTCGACTCCGGGCTGATCGTCCCGCACCGCAGAAGGGCCGGACGACCCCTCCTGCGGGGTCAGGTAGAGGACAACGCCGAACACCGGCGGGTCCGGGCCCGAGTCGAGCACACCTTCGCCCGCATGAAGGACTGGAAGATCCTCCGCGACTGCCGGCAGGAAGGAGACGGCCTCCACCACGCTGTCCACGCCGTCGCCACCATGCACAACCTCGCCATGACACGGTGAAACAGCAGGACAAGCAGCACTCCGGCCTGCCCGGGACCAACCTGCTGCAACTCCCTTTAGGCCCCGCGGCTGCTGGTCGTCGACCTCCGCCTCCAGGCCAAGGGCGACGACCAAGCCGGGGCAGCCGCGGACCACGCGCCGTCAGGGCGGTGGATCCTGCTGTCCTTCGTTTGCGAGCGTCCGCTCGGCCTTGTGCGGCTCGGTGACGGTTACGTGGTCGAGGGGGATGGTTGGTGCTGTGGCCGTGGCCCAGGACTCGTTCCAGGGAGGGATGGATCTGGGGAACAGGGCCGTGGAGCCGGTTGGTGACTCTGGTGGCCTCACCGACCAAGTCGTCGACGAAGCCGACGGTCATCTCCAGCTCGCGAGCGTCTCGTCCTCGCCGTCGGATGGCCCGCCGTGTGCGGGGCATCGCGCGGCGGCGTCCACGATGACGCGCGCGTCCCTCGCATTGGGCTTGGGCTCACCCGGTCTGTCGATCCCCCCGGGCCCGGTGCCCCCGTCATCAACAGCAGGGGGGCGGCGAGCCTATGGCGCTGCAGTCTGAACCGTGGGCCTGGATCGGCCGAGTCATCCCTGGTCCGGGAGACGAGACCACCGCGAGCTCGCTGGCCAGGGGGTATACGGGCCCATCCGTGCCTCCGTGCCTCCGTGCCTCCGTGCCTCCGTGGGGCCGGTGACCGCGGGGCGCCGGCCCGCTCGCACGTGTAGTTGATGCCGGGCCCGGTGATCGGTGAAGACGCTGGTCAGGGCCTCTGCGGGTGCTCGTTTTGACACCTCGGAGGGCCAGTTGTAGGGTTGAGCGGTTGCCTGGAACTGGACAAGTTCGGCAGCCAACCAGCAAGTCCCCCTCGCACCCCGGAATCGAATTCTGCGGGTGCGTACTCGACTCCTCATCCAGGAATCTGAAGCCGGGAAATCCGGTGGAAAACTTCTGATAGAGTCGGACTCGCCGGAAAGGGAAACGCGAAAGCGAAGACCTGGAAAGCGAACCCCGCTTCGACCGGGAATCGGACACGAAAGAGTCTGATAGAGTCGGAAACG
>NZ_JBFBAH010000078.1:0-3886 GCF_040682115.1 Streptomyces sp. NPDC051364 | reverse complement strand
AGATACGACAAACTCGCCGTCCGCTACGAGGCAACCGTGCTGGTCGCAGCCATCAACGAGTGGCTGTGATCAGCACTTTCGCAACAGACCCTAGCTGGAGGTACCGGGGGCTTCGATGGCGGCCGCTCCGGACCCGCCGGCCCCGCGGGGAACGGAGGCACCCTCATGTCCACCACCGTGAAGGACATGCTCGCCACCTACCCGGCCGACCTCGGCGACATCGACCAGGCCAAGCTCACCCGCTGCATCGAGGAATGCATCTCCTGCGCGCAGGCGTGTACGGCGTGCGCGGACGCCTGTTTGTCCGAGGGCATGGTGGGCGACCTGGCCAAGTGCATCCGCACCGACATGGACTGCGCCGACATCTGCACCGCCACGGCCGCCGTACTCTCCCGGCACACCGGCTACGACGCCAACATCACCACCGCGGTCCTGAAGGCGTGCGCCATGGTCTGCAGGGCCTGCGGCGACGAATGCGGGCGGCACGCGGGCATGCACGAGCACTGCCGAGTCTGCGCCGAAGCCTGCCGCTCCTGCGAGACGGCGTGCAACGACCTCCTCGGCGCACTCGGCTGACCGGACACGGGGCCGGCCCGGCCCAAGGGTCAGGGGTTCAGCGCGGCTGCGGGATCTGCTCGCGCCGGCGCCGGCGTCCGTAGCGGGTCACACCCTGCGGCTTGAACACCGACAGGGCGGCCGCCGTGAGGAGGACCAGCAGTGCGGCGGCCGCGTCCGCGATCAGCTGGATGCGCATGCCCTCCAGTTCGCCGCCCGCGAGCGCGGCCCGGGCGGCCGCGTCGGCCAGGTGGCCGACCGGCTGCATGTGGACCGGCAGCAGAAGGGTCGCGATCACGGTGATCAGCAGCTTCGCAATCACCCAGTAGTGGCGCTTTAGCCCCCATACCGTGCCGAGGGACTGCACCACTCCGGTCAGCAGGGAGGCGACGCTGAACGGCACGATCACGAACCAGCCCACCACATCCATGGCCAGGTAGGCGCCCCGCACCGTCTCGGGCGACGTGCCGGCCAGGCCCGCGATGGCGAGGGCGAGGAAGGCCGCGACCGCACCGAGCCAGCCGACCGAAGCGGTGACGTGGAGGGTCAGCGTCAGCTTGCGCAGCCGCGGCGGGAAGGGCGCCGTCACGGCGTGTGCCCGGCCATGCCGCCGCCGGCCAGGTGCACGATCACGAACACCGCGACGAGGACGATGGCGACGCCGCGGACACCTTCACCCAGCGCGGAGCCCCCTCCTCTCGCCGAGGCCGCCGAGGCCGGTGACCTGCGCTCGGGCGTCCCGCCCGCCGAGCTCGCCCAGTACTGCCTGCACGCCCTGACCGCCGCAGCCGCCCTCACCTCCCAGACCGCAGTGGCCCGCCTGGTCGCCGTCACCCTCGACGGCCTGCGCCCGGTTCCCTGAATCCGCCAAGACCGCCACTTCGTGTGATCGTCAACGGGGCCGCCGGACAGCGCCTTCCGGCCGCCAGATAGGCTCACGGAGTGATCACGGCCAGGGCTGCACTCGGCACGACGCGGACCCGCCGAACGGCGGGCCCGCTCCAGCTGCTGTGGCTGGCCGCCCTGCTCCTCGCCTTCCTCTACACCCACGCCGCCGGAGCCGACAGCGCCTCGGCGCACGTCACGGGCGGCGCCGTCACCATTCCCCACCTGACGCCCGCCGGCACCGACAGCGCCGAACACCACGACGGCTCGCGGCACGAACCCCGCGACAACGGCGGCGCTCACTCTCACCCCGCGCAGGAGTGCGCCTCCGGCCACCCGAAGCAGGGCTGCGACCTGCCCGGCCCGCACCTGGTTTCCCTCGGCGGGCGGACTGACGCCGTCGCCGCGCCGACTCCGCAGCCCTGGACCAGGACCCTGCCCTACGGCCTTCCTCCCTTGCGAAGTTCCCTCAGCTCAGTGGTGCAGCAGGTATAGATCCGGGCCCTTTGCCCCGATCTGCCCTGACTCTCATCGCCGACCCCCGGCCGCTGCCACAGTGGCGCGCCGGGTGATGAGCCACGCCCGCACCACCCAAGGACTTCGCATGACCTCCGCTCAGATCCTCGACACCCACACCCCACAGACCGAGCCGCAGGCTCCCGCCATGGGGCGGGCCGCCCGGCGCAAGGCCCACTCGTCCCGCAAGCGTTCGCTGGCCGCCCGCTACCTCGGATACGTCGGCTACTTCGTCGGCGCCGGCCTCATCAGCGGCGCCGTCGTCCACCACCCCCTCGACCCCGACCGCTACACCCGCATTGCCGGCTACGGCGCGCTCGTCTTCCTCGCCGCGACCGTCCTCAACGAGTTCCTCCTCACCCGCGACCGTCCGGGACCGGCGCGCATGCTCGTGGTGATCGGCTCCTCGCTGCTGCTTTCGTTCGGCATCGGCATGCTCAGCGGCGGCCTCCAGCACTTCGACGACTTCCCCGACCGCGGCGCCGTCCTCGTGCCCACCGGGATCGTCGTCTCGTTCATCGCGTACGTCATCAAGGACGCCGACACGCCTTGGCAGCGTGTCTTCAGCCTCCTGGGCCTGACCGTCCTGGCAGTGGCGGCCCTCGCCTTCTTCGGCCTGCGCGAGGTCGCGGCGTCGATGGAGACGGCGCCCGGCGGCGGCCACAGCCACGGCACGGCCGACGAACCCGCGGCGGACGATCACGCTCCCACCACCAGCCCCTCCACCGCAGCCACTCCGGCGCCGGCCACCTCCTCCCCGCCGAAGCCGGCCACCCCTGCACCGGCCCACAACGACAGCCACAGCCACTGACGACCGCACCGGCGCGGCCCGCAGATCCGGGCCGTGCCGCCCGGCGGCGCCTTCCCGCCGCTGCCGCTCAGGTGAGGACAGCCGCCGGCGGACCCTGCGGGCTACGGGGTCCGGGCACCGTCGGCAGCCGGGCGGTCAGGTCCGGGTCGAGGCGGCTGTTCATGTCCAGCTCGAACCGGCCGTAGGGGTTCAACGGCGTCGAGAACGGCCTTAAAGAGCGCTTTGTCCCGGCGGGGGTGTTTGGTAAGTCGCGCGGTGTCAGCGGGTTGGGGCCACGCACGGAGGCGTGTGAGGATCCGCCCGTGGAGTGCGATGTGTGTGGACGGGCGATGTGGCAATGGCCGGCGCTGTCGGCACTGCAAGAGGGGGCCCGAACGTGGGCGGCTAAGGCGATCACTAGGCTCCGGGTCATGGCCAGTGTATTCGGATTCATCTGCTCATACGGTGGTGCGCATCGCCCTGAACGGGAGATCGCCGCCGCGGTGCCGGCTTCCTCCCACGAGAGGCAGAAGCCGTGACGGCGGACACCCGAGTGCGCTGACCCCTCAGGCGCCTGACGCCTTGAGCCGACGAGCTCGGTACTTCGTCGAGGGGCACGGGCTGCGTGTTCCCCGCCGCGACCTCACGCTCTGTCGGAAGGTATGGCTCAAACACGGGATACCCGCTGCGGAGATCGACCGGGCCTTGGCCTTCCAGGAGCGCTCGGGCGGCATCGCTCTGCCCCCTGCCCCCTGCCCCCTGCCCCCTGCCCCTTGCCCCCTGCCAACGCACACGAGGGCGGCCCGCGCGTTCTGGAAGCCGATGTGCCCGAAGGCTCGGCCGCGGACGGATGGCGGTTCCCCGCCGGCGGCTGTCGCGTCTCCATGGCCCATGGGTTCATGATCGGGCCGGGAGCCGCGGTAGACGGCGATGAGCGAGCCCTTGCCCCGCCACAGTGCCACCCGTCGAGGAGCTCCTTCCCCACTTCGCCGATCCACGCCTGGGCATCCCCTTGCGTAGAGCTCCTGCGACTCAACCGCTGGCTGCGTCTCAGCGCGGTCGGCCTTCTCGAATCGCCGTTTCCGGGGTTCGGGCCGCCATGTGTGGCCGCCGCTGCGGCTGTCCGGTCGGCACCGGCCG
>NZ_JBFBAH010000077.1:0-4039 GCF_040682115.1 Streptomyces sp. NPDC051364 | reverse complement strand
AGATACGACAAACTCGCCGTCCGCTACGAGGCAACCGTGCTGGTCGCAGCCATCAACGAGTGGCTGTGATCAGCACTTTCGCAACAGACCCTAGTCCCGTTGCGCTGGTGGGTATCGGCCCGCCTCGACGTTGTGAGCCGGGCCGCTCGCCCGAGCCCGTTTGGATCAACATCGATTCCAGCCCCAAGGTCACGGGGTTGCGCCGCACGATGCTGATGATCAGCCACCTCATGCGAGCAAGACGCTGACCATTGTCCTGTCGCCGTCCGCCCACCGGGCCGAAGAGCCAACTTCGGCATCGCCCAAGCATGGGCGGTGACGGTCAGCCCGGTTTCCAGGTGGATGAGGAAGGCGTGGCGTCGTTCGGCGGTGAAACGGGCGCCCGGGCGGGACCGGCTTGCCCAGCAGACCCCTCCTTGACTGCCTCGCACGCCCGGCCGAGCTCCTCATCGTCCTGCCACCAGCGGCCGGCCTGTCTCAGGAACGTGGGCGCCCTTCCGTGCGAGGCACCGTACCTGCCCGCTGGAAGCCCGCGGCGAGAGCTTGCCCGCGGTGCCCCCGCTGCCGGGACGCTGCTGCTGATGTCAGCCCACCGGTAGGGGCACGCGGGGGGCAGTCGGTGCGGTGAGCCGGTCGGCGCCTGCCGGGACGGGGACGGCGGCGAAGATGGCGTTCTGCTGCTCCTGCAGTTCCTTCTTGCGCTCCGGGCTGGTGCCGGGGAGCCGCTGCTCCTCGTACAGCTTGTGGGTCGCTTCCTGGGCCCACTTGCTGGCCGGGGTGTGGAACTGGACCTCGAACAGCTGCCTCGACCGCGGTGCCCGCCAGCCGGTGTTGAGCCCCTTGTAGCCCTCGGGGCGGACCCAGGTGTTGGACCACTTCGTGCTGTCGTTGCCCCAGGCGGAGAGCAGGCCCCAGACGGTGCTGACGCCGTCGGTGTACTGACCGTCACGCCACTTCAGGGTGTAGCGGACCGCATCGCCGAGGGTGGCGAGAACAGCGTCCGCGCTCTGCCCGGGGTGTCCCTTCAGCGAGGTGGCGACTTTCCGCTTGAGGGAGTCGCCGGACTTCAGCCGGTTCTCGAAGCCCGTTACCTCCGCACCGGCCATCCAGGCAGCGGCCCGCACTTGAGGGGTGATGCTGCGCTCTGCCAGGCGCGCCTGCTCCATGTAATGGTCGACCCGCTGATTGTCGGCGGGGCTGAGGGAGAGCCCTCCCTCGCCACTCCAGCCGTCGCCCGGTTGCTGGGCCGGCTTCGGCCGGGAGGCACTGGCCGTGGTCGGGGCGGCGATGGCAGTGCTGGCGGCGGTAGTGCCGAGCGCGGTGGCCAGCGCGGCCGCGATCGCGGCCCGGGTGACGGTACGGGTGATGCTCATATGTGTGGGTCCTGCCTTGCGTCAGGTGTGGGGGTGGCGCATGGCATAACTGGCAGGCCGCATCAGAGGTGTCTTCCGGCGGGCACTCTGGTGATCTCTGGCCTGGTCTGCTCGCCTTCCAGCCGCCCGGACCGGTCGGCGACGGTCGGCGGTGGGCAGTGCCCTCCATCGTGAGACCGGTGCCTTGGGGCGGTGCGGCGTACGACGGGCGGGTCGGAGGAAGGCGGCCAGGCCGACCCGTGACGGCTGTGCGGTCCTGGCCTTCATGCCGTGCCGGAGAAGTCACCCGTCCGCCGGTACCCCGCTGAGTCGCTCAGCACATCCGATCGTTCGGGCACGTGCCCTTTCCCCGGTCTGATCAGCCGAGTGGGGGCGGTGGGTTTTCGGCGCGTCCGGGGTCAGTACGTGATGATGACGCAGCCGCCGTGCCCGTGGGCGCCCGCATGGCCGCCCTCTCGATCCCCGCCGTCCCCACCCTTGCCGCCGTTGCCCTGGCCCCAGCAGTCCTTGATCGGGGCCTGGGCGTTGGTCTCGCCGCCGCCGGAACCCACGTACGTGCCGATCGGCCTGCCGCCGGTGTCACCGGGGTAGTCGTGGATGTGCAGATTCTTCTCAAGGCGGCATTTACTGCCGGAGACACTCCTGCCTCCTGTGCCGGGATCGGCCTTGGTGGCGTCGCCACCGCCACCGCCGCCCTTGGCCAGCACGATGGAGGAGGCGGGGCCGGCCAATCCGGGGATCCCGAGTGAGGAGTAGCCGCCCTCATGGCCCCGATCACCGCCCGCACCCGGAGCGCCGCCGCTGCCGATGTGGACGCTCAGCTTGGTCAGACGAAAGGAGGAATCGCCGGCACCGTTGCTGATGTCGCAGGTGACCGTGGTGCCGCCCGCCCCGGAGCCGCCCCCGGCTCCCTGGCTGGACGGCCATCCGTTGCCGCCTCCACCGCCTCCACCACCACCACCGATGACCACGATGTGCAACGTCTTGACGGTGGAGGGGGGAAGGGCGAAGTCGTGGTCACCGTCGGCGGAGAAGACCACCTTCTTCGGCGTGGCCGCCGCGGTGGCGGTGGCCGGGAGCAGGGCGAGCGGGAGGACGGTGCCGGCGACGGCACAGAGAAGAAAACGCAGGCGTGGCTTCAGCATGATCCGTTCAACGCCACGGCGCGGTTCCGGTCACGCGAACAGCCGCATACAAGCCGGCCACTTGGCCTTGGAACGCTTGTAGACCAGGCCGGATCGGATTTCGTGCAGGGCGATGACGTGCTTGCCGGTCGGGTCGAATTCGACGGCGAGGCTGCGATGGCGCAAAGCACAAGTGGACCGCCTCGCTTCGCGGCGACTGGAAGGTGCGGGGGACCAGCATGGCCAAGACGGCACTCACGGACCTGGACGAGCGGCCCCTCAGCCCGCAGACAGACCATGAGGTGACCTTCGTCGAGGCGACCCACTAGAGCCTCACCCCCACTGACCCCGGGGCCGTGGCCGGCATCCGGCCGCGGCCCCGGTGCTGCGCCGGCCGCACCTGCCCGTTTCGACCGCGCCTTTGCCATGGCCGTCACCCCTTGTCCGGCAATGGTGATGAGCTGTAGTTGCATCTTCCTTGATCAGGAGTTACACCGAACGATTACAGTCCCGGGCCGGGCCGTTGAGCCGGTCGGACGTACGCGCAGTGAAGCCCCGGACCGGAAGGTCTGGGGCTTCGAGGTGAACGCTCGTGCCTCTGTACCGCCGTGGGGTCGCCAGAATGGCGCGGGGTCGGAATCTGTCTCCTGCTGTTTGCGGGTGCGTGTGGTGCGCCGGTGTTGCGCGGGTGTTGCGCGGGTGTGCGCCGTGGGGTGTGACTGGGCGCCGTCATTGCTCCGAGTATTGCGGTGCGTGTCCGGGCAGTCACTGTCTGTGCGTGAGGGTGGGGTTCGGGGAACGGTTCAGCGGGGGCAGCGGCTGACGTCGGCGGGGGTGCATGTCCACCGCCGGGCTGCTCTGCCCTCCAGGGCACTGCCTGACCGGATGAGTGACGAGAGGATGAGGCGATGGCGGACTTCACCAAGATCGGCGTGCGTCTGATCACGGCGGAGGAAAGCCCGGCCGGTGTGAGCGGCTGGGTGTCCGCCGGTGTTGCGGGACGGGAGTTCAGCCTGGGCACCGCCCGCAACGGCTTCGAGCCCAAGGGGCGACTACACCTACCAGTTCGGCCAGGACACCAACGTCCTGCACGAGGACCGCAACGACCCACGTCTGCCCCGCCTGGACACCGACGACCTCGACCGCAACCCCTCCGTCTTCGCTTCGAGCCCACAGACGGGAGCGCGATGAGAACCGGTGCCTGAAACGGTGACCGCCAGGTCAACCCGGGCCAAGGCCTCTCCATCCGCTTCGACAACCTGCGCCTGGCCGGCACCGGCCCCGACCAGAAGATCAGGCTCGGCCAGTGCTACGGCAAGTCCGTCTACCTGCCCCGCACCTGACCGCACGCCACAACTGCTCCCGGCCCGCACCAGGCGGAGCGGCATCGGCGCCATGCCGAGCAGGCCGGTGGCCTGACCCTCGAGGGATCAAGTACAGCGCCACGCCTAGGGCGTGTATCCGGTTGTGATCAATTTGTGCGACTCGCCCGTGCCCTGTGACGCGATCTGGTAGATCGTCACTCATGACGCGGGCGCAACT
>NZ_JBFBAH010000076.1:0-2418 GCF_040682115.1 Streptomyces sp. NPDC051364 | reverse complement strand
GTAGGGTGATGGGTGGCTGGTCGTTGTTTGAGAACTACACAGTGGACGCGAGCATCTGTGGCCAAGTTTTTAAGGGCGCACGGTGGATGCCTTGGCACCAGGAACCGATGAAGGACGTGAGAGGCCGCGATAGGCCCCGGGGAGCTGCCAACTGAGCTTTGATCCGGGGGTGTCCGAATGGGGAAACCCGGCAGTCGTCATGGGCTGTCACCCACTGCTGAACACATAGGCAGTGTGGAGGGAACGAGGGGAAGTGAAACATCTCAGTACCCTCAGGAAGAGAAAACAACCGTGATTCCGGGAGTAGTGGCGAGCGAAACCGGATGAGGCCAAACCGTATGCGTGTGATACCCGGCAGGGGTTGCGCATGCGGGGTTGTGGGAATGAGCTTGATCGGTCTGCCGGCCGGTCGGCGAGTCAGAAACCGTTGATGTAGTCGAAGGACATGCGAAAGGTCCGGCGTAGAGGGTAAGACCCCCGTAGACGAAACATCAGCGGCTTGCTTGCTCATCTCCCAAGTAGCACGGGGCCCGAGAAATCCCGTGTGAATCTGGCGGGACCACCCGCTAAGCCTAAATATTCCCTGGTGACCGATAGCGGATAGTACCGTGAGGGAATGGTGAAAAGTACCGCGGGAGCGGAGTGAAATAGTACCTGAAACCGTGTGCCTACAAGCCGTGGGAGCGTCGCTGTATGTGCTTGCACATACAGTCGTGACTGCGTGCCTTTTGAAGAATGAGCCTGCGAGTTAGCGGTGTGTAGCGAGGTTAACCCGTGTGGGGAAGCCGTAGCGAAAGCGAGTCCGAATAGGGCGATTGAGTTGCACGCTCTAGACCCGAAGCGGAGTGATCTAGCCATGGGCAGGTTGAAGCGGAGGTAAGACTTCGTGGAGGACCGAACCCACCAGGGTTGAAAACCTGGGGGATGACCTGTGGTTAGGGGTGAAAGGCCAATCAAACTCCGTGATAGCTGGTTCTCCCCGAAATGCATTTAGGTGCAGCGTCGTGTGTTTCTTGCCGGAGGTAGAGCACTGGATAGGCGATGGGCCCTACCGGGTTACTGACCTTAGCCAAACTCCGAATGCCGGTAAGTGAGAGCACGGCAGTGAGACTGTGGGGGATAAGCTCCATGGTCGAGAGGGAAACAGCCCAGAGCATCGACTAAGGCCCCCAAGCGTACGCTAAGTGGGAAAGGATGTGGAGTCGCAGAGACAACCAGGAGGTTGGCTTAGAAGCAGCCACCCTTGAAAGAGTGCGTAATAGCTCACTGGTCAAGTGATTCCGCGCCGACAATGTAGCGGGGCTCAAGCGTACCGCCGAAGTCGTGTCATTGCAGCAATAGGGCCAACGCCCGCTGTGATGGGTAGGGGAGCGTCGTGTGCCGGGTGAAGCAGCAGCGGAAGCTAGTTGTGGACGGTTCACGAGTGAGAATGCAGGCATGAGTAGCGATACACACGTGAGAAACGTGTGCGCCGATTGACTAAGGGTTCCTGGGTCAAGCTGATCTGCCCAGGGTAAGTCGGGACCTAAGGCGAGGCCGACAGGCGTAGTCGATGGACAACCGGTTGATATTCCGGTACCCGCTTTGAAACGCCCAATATCGAATCAGGCGATGCTAAGTCCGTGAAGCCGTTCCGGACCCTTCGGGGAAAGGAAAGTGGTGGAGCCGACGAACCAGACTTGTAGTAGGTAAGCGATGGGGTGACGCAGGAAGGTAGTCCAGCCCGGGCGGTGGTAGTCCCGGGGTAAGGGTGTAGGCCGAGGGGTAGGCAAATCCGTCCCTCATATAAGGCTGAGACCTGATGCCGAGCCGATTGTGGTGAAGTGGATGATCCTATGCTGTCGAGAAAAGCCTCTAGCGAGTTTCATGGCGGCCCGTACCCTAAACCGACTCAGGTGGTCAGGTAGAGAATACCGAGGCGTTCGGGTGAACTATGGTTAAGGAACTCGGCAAAATGCCCCCGTAACTTCGGGAGAAGGGGGGCCATCACTGGTGATCGGATTTACTCCGTGAGCTGGGGGTGGCCGCAGAGACCAGCGAGAAGCGACTGTTTACTAAAAACACAGGTCCGTGCGAAGCCGTAAGGCGATGTATACGGACTGACGCCTGCCCGGTGCTGGAACGTTAAGGGGACCGGTTAGTGCGCTTTCGGGCGTGCGAAGCTGAGAACTTAAGCGCCAGTAAACGGCGGTGGTAACTATAACCATCCTAAGGTAGCGAAATTCCTTGTCGGGTAAGTTCCGACCTGCACGAATGGCGTAACGACTTCTCGACTGTCTCAACCATAGGCCCGGTGAAATTGCACTACGAGTAAAGATGCTCGTTTCGCGCAGCAGGACGGAAAGACCCCGGGACCTTTACTATAGTTTGATATTGGTGTTCGGTTCGGCTTGTGTAGGATAGGTGGGAGACTTTGAA
>NZ_JBFBAH010000075.1:0-5143 GCF_040682115.1 Streptomyces sp. NPDC051364 | reverse complement strand
CCCGATCTGCCGGCCCTTCGGGCCGGAGTCCTCCGCTTCGCTCCGGACAGTCCGGGCTCCGCTGCGCTCCACCCGGACCGGGCCCGCTCCGCGGGCTCCGCCTCCCGCGCTCCGCCGCGGAAAGCGACCCCGTTTCACGGGGTCCAGGCCTACGGCCTGTTGGGGTGTCCGCTTCGCTCCCACCCCGGCCCTCCGGCTCCGCCTCCGGGCCAAGGGCCCGCAAGCGGGCCCGGCCAGCAGTAGCGGGGAAGATTCAGGCCCCTCACATCTGACGCTCCGTCCACTCCGCCGAAAGGCCAGACCGAAACCCGGAAACCCGCTCCTCGGAAGGGACCACCGCGGTAGAGTCAAGACTACATCACACAGATGCAAGCTGTGTAGCATCACGAGGAATCAGTCACCACCAGAACGAGATCCGCACACGCCGCACATTCACAGACAAGCAACCACGATAATCCGGATGCTGTGTACCATCCCGAAAACCACGCCACCACCCCTGATAGGGCCCACGAACCCTCTCTACTCGATGGAGTAAAGCCGAATGCAGAAGGCCAGCGAAATCACGCTGTTTCCGCACCAGGAAGAAGCGGTAGAGGCAATCGTCCGAGGGCTCGACATTCCGCCCAGGAAGCGAATTCCCAAGGCCGGTCTACGGGCCACGGTCGTTTCTGCGTGCGGGACCGGAAAGACGTTCATTGCGGCGGCTGCCGCGCTGAGGCTTGCCCGCGGCGGGCGGGTCCTGGTGCTCCTGCCCACGCTCGATCTCCTCACCCAGACCGCCCGGGAGTGGCGCACGGCTGGCCACGCCGGGCCGGCGGTCGCGGTGTGCTCGCTTGAGGACAACGCCCACCTGTACGCCCTGAAGGTCCGCGCCACGACGTCGGCGCCGCAGCTCGCCCTGTGGCACGGCCGGGGCCCGGTCACCGTGTACGCCACCTACGCCTCCTTGCCGGTCGTGGCCGAGGCGTTCGCCGGGGAGTACGGGCTGGCGATGGAGCCCTTCGACCTGGTGGTGGTGGACGAGGCGCACCGGACCTCGGGGTCGGCTGGGAAGGCGTGGGCGGCGGTGCACCGCCAGGAGGTCATCCCCGCCCACCGCCGGCTGTACATGACCGCCACTCCGCGGATTTGGGCGGAGCGGCCGCGGACGCGTGCCGAGATGCGGGCGGCCGCGGCGGCGCACCGGCGGGAGGAAGAGGCCCGGCGGCGGAAGGCGGAGGCCAAGGGGAGGCCGTTCGTGCCGCGTTTCGAGGCGTTGCCGGCGGAGTTGGCGTGCTCGATGGACGACCCGAAGGTGTTCGGTCCGGTCGTCTACGAGCTGTCGCTGGCGGACGCGATCTCGCGCGGTCTTTTGGCCCGCTATCAGGTGGTTGTGGCCGAATTGGTGGACCCTGTCGTGACCCCGGACCGGCTCTATGGCAGGGAGCGGTGGGAGGAGGAACTGCGGGGTGAGCGTCTCGCCGCCATGCAGACCACCCTCCTGGAGACCATGACCACCCACGACCTGAAGACCACCATCACCTTCCACCACCGCACCATCGAGGCGCAGGCCTTCGCCGAGGGCCTGCCGCGGGTCGCGGCCCGGCTGCATGCCGTCGACCCCGCCCGGCACCCGGCGAAGGTGTGGACGGGGTGGCTGCGCGGACAGCACGAAGCCGAGCACCGGGCCGACGTCCTCGCGGACTTCGGCCGCCGCGCCGGCCGCGCCGTGCTCGCAAATTGTCGCGTCCTGGGCGAAGGAGTCGATATCCGCGCCGTGGACAGTGTTGCCCTGATCGACCCCAAGGGGTCTGCGGTCGACATCGTCCAGGCCATCGGCCGGGCGCTGCGCCAGAAGCCCGGGGAGGGCAAAATGGCCACCCTGATTGTGCCGGTATTCCTGGCCGAGGACGAGGACCCGGAGGACATTCTTTCCTCCAAGTCATATGGCCCTCTCATTCGGGTGTTGCAAGGGCTTCGGGCACATGATGAGCGTGCAGTGGAAATGCTCGCAATTCCTCAGGAAGCCCAGAAGCGCATCGTAGCGCCGTCGCCCCTCATCGGGACGGCGCCCGACGAGGGCGACGAGGAAGCCCGGCTGCTGCTGCGGTTCGCCGCCCCGCGCGACCCCGCCTTGATCGCGAAGTGGATCAGCTACCAGGTCTTCAACACCGAACGCCAGGACTGGCGCCGCGGCATCGAGGCCGCCTGGCGCTACCGGGAACGGGAGCAGCACCTGGAAGTGCCCTACGACCACGTGGAGGGCGCTCACCCCCTCGGGCGGTGGCTCTCCGACCAGCGCCGCGCCTTCCGCGCCGGGCAGATGACCGGTGAGCGGGCCGCCGAGCTGGAGGAGCTGGGGATCGTGTGGGACACCGCCGACGCGGGGTTCGCGGAGAACCTCGCGGCCGCGCGGGCGTACTTCGCCGAGCACGGGACCCTGGCTGCGCCACGGCACGCGACCGCGCTGGACAAGCCGGTGGGGCAGTGGCTGACCAACGTCCGCCGGCCCGGAGGGCTCGGCAAGGACCCCGGCCGGGCCGAGCGGCGCGCCGCCGCGCTCGCCGCGATCGATCCCGACTGGAACCCCGGCGCGCTCGGGTGGACGGTGGACTGGCAGCGCCAGTACGCGGGCCTGAAGGCCCTCCTGACGGGCGGTGCGCGCCTTGCGGACATCGTGCCGGGGGTGACGTGGCACGGCGAGGACATCGGCCGGTGGACGGCCACCCAACGCCGCGACTTCCGCCAACTCACTGAGGAGCAGCAGCGCCGCCTCACCGAACTCGGGGTGAAGCCCGCGCGGGCCGTACGGGCCCGTACGACGACCGCCGCGCCGGGCACGACCCCCACGTCCGGACGCGGTGCGGAAGCATTCCACAAGGGCATACAGGCCCTCCATCAGTACATCGAACGGGAAGGCGGCGGCCTGCCCGGGCGGGCCCATGTCGAGCACCTCCCGGACGGGACCGAGCACCGCACGGGCGTGTGGATCGTCAACCAGAAGCAGCGGCGCGAGCGGCTCGGCCAGGACCAACTCGCCGCCCTGGCCGCCCTCGGGGTGGAGTGGGCGCGCCCGAGCTAGATGTACGTCGGGACC
The DNA here is from genome assembly GCF_040682115.1 of Streptomyces sp. NPDC051364. Classification (NCBI taxonomy): domain Bacteria; kingdom Bacillati; phylum Actinomycetota; class Actinomycetes; order Kitasatosporales; family Streptomycetaceae; genus Streptomyces; species Streptomyces sp. NPDC051364. The sequence goes on along the minus strand of NZ_JBFBAH010000075.1, from coordinate 2,067 downwards.
TCCGGCGGGTCCGGCCAGGCCGGCGCAGTGCCGGCGCTTTCGGCCGCTGCACGGCTGTGCTGTAGGGCCGTGCAGCGGATGCCGCCGCCGGGGTGCCACTCCAGCGCCGGACCGACAGCCCGGCCGTGCTCGGCGCAGGAGTCGGCCGGGACCATACCGCCGCAGTCGTGGCGGTGGCAGACGCATTCCTCGCCCGGGCCGACGTACGGCACGCCGTGCCGGACCACCCCGCCCGCCGTCCCCTCTGCGGTGCCTCGCAGCATGGCCGGCCACGCCAGCGTCACCCGCAGGCCGCCCGCCCCCGAACGGAACCGCTCGATCAACCGCACCTCCCCCAGCACCGCCAGCGGCGCCGTGCCGGGCGCGGTCAGCCGGCCCACCGACGCCCCGGACTCCCTCGACGTCAGGGCGGCCAACTCGTCGGCGTCCGCGTCGGTGGACCAGCCGGACAACACGTCCTCCCCCTCCACGTCGTTGGCCAGGACCAGGTGCGGGTCATCGAGCCGGAACCGGGAGGTACGGCGCCCGGCGCCGACCACGACCAGCGAGGCCGACGGCATGGCCACGGGCACCTCGATCTTGTCGTGGGCCAGCAGCCACGCGACCACCGCCGACCGGTCGAACTGCGGATGCACCTCCGTGCCGCCGGCCGGTGCGGGGAAGTCGGCGAGCCGGCGGCGCCAGTTCACCACCGCGGCCCGCCCCACCCGAGCCATCCGCGCCACCTCCGCCAGCAGCACCCAGTCCCGGCCCGGGACAACCGGGTCCAGAGCGGCGAGCGGGGACCGGCAGCCCGCGCGGGCGGCGCGCACCGCCCTCCAGTCGACCCAGGGGCGGACGACGGGGAGCAGGGCAACCTCCTCGGCGTTGAACAAGGGCACCGAGGTCACGCCGCCCTGCCGCTTGTAGTCGATCTCCACCGAGCCCACGGGTGAGACGAACCCAAGTCGCACCGCGGCGTCGAAGTCGACGCGGCGGACGCCGAGCCGGCGGGCGGCCTGGTCCGGGCCGAGGGGGACGTGACGGTCGAGCAGGGCCGGCAGGTCCCGACGGCGCGCGAGGGCGGCCACCTGGTCCGGGTGGACGTCGGGAAACTCCGCGTCCCCGCCGAGGCGGACCAGAAGACCGGCGTGGGCGAGGTGGCCGACCGCTGCCGCGGTCACCCGCGGCCGGCACCGCAACGGCTCCCCCAGGGCCTCCGTCAGCCGGTCCGCCGCCACCCCGGCACCGATCGGACCCCGCAGGGCCGCGCGCACCTGCTCCGGGTCGGCGGCCTCCGCCACCGCCCGCGACCACAGGCCAGGGCCGGCGTCGGCCGGCGGGACCAGGCCCGAGCCGACCGCCCACCGCCAGGCCGCCAGAGGCACCCGCAGCCGGCCCGCGGCCTGGCTCTCGTCGTAGCTCTCACGTACCAAACGCGCCATGAACCGCACTCCGATCACACATCGGCGACCCGACGATCGGGCCACGCCGGAAACATGCCTAAAGATCCTGTTTGCTGTCAATGGCCCAGATTTCGGGGCGAGTTGTGAGCATGCAGCACAAGTCGCCCACGCGTACACGAGGGCCGGATTCACCCCTGCGGGGGACAGGAAATGGGGGCCGGCACCCATCGGTGCCGGCCCCCGAGAAAGCCTTCGCCAGCGCGTGCCGAGGCGGTCAGCCGGCCGCCGTAGCCGACCCCTGGCCGAAGGGCGGAACGTCGGCGGTGGCCACGTCCAGGCGGATCCGCTGGAACCGGAGCGGGTGCCGGAAATTACCCCGGTCAACCGCCCTGTCTGCGCTGACTTCCGCCACCACGTCCGGGCGGACGAGCACCACGTCCAGGACGTCGCGGCTCCCCCACGCCGAAGTGAACCGCACCCCCTCGAAGGGGTGGCCGGGCCCGGCCGCGGCGAGGTGCTCGCCTACCTGCCGGGACACGTCCGGGCGCAGCGGTACGGTCCGGCCGACCGCGCGCAGCTGGCCACGCTGGTCGTGGCGGCCAAGGACGAGGAGCTGCGGGCGGGCGAGGGTGCCCGTGATGGCGCCGATGATCGCTTCGGTGGTGTCCCGCCGTCTGATCTT
>NZ_JBFBAH010000074.1:0-5495 GCF_040682115.1 Streptomyces sp. NPDC051364 | reverse complement strand
ACTCGGCCCCGGCCTCTACGCCGCCACGGCATGGACCCCAACACCCCTTGCGTGACCTGCGAAAACGTTAACTACCCGGCCTTGGGTCAAGGCCCCGTGGTTGATGCCCAGGTCCTTGGCCACCGACGAGTAGCTGCCACCGGGCCTGGCCCGGTACAGCGCGACGGCATCGGCCCGGAACTCAGGGCTGTACTTCGACGTCCCCAACGGGAACTCCTGTTCCTCGGATCTCCACGATCCAGTGATCAGGGTGTCCCCGATCAAGGGTCAGGCCCCCTGCAGAGGGTCGGCGTCGTGTGCCAGAACCGAGAAACGACAGCAGGTATCACCATTTCCGGAGGCGGTCACGAGGGCTGCAGCGTTCGAATTGTTCACGCGCTGCGGCAGCGCCGTCGCCGATGCTCAGTGGCGGTACGCGGCTGCCGCGATCTCGATGAATGATCGGATCAACGGGTTGGTCTCTCCTTCGTTACACACCGCCACCACTGGGCTCGGCGCCATGTCGATCAGCGGTACCACGGTGAACTCCGCGGGCAGGTCGTGTCTGAGCGGCGCCAGGCCGACCGTGCCGTTCCACAGCACAGCCTGCAGGCATTCCTGGACGGCGCGCACCACTGGTCCCTCGCGCGGCCTGCCACCGTTCCAGTACGACTGCCAGATGGGGTCAGCGCCCTGCGGAAACTGGAACCAGCGGCGGTCGCGGAGCTCGGCCAGCCGCAGCCGGTCGCTACGGGCCAGCGGGTCGTCGGCGCGCAGGACCACGCCGACCGGATCGGTCCGCAGCACACGCATCGTCAGGGAGGTCTCGTCGAACGGCGCCCGGGTGAGGGCGACGTCGACCAGTCCAGCGCGCAGTCCGCACGTCGGGTCGGTCAGATCGGTGTCGCGGATGCGGATGTCGATGCCGGGGTGGTTTCGGCGGTAGGCGGCGGCCAGCCTGGCGACTCCCGGGTCGGTGCCGTCGCCCAAGATGCCGACGGTGATGGTCGCGACGCCGGCTGTCGCGCTCACGCGTACCCGGACGCGGTCGGCGTGGTCGAGTAGGGCTCGCGCCTCGTCGAGCAGCACCGTGCCCACCGGAGTGAGCGTGACGCCGGTGCTCGAGCGGGCGAAGAGCAGAGCCCCGACCTCGGCTTCCAACTGCTTGATCGCCCGGCTCAGCGGCGGCTGACTCATATGCAGTCGGGTGGCGGCCCGGCCGAAGTGGAGTTCCTCGGCGACCGCCACGAAGTAGCGCAAGGTCCGTAGCTCCACGCTGCAACGATACCCATGAGGTATCGGCGCTGCTGAATAGGTCTTGGACACCGGCGAGGTCCCGGCGGTGCACTGGTGAACATGACCGAAGAAGCCAAGACCAGCGAGCCGCAGGCCGACCCCGCCGTATCGGTGGTGGGTCCCCGCGACGGCGAGACGATCGTTCTGGGCACCACGCGCATGCGCGTTCTCGAGGACGGCAGCCACACCGGGCACCGCCTCGCGATCACCGAGTCCGTCCTCGCCCCGCACACGCAGGGTCCGCCGCAGCACCGCCATGGCCAACACGACGAGGGCTTCTACGTCCTCTCCGGCAACGTGCGGTTCACCGTCGGGGACGAGGACTACGACGCCACCGCGGGGACGCTCGTCATGGTTCCGCCGGGCACCCCGCACAGCTTCGCCAACCTGACCGACCAACCCGCCGTCATGCTCAGCACATTCACACCCGATCTGTACGTGCAGTACTTCCGAGACCTTCAGGAGGTGCTCGCCGGCGGCCGGCCGCTGACGCCACAGGTCAACATCGACGCGATGAGCCGCTACGCGACACAGCCCGCCACTGACCTCGCGTGAGGCCGACGGGACGGAACGGCTCGGCCGTCCTCCTTCGAGCTGTGGGGCGTGGCGCTCCCGCCTTTCGCGTCCGAACCCCTCGGACGACGGACCGGCCTTCTCCAGGGGCTTCCCTGACACTCGACGCAATAGGCCCCCGCGAACCGGGGCCCCATGAACGGGAACCATGAACATCGCCTATTGGATCGTCGCGGGACTGCTCGCGCTCTTCTACTTCTACGCAGGCACGCTGAAGGTGATCCGCAGCCGCGATCAACTCCGACCGATGATGGCTTGGGTCGACCGCATGCCCTTGCCTGCCCTCAGGGCGCTGGGGGCGGTCGAAATACTCGGCGCGGCCGGTCTGATCCTGCCACCGCTGACCGGCACCGCTCCCTGGCTGGCGCCGGCCGCAGCCGTCGGCTTCGTACTCCTGCAGACCGGTGCGATGGCCGTTCACCTGACCGGCGAAGACAGCCGGATCACACTCAATGTCGGACTCACCGCCACAGCGGCTGTGACCGTCTGGTTGGCCACCAGGCCGTGATCGTGGCTCAGTCCTCGACCGGTGGAAACGGGGGTCTCCCCGCCGGCCTCACCCTCCTTGGCCACCCGGGTGCAACCGGCGGGGTCACCCTCCGCGAGCACGGGCGCCGCACCCGCCATCAACCCGTCGGCCAGAAGGGCCGCAGCGGTCAGTGCTGTCGCCCGTCGCCGGCTCGCCACCGCGATTGCGATCGCCCTGCTCTGACGAACTCCCACAGTCAAGGTCCATCACAGGGGAGACCGGACGGGCCCGAAGACAGCAGCTGGTCCCCCATCAGCAACTGCTTGATCAACTTCCGTGACGGACAGGGGACACTGCCGGACCTCGCCAATCACCCGGACGCGCTGCCCCACCCCGCTCCAGGGGCAGCGTGATCAATCTCAGCGCCGACCACGGTTCCATTGATCCCCTGGGCCGACTTCCGAGGCCCCTCAGCCAGCACATCCAGGACTCCGAAGCAAGAACCCCAGTGCTCTCATAACTCGGCGACGGTGACTCCCGACAACAGAGGGCGGTCTCGCAGCTGAGCGATAGGTGCTCTCGCTTCTGGATGACACAGCCACCCAGCGTTCCTCCAGTGCGGCCATGACGGCCGGGACGGTGTCCTCGTCCCCGCCGGTGATGTCCAGCACCACCAGGCCGGGCTCCGCGACGTGCTGCTCATCGATCGGCTTCATGACCGCTGCGACGGCAAGAGGAAGCGAGACGGTTCGCCAGCGGTCCCAGCTCCACCCGCACGAGGGAGTGGAATCCGGCCCTGGCCGCGGACACCGCCCAGCCCGGCCGCTCTCGCGCTGTCGGGGCGCGGCCCCCGTCGCGGCCCCTTTGGTCAGGGCCGCGCCCCGTGGGGCCGAACGTACCCCGTAACCGAAGGCAGCCGCGGGCCGCGGTGGATATCGTGGGCCGGGCGGACCACCTGCGGCTGCTGGCTCGGGGTGCTTCACCAGCCTGGCCTCCCAGATCCTCTGCGACGGTGCCGGGCAGGCCAACACCTGGCACAGCGAAGAGCCGGCGCATGCCTCGGCATGCGACGCGGCGACCGCGCAGGGCGCGGAGCGCCGCCCCTCCCGCTTCACACCGGAGCGGCGCTGCCAGTTCATCGAGTATCCGGGTGCCGGGACGGCGACGACCAAGGCCGCGGCCGAGGTCGGCATCACGACCGCGGCCGTCTACCAGCGCCGCCGCCGCGATCCCGGTTTCGCCGCAGCCATGGCCCGCACGACTGCCACCCGCAGTACCCCGGAGCCCGCACGCGCCGCCACCGGCGCTCAGTGGACCGCCTTCCATGACCATCGCGCCACCCATGACGTTCTCTGGCAGGCGGCCCTCGTTGTGGGTAGCCGGCCAGAGGCCGTCCCTGGTGGAAGGCCGGCTGGCTCCAGAGCGGGACCCTGCGCTGTCGTAGAAGTCCTCGCTACGGCGTCTACCCCGCGTGAGCGAGGATGGCGTCGCGTCCGGGCCGTGAGCGCTCACGGCACCTTCGCGATGAGCGTGCGCGCCAGGTGGGATCTGCGGCTTTCCCCGGCGTCAGGGTCCGTTCCACAGCGGCTTACGAGTCATACTCCGGCGGAACTGCACCGCGGCTCTTCCGAGGGGGCGCATAGTCGTGACGCAGCCCCGTGAAAACGCTACCCAGTTCACGTACCCCGACCACACCCGATGACCGCACCAGGCGGTCACCGGGCACCTGACCACCCGCCCGCGCTGCCCCAAGGGGTCACAGGACAGACCCCGCCTTACGGAGACGGACCGTATGAACACCCATCAGACCACGTCACTCCTCCTCGGCCTCGCCGCCATCGTGATCCTGGCACGCGTACTCGGCGCGTTGGCCCGGCGGCTCGGACAGCCGGCGGTGATCGGTGAGGTTCTCGCCGGCATCGCGCTGGGGCCGACCCTGTTCCACGGGGCCATCTCCGACGCCCTCTTCCCCGTATCCATCCGGCCACTGCTCAGCGCTCTGGCCGCGGTCGGAGTCGCGGTCTTCATGTTCATCGTCGGCCTCGAGTGGGACGCCAAGCTGATCCGCGGCAGCGGAAGCCTTGCCGCCGGCATCTCGTTCAGCTCCATCGTGGTGCCCTTCGGCCTAGGCATGGTCCTGGCGCTCTACCTGATGGAGGAGTACGGCACCGGCAACCAGACCGCGTTCATGCTGTTCATGGGCATCGCCATGTCGATCACGGCGTTCCCGGTACTGGCCCGCATCCTCACCGACCGGAACATGACGCGCACCCCGCTGGGTGTGGTGGCTCTGGCCTGCGCCTCCATCGACGACGTTCTCGCATGGTCGGTGCTCGCCGCCGTGGTCGCCATCAGCGGCTCCGCCGGCGGCGACGAGTGGCGCATCCTGCTCGCGATCCCGTACCTGCTGGGCATGCTCTTCGTCCTGCGCCCCCTGCTGCAGCGCTACGTGGCCCGCCGGCCCGCGCTCCGGCTCACCCCGACCGTGTTCGCGTGCATCGTCGCGGGTCTGCTGCTGTCCGCCGCCGCCACCGAGTGGGTGGGTCTGCACTACATCTTCGGCGCGTTCCTCTTCGGTGTGGTCCTCCCGCGCACCGGCACCGATCAGCTCCGCTCGAAGGTGCACGAGCGCCTCGGGGAGATGAACGGCACGCTGCTGCTGCCGGTGTTCTTCCTCGTCGCCGGCCTCAAGGTCGATCTCTCGGGGCTGAACATGGACGGGCTGGGAGCCCTGGCGCTGATCCTCCTGGTGGCCGTCGGCGGCAAGTTCATCGGCGCGTTCACGGCCGCCCGGCTGAACAGGATGCCGGTGCGGCAGTCCGCTGCGCTCGCCACGCTGATGAACACCCGCGGCCTGACCGAACTCATCGTCCTGAACGTGGGTCTGCAACTGGGCTTCCTCGACCAGGGGCTCTACTCGCTCATGGTCGTCATGGCCGTGGTCACGACCGCGATGGCGGGTCCGCTGCTGAGCTGGCTCCTCGGCCGGCCGACGGGCAACGACCTGCCCAAGACACCCGAGGCATCCGAGACATCCGAGACATCCGAGCAGACGGCAGGAGCGGTACGCACGAGCGTCTAGACGCAATGCCGTTGACGTAGGGCTGGATTGGTGAGACGACGTCATCGGGGGGTGGTGTCGGTGGCGTTGTCTCTTCCGGATCTGGCCGGGGTGGGT
>NZ_JBFBAH010000073.1:0-6064 GCF_040682115.1 Streptomyces sp. NPDC051364 | reverse complement strand
GGCGCTCCGGGCGCGCCCGGGGCCCGCGTCCCGCCCGGCCGCCCCGCCGCCCCCGGCCCGACGCGCCCCCCCGCCGCCCCCGGCGCCCCCGGCGCTCCCGGCGCCCCCGGCCCGACCGGCAGCCCCGGCGCCCCCGGCGCCCCTGGCGCTCCCGGCGCCCCCGGCCCGACCGGCAGCCCCGGCGCCCCCGGCGCCCCTGGCGCTCCCGGCGCCCCCGGCCCGACCGGACCCGCAGGACCCGCAGGACCTGTCGGACCCACCGGGCCCGTAGGCCCCAAGGGGCCTCGCGGTGACAAGGGCGAGAAGGGGCACCACGGCCACGACAAGGACAAGGACAAGGACAAGGGCGAAAACGGCCGCGACGACCACGACAAGGACGAGGACGGCGACCACGACAAGGGCGAGAACGGGAACGGTCAGGACGACCACGACGAGGGCAAGCCGCCGTGGGCCGACTTCCTGCCGAACAGCCAAGATGATGATCCCGGCGACGGGGGTCCCGGCCAGGCGGCCAGGAGCGTCAACTTCGCCCACGTGAGCGCCGCCACCGGCCAGCAGCCGGCGGGGGCCGGCTCAAGCAGCGGGACCGGCATCATGGCTGCCTCTGCAGCAGCGCTGGCATTCGTCGGAGGCTCGGTCCTCTTCACCATGAAGAGAATCCGGCGAGGTACGACAACTCGACAGGACTAGCCCATCGCAGACTTGACCGCGTCACGCCCCTGCCCCTTCGGGTCTCGAGCACTCGGCCGGATCGGCCCACGCTCCGCCTTCCCGTCACCGACTGCTGCGTACGGGTCGGCGGCAGGGGCTGAAGCTCGGTCAAGCACGTAGGACGTCCCGTCCGCCGTTTGGCGGCTGAGCCCCTGGATACATCGTCCAGGGGCTCAGTAGCGCTCGCGAGTGATCAGCTCCGAGAACGGCCCTCACGTCGTCGAAGTCACCATCATTGCCGTCGCGTGCGGCGGTGTCCGGTCCGCCGAAACCCATACCGCTCCTGGGAAGCGCAGATCTGGCCTCAACTCAGAACGGCTCACGCAATGCATGGTGTTGTCGGTGAGGATCAGCCAGCAGCCCGATCCACGGACGCAGTGGCCGGAGGTGCCACAGCCCCGGTCGACGACGAGCGGGGCTGGATTGCCCCGGCGTGGCCGAATCGGCACCTGGACGGGTTCGTAAGCAGGGCGCTCACTGGTTCGGCAGGGACGGTGTGTGGGCATCTGGCTGGGATTCCGGGCCGGCGTACGCCTTGATGGCTTCGTTGATGAGATGCCGGGTACTGTCCGGGCTCAGCGCCTGGGCCTGCAGGTGCGCATACATGTCGCTGTAGAGCCGCACGGCGGATCGTTTCTCCAGATAGAGGTCGCTGGTGAGCCTTTCCAGATACACCACGCTCGCATCGGTGGCGTCGGCGAACTCGAGCAGCGAGAACTGTCCCGAGACACCCGGGTGCGCACCCACACCATGAGGGAGGACCTGCATGGTGATGTGCGGCTGGGCGCTGAGGTGGGTCAGATGGTCCAGCTGCTTGCGCATGACCTCGCGGCTGCCCACGACGCGGCGCAGTGCCGATTCGTCCAGTACGGCCCACAAGTGAAGCGGGTTGCGCGGGGCCGCCAGCCGGTCCTGGCGCCGCAGGCGCACCTGGAGGCGTGCAGCGGCGTGTTCGGCCGTGGCATGAGGGATCGTTCCTGCGATGACCGCCCGGGCATAGGCGGGGGTCTGCAGCAGGCCGGGGATCATCAGCGGCTCGTAGAGCCGGATCGCTGCCGCCTCGGCCTCCAGGCCGATGTAGTCGCCGTACGGGATGTCGCCGTAGGAGTTCCACCAGCCCTGCTGACCCGATTCCCCGGCCAGCTGCATCAGATGGTCAACCCGCCGCTGATCCTGAACTCCGTACAGCTCGCAGAGATCGCGCAGGTCGCGCGGCTTGACGAGGCGGCGGCCGTTCTCCAGCAGACTGATATTGGGCTGGGAGATCAGCAGGCGCTTCGCCACCTGCCATGTCGTCATACCGCTAATCTCCCGGAGCCGGGCTTCGGCTATCGCCAGCCTGCTGCCCACGTCGGAACGCGATCTGGCGGAGCACCTGAAGGAGCTCGCAGCGTAACGGCGGAGGCTCGACCCTACCGAGCCCCGGCCGTTACGCCTTGAAGCTACTGGGGCCTGGTCTCGTCAGCTACCCACTTGAGGTAGGCATCCGAGCCGCCAACCACGGAAAGCACAATGAACTCTGGTACGTCGTACGGGTGATTCTCGTGCACCCAGGCCTGGAGCTCCGGCACGCGGTCCACAGTGGTCTTGTACGAGATTCGCCACTCCCTGGCCTTCTCCAGCTTGCCCTGCCACCAGTAGGTGGCTTCGAACGGCGAGTCGAGGTGCGAGCACGCAGCCAGCCGCTCCTTCACCGCCCCTTCAGCCAGCGCCCGGGCTCCCTCCTCCTGATCGATGGCCGTGTGAACAATAGCGATTTCCGCCGTCACGATGCCCCCTTGCGCTTGCCGACGTGGACCTTGAGCCTACGACTCGCAGGCAGCCGCAGGACCGCCTTCCCACGCGAGGCCCACCCCGAGGCGACCGCGGCCATGGAGTCTGGCTCGTCACCGGGCGCGGATCGCCGCTGCGACACCAAAGTTGCAAGGCGGAGCGAGGGCGCCCGTTCTCGGCTCACCAGCGTGATCGGCGTTCGCCTTCGCCGCGGGCCCGGCGGCGCGGCGCCCACCGCCGGCCGTGCGCCGTCGTCATCGGATACGAGCTCGGCGTCGATGATCGACCGCGATGGCGGGGCGTCTACGGGCTGAGGGCGACAGGGTCCGCGGACACTGCCTCGGCGAGGGTCAGGCCTCTGATCATCGAGGCGATCTCCCGCCGCCTGCACAGGCCGGTGACCTCGTACGAGGCGGGGTTCACCACATCACCCAAGCGAGTCCACAGATACCGTTGCCGGACTGGTCGATCTGGGGAGCGCAGACATGGACCCGAAACGCAGGACGGTGCTGAAAGGCGGGCTGTACTCCGCCGGCCTGGCGATCCCGGGTTCTCCGATATCGCAGACCGTTTCGAGCAGATCGCGGCCGGTCCCCATGCCCGGATCGGCATGACCGAGGTGAACGCGGTCATTGCCATGACAGAGCACATCTCCAGTCTCGATGACCAGTTCGGTGGCCGAGCGACACGTCCCATGGCCGCCGCGTTCCTGGTCAACACCATCGCCCCGTACCTCAAGGCGCAAGCTTCCGATCCTGTCCGCAATGCGATGCTGTCCGCCGCCGCCGACCACTGCTATCTGACTGGGTACATGGCAATGGACGAACGCGAGGACGGGCTGGCCCAGCGCTACTACCTGATGGCTCTGGACCTTGCAGGCCGAGCCGGAGACCACCTCACGTACTGCACGACCCTGCGAGGGATGAGCGTCCACGCAGTGGACCTTGGCCACGGGGCCCAGGCCCTGCGCCGTGCCGAGTCCGCCGGATCTGCTTCCCCTCAGGCAGGTCCCCGGATGGTGGCCTTCCTCGTGGGGCAGAAAGCACACGCCGCTGCCCAGACCGGAGACCGTGCGGGTGCGTTGGTGAAGCTGAGGCAGGCGGAAGCCGCGATGGAGAAGGCAGAGTCCCGGGCGAAGGCGTTCGGCTCCTACGACCCATCGTCGCTGAGCTACCACGTGGCCCAGGTCCGCTACGAACTCGGCGACGTCACCGGGTCCATCGAGTCGCTGGAAGAGGCAGACCGGCTCCGGGAGCCCGTCTACCGCCGCACACGCGTCCGGTACAACTCCATGCTGGCAGAGCGGAAGCTGCGTGTCGGCCGCCTCGAAGAAGCGTGCCTGAGCTGGCACAAGGTGCTGGACGACTACGTACAGGTCAAGTCCGGCCGCTGCGACGACCGGATCCGCTACATGGTGTCAGCACTACATCCCCACAAGGAGAACCCTCTGGCCCGGGAGTTGAACGAGCGGGCCCGACCCCTGGTCCGCACCCTTGGCTGAGCTGCGTACCCCGTCCAGCAGCCCAGTCGCAGCCAGGTGAGCCGACCGGTGTCGCGGCCCTATCCCTCTCGGGGCGCGGCAGAGGCAGGGCCGGATCCGTGATCACTCGTTCCAAAGCATTCGTGGGTGGTGGCCTGGTTCGCCGCCCGCGCATCCCTGGGACTGCCGCCGCACCTCAACGGCGGCGGCCGCCAGGTCCGCGACCTGACCCATGTCGACGACATCGCCGAGGGCACCAGACCCGGCGCTGAACGACTCACCAGCGAATCGCTCCTAGTGACCCGAGTCAGAGATTCCCTGCCTGTTCTGGCGAGAATGAAGCCTATGGACCATCTTCTGCACCTCGACCGCACGCTCGATGAGCTGGACACACCCCGCTGGGCGCCTCCTGCCCCTGACGCGACCCGTTTGGTCCGCAAGGTCCATGAGCTGCGGCGTGTTCCGCTGGGCGAACTCGGTCCGGCGGATCTGCGCACCCTGATCTCTCAGCAGGTGGCGCTGCCGTACGTCCTGCCGCTCGCAGTGCGCTTGTTGCTTGAGGAGCCGTTGATTGACGCCTACTTCTACGAGGGTGACCTGCTGCTTGCCACGGTCAATGTCCCCGCCTCCGCCTGGTCCCCGCTGTCAGACCTAGGCGCGCGGCTGTGCACCGTGATCGCGGCACTGCCGGAGGAAGTACTCACCGGCTTGCCCCGCGTCGGCGCCGAGGAGCTCGCCCGCTTCGTCGCGAGGACCGGATTGCTTCGCTGACCGGGCGAAGGAACGGGTGAAGGAACCCGCAAGGGGGCCACTGATTCCCAATGGGGTTGTCAAGCCGGGTTGGTGACGTGCTGTGAGCGTGTCACCAACCCGGGTTGACAACCCCATTGGGAATCAGTAACGGGGCCTGCGCCGGACGGACATTCAGCGCGTAGTACCCGGCCATTCCTCGCGCAGCATCCCGAACAGCACGGTGTCGTAGCGCTTGCCCGCCACCAGCACGGTGGACCGGCGTCGGCCCTCCTCGCGGAAGCCCGCCTTGGTGAAGGCGCGGACGGCCCGCTCGTTGCCGCTCCAGGTGTCGAGCTCGATCCGATGCAGCCCGAAGACCCCGAACAGGTGCTCCACCAGCAGTCGCAGCGCGTCGGAGCCATGGCCGCAGCCCCAGCGGTCCCGCTCGCCGATGGTGACGCCGACCGTGGCCAGCCCGGCGAACGGGTCCAGATCGCGGTAGTCCACCATGCCGATCACCGTGCCGTCGGCCAGATCCTCGACTGTGAAGACGGCCGATTCCTTCGGGTTCAGCCGCAGCATCGTCTCAAAGCCGAGCTCGACGGCCTCCGCCGTGACTGGGCCGAAGCACGGGTTGCCGCCGGCGGCCCAGTGGACCACCTCCGGATCATTGCGCCACCGAACGTGATGCCCCGCATCCTGCGCACGGAGTGCGCGAAGCCTTACCAACTTTCCTTCGATCATGGACAGATCATAGATCTCGACATGACCGTCGACGATCTCGAGATCGATGGCCTGCACCTGACCCGCTCCCTGTGCGACGTCACGTCGTCCTCTGGACAGGCACAAAGGCAGATGGGGGCCTAGCTCCGCCCAGCCGCTCCTGCTTCTCAGCGACATTCCACATGCCAGGGACCGCCATGTGCTCTCCGTCGCCAGCGATAAACGGAATCCGCTGTGACGTACGTAGCCACTCACCGGTGAGTTCGCACCGGCGATGGTGAGGTCACCCGACATGTCACCGGTGGCCGCAGGGATGCCGGTGGGTTCACCGGCGAGTTTCTGGGCGGGTGGCGCTCTGACCTGCGGTGGGGAGGTTTGGAAAGTCACTGGTGAGTCACCGCTGGGCTGTTCTCGATCCGTGATTGCGCAGGGGTGGTTGCGGTGAGCGGCTCGGTGAGGTCGGCGCCGTTTCGTGGGGCAGAGCGCTTGCTCCCTCCCACGAAAGGACCGCCGTCATGGCACCTGTTCCCCCGTCCCCACGCCGTCGCAGTAACGGCCTCGGGGGTAATTGAGATCGGGACGCGTCGGCTTGGCGGTTTGGCTGGCGGATGATCAGCAGGTAGTCGTGTGCACGAGTACCAGTTC
>NZ_JBFBAH010000072.1:0-7199 GCF_040682115.1 Streptomyces sp. NPDC051364 | reverse complement strand
CCCGCGCGCAGCGCGGACGGGCCCGGCAACGACTCCGCGGCCTGCGCCAGCATCGGCTCAACCGGCGGTCGCAACACCATCCCCGGCGCCTCCTCCCCCCGGGGTCGGCCAGATCGGCCAGGGTTCGCCCCGGTTCCCCTCCTGCTATTTCACTCCAGCTTTTTAGAAATCTTGCTAATCAGGAGGCAGATGGCGCCAATCGCCGTGATCAGAAATGCATCAACGAGGATCAATCCTGCTCGAACCGTATTGAACGGTCCGGACCAGTCCCAATCATTGAAGACGCGATACGAAACGGGAATCAAGATTGCCAGGACGCAAATAATAAGAATAAGAAAGCCCCACAAGATGTAGCGATGCCGGGCGCGCTCTCCCCTAATCCGATCCTCGGCGAATTTATCACTCCCTTTCTTCTCGACTAGCTCACCTGTGCGCGCCCAAACCACTGAGAAGTAGGAGAAGACGAAGACGAGGAGCACTGCCATCAACTGAAATGAATCGACAATCTCGCGGTCGATAGTGCTCACTGTTTCGCCCTCGGGGGCAATCCGGCAAGCTCACGCAGATGCTGATAGGTCTCATCAGAAAAATGCCAGAGCGCCCCGCGCACCCGTGAGGGGTTCGGTAGATCGCTGAGGCGGGCCCTATCCAGAGCCCATTCTTGCACCAGCCTGGAGGGCAGAAGCATTATCCACTTCCCAGATTCCACCTCGTCCCATACCGCCGTTTCGAGCACATCCTTGACTGTGGCAAGCAAGTCACTCCCCAGCTCGACAGAAAACCGGGCGACTGCCGTTTGCACAAGTCTCCTGGCTGAAGCGGGAGCCACCTTGAAAAGGCTGGCGACGACACTCTCAGCTTCCGACAGTCGCATGCCCGCCTTGACAAGACGACAAATTCGATAGGCCCGCAAGTCCGCCATCGTTGCAGGCATCGCCACACCTGTCGCGTAATCAAACGCTTCTTGAGCTCCAGCATGGGCAATTATCTTGGCCAGCCGAGCAACTTCAGCAGGAGGCGGATTGCCGAGGGCCGACTGCAACCTTTCCATGTCTTCTTGGCTGGGATCGAGATGTATCTGCATAGCACTATTGGGCGCCTAGGTGTCCGATTTGCGCGACCTGACGAAGAGCCCCGTTGGGCCAATCGAGTGGAGTACGGAGATCCTTCCGCCAGGAGCCCACCTCCGACGCTTGCGCTGCCATGCCATCCAACGTTGATCGCGTGCGTCGAATCCATGACCGCGCTGCGGCGCCCGCAGGACAGCGGGCACCCAAGCCACTCGCCCATAAAATCGAACACATGATTGAATTGGAGGATCCCCGCACGAGGAGCAGCGCCATGACCTCCCCCGCCCCCGCCAGCAGGCCGCAGCCCGTCACCTGGGCGCCCAGCCAGACCGGCCCCTGTGCCCGGTGCCACACTCCGACATGCCGTTACGGGGTCGGGGCCAGACCCTTGTGCCCGTCATGCAAGGCCGCGCGTCAGGCGCAGTACGGGGGCTGATCGTGTCCGTCTTGCCGCCAGACCTCCCCCGGCTGCGGACTTTGGTCACCTACCTGCGCGGCGAACTCAGCCGCACGGAACAGGCTCTTGCCGCTGCCGAGGAGCGCGAGGCTGCCACCGTCCGGCAGCAGCCGCCGCGCGAGCCCCCGGCATGGCTGGTAGAGCGCGGGATCGGCGTCAGCCGGCTTCCGGCCCGCGTGCACACCGGGGACTGCTGGGAGCCCGGCAAGCGCTGCGCCCCCGCGGCCCCGGAGCAGATCCGCCGGCTGCTGGCCGAGGGCGTACCCGCCTGCCCGCACTGCCGCCCGGACACCGCCCTCGGGTGCTGGAGTGAGCGGGTACCGCCAAGGTGGAGAGATGAGCCGTGACCTGCGCGTGGTCGTGTATCCACCGGACGCCGAGGGCGGACGCCGCGTCCGTGTCGACGGCGAGATCCTCGGCCGCGCCCTCGGCCCCGGCGACCTCCTGGAGTTCCTGCGACGGGCCGGCCTGGACCCCGACGACGTCCGACTCGACGACGCGCTGCTGATCGAGTGGCGCGGCGGCGGGCCGGCCGTCTGGAGCCCGGATCTCGGCGAGGAATGAAAGCAGCAGTGCGGGCCGCCCCCGGCGAGGTGACGGCCCCCACCGCTGCTCTGGTCAGCGGCTTCTGCCGGAGGATCGGCTGGCTTTGTTCACGGGTTTCCTCGAGGTGAACGAAGCCACGTGGCCGACAGCGATTTCGAACTCAGTGGCCGCAGGTCGGTTTGGGGTGGTCGAGGTAGGCCCACCACGCGATCTCCTGGAGTTCCTGCGACGGCCCGGCCTGGACCCGGACTGGCTTTGTCAGCGAGTTACGAGAGCGCCTGTAGCTCAGCCGCGAGAGCAGCCTCTTTCACGGGAAAGTGATCTCGCTGGGTTTCGAGAGCACCCAGGTGCTCGCTTCGGGACCATGGTTGTGCTCTGTACAACGAGGGGGCCGGGGTCGTGTCCCGCCGCCTGGTGTAGCCCGTGGGCATCTTGCGGGGTCCGGTACAGCACACACTGGCGAAGCGGCCCTTCGGGCACGCTCGGATCCTCGAAGTCGTCGGCCAGGTCCCGGGTCATGCCGATCCGGCGCATCACTGCCTGGGAACGAAGGTTGTTGACGGTCGTCGACGCAACGACCTCCGGCAGCCCGAGGACCTCGAAACCGAAGGCCAGGCAGGCCACGGCGGCCTCGGTGGCGTAACCGTGCCCCCACGCCGAACGGGTCAACCGCCACCCGATGTCCACCCCCGCGAACGGCATGTCCTCGTCCACCTCGTCCAAGCCGACGCGGCCGATGAAGTTACCGGTCTCCCGTGCTTCGAGCGCCCACCACCCAAAGCCTCGCTCGTCGAACTCTGCCTGCATGAGTTCCACCGCGGCATTGCTTTGCTCCCGCGTCAGCAGTGCTCCCAGGTGTTCTCGGACTTCGGGGTCGGCGTTCATCGCCGCCCACGGTTCGAGGTCGGACTCCCGCCACCGGCGGAGCAGGAGACGATCGGTACGCAGTTCTGGCATGCCGGCCAGCCAACGCCATCACGATCAAGGTGTCGATCGGTTATGTCGAACGCTACGGTGCCCGCCAACGCCAGCCCCCCGCTACGCAGTTCTTCACGGCCTACACCACCCGGCCGGCTGCCACCCCGACCGGACTCACCGCTCTCAGGTGCTGCTACTTCTCATCGACATTCGGCCTCTTGACGGCGAACCGATGCCAGGAACCACCGACATTCGCTCTCCGCTCTCACCTACGCAGCCACATCACGGTTGGCCACGCCCTCTGACCTGCGTAGATGATCGGGATGCGGTGCTTCGACTTGCTCGGCTTGATGAGTGATTTCATTCCCCGATCTGATATCTCTGTGGGCGGTGGCCGCCTGGCCTGCCGCAGGGCTCTTCTTCCTGGACGGGATCGCCTGTGAGACGTCGCGCGGGGGTGGCGTTAGGCGATCCGCCACCCTCCTTGCCCCGGAGTCGATACCTTGATCATCCGTCGACGCAAAGGAGAGGATCGATCATGGCCAAGAAGAAGACCGAGCCTGAGTCGAGCCCGACCCCGGTCCAGCCCCAGGACACCGCCAGCAGCGAAGGCAAGCAGGATGTTCCCGCCCCCGTGGGCCTGGTGCTGACCGCCGTCCCGCAGTCACCGGCCGCCACCGAGGCCCGCGAGGCACTCCTCAAGGCCATCGCCAGCGAGGCCAACTCCATCGCCAAGGCCAAGGACAAGACCCAGTCCGCCACCGCACTGGAGACCCTCGCCCGCGCTTACCCCCTCGTCACGACGGCCTCTCCCACCCAGGCTGGCCTTCACGCCGCGGGCCCCTCCGCTTTGCAGTCTCGGGGTGCCAGGGCCACTCTCGTCTGGGACGGCTCGCCTGAGGCCGAATACACCATGTTCACCAATGGCGTCGCGAACCCGGCGGACAACGTTCCGAGTGGCGGCATCTGGAAGAGCCCGCCGTTGGATGACGACGCCGAGTTCACCCTTGAGGCGCGGTGACGGTGCGTCCTGGGTCGACTCCGGGTTGCCCTCGGCCCCGGCGATCTCCTGGAGTTCCTGCGGCGGGCCGGCCTGGCCCCTGACGACGTCCGCCCGGACGACGCGCTGCTGATCGAATGGCGCGGCGGCGGGCCGACCGTCTGGAGCCCTGATCTCGGCGAGAAGTGAGCGCAGCAGCGCGGGCCGCCACCGGTGTGGCAAGTGGTGGCGGCCCGCGCTGGGGGTCGTCAGAGGCGCCCGCTCAGGCGGGCCGCAGGACGACGGTCGATGCCGTCGGCCAGCTCAGGGCTTGTTCACTCCGGCTGCGGGTTCGTCAGGTTGTTGACCAGGTCGGAGATGGCCCCCGGGTCACCCCGTCCTCGTGAGATGGCGGTTCGAGGACGCGTGGCCACCACTGTCCCCGAAGGAGTCGGAGCCGCCGCTGCCGAGCGATGAACTGCCCTGTCCGATAGCACCCTTGCCCGAGCCGGGGCGTCGTCGGCCGAGGCGGGAACAGCGGCCAGGAGCAGGGCCGCGACAGCAAGCATCGAGGAAGCAAGGATCTTCACGCCCGGCCCAACGATGAAACCGGCATCCGTATGCGCGGTCAGCCGGCCACCGCAGACGGACCCTGGCCGAACCGGGGAACGTCTTCGGCTGTGACGTCCAGGCGCAGCCGCTTGAACCGGACCGGATGCCTAAAGACCCCGCCCCGGTCGATGGCCCGGTCGGCGCTGATCTCGGCCACCGCGTCCGGGCCGACGAGAACCGCGTCGAGGACGTCGCGCGATCCCCACGATGCAGCGAACCGCACGCCCGTCCACGGGTGGGCGGGACCGGCCGCGGCTAGGTACTCGGCGACCTGCCGGGCCTGCTCCTGGCGCAGCGGGACCGTGCGGCCGACCGCGCGCAGCCGGCCCGCCTCACCCTCGAAGGACAGAGCGCCGGCCTCCGGTTTTCACACCAGAGCCTCGCCATCGAGGACCAGGCCATACGGCAGCTGCTCTGCCGCCACGACGAGAGCAGGGAACGCGCCCTGGACCAGGGCGCCGCGGCGGGTCTGGAGCAGCACCCGCCCACCGGGGCCAGCCGGAGTGAACACCAGCATCCGGTGCCCGTCGAACTTCTGCTCATACGCCACCCCGGAGGCCAGCGGGCGCGCGGGCGGGATCTCCTCGGCAGCCTGCGCCGGCATCGGCTCAACCGGTGTTGATCACCCATCGGCGGCCCGGGCCCGACAAGTCCACTACTGACACCCGCCAGCAGACGGGCAGGGACCCCCAGGTCCGCCATAGTGTCTGTAAGCACTTGAGCCGGCCCCGGGGTACGGAGTTCTTTTGGCCCCACCCTCGAACCGGTGGTCGACGGCTCACCCGAGCCCCTGACGGCCTCTTCTCGCAGGCCATGTCTGTGCATCAGCCCATCACCGGCCCGGCGGTCGAACGTCCGTCGGAGCCAAAAGAACTCCGTGCACTGGAGCCGAAACAAGTGCTTACAAACAGCCATAGCGTGTGCGGCCTGTCTCGGGGGATCCTGGCCAGTGAGGAGCCGGTTCCGGCCGTCTTGAGCTGTGCGCCCGTCCGGGCTCTGCCACGGTGAGCGCGGGCGGGCGATCATGCCCCGGTGAAGACATCCTCACGGCTACAGACCGGTGACGAGTACCTGTTCGACTACATCGACAACCTGCGCACCGGCTCCGCAGGCGGGCCGGTCGCGCCGATCCCGCTCGGGGTCGGGGACTGCGACCTGCCCACGCCTCCCGCGATCGTGGCCGCGATGCAGCAGGCCGTCCAGCACCCGGAGTTGCACAGGTATCCGCCTTACGAGGGAACCTTGACCATGCGGGGGGCGGCGGCCGACTTCTTCCGGCGCCGCTTCGGCCTGCGGCCGGACCCCGACCGGCAGGTGCTGGTGACACTCGGCAGCAAGGAGGCGATGGCCCACCTCGCCCTGGCCTTCGTGGATCCCGGTGATGTGGTGATCGTCCCCGACCCGGGCTATCCCATCTACGCGACCTGGGCCCGGTTCTGCGGAGCCGAGGTGTACCGGATGCCCCTGCGCAGGGAGAACGGCTTCCTGCCCGACCTCGACGCGATCCCCGCCGACATCGCGCGCCGCGCCAAGCTGCTGTGGGTCTGCTACCCCAACAACCCCACCGCAGCCCTGGCCACCACCGGCTTCTACGACCACCCCACCCGCTTCGCACTCGAGCACGACATCCTGGTGGCCTCCGACGCCGCCTACTCCGAGATCTACTACGACACCCCGCCCCCGTCCTTCCTCCAGTCACCCGGAGCGATGGACTGCGGCATCGAGTTCCACTCCCTGTCAAAGACGTACAACATGCCCGGCTGGCGCATCGGCTACGCCGTCGGCAACGAGCAGGCGATCGCCGCCTTGCGGACCGTCAAGACACACACCGATTCCGGTACCTTCGCCGCCATCCAACACGCCGGCGTCGCCGCCCTCAACGACACCACCGACTACCCCGCCCACCTGCGCGCCACCTACCGCGAACGCATGACCGTCCTTTGCGATGGCCTGGAGCAGGCTGGCCTGGAAGTCCTGCGCCCCCAGGCCACCTTCTACTGCCTGGTCCGCAACCCCCGCCACCTCCCGGGAAACGCCTTCGCCGAACGCCTCCTCCAGGCAGGCGCCCTGAGCATCCCCGCCACCGGCTTCGGCCCCGGCGGCCACGGCTACACCCGCCTCACCGTCTGCACCAGCCTCGAACAGATCCACGAAGCGGTCCGCCGCATCTCCGCCCTCACTTGGTAACTCACACCCGGCCCGCGCCTCCTCCGGCCCTCCGCGTCCGCACCGGCCATGGGGACCTCGTTATCGGGAGATGGTCGCCCGCCGCACACCAGCCGGCCGTCTCTACCTGTCGTTGCCGCTCTCCTGGTTGTGCCAGAGCCGGTCGATGCTGTTGGTGACCCGGTAGAGCCTGATGTCGGCCCAGCCGCCGAGAGTGACCGGCGCAGCCGCCAGGCTGGGGTTCATCGCGGGCCGAAGGCTCCACCACCCAGTTTGGCCCGCCCCCGCGTTCAGGTCCGTGTACTCCGGGTGCCTCTCCCACCGCTGGTTCCGGTCACCGGTGACGGTCTTGAGCACTAGGGCGTGTATCCGGTTGTGATCAATTTGTGCGACTCGCCCGTGCCCTGTGACGCGATCTGGTAGATCGTCACTCATGACGCGGGCACAACTG
>NZ_JBFBAH010000071.1:0-10065 GCF_040682115.1 Streptomyces sp. NPDC051364 | reverse complement strand
CCCGCGCGCAGCGCGGACGGGCCCGGCAACGACTCCGCGGCCTGCGCCAGCATCGGCTCAACCGGCGGTCGCAACACCATCCCCGGCGCCTCCTCGCCCCCCGAGTTACTGACTTCAGCTCGTTGGGGTGATTTTTTCCGAACTCCCTGATGGGTGTGGGTGGGTGGCTGTATCCGTGGTGTGTGAAATATGCGGATGGGGGCGGGCTGACTCCTGCGGGACGTCGGCGCCGGGAGGCGGTGCGGCTGCAGGCAGCCGGGCTGTTCGAGCAGAAGATCAAGCCGCCGGAAGTCGCGCGGCGGCTGCGAGTGAGTGTGAAGTCGGCTTACCTGTGGCACCAGGTGTGGCGGGACGGCGGTGTTTCGGCTCTGGCGTCCCGCGGTCCGAGCGGGTCGCGGTGTCGTCTGTCCCCGCGGTCTCTGGAGAAGCTGGCCGCGTATCTGGAGCAGGGGCTGGCCGCGCATGGCTGGGTGGAGGACCAGGTGTGGACCGCCTCGAGGGTGGCCACGCTGATCGGCAGGAAGTTCCACGTCACCTACAGCGTCTCCGGTGCCACCCGGTTGATGCACCGGCTCGGCTTCTCCCCGCAGGTGCCCGCCCGGCGGGTCGCTGAGCGCGATGAGCAGGCTGTCGCCGTGTGGAAGGAGGCGACCTGGGCGGAGGTAAAAGGGCGAGGGCGGCCTGCGGGGGCTACGTCTGTTTCGAGGACGAAGCCGGGTTCACCCGCAGGCCGCCGCGGGGACGGACCTGGGGCCGCCGCGGAGTGACTCCGGTCGTCACCATCAGCGGCCGGCGTTCGGGACGGCTGTCGGTGGCCGGGCTGATCGCGATGCGGCCGGGGTCCCGGACCCGGCTGAGTCACCGTCTGCGGAGCCATCCTGCAGGGAAAGGCGCACGTCGCAGCATGGGCGAGCGGGACTTCATCGCGCTGATCGACGGCGTCCACCACCTGGTCAGGGCACCGATCGTGCTGGTCTGGGACCGCCTGAACACCCATGTCTCCCGCAAGATGCGCGACCTCGTCGCCGAGCGGGCATGGCTGACGGTGTTCCTGCTGCCCGCCTACTCGCCCGACCTCAACCCCGTCGAGTGGGTATGGGCCCACGTCAAACGCAGCCTCGCCAACCTCGCCGTCATGGCCCTCGAGCGACTCGAAACCCTCGTCCGCAACCGCCTCAAACGCCTTCAATACCGGCCCCACACCCTCGACGGCTTCATAGCCGCCACCGGCCTCACCCTCGACACCCCAGCCTCACCCTGAAACGCCGAAGTCAGTAACGTCGCGGCTGCTGACATGCGTCGGCTGGGCAACGCCGAGCCCCTGGAGCCCTACCCAGGCCGTGCCCGCGAACCTTGGTTGTGCCGTCACATCCCGTGCCGGCAGGTCATCTATCCGAACCGCAACAACGTGATGAACGGCCAGGGGGCCTGCATCTGGTGCGCGCCCAACGCCCCGAAGAGCCCAGAAGAGGCCAAGGCGGCGATGCTGGAGCACGGCTTCATCGTGCTGGTGAACTTCCTCGGGACCGGCAAGCCGTGGCTCTCACAGTGCGTCGCGGCCGGGCATATCGTGGCGCCCCGGTACGACAACGTCACCAGCCGCAACGGCGGCTGCCGGTTCTGCAAGCGCTATGGCCCCGGCGACCCGCACGAGGCGGTCGCTGACATGCGGGCCGCCGGCTTCCGCCCCCTGGAGCCGTTCAAGAACATCGCCTCGCCCTGGCTCTCGCTATGCGAGCGGTGCACGAAGACCTCCACGCCCCGGTTGAACAACGTTCGGACCAGGGGCGAGTGCTGCCAGCACTGCGCGCGCTACGGACTGGATCCGGGCGCCCCGGCCCGCCTGTACGTCCTCTCCCACGCGGAGTACGGCGCCGTGAAGATCGGGATCACTGGACTACGGACCCGCGAGGACCGTGTTGCTCGGTTCCGGGGCCAGGGCTGGGTGCAGTTCACCCAGATCGACTTTGCCACGGGCGCGGATGCCTATCGGGTTGAGCAGAGCGTGATCCGCCGACTCAGGATTGAAGGGCACGGGGTGTTCCTCGGCGACGTGCAGATGCCGATCGGCGGCTACAAGGAGACGTTCGACGCGAGGTCCGTGTCCGTTGAGCGGCTGCTCGCGCTGGCGGAGGCAGAGCGGTAGCGGCGCGACGTTAGGCCGCGCCGCTACCGCGGAGTCCCGGCCGCTGCGAGCCAGCGCTTCACCGCTTCGAGATGTTCGGGCAGTAACCCGATGCGCAGGTCCGGCTGGACCTTCAGTTGCGCCCAGTTCTCGCGTACTGAACTTGATTGGGTGATGTCGGGGCTGTTCGCCTGACAGCGTCTGGACCGTTCCGGTAGCTCTGGGATGTGAGGTACGCGCAGGGCGGCGGCTTGACCGACGCCGAGAGGGCCGCGCGGGAGCGGATCCGGCTGCAGGCCGTGGTCCGCTTCGAGGGCGGGGAGAAGAACAGAGAGATCGCGACCGCGCTGCGGGTGAGCGAGCGGTCGGTGGAACGCTGGCGCCGCCAATGGCGGGAGCATGGTCAGGTCGGGGTCCACTCGAAGGGATCGCCCGGTCGGCCGAGGCTGAGCGAAAGACAAGTAGCCAGGCTTGAGCGGGAGTTGGAGCGGGGTCCGCTGGTTTACGGCTGGGCGGATCAGCGGTGGACGCTGGCCCGGGTGAAGACGCTGATCGGCCGCCTGTTCCACGTCACCTACACGGTGGAGGGGACGTGGCGGCTGCTCAAGCGTCACGGCTGGTCGTGGCAGCAGCCGGCCCGCCGCGCGATCGAGCGTGACGATGAGGCCGTCGAACTGTGGAAGAAGGAGGTCTGGCCGCGGGTAAAAGCGCCGCGGCGGCTCGCGGGGCCTGGATCGTCTTCGAGGACGAGGCCGGGCAGTCGCTGAGACCGCCGCGCGCCAGGACCTGGGGCCGCATAGGCCAGACCCCGGAGGTCCGTGTTCGCGGCCGGGGATCCGGCCGGGTCTCGATGGCCGGGATGACCTGCTTCCGACAGGGCGAGCGTTCCCGGCTGTTCTACAGCTTCCACGTCTACCGGGGCCGCAAAGGTGAGCCCAAGGGCTTCACCTGGCGGGACTACCGGGACCTGATCGTGCGCGCGCACATCCAGCTCGACGGCCCGATCGTGCTCGTCTGGGACAACCTGCGCGCTCACCTGATGCCGCAGATGAGAGCGTTCATCGAAGCGAACGCCGACTGGCTGACGGTCTTCCAGTTCCCCTCCTACGCACAATGCTGCTGACTTTACGCCTGTGTGGTCGTTGAGTTGGTGTGGCTGGCATGCGGGCGGGTCTGTCCAGTGAACGGTGGTTCTGGAGTTGTTGGGGGTTCAGCGGCGGGCGGCTGAGAGTCGGCCGTCGAAGGTGATCTCGAAGGCGTTCAACGCAGCCTTCCACCGCTGGGTCCAGCGTTTGCGTCCCTGGCCGGTGGGGTCCAGGCTCATGATGGCCATGTAGACGCACTTGATGGCGGCCTGCTCGTTCGGGAAGTGCCCGCGGGCCCGGACGGCCTTGCGGATCCGCGCGTTCACGGACTCGATCGCGTTCGTCGTGCAGACGATCCGCCGTATCTCGGTGTCGAACTGGAGGAAGGGCACGAACTCGGCCCAGGCGTTCTCCCACAGCCGCACGATCGCCGGGTACTTCCTGCCCCATTCCTCCTGGAATTCCAGGAAGCGTTCGGTGGCGGCGTCCTCGGTCGGCGCGGTGTAGACGGGCTTGAGCGCCTTCGAAATCTTGTCCCAGTCCTGACGGGCCGCGTAACGGAACGAGGCCCGCAGCAGGTGAACGACACAGGTCTGCGTGATCGCCTGCGGCCAGACCGTCCCGATCGCGTCGGGCAGCCCCTTCAGCCCGTCGCAGACGACCATGCAGACGTCTTCCGTGCCGCGGTTTTTGATCTCGGTGAGGACCTGGAGCCAGTACTTGGCACCCTCGCCCCCGTCGCCGGCCCACAAGCCCAAGATCTCGCGAGTGCCCTCGACGGTGACCGCCAGGACCACGTAGACCGGCCTGTTCGCGACCTTGCCGTCCCTCAGTTTCACGTGGACACAGTCAATGAACAAAACCGGGTAGACCGAGTCGAGGGGCCGGTTCTGCCATTCGTTCATGCCGTCGACCACCTTGATGCTCCTATTGTCGGTCAAGCGGCGGTGAGCCACTGGCGGTAGGCATCGGCGAAGGCGTCGTCGCGGCGGAGGCCGCGTTCGATGTTGGAGATGACGGCGGGCCACACTCCGAAGTGGTTGGCGGCGGCCGTGAGAGTGATGTTCTTCGTCTGCCGGGCCGGACGGAGGTCCGCGATCTCGGGGACTTGGACCGGGGTGGTCAAGAGCCGGAAGACCTCGCGGGCTATCGCGCGTTTGAGGAGCCGGATGATCTCCTTCTTCGTGCGTCCGGCGCTGGTCTGCCGGGCGACAAACTCGCGGGTGCGCCGGCATCGGGCCATCCTCACGAGCGCGATGCGGTAGAGAGCGGCGTTGGCCGCCCGGTCGCCGCCCCGGGAGAGCCGGTGCCGGTTCGTCTTCCCGCTCGACGCGGGGACGGGGGCCGCGCCGCACAGGGCAGCGAAGGAAGCCTCTGTGCGAAGGCGGGCCGGGTTCGCGCCGACGGTGATCAGCAGCTGGGCGGCGGTGTCTGGACCCACTCCGTAGGCGGCGCGCAGGCCGGGGTTGAGGTCGGTGACCAGCTGGTCGAGTTCCCCGGTCAGGGCCGTGTGTTCCTCGGTCAGGTTCTGGACGCGCTTGGCCAGCGTCCGCAGGGCCGTCAGGAGCGGGGCGTGCGCGGGGTCGGTGGCCGGCCGGAGTCGGGCGAGGGCGGTGATGCGCTTGTCGCCGGACAGGTCGGTGTACTTGGCGCGGATGGCGTCGGGGGCGGTGATCAGGAGGTGTGTGATCTGGTTGAGCGTCGCGGTGCGGGCCTTGATCGCCGAGCGGGCGGCGGTCTGCAGAGCACGTATCCCAACAATGGCTCCGTCCTTCGGAGCGCTGGTCGCGCGTCCGGAGACGACAGCGCGGGCCGCGGCGTAGGCGTCGATCGGGTCGGACTTGCCGATCCTGCGGCGTTCGGCCTTGTCGGGCCGGTTGACCTCGACGACGGCCAGGCCGGCCTGCCGGGCGGCGTGTGTGAAGCCGGAGCCGTAAGAGGACGTGCCCTCCACGCCGACGGCAGCGACGGTGCCGTGGGCCTGGAGGAAGGCGATCGCGGCGGCGTATCCGGCAGCGTTGGTGGGGAATTGGGCGTCGGCGAGGTGCCCGCCCCGGTCGGTCACCACGGCGATGTGGATGGTGTCGGCGTGCGAGTCCACGCCGCCGACCACGAACTGGTCCGTCGTGTCCGCCGCCTCTGTGCCTGTCATGCTGGAGATGCCTTCCTTGCCGAAGGTGGCTCCGGCCGGAAAGGGCAGACAGGACAGTCAGGGGGCCTCTGGCCAGGCTCCTATGAGGTCATGCTCCGCCCGGCCGGAGCCCTGGGAACCGGGCCCCGGCGGTCGGACAGATCAAAGCAAGGACAGCCCAGCAGGACGTCAGTCAGTGATTGGGTCACGACCACCGGGGACCCGTGTACCACTATGACTGTCCGTGATCGTGGAGATGGTCGTCTTGGAGACCTCTGCGCCGTAGACCTCCGCGAGGTGGGCGGAGATCTCCCCGTGGGTCAGGCCGCGGGCCGACAGCGAGAGCACCATCTCGTCGACGCCGGTCAGCCGGCGCTGCCGCTTCTTGACGATCTGCGGCTCGAACGAGCCCTCGCGATCCCGTGGGACCTCGAGAACGACCGGGCCGACCTCGGTCACCACCGTCTTCGAGCGGGTCCCGTTGCGGGTGTTGCCCGAGCCGGCCTTCTCATGCTTCTCGTGCCCGAGGTGGTCGGTGATCTCGCCTTCCAGGGCCGACTCGAGGATCCGCTTCGTCAACTGCTGCAGCAGACCACCCTGGCCGGTCAGCTTGATCCCGTCTGCCTTGGCCCGGTCCACCAGCTGACTGATCAACTGGTCATCCAGGACGTCCGGCGCCAACCGGGACGGCTCTACCTCCGCCACGGCCTCCGCCGACACGGTCACGTCTGTCATCAGGTGTCACTTCCTGTTCGAAGATCCACCGTTAACCGTACAGACCCTCCTCTGGAACCTCAGATCCCAGTCTCCAGGTGTCCACGATCAAGGGGAAGCTTCAGCGGTGAACACTGCGGTAGCCAGTTGGGCGGCCAGATGAGGGTGGGCGGTGGCCCGGTGCAGGCGCCAGGCGACCTCGGCCTGGGTCGTCTGCGGGATCACTGGCGGGAAGAAGTCGCGGTCGGGCGCCAGCGGTGCGCTGCAGCGGCAGGGGCAGGTCGGTTCGTCGAAGGCCAGCAGGGTGGTCAGAGCCGGCAGGGCGATCCAGCGGTTGGCCAGCGGGCGCGGCAGCGGGCAGTCGGCGGCGGAAGGGCTGTCCGCGGCGGGCAGGAGGGCCGTGGCATCGGCGAAGTGGTGGCGGACGCCGGACAGGATCCGGTCCACGCCGGCGGGCAGGCGCGAGGTGTGGACGACGAGGGTCAGCCGCAGGCCGGTGCGGCGGCGCAGGAGCAGCAGAGCGTCCAGGCGGGGCTGGGTGAGGAAGTGTGCCCGCAGGAGCAGCAGGTGCGTCGTACCCGTCGCGAGGATCCAGGCCGCAGCGAGGGCCCAGGCCGGGCCGGTGTCGTGCCCGCGGTACCCGGCCACAGGGACGGGCTTGCCCAGAGCTGCCAGGACGTCGTGGGCGAGTGCCAGCGTGGAATCGGTACCCGGCGTGGGATGGACGGTGATCCGGCCCGCCAGCGGGTCGTGTGCGGCCAGAGCAGCGCGGGTGTGCACCAGGTCATCGCCCGGGTCGACGATCACGGTCACCGGGGGCGGATCGGGGGGCCGTTCACACAGCCAACCGGTGGATTTCCTGGTCGCGAATCCCCACGGGCTTAGGCCAAGAGCGCTTTTTGCTGTATTCCGGGCTTGCGGGTTGTCTCGTGCCCGGAATGGACGTCTGGTGCCGGTCGAGTACAGCTACGCGTACCCAAAGGCGACTCGCCGCTTCGGCGATCGCAGTGAAGGAGACCCGAATGTCATCCCCTCTGTTCGTACGACGCCGGGTCCCTCCTTCCACACGTTCAGGCGGACCGGCGCGGCGTGTTCACTCCTTGGTGAGCGGTGTCCTGACGGCAGTGCTCCTGCTGGCGAGCCTCGTGTGCTCGTCGTCCCCGGCAACAGCCGCCCCTCGGACGCTGGAAGACTTCAAGCTCATCACGTTCAACTTGCAGGGCGCTACCAATGGCCGCGACAGCAAGTGGACCACGGATGTACCGCAGCTGATGCGAAACCACGACATCCTCGCGCTGCAAGAGGCCGGGGCCCAACCACGCGGCACCCTTCTGCAAACGCATACACCCGAGCCCGGGCTACCATCTATCACCGAGTCTCGATGGCGGTCGGGAACCGGGAGTCGCGGCCACGACTACTACGTCTACTTCATGGAGACGGACCCGACCGGGCACCGGGTGAACCTGGCCATGGTCACCCGAGAACGAGCCTCTCGGGTCTACGCCGTGAACAACGCCTTCCAGGGGTCGCGGCCGGCGTTCGGCGTCCGGATCGACGACACGATCTACTACACCCTGCACGCCATGTCCGGCAACGGGAATGACGGCGCCATCCTGATCGGCTACATCGCCGCACAGGCAGCCAGGGCCGGCTGCCAGTTCGCCGCCATGGGCGACTTCAACCGCGAACCCGACGGCCTGCGCCCCCAGCTCCCCGGGGGAACCTACCTCCACAACTCCAACCTGCCCACCCACTACTCCCCGACCGGTGTAGACCGTGAACTGGACTACATGGTCACCGACCGCACAATCACCAAGACCACCTGGAAAGCACGCCGCACCAACGGCCGGTCCGCCGACCACTTCCCCGTGGACTTCGGCATCCTCGGCCTAAGCGGAGGAGCCCCTACAACCGGCTGGCTCTGCGGTCACGAATGGGAGTCCTGCGAAATCAAAGGCAACTCCACCGTGATCTACGGTACCGGTAACCCCGCCAAGGACATCTACAAAAACTTTCAAGGCCCCCCGCCAGGCGGCGGCGCAGGCGCGACCGTGACATGCAGCAATACAACCTTCGAAAAAGACCCGGCACCGGGCTCGGAAAAGCAATGCTGGGTCGAACCCGTGGACCAGGTGTGGAACGACACCATGCAAATGATCACGAGCATCGACAACGGCTGCCTAACCGCTGACGAGAACGACAACAACAACATCAGTATCAAACCATGCGTGCAGCTGGCCATGCACTCACAAATGTGGAACAAAGTAGCAGCGGACAGATCCATCCGAGCCCGAGGCCTGTGCATGGAACCAGATACATCGACTTTGGTCAGGCTAGGCGGATGTATCGGGAGTTCAAGGCAGGTCTGGGAAGCAAAGGCCGACGGAAGCCTCTACCACCCCGCTACGCAAATGTGCCTGGCCCACGAGGTCTTCCCATCAATCGGCGATAAGCCCTACCTCACTGGATGCAACCGCTCCATGAAGCAATCCTGGAGATGGCCGTCGAATAGCTTGGTTATGTCCACCGGAATGTGCCTGAGCGCACGTTCCCCCGAACCCAATTCCGGAGTGTCACCGGAGCCATGCACTGCCAGCGATCTACAGAGCTGGGAATTCGGACCAAGCTACTCCTTGCGGAACGCGAGGAGCGGAAACTGCCTGCTCCCTTACCACAAAATCGTAGAATATTCTGTCTGGGTATCTCCCTGTGTCGGGCAGACTCAATGGCGTATGAATGCCACTTCGAACCTCGCCCTGCAAGATACCGGCCTATGCCTGTCCAAAAATTCTACTTTGTTCGTCGACCCGCCCGGCCTCGATTCGATGTATCTGAAGTGGTGCGCACCCAACTTGGGGTACCTCGCGACATTTGACCTCGACCCCGAACCGATCAAACTCGCCTACAACAACCTGTGTATCGACCACACCACGGTGTGGGACCTCGAGGGCAACACAGCCGAACTCTGGACCTGCAACGGAACCGTAAGCCAGGAACTTCTGATGGCACCCAACGGCACCATCCACTCCCAGTCCCACTGCCTGGAACCCGCCGGCACAGACAAAGGCTCGACCGTCCAGCTCCGAACCTGCAACAACAGCGACACCCAAGTGTGGGTACCCCGCATCGACTACGACACCTCCGGCGGGCGGGAACACGTGTACAACCCCGGCACCGGACTATGCCTGAGCGCGGACTACCCGCAAACCGCGGGCAGGCTCCTCACCATCCAGCCCTGCGGCGAGGTCGACACGCAGTGGTGGACCAGTCCCGCCTTCGCGAGCTGAATCCTTCCCAGCACGACCGGAGGTAACTCCCCCTGCCAAAAGCCCTGCCCCTGCGGGGCTCCTGAACCCCGCAAGACCCAGCAGCGGTCATTCTGCCCGTCGCCTCCTGCCTTGCCTGCGCGGTCACGCAGGCAAGGCAGGAGGCGACACACGTTGAAGCCCGGCAAATGTCCCGGCCCGGCCGATAAGACGCTGACCATTTCCCGGGCAGAGACAGTTCCCGCTCCGCTCCCACCGGGACGCGTTGCCAGCGAGCGCGGGACCGCGAGAACCAAACCGTCACAAGAGAGTCCGCCGGGCAGCATCAGCCGCGCCGCGGACGCAGAGGCGTCAGCCACGCGACCCCGCTGTCACCGCGCAACCTTTCGTACAAGACCGGCCCCAACTGCCACACCCGGTACAGGACCGGGGAGCGGCGCCGCACCCAACGGCCTCCATCGGCTGAAGCGGGGACCGTGCGCCCGCAATCGGCCGGGGGCAGGCCGGCGTCGGTGTCCCACGCCCGCACCGCGGTCAGGCGGGCCGGCCTCCCCGGGGTGCGCCTGGTGCGGAAGCGGGGGCAGGCCCGACCGGCTCGGGCCAATGCCGTCCTGGCCGCTCACGCAGGAGACGGCAACGGGGCTAGCCCCAATGCCGTTGACATAGATCTGGATCGGTGAGACGACGTCATCGGGGGTGGTGGCATGGCGTCGTCTCTGCCGGATCTGGCCGGGGTGGGTGTGC
>NZ_JBFBAH010000070.1:0-11801 GCF_040682115.1 Streptomyces sp. NPDC051364 | reverse complement strand
AAGCTGTGGGAGCTGCGGTCGTACGAGCAGGCCGTCGGCATGGAGCAGGACCGGCTGATCTACCAGGCGCGGCTGCAGGCCCGGTACGGGCGGGCATGGCGGCGTAAGGCTCCGGTGGAGGCGTTGATGCCGCTGCGGCTGGCCCGGATCGGCGTCCCGCTCGCGCAGACCGCATCCCAGGGGCTGACCGCAGCCGGCCTGAGTCCGGTACTGCTCTCTCGTCCCGAGCCCGAGCCCGAGCCCGAGCCTGCGCCCGAGCCGGAGCTGGTTGTTCAGGCCCAGGTGCCCGAACTGCCGACGGCAGCCCGCCCCCTCGTCGTTGAGGCACCCGCGCCGACTCAGGAAGCGGAATCGCCGGCCGAGCCAGTGGCGCCTGCCCCCGACGCTTGGGTGGAGATGTCCGAGCCCGCCCTCGTCGACCTGGCCCAGGCGGGCCGGGCCTTCGTGGCGCAGTACGGCGCGATCCCCTCCGCGGAGCAGTTCGCGGCGTTCCTCGCGCGGGACTACGGCCTGACCGACCAGGACACCGGCGGCCTTCTGCCCGACGTCCTCCTGGAGCCAGTGCTCGCCGAGCTCCAAGCGGCCGAACTCGAAGCGGCTGAGCGCGCAGCCGTACCGATGGATGAGGCGCCGGTGACCGAGGCGTCGACCGCGTCGACTCCGGCGTACGAGGAGCCGACCGGTGCGGGGGAGCCGCACCCGTTCTTCGGGGAGCAGCTCAGTCTCCGCAGTCTGTCGGAGCAGCCGGTCGAGTCTGCGCGGCTTCCCGCTGGAGCGGTCGCGGTACCGACGGCTTCCGTGACCGATGCCGGCCTGGACAGCCCTGCGGGCCGTCCCGTCGAGCAGCCCGTCCACGGGACGCCGACAGCTGCGGATGCGCAGGCCTGGGTGGCCGACATGA
This sequence comes from Streptomyces sp. NPDC051364, assembly GCF_040682115.1. NCBI lineage: Bacteria > Bacillati > Actinomycetota > Actinomycetes > Kitasatosporales > Streptomycetaceae > Streptomyces > Streptomyces sp. NPDC051364. The sequence continues at coordinate 10,900 of NZ_JBFBAH010000070.1, read as the reverse complement.
CCGCGTCCGGTGAAGCCACCGCCCGCGTGCCCCGGCAGCAGAACAACGACGAGTCGGCCGAGGCCGACCCGATTCAGAACGAGATCGAACAGGTGGCCTCCTGGCTGGCCGAAGCCGAGGACGCGGGGACGCGACTGTCGGGAGCGGAGGTAGCCCGGCGTCTGGGGGTCTCGCCCAAGACGGGTCAGCGCCGCGTGCTCGACGGGCAGAAGCACCTGGAGGAGCAGCGTCGGCAGCAGGGCCGGGCGCACCTCCGGTCCGTCGGCAACAGCTGACTGGCCCTCCCTCGGGCCGCGGTGACCGGTCATCGGTCACCGCCGCAGGCCGCCGCGTGCGGCACTCGGGCGGTGACCGATCGGCGCGTGACCGTGCCGTGACCGATGGCCGGACCGCCCGTGACCGATACCGGGCCCGGTGACCGGTGACCGATCCGGGCCCCATCGGTCACCGGTCATGACCGATCCGCAGCGACCGGTCACCCGTCCGCCGCGCCTGTCCCGACCTCCTCCTGGGCAAGCCTGCGTACCGGTATCCCGGGGCTTGCCCACCCCCCAGGCAGGCTTGCCCAGAGTTGCATGGACCGGTCACGAGGAGGCTTGCCCAACCCCCCATCAGGCTTGCCCAATCGGTCACGGGAGGCTTGCCCGGCTATAGGGCAAGCCTCCCATCTGCGTTTTTAGGGCTGCGGGCAAGCCTTCGGGCAAGCCGGTCTGAGGAGAGTTCACGGCACGAGATCCGAAAGGAGACGTGCCGTGCACGACGCTTCGCACCCCGCCGCCGGCGGCGGGTACTTCGACCGGCTGGACGCCGACTGGGCCGCGCTGTGTGCGGACCCCGCCCTCCAGCGAGCGGTGACCGACTGGGTGACCGATGGCCATCTGACCGACGGCATCGCGGCGGTGACCGATTCCTGGGCCGGCTGCCTGACACCCGCCCAGCTCCTCGCCGCGCTCCGCCCGGCGGCCGACGGTGTGACCGATGCGCTGACCGATGCCGTCCTGCGCGCCCTCCTTCAGCGCGCCGCCGGCCGTGACCGATCGGCCGCACTCGCCGGCCGCGTCATCGTCCAGGCGATGCTGCCCGCGGTCATCCGCATCACCCGTGGACAGGTCCGCGTGACCGGTGGCCGGACCCGCGACGCGGTCGGTCACGTGACCGTGGCCGCCCTCTACGAAGTGGCCCGCGCCGGCCGCATCCACCTTCGCCCCGGACGGCCCGCCGCCAACCTCGCGCTGGACACCCTGCGCCAGGTCCTGACCGAGCTCGCCGCCGAGCACAGCCCGGCGGGGGAGGACCTCGCCGCCGCCGAGAACCTGGCCGACCCGGCGCCGGGCCCCTACGAGATCGCCCGCGCCCGCACCGTCCGCGCGGCCGCCGCGGAAGCCGGCCTCCACTCCGGCCCGGTCGACGACGCCGCGCTCGCCCCGGCCCGGCTGGAGCTCCTGGAGCTCCTTCTCGACGCGGTGCGCGACGGCGCGCTGTCGACCGCGGACGCGCAGGCGCTGGCCTGGCACCACATCAGCGGCGGCATCCCGGACGCCGAGGCCGCCGCCCGCGCCGGCACCACGGCCGGCGCCTGGCAGCGCCGCCGCTCGCGGGCCCTGGCCCGCCTCACAGCATCCCTCCAGCCCGAGGCCGCGGCATGAACCGGACCACCGCCCCGGCCACCGTCCGCTCCCCCCTTTGGAGATGCGTCTTGACCACACACGCCGCCGCGACGTCGCTGGACGCGGACGAGGAGCGCGTCACCCGCGCGCAGCGTCTGCTCATCCACCTCGGCGCCGCCCTCGTCGCCCGCCCCTTCGACACCGGCACCCACGAGAAGCTCCGCGCCTTCCTCGACGAGGACGCCGAGCCGGTCCTCGCCTCGCTCGCCGCGCTGCGCCGCCGACCCGAAGCGGAACTCCGCAGCCGGATCGCGGAGCTCGCCGGCCACACCCTGCGCTCGGCCGGAGGCACGGCATGAGCCTCCTCCGCACCGGCCGCCAGAAGCCGGCCGCACCGGTCGAACCGCAGCCGCCGGCCGCCCAGGAGACCGAGGTCGAGCAGGACGCCGGCTGGGTCGGTGGCTGGTCCACCGGCGCCCAGGCCAACTCGGCCGCGCTGATCCGCTGGATCGTCTGGGGCCTGATCGCGCTCGGCCCGCTCCTGGGAGCACTCGCCTACCTCTCGGCGCCCACCACGTCCGCGGCCCCGGCGCCCAAGACCGCCCCGTCCGCACCGTCCGCGAGCGGCGGCCAGGGCGCGGCCGGCTTCGCCAGCCTCTTCGTTGCCGCATACCTGTCCGCCGGCCGCGGCGACGAGCCCAAGCTCGCCGCCTACTACCCGCCGGCCGCCAGCATGCAGCTCGACGGAGTCTCCGCCAAGCACCGGGGCGAGCAGCTGACCGTCGTCCGGCTCCGCCAGACCGACACCTCCGTCTGGGCGGTCACGGTCGCGGCCCGCGTCACCGGCGCGCAGCCTTCGCCGGCGCCGGCCACGCAGCCGGACGCCTCCCCGTCTCAGTCGGCCGACGCGGTGCGCTACTTCCAGGTGCCCGTCGCCACGGCGCCCGCTGCCGGGGGAGCGACCGCGTACACCGCGCTCGCGCTGCCGGCCGAGGTCGCCGCCCCTGAGCGGGCCAAGACCCCGGAGCTGGTCTACGGCGCGATGCGCCCGGCCCTGCCGTCCGACCCGCGCACCCAGGCGGTCACCAGCTTCCTGAGCGCCTACCTCACGAAGGCCGGCGCCGAGCTCGACCGCTACCTCGCCCCCGGCACCCGCCTGGCCGCTCCGTCCCCGGCCCCGTACTCGGGCATCGCGGTGGACCAGCTCGCCGTCGAGGGCGAAACCGGCGGTGAACCGGTCGTCTCCGTCCCCGGCGACGGCACCACCCTGCGCCTGCTCGTCACCCTCCGGGCGACCGGCCAGGACGGGGTGCGGCTCCCGCTCACCTACGCCCTCACCCTCAAGGCCCGCGCCGGCCGCTGGGAGATCGCCAGCCTCGACGGCGCCCCCGCCCTCACCCCACCGACTCCGGCCGCCTCCGGCGCCCCCGGTCCGGCACCCACCCCCACCCCCACCGCATAAGAGGAGCACCGTCATGCAGGACACCATCACGCTGGCCGCGGGCTGGATCCAGACCGGCACCGGCCTCGGCACCGACATCAAGAGCCTGATCTTCGACGTGGCCATCCCGGCACTGTGCGGGATCTTCGTCGTGGTCGTGGGCTGGAAGACGAAGGCACCCGGCCCGACGATCATGGCCGTCATCTTCGCGGCGGTCGTCTGGGGCCTGTCCGCCAACATGGGCGCCCTCAAGAACAAGACCACCGAGGACATCGTCCAGTACCAGGGCGGCCCCAACGCCGTCCGGAGTGACCAGTGACCGAGGCCACCGCCGGTGGCGGCGAGCTGGACTTCGAGCTGATCGGCCGCTGCTACACCAAGGCGCGACGCGCGCCGCTGGTCCACGGGGTGATCCGGGACGTCAACGGCGGCCGGGGAATCCGGCTGCCCGGCGGCCCGTACACCCTCACCCAGCTGGCCGGGATCGTCTCCACCGTGGCGGCCCTGATCCTGACCCGCCCGGGGTGGGGCGGCCACGGCTGGCTCGACGTCGCAGCCCTCATCGTCCTGCCCGCCGTGGTGGCGTTCGTGCTGCGCCACCTCCACATCGACGGCCGCAACCCGGCGGCCGCCCTGCTGAGCATCGCCCTGATGCTGGCCGCGCCCCGGCGCGGCCAGCTCCGCGGCCGCGCCTACCGACCGGCCCGGCCCACCCGCGGCGCCACCCGCATCCATCTGCCCGCGGACGAACCCGCCGAAGCCATCGCCCCGACGAGCGCCCCCGCACCCGTCCGGCCGAAGCCGGCCGGGCCCGCGCCAGCGGCGCCCACCACTGAGCCCGCGGCATCTGCCGTGCCGGTGGCGTCGGGGGTGCAGGCCCTGCTCGCCCGCCGCGCCCCCACGACCCGTACCTGACTGGAGAACTGACGATGCGCCTGCCGATCCGGCACGTCCAGCAGAACCTGATCTTCACCACCCACGGCACCGTCTGGGCCGTCTGGCGCGTCGCCGCGACCAACTACTCCCACGCCCCGGCCGCCGTAAAGCGCCGCCGCCTCAAGGCCCTGGAAGGCCTGTTCAAGGCGATGACCGGCGAGCCGATGCTCATGAGCCTGTGCCCGCAGATCGACCCGACCGCCGTCGTCCGCGCCATGGTCGACGACATCGACCTGGAGCGCGCCCCCCGCTACGAACGACTCGGGCACGCCGTCCTGGACCAGCTGGAGACCATGGAGCTGACCGGCCGCACCGACTGGCTCGCGCTCCCGCTGCCCCCGCTGTCCCAGAAGGACGCCGTGATGTCCGCGTTCCGGGCGGCACGGGCAGAAGTCTCCCTGCAGCTGGGTCTGATGCCCGCCGTCGTCACCGACGCGGAGGTGCAGCGGCGCCTGGAGCAGGCCCAGCGGATCCAGGCCCAGTGGCCCTCCGGTGTGTCGATGCGCCCGGCCTCCGAGGCGGAAATCCTGTGGATCTACGGCCACTCCGCGCGCCGCGGCCTCGCGGAACCGTTCCTGCCCGACGGCACCGAGACCCCGGTCCGAGGCCGGGGCCGCAACGTCGCGGCCCTGGGGGAGATCCTCGTCGCCGATGGCGGCGCCGACTTCAGCACGGGCCCGGCGCTGCCGGCCAACCCGTTTGCCCGGCGCTTCCTTCAGGTCTCCAGCGAGTGGGGTGACTCCTACCAGGCGCTCCTGGCCCTCTCGGAGATGCCCGAGGCGTTCGCCCTGCCCGGGGCGGCCTACCTGCAGCAGCTCGATGACCTGGCCTACCCCGTCGACTGGACCGCCCGGCTGGTCATCGTCCCCGGCTCGAAGGCCGAGCCGAAGATCCGCAAAAGGGCGCGGCATCTGAAGGCGCAGGCCGCCGAGTACGAGGGCGACCCGGCCGGGCCGCCCGCCGCCGTCGCCCGAAACCAGGCCGACAACGAGGAGTACCACGAGCGGCTCACCGCGAACCGGCGCGAGGTCGAGATCCGCGCCATGGTCACCCTCGCCGTGTGGGGCCACAGCCCCGACGACGCGATGGACCGCGCCGCCGCCCTCGCGAGCGACTTCGGGTCCACCGACTACACCTTCTCCCGCCCCGCCGGCGAGCAGACCAGCCTCTGGCAGGCGATGCTGCCCGGCTGCCGCACCCCCCGCGTCATGGCCGGCTACGCGCAGATCCTCCTCGCCCGGGACTTCGCGATGGCCATGCCCTGGTGCGGCTCCCAGCTCGGCGACGACCGCGGCGGCCTGTACGGCCTTCAAGTCGCCTCCGGCGGCGCCCGCCCCGTCCTGATCGACCCCGCCCGCGGCCCCCGCGAGAACGCGAGCGCGTCGATGGCCTGGCTCGGCGAGCTCGGCGCCGGAAAGTCGGTCGGCATGAAGGGCGCCGTCTACAACGTCCTCGCCCGCGGACACCAGCTCGGCCGGCCCGGCAGCCGCGGCCGCGCCGTCATCGTCGACCGCACCACCGACCAGGAATGGGCCCGCTTCGCGAAGGCGTGCCCCGGCACCACCCAGCTGATCCGCATCGACCACACCGCCGAGGTCTCCCTCGACCCCCTGCGCCTGTACGTGAAGAACAGCCCCCAGGTCGCGGCCCGCTTCACCGAGTCCTTCCTCACCCTGCTGCTCGGCGTACGCCCGATGGACCTTGAAGGCGTTGCCCTGTCCGAAGCCGTCCAGGCGGTCCTCGCCAGGCCGGAGCCGTCGATGCGCGCCCTGATGGACGAGCTCACCAGGCGCGGCGCCGAAGACGCGGCCGCCCACGGCCTGGCCCGCAAGCTCGCCTCAGTCGCCCGCAAGGACTTGGCGCGGGTCGTGTTCGACGAGACGCTGCCGGTCGTCGACACCCACAGTGCCGACAGCGTGGTCTTCCTCGTCAGCGCGCTCGCCCTGCCCAAGAAGTCCGAGCTGGCCTCCGAGCACCGGATCCAGCGCTTGGAGTTCGAGAAGGTCCTGGGCCGGGCGCTGATGTACCTCATCGCCGCAGTCTCCCGGGAGACCGCGATGCGCTCCCGGGACGAGTTCGCGGTCACGGTCTTCGACGAGTGCTGGTGGCTCACCTCCAGCGACGAGGGCCTGGAGCTGCTCCTGGAGCTGCTGCGCGACGGCCGCAAGCGCAACGCCGCCGCGTACGTCGGCAGCCACGACGCCGACGACATCGGCCCGGCCGACAGCGAGAAGGGAATGATCGTCCGCGGTCTCATCCCGCACAGGTTCGTCTTCCGGCAGACCAGCCGCCCCCTGGCCGCGCGCAGCCTCGAATTCCTGGGCGTGGACTCCACCGACACCGAGCTGCTGGACCTGGTGACTGGCGGCCTCTCGCCGCTCGGCCTGCCCGACGACCAGCGCCGGGCCCGCGCGGGGGAGTGCCTCTACCGCGACCTGGCCGGCCGCGTCGGCCTCATGCGAGTCCTCATCCCCCGCGACCGGGCGATCGAGCGCGTCATCCACACCACCCCGACCAGCCAGCAGGCGGCGGCATGATGACCCGTCGCGCCCCGTGGAAGCGGCTGCGCCTGCTCGGAACAGCCCGCCTGCGCCTCGCCCTTCTGGTGGCGGCGCTCGCCGCTACCGCCTTCACCATGCTCACCTCGCTGCCGGCCCTCGCCGAGCCGAGCCCGGCCGCGACCCCGACGCCCACCAGCCCGCCGACGGTCAACCCCCTCGGACCCAACCCGCCCGGGACGCGTACGCCCACTCCGGAAGAGCTCGCCGAGATCGAGAAGATCATCGGAGAATTCAACAACCGGCTCTCCGACTCCGTGAAGGAGGCCTACCTCAAGACCGAAGAGGAACGCCTGCGCAAGCTCCTGCCCGACGAGGGCGGTGTTCTCGCGGTTTTCAGCGTCACCGACCGCAATCGCATGCCGATCTCGGCCTACACGGTCAAGTCGGACACCGGCGGGCTGATGGACTGGGACCTCGGTATCCAGAACCTGATCACCGAACTCTGCTTCATGATCACCAAATGGGTTGTCGCGTTCTGCTGCTGGCTCATCGCCTGGGCCCTCAGCTTCGGCCTCGCCAAGCTGCTCCTGACGCCCGTTCTGTCCGTCGCCAACTCCCTGCACACCCAGGTCATCCTGCAGATGGGACTGCCCAGCCTCTTCCTGTCGGTGTGCGCACTCGTCTGCGTGGCTCGCATCTTCTTCGGGGACCGGGCCAAGGGATGGGGAGACGCCGCTCTCTCCCTCCTCATCGCCGGCCTGACAGCCACGCTGCTGTCGTCGCCCCCGCAGATGCTCCTGGGCGAGCAGGACGGCGCCGTCGCCGTTGCCCGCGGCCTGTCCCTCGAGGTCGCCGACGTCATCCTCGACGCGAATCCGGGCGAGCGTGAAAAGGACCCCGACGACGAGGACTCCGCCAGCGGCCGCGCGCTCTCCCGCCCGCTGACCGACGCCCTGACCGACGCCTTCATCGTCAAGCCAGCCATGCTGCTCCAGTACGGCCGGGTCTTCAAAGGTGACTGCGCGAAGAAGTACTCCGACACCAAACTCACGCAGCTCGCCTACGACCGGGCGGTCACCGAGCAGATGGAGCGGCTGAAGAAATTCAACAGCTACCGCGCCTGGATCGACCCCACTGGTGCGCAGATCACCGACTGGACGATGCCGATCGCCAAGCAGTGGGCGATCGACCACTTCGGCAACCCCCCGATGGAGGCATTTGAGAAGCAGTGCGTCGAAGGCGATGCTCAAGCAGCCAAGCGGGCTTCCATGGACAAGGTCGGCGGGGCAATCTTTCTGTTCGTCGCCGCGCTGATCGTCACCGTACTCATCACGGGTCTCGCAGGTTCCTTCCTCGTCGCTCAGTGCCGCATTGCCTGGGACGCCGTACGCGCTGAACCCGCCCTCATTGCCGGTCTCGTACCCGGAGCCGGCCGAGCCTACCTGTGGGACTGGGCGGCCTCCGTCCTGCACTCACTCGGCCAGCTACTCGCCTCCATCATCGGCCTCGCCGTCCTCATCCTGATCATCCAGGCGGTCCTCGACCCCGTACAGACGGAGAAGAGCACCGAACTCACCCTGCGCTTCCTCGCCGTGGACGTCGTGTGCATCGGCGCACTCAAGAAGCGCAAGGCACTCACCGTCAGGTCCAAGCAGGTCGCGGCGAACTTCCGCGCCAAGATGTCCGCCGCCCGGATCGGCGGGACCAACGGCTCCGTCTTTACCCCCTCCTCCACCCCGGTGCCCAAGAACAAGTCCATCGCCCGCAAGGTCACCCGCGGAGCGGTCCGTACCGCGATGGTCGGCGTAGCCCTCGCCTCGGGCAACCCGATCGCCGCCCTCGGCTATGCCACGTCCTCCAGCGTCAGCACCGTCGCCCTGATGAACCGGATCCAGTCCGGCGGCAGGGGCAGCGGCAACCGGCCGGCCCGGCCGACGGGCCACCAGCCCCAGCCCCAGCCCCAGCCGGGCAACGCCGGCAACCCGGGACAGACACCGCCCGTACCGCCGCAGAACCCGCCCGTACCGCCGCACAACCCGCCCGGCTCCCCGGCGAACCAGCAGCTCCCCGGCGGCCCGGCGCACAACCTCGCCACCAGCAGCAGCCAGGCGGTCACCGTCCCGAACCAGCTGCCGGGCGGTCCGATGTACCAGCGCGCCGGCACCAGCAGCAGCCAGGCGACCACCACAGTGAATCCGCCCAGTCCCCAGGCCACGCAGGCGACGAGGCGACACCAGCCCCGTTACCAGGTCCCGACCCAGCCGGCGTCCTCGCCGCGCCAGCAGCAGCTCCGGCAGCGCCTGGACCGTGGCACCCCACGGCAGCCCGGCACACGCCGCCTCCCCTCCGCGACGCCGCGGCGGCTCAGCGACGCGTCCCTCAGCCGTAACGAGGAGCGGGAGCTGAACCGCCGTCGCCGCCAGCAGCGCCGATCATGAAGAAGAAGTTCAAGGGGTGGCTGGCCGGCGTCGCAGGCCTGCTCGGCCTGGCGCTCGTCCTGCTCGCCGCAATCGGAGCCCACGTGGCCGGCCTCGGCCAGAGCGAAGCCGAGGCCGCCGCAGCGGCAGCCAGCTGCCCCGCCGGCGGCCAGCCCGGCCTCGATCCGGACACCGCCGGCATAGCCCGCAAGGTCAAGGAGATGCTCGCCGGGAGCGGTGACGTGAACGTCCCCGGCCTCGACGAGCCCAAGAAGCAGATCCCCAACGCGAAGGTCATCGTCGCGACCGGCATCCAGAAGCGGGTGCCGGCCCGCGGCCAGGTCGTCGCCCTCGCCACCGCCCTCCAGGAGTCCACCCTGATCAACCTCGACCACGGCGACCGCGACTCCCTCGGCCTGTTCCAGCAGCGGCCCTCCCAGGGCTGGGGAACCCGCGAGCAGATCATGGACCCCGTCTACTCCTCCGGGAAGTTCTACGGCGGGCTCGTGAAGATAAAGGACTGGGAGCAGATGCCCGTCACCGTGGCCGCCCAGAAAGTCCAGGGCAGCGCCTTCCCCGACGCGTACGCCAAACACGAAACACTCGCCACAGCCCTCCAGCAGGCCATCGCCCCCACCCTCGGCGCAGCTCCCGTCGGCCCGATGCCGGGACAGCCCGGTCTCGGCGGCTTCGGTGGCCCGGGACGGTGCGCCGGCCAGGGCGCCGGCAACGTGGACCTCGGGGAGATCCCGCCCGGCTCGCTGCCAGAGGGCTACCAGATCCCGGCCACGGCGCCGACGGAGGTGAAGACCGCGATCCGCTGGGCCCTCGGCCAGCTCGGCACCATGTACCAGTGGGGCGGCAGCTGCACAAACCCCCACGGCAGCGACCCGTCCGAGCGGTGCGACTGCTCCTCCCTGACCCAGCGCTCCTACGGAGTCGCTGGCAAGGAGATCACCCGCACCACCTACACGCAGATCCACGACGGACGAGCCGTCCCGGCCAGCGCCATCGCCCCCGGCGATCTGCTCTTCGTCCGGGGTACGGCTGACGCCCCCGAGCATGTGGCCATGGCCATCGGCTACGGCTACGTCGTGCACGCGCCTCGGACTGGTCGGCCCGTCTCCGTGGTCCAACAGAATGAGCTCGGCCCGATCCTTGTCGTTCGGCGCATCGTCGGCTGAAAGGGCTGTGCCCGCCCCGAATACCACGGTGCGGTGCGGGCACAGCGCAGTGGTCAGTGCCGGATGGTCACGCAGGGGCGTTCGCTGCGGTGCTCGAACCGCGAGCAGATCCGGTCTCCGTGCCGGTAGGACTTGTTCACCTTCCAGGCGACGACCTCGAATTTGTGCCCGCCGTACTCCACCGGTTCGGTGGCCTTCCAGGACCCCACGGTCTGAATGCGCTTGCCGCCCCGCACCAGGAAGGTCTCGGCCCGGGCGCCCGGGTACCAGCCGTTCAGGGTGGCCCGCACCTCCTGCACCTTCAGGCCTTCGCCGATCACGCCAACGCCCACCGGGCCCTTGTCAGCCCCACCACTCGCGTACGCCGGAGCCGTACCGGCCAGCACGAGAGCCGCCGCAGTCATGTACATCGCTTTCCCCATGACGAGATCAACGGCGCTAGTGCCGTGAAGGGCACTGCCCGGGCCCGGCTGTCCTTCGACATCGAAGATAGTCGCGCGCAGCGCGCTGATCTGGGGCGACTGGGTTGGTTGTCAATGGGTGCGGCTCGTCTCGAGTGAGCTGGCTGTGCTGTCTCGTGAGGTTGGTGCCGCTAGGCGGAACTGGTGGTGCTGGCCGGCAGGGCCTGCTGATAGAGCGCCACCAACACGCCGTGCAGGGGCTGGTCTTCTGCATTTTCCTCGGCCTCGTCGACCAGTTTGGCGAGGGTCTCGCCGAGCTCTCTTGCCTTCGTGGGGCTGAGACGCAGGTGGCGCAGTGTCAGGTGGGTCTCGGCGGGGGAGAGGTCCAGCTCCTGGGCGAACACGGCGAGCAT
>NZ_JBFBAH010000069.1:4955-12115 GCF_040682115.1 Streptomyces sp. NPDC051364 | reverse complement strand
CCCGCTACGGCAGCCCCGTCGGCGCTTGGAACTTCTGGCAGACCCACCACTGGTACTAAGCCACCAGTAGGCAGACCAGTAGGTAAAGCAGACACGCGAAGACGCCCGGCCGGGACCTCCCGGCCGGGCGTCTTCGCGTCTGCGGCAGCCGCCGCGCGGGACCTGCGGGCCGCCATGCCCTCTAGCAGGCAGACAACGACAGGAGCGTGCCCCTGCCGCAGGTCGGTCATCGGTTGACAAGGACACCTCCTGTCACGCCCTGCGCCTGGGCCTGTTGGAGCCCGGAGACCGGCTCCCGACGGCCCGGGAGGTCGTCGAGGCCCTCGCGATCAACCCGAACACCGTGCTCAAAACCTACCGGGAACTCGAACGCGAAGGGCTCGTGGAAGGCCGCCGCGGACTGGGCACCTTCGTGCGCCGGAGCCTGGGCGAGGGGCGGGCCACCGACGCCCGGTTGCGCTCCGAGCTCACCAGGTGGATGGCCGAGGCGCGGGCGGAGGGGCTAGAGAAGGACGACATCACCGCGCTGTTCACCGCCGTACTCGAGAACCTCGACGCCGAACAGCACGGCCCCGGCGGCCCGGACAGCCCGAGCCGCACGAGACAGACCACCCAGGGGGACGAAGGATGACGGCGACCATCGAAGCGCACGGCGTCGGACGGAAGTTCCGGCGCGGCTGAGCACTGCGCGACTGCTCCTTCCGGCTGCCCACCGGCCGGGTCTGCGCCCTCGTGGGCCCCAACGGTGCAGGCAAGTCGACTCTGTTGGAGATGGCCGCCGGAGTGCTGAAGCCCACCGAAGGGACGCTGCGGGCCCTCGCTCGCGAACACATCGCCTACGTGGCCCAGGACAAGCCGCTCTACCCGCAGCTCACGGTCGCCGAGACGCTGCGCATGGGAGCCGAACTCAATGCGGGTCGCTGGGACGCGCAGGCTGCCGCCGCGGCCGTCGAGGGCGGAAACCTGAGTCCGGGCAGGCGAATCCGGTCGCTCTCCGGCGGCCAGCGCACCCGCGTCGCCCTCGCCCTGGCCCTCGGCAAACGCCCCGACCTGATGCTCCTCGACGAGCCCATGGCCGACCTCGACCCCCTCGCCCGCCGTGAACTCATGGGCCTCCTCATGGCGACGGCAGCGGAGCAGGGCACCACGGTCCTGAAGTCGTCGCACATCCTTACCGAACTGGAGGACGCCTGCGACCACCTCCTCCTGCTGGACGAGGGCAGGGTTCGGCTCGCCGTGAGCATCGAGGACATCCTCGCCGCCCACACCCTCGTGACCCAGTCGGTCACGCCGGGCCGCTGGCTCGCGGGGAAGCTGCTGTTCCCGGCGGTAGGCGCGGCGCTTGTCCTGCCGGCGGCCGTCCTTGTACAAGCGTGGGCCCTGCGCACCACGCTCCGCTCGTGGTATCCCGTGGAGTGGCACCAGGACGCCGTCTATCCGACGGTCGGGCCCGTGGCCGTTGCCTACGCCCTCTTCGCCATCGCTGCGGGCGCGCTGGCCGGCCTGCTCCTCCGCCGTACCGTCGCGGGCATGGCCGCGGCCGTGGGAGCGACAGCGGGCACGATGATCGTCCTCAACCTGCTGCGGCCCCATCTGTGGCCCACCGTCGACAGTGCCGCGCGTTCGGCCCATGCCCGGGACCTTTCGACGACCACGGCCTCCGGGGTCACAGACTTGCGGTACCACCCGGAAGCCCATTTCTGGCCGCTCCAGATGGTCGAGGGCGGCATCGTGCTGATCCTCGCGGCAGCCGCCGCCGGCGCCGCATTCGCGGTCCTGCGTCGCAGGCACGCATGACTCCGTCGGTCAGTGAGGCTGCGTAGTCACTGCCTGAGCTGCAAACCCGCAGTTCACAGCCACCGCGGACAGTGGGGCAGACAGCCAATCATCAGTCCACTCCGCCAGGATCCAGATCCGGCCTCCCGTGGGCCGGACGCCGAAGCCGCGCCGCGGCGGGTCTCGGCGACCGCATCACAGCCGCCCTGTGATTGTCGGCTTTCATCCGGCACGGCGGTCAAGCGCCGCCCGCCGGGCCGGGTGCCTGCGGCGCACCCATACTGGGGAACGTGAGGCGTTCTCGAACGGCGTGCGTCTGCGCTGCCGCTCTGGTCGCCGCGGTCCTGCCACTCGGCGTGGGGACCGCTCCGGCCGCGGCCGTCGCTGAACCCGCGCGGAAGTGTGTCAGCTCCCCGAAGCCCGAAGCGGCCTCGGGCCAGGCGGCCCGTGTCCTCGACATCGCCCGCGCCGCACAACGGGAGTTCGGGCTCAACTCGGTCGTCTTCCGCGTGACCTCGGGCGATCGGAGCATCGTCACCGGAGCGCTCGGCACGTCGATGACCGGAGTCCCCGCCGACCCCTCCATGCACTTCCGGACCGGCTCGGTAGGCATCGTCTACATGGCCACCGCACTGCTCCAACTCGTCGACGAGGGCCAGGTCGGCCTCGACGACCCCATCTCACGGTGGCTGCCGGACGTCCCCCACGCCGACGAGATAACCCTGCGCATGCTGGGCAGTTCCACCTCGGGTATCCACGATTACGTCACCGACCCGGTGTTCCTCAAGGAGATCGAGGCCAAGCCCTTCCGCCAGTGGACCCCGGCGGACAACCTGGCCATCACCAGCAGCCACCCGCTCTGGTACAAGCCGGGCACCAGCTTCAGCTACTCCCACGAGAACTTCCAGCTGCTCGGCGCCGCCCTCGCGAAGATCACCGGCAAGCCGCTCGACCAGGTGCTCCAGGACCTCGTGATCAGCCCGCTCGGCCTGCACGAGACGACGAACTCCGCGACCCCCGAGATCCCGGCCCCGGCCCTGCACGCCTTCACCTCGGAACGCGGCACCTACGAGGAGTCGAGCTACTGGAACCCCTCGTGGACCACCGCCCCGGGCGCGGTCCTCACCGGGGACATCTGCGACCTGGCCACCTCCGCCCGCGGCATCGGCACGGGGGCCCTGCTGTCGAAGGAAGCCTTCCGCACCCAGCTCAACCCCGGCACGGTCGGGCTGGGCACTCCGACCAAGCAGTGCCCCGCCCCGTACTGCCGGAAGAACACCGAGGCCCTCCACTTCGGATTCGGCGTCCTGGTCCTCCGCGACTGGATCGCGACGAACCCGTCCTTCTCCGGATATGCGGCCGTCTCGGCCTACCTCCCGGCGCAGCAGCTCTCCATCGCGGTCTCCGTGACCAAGGGCCCCTCCTCCCCCGAGGGCAACTCCGCCTCCACGGTGGCCGAACGCATCGCGAAGGACCTCGCCCCCGACCACCCGCTCACCCTCGGCTGAGGGCCGCCGGCCGCGGCTACGCGAGCTGGTTCCCGAACAACGACGAGAGCGATGGCCGCGGCGAGCTGGGCCGCCTCCACAAGGGCAAGGACCAGTACTCCAGCAGCACGCTTCGCCATCCGTAGCCGGCGGGCGACGCGGACGGTGAGGACCGGTTGTTCGGCTCGTCCACGCTGCGAAGGCGCGCTCGGCCCTCTCCGCCGCGTACGTGCCGAAGCCGCCGGTCGGGAGGAGCAGTTCGGTGCCCGGCTCAAGGCGCGGGCGCCCTTGAGCCCGTCGAAGTGTGTCCACCCCGACGGCGTCTACCCCGTATGGTCGCCGAGTGCCTCGTGGGTGAGGTGGAGCCCGGCGCGCAGGACCGCGTCGTGGCGGGTGGGGTGGGCGGCCCGGTGCGCCGCGTCCAGGGCGCGAGCCCGGCGCAGCGCGGCGGAACAGTCTGCTCCGCGCAGCGCCTCGTCGAGGGCGCGGGACGTGGCCCGTACGAGGGGGGCCAGATCGCGCACGGCCGGGTCCGGTTCGGCGGCCTCGCGGGCCCGGTCCGCCAGTTCGCCGGTGAAGAACTGGAGCGTGAGCGCGGTGCGACCGGCCAGGTGCAGCCGGGGCCGGAGGCCGGCCAGGCGCGCGGCGTCGGTCCGCCTCAGCGGCACGAGCCGCAGGCGCGCGAGGGTCCCGTCGAGTGAGGCGGCCAGTGCGTGCGGGCGCTGCCAGAACCCGACGGCGCCGGGCTGGACGGCGCCGGGCCGGGCGGGGGCGGGCTGCCCGAGGGCGGCCCGGGCGGCGATGCCGTCGAGGAGGGCGCACAGGTCGGTCCGGTACGCGTCCAGGTCGTCCCGTGCCGCGCGGTAGGGGTCGGGCGGCCAAAGAAGGGGACCGAGGAGGGCCACGACCGCGATGCCGATCGCGCTCTCCTCCAGCCTGGCCAACGGGTATCCCGGGACCGCGGTGGCGTAGATCATCAGCGCGGAGACCAGGACCTGCTGGTTGGGAGCGCCGCTGCCGCCCAGCAGGTACATGCCCGCGCAGCCGCAGAGCAGCAGGAGCAGGAACGAGGCGGAGGAGACGGGCAGCCAGTGCAGGACGACCACGCCGACGAGCACGCCCACCACGACTCCCGCCATCCGCTCCAGGGCCAGCCGTGGCGCGGCGAAGACGTCCTCGCGCAGGATCAGGATGGCCGGAAGGGCGGCGGGCACCGGGGCGGAGCTGGTGCCGAGCCAGACGCACAGGCCCCAGGGAACGGCGGCGCACACGACCAGACGGGCGGCCGGCCCCAGCCGCGCGGCGAACCGGTGTCCTGCCGCAGAAGCCGATACCGCAGGCATGCCCAACATCGTAGGGGGACGGCGGGGCGCAGGGCCCCAGGGACAAGGGGTGTCGGTCCCGAATCTCCGAGACCGGCTTCGGGAAAAGAAGGGCCGCCGGATCCTTCGGCGAGCCGTCCGAGGTCAGCGACCAAGGACCGTCAAGATCATGGCTGAGGCATTCACGCGGCCCAGTCGATGTCGAGCTCGGCGAGCGCCCGCAGTTGTTCCGGATCGAGGCCGGTGATCCGGCATCGGGCCGACGATCGCACTGGGCATCCGATATGAACACGAGACAGTCGCGGCATATTTGTGGCTTCCGCCAGTACGACGCCCCGGCTGACACCAGGGAGACTTCCCGCCAGGTGCTGCGGCCCGTCCCGACGGCCGCCGCCAAGGACTGAGGGGGAACAGCACGATGAGCGGTCAGCTGTACGACGAGATCGGCGAGGCGTTCGAGGGCTTCAAGACCCTCCCTCTCGCGCGCTACGCAGAGGTGCCCGGCTTCCTCGCCCTCGTCGGCGACGTGAAGGGCAAGTCAATCCTCGACCTGGCCTCCGGAACCGGCTTCTACAGCCGGGAGTTCAAGCGCCGCGGCGCATCACACGTCCTCGGCGTCGACATCTCCTCCGCGATGGTCGACGCGGCCCGGGCCCTGGAGGATCGTGACCCGCTGAGCGTGCACTACGAGGTCGGCGACGTCGCCGAACTGCGCACCTTCGAGCAGCGCTTCGACATCGCGGTTGCGGTCCAGCTGTTCAACTACGCCGACGACGTCGCCACCATCGAGCGGATGTGCCGCAATATCCACCGCAGCATCGCGGACGGGGCCGAGTTCTTCGCCTTCGTGCAGAACCCGGACTTCCGTCTCGACGGGCCGTCCCTGGCCAAGTACGGCTTCCTGTGCGAATCGCTCGGCGAGGAAACCGAGATCGGGCCGCGCGTGAGGGTCACCGCGCTCCTCGACCCGCCGATCTCGTTCGTCGCGAATCCGCCCAGCCGCGAGGTCTACGAGAAGAGCCTGCAGGCTGCCGGATTCAACGAGGTCACCTGGGTTCCCCTGGAGGTCTCCGCCGCCGGCGTACGCGAATACGGCAAGCACTTCTGGGACGACTACGCCGCCAACCCCCCGCTGGCGATGCTGCGCTGCCGAGCCTGACCCCGAGCGGCCCGGCCCCGTTCGGCCGGGGACGGGCCGCCGTCCGGCACCAGGCCGGTCACCTCGAGAGCGGGCGAGTCCTCGGCCGGCAAGCCGGCGCCGACGGCCGTCACGTGCGTCGTACCGTCACGCAGGGAGGTGATGCGGACCTGCCCCGCGGGGAAGGGGTCCCTCCCGTTCGGACCGGGTACGTGCGCGAACGGCGTCCAGGAGCCGTCCGGCCGCCTCACGTTGTGCCAGATCCGGCCGTCGGGCCCGACCGCCACGACCTGGGCGGAGCCGTCCGGCGTCCCGGCGATTCCGATGGCGCTGGCCCCCATGGTGGGGGTGCTGACGCCCTGCGGGGGCCGGAATCCGGTCCAGGAGCCGTCGGCCCGCCGCAGCTGGTGGTACACGATCCCGTCGAGCCCGATCGCGAGGACCTGGGCGGACCCGTCGGGCATGGCGGTGATCGCCAGGGCGGGACCCGAGAACGTCGGGGCTCCGTTGTAGCCGGCCATCCGGCCCCAGGCCGTCCACGTACCGTCACGCCCGCGAACACAGTGGTACATGGCGCCGTCGGTGCCGTAACCGAGCAGCTGGGCAGACCCGTCGGGCATGGCGGTGATCGACACCTTCATCGCACCCCAGCGGCTCTTCGCGGTGAACCCGGGTACGGCCCGGAACCCCGGCAGGGCGCCGTCGGCGCGCCGCTGCTGGTGGAAGGTGGTGCCGTCCAAGGCCGTCACCACGATCTGGCAGGTCCCGTCGGGGAACGCGGCGATGTCCGCCTCCCGGACGGTGAACCCGGTCGCGCCGTCCGGTCCCGCGACGCGCTGCCAGGGCTGGAGCGTGGCCGAACCCCGTACGGTGGTCAGCCACAGGCTGTTGTCAAGCGCGATGCCCAGCGCCACGACGGAGCCGTCCGCCATGCCGGCCACGGCGCTCTGCACCCCCGCGAAGGACGCGGCGCCGGCGTTGGCCCCCGGCAGCGGACGCATGCTGCCCCACGACCCGTCGGGGCGGCGCTCGGTGTGGAAGAGCGCGCGCCGCGCGACGTCGCACGGGGGCAGTTGCGCGGAGGAGAACCACACCGGGTCGGTGATGGCCACCAGTTGGTCCAGTGTGGTGGAGGCCGGCTTGGGCCGGCGCACCTCGGCGCGGGCGAACAGGGAGGCCTTGCCCGAGCCGCGCCAGCGCAACTGTCCCTTGCCGCTGCCGTCGATGCAGGTGGCGGCCATGATGCCCCACTCGGTGTACAACGTGGCGATGCTGTCCGGGGCGGCCGTCACGGGGGAGGGGGCGGGAGAAGGGGGGGGCGAGCCGGGGGGGGCGCGGGCGGGGGGGGGGCGCCGGGGGGGTGGGGGGGGTGGGGGGGGGGGCGTCGATAGGTGGGCCGGCGACCTGGAATAGGAAGAGGGCGAGGTCCCCCGCGGG
>NZ_JBFBAH010000069.1:0-4945 GCF_040682115.1 Streptomyces sp. NPDC051364 | reverse complement strand
CCGCGCGGGGCCGGGGCGGCCCGCGCCGGGGGGGGCCCCCCCGCCCCCGCGGGCGGGGGCGGGGGGGGCGCCGGGGGGGGGGGCCCGGCGGGGGGGGGGGGGCGGGCCCGGGGGGGCCCGAGCCGGCGGTCCCGCTGGCGGCGCGGGACCGCCGGTGTCTAACGGTGTGAGCGCTGGGCCTCGACGATCTGTCGCACGGAGCCGTCGAAGTCCATGCGGGCCTGGACCCGCTCGGCGAAACCGGGGAACTGCCCGGCGATGGCGCTCAGCAGCCGCAGCTCCAGCGGCGCCACGTTGACCTCGCACCGGTCGCGGTGGACGGCCCGTACGACGCCGTCGGCGACCTGGCCGGGCGTGACGGTCCTGAGGCCCTTCGGCGGGGCGGCGCCGGTGGCCGCGAACATCCCGGCGTCGCGGACGAACCCGGGCTGCACCAGGGACACGCCCACCCCAGTGCCCCTGAGTTCCTGGCGCAGGGCGAGGGCGAATCCGCGCAGCCCGAATTTCGTCGCGTTGTACAGGGAGGCCGACTTGGTCGCCGCCTTGCCGGAGATGGAACCGACCAGCACGATGTGGCCGCGGCGGCGTGCCACCATGTGCGCCGAGAGCAGTTGGGACAGCAAGACAGGCGCGCGCAGGTTGACGTCGAGTGCGCGGTCGAGCTGCTCCTCGGTGTAGTCCTTGAGATCGCCGCTGGCCGGCAGGGCGGCATTGGCGACGAGGACGTCCGCCTCGGCGCAGCTCTCGGCGAGGTGCACGACGTCGGACCGTACGGCCAGATCGGCGACCACTGTGCGGGCGCCCCAGGCGTCTGCGACCGCCTCGAGGGCTTCCTTCCTGCGCCCGCTGACCGTGAGGCGGGCCCCCTGAGACGTCAGGCGCGAAGCCAGGGCGGAGCCGATGCCTCCGGTGGCCCCGGTGAGCAGAACGTTCGATCCGGATATGTCCACGATCACTCCCGTGCGGCGGCCTTCTACTGTTCGTTCGAACGAACAGTAGGGACTGCCTCGTCGGCTGTCCACACCTCGGCCGCCCCCAACTCCCCAGCCCTGCCCGGGGACTGGCTCCGGCAGATGGGGCAGAATGCAGACATGCCCCATGCTTCCGAAACCCGCCAGAGCATCATCGACGCCGTACTGCGGATCATCGGGCAGGACGGCATCGCCGCCGTCACCAACCGGCGGATCGCGAAGGAGGCCGCAGTCTCCCTCGGTTCCGTCACCTACCACTTCGCCACCCAGCACGAGCTGCTGCGCGAAAGCCTGCTGCACTTCGTGGCCGAGGAGACCCGGCACTTCACGACACTCGCCGACGAGTGCACCGACGAGCGCTTCGACATCGGGCAGGCGGCCGAGGTCGTGGCCCAGGTCGCGGGCGGCAACGCCTTCGACAGCCGCCACATCGCGCCCTTCGAGCTGTACGTCCAGGCCGGCCGCGACGAACGGCTGCGTGCTGCCGCGGCCGAGTGCTTCGCCGCCTACGACCTCCTGGCCACCCGGATCCTGACCCAACTCGGCGTGCCGGACCCCGAGCGACTGGCCGGCGTGGCCGTCGCCTTGGTCTTCGGACAGCAGCTGCGCCGCCTGGCCACCGGCGCCCCCGCCGAGGACCTCGTCGACACCCTGCTGATCCTCACGATGTTCACCCCGACGCAGACCCCGTAGACGTCGGCGGAGGCGCCGCCTGTGGCGCTGCCAGGCGACCGTCCAACCGTTCTCGCTGAGGTTCCCAGCCTGGCCTGGGCCTACCATCGGGCGGCGTCGACCTGCCTGATGCGGTCGTCGATCCGGCCCGGCAAGAGCGTCTGCCAGGCCGGCGACTACCAGCCCGGCCAGTTCGCATCACCGCGAGTGCGTCCGACCCGCTACGGCTCCAGGCTGACTGTTTCGGCACCGTAGTGGGGCGGGCTGACAGCGGCCCGTTCCCACCTGGATGGGTATCGGCAGCAGATGTTCGACCGGTGTGATGGCTCTCGTCAGTGACCGCCGCTGGGGGTGTCGCAACCGGAGTGGTCGGGGTAGCCGCCGAAGGGGTCCGCCCGGGTGGAGCCGCGGTCCATCCTGCCCTCCACGCACAGCGGGGAGGCATCGACCTCGATGAGGAAGCCGACTCCGGTGGGGCCGTTCTCGTACGATCGCGCTTTCTCGGGGGGTAGCCGAGGCCGGCGAGCGCGTCACGGGTGTGTTCCGGGCGAAGTCGCCTCGTTTGCACAGCGGTTCGAGCGCGGCCTCGATACGCCCGACGGCCGTGAGCCCGTCGCACCGGCGCTGGCCGTGGAGGGGGAAGGGGACCCTGAGGCCGTGGTTCTCGGCATAGCGGTCGCCGGGCGCGGCCGAGCCCGTCCTGATCATCGTCATGCCCCGATCCTCTTCTGCGCCGTGGTGGGCGTCATGAGTCCTTGTACTCATAGGGGCCGCAATGACACCGGCAGAACTTCAGCGGCAGACAGTGGCAAGGCCCCTCCGTCGGCGACGCGTTGTGCGGCGGGTCTCTACCTGCCAACCCAACCCCTCACAGACGCCGGCGGGCGTTGAGCCGCGCGGCCTGGCGCGTCAGGTGGTCGCGCTCGGCAAGGTTGGGTGCCTTCTGGGCCGCCTCGGCGTACAGCCGTGCCGCCGTCGCCAGGTCGCCGTCGCGCTCGTGAAGGTACGCGGCCACCGCGGCGTGGCGGGGCAGTGAGGCGTCCAGCTCCGCGAGCGCCGCCAGGCCTGCACGCGGCCCGTCGGCCTCGCCGACGGCGACCGCGCGGTTGAGCCGGACGACCGGGCTGTCGGTCAGTCGCGCGAGCTCGTCGTACCACTCGAGGATCTGCACCCAGTCGGTCTCCTCGGCGGTGCGCGCGTCGGCGTGGAGTGCCGCGATGGCGGCCTGGGCCTGGAACTCGCCCAGCCGGTCGCGGGCGAGGGCCGCCTGCAGGATCCGGACGCCCTCGGCGATCGACTCGGTGTCCCACCGGCCGCGGTCCTGCTCGGCGAGCGGCACCAGGCTGCCGTCGGGCGCGGTCCGGGTGGCGCGCCGGGCGTGGTGGAGCAGCATGAGGGCGAGCAGCCCCGCCACGTCGGGGTGGTCGATCGCGGCCGCGAGCTGCCGGGTGAGCCGGATGGCCTCGGCGGCGAGGTCGACGTCGCCGGAGTAGCCCTCGTTGAAGACCAGGTAGAGGACGCGCAACACCGTGGCCACGTCGCCGGGCCGGTCGAAGCGCACGTCGGAGACGGTGCGCTTGGCGCGGCTGATGCGCTGTGCCATGGTCGCCTCGGGCACCAGGTAGGCCTGGGCGATCTGGCGGGTGGTGAGACCGCCGACGGCGCGCAGCGTGAGCGCGACCGCGGACGACGGCGTCAGCGAGGGGTGGGCGCACAGGAAGTAGAGCTGGAGCGTGTCGTCCACCGCGGGCGCGGGCCCGGGCGCCGGCTCCTCGTCGACGCGGTCCTCACGCCGCCGGCGTGAGGCGTCCGCCCGGGTCGCGTCGAGGAACCGGCGCCATGCCACGGTGACCAGCCAGCCCTTCGCATCCCGCGGAGGGTCGGCCGGCCAGACGCGGACCGCCTCGACGAGCGCGTCCTGTACGGCGTCCTCGGCCGCCGCGAAGTCGGCTCCGCGGTGGACGAGGACGGCGAGCACGCTCGGCGTGAGGCTCCGGAGCAGAGCCTCGTCCATCTGGGACGTCACTCCGTGATGGTGGGCGGCGCGGCCAGGAACGGGCGCAGCTCGAGCCACTCGTGGATCGGCTTCCCGCCCGCCCCGGGGGCGGCGGACAGCTCCCCGGCCAGCTCGACGGCACGCTCGTAGCTGTCGACGTCGATCACCATCCAGCCGGCGATCAGGTCCTTGGTCTCGGCGAACGGGCCGTCGGTGACGGGCGGGCGCCCCTCACCGTCGTACCGGACGAATGTCCCCTCGGGGGCGAGCGCCTGACCGTCGACGAACTCGCCGGTCCCCTCGAGCCTGGCCGCGAAGTCGCTCATGTACTGGCAGTGCGCCGAGATCTCCTCCGGCGTCCACTGGTCCATGGGCACGTCGTTGACCGGAGCCGGGGCGCCGCGGTAGTGCTTGAGCAGCAAGTACTTGGCCATGGTGTTTCTCCTAGTTGCTGGTGCGACCTATTTTGGTCGCCTTCACTCCAGGGACGGAGCCGGCCACGGGTTCTCGACACGGCCGCCCGATTTTTTTCGACTCGCGTATACGGACGTGGGTGAGCCGTCTCGCGGTGCCCGGGTCCACGGAGCGGCGCGGGGGCGAACCGGAAGCTGTCGGCGCCCGGTACGCGACCGGGGAGGGGATCCGTGATGCGGCGAGGGCATCGTGTGATCCCGGGCAGTGTCAGACCAGATCGAGGAGCTGCTTGAACGAGCCGCCGATCCCGCGGTACTCGTCGAGCAGGCGGATCTCCAGGATCCAGTGGGCCCGCCAACCGCCGTCGACCGAGCGGCGCAGTGGCTGATCATTGTCCGGTCCCACGTACAGATCGGCCGGCATATCGGAAGAGCTGACGGCAGGCGACTGCCCGGTCAGACGGTCGACGTGCCATGCACCCAGTGTCCAGCCCGCCTTGGCAGCCAGGGCCCGGATCTCGGCATGCAGCTCTCTGCCGGTGATGCCTTCCTCCCGCAGGAACACCTCGCGGCCGGCCGCGCCGACCGCGGCCAAGTCCTCGACGAGCCGGAGCCGGCCCGCGTCGTCGGGCGGGACGCACGACTGCACCCAGCTCGAGCAGGTCATGGCCCGCATCCGCACCCAGCGGTCGGGCCCCGGACCCGCCCCGGCCGGGCCGTATCTCCGGGGCGCCTGGGGCATGGGCGTCACGTTGCTGGAGGTGGTGGGCGCGGTATGCAGCCTTCGGCCCGCCTGTGTCCTTCGATCCTGGGGTGGTTCCGGTATCCGGCTGGGTCTCTCAAGGGGTACAGGCGGTGACGTTCGGTGAGATTCGGGCGTCGCTGAGGTGAGC
>NZ_JBFBAH010000068.1:0-12904 GCF_040682115.1 Streptomyces sp. NPDC051364 | reverse complement strand
CCAAGCTCGGCAAGTGACCACCGCCCCCAAACCACCCCACACAGCAGACGCCGGAGAGGCCCACAGCCCCTCCGGCATCCGCACGCCGCACCGCCAAGCCCTGGCCGGCACATGACACCTGTCATATCGCAGACGTGACCCGGAGCCCTGCCCCCGAGGCACTCCCTCGGACAAACTGATGATCACCACACCGACCACGGGGGCAGCGAAGTGAACATCCTGAAGAAAAAGTCCGCACCGGCCGAAGCGATCGACACCACCACACTGGCACCCGCCGACTACCGGCTTCCGGTCTGGTTCTTCGGCTTCGAAGGCGTCCTCGCGGCCGCCTTCGACATACTCAAGGCCTTCCCCTCGGCATGGCCGGTGCTGCTCATCCTGCTGGCCGTGAACATCACCGTCTCGCTGACGATGATGCGCAGGCGGATCAAACTCGCCAAGGCGCTGTGGCGCGGCAAGGAGACCCGCAAGCTCGCCTTCGCCCTCATCGCCCTCCGCATCGGCAGCCATTTCGCCTTGAACGCCGTGGGCATGACCGTCAACTCGGCCTTCGGCCACATACTCTTCGCCGTCGCCATGGCCGCAGCAACGATCGGCCTGCTCGCCTACTCCCAGCAGACCGCCATCCGGGCCCTCACCACCGCCGCCCGCCCGGCGATCTGAACCGGGATTCGCCCCGCGTGGTCAGGGCGCAGGATGCGGGAGGCCCGTTCCGATCCCGCGCCGTACGCGGAGCAGGTCCGGCGGCAGCTCGCCCTCGAGGGCGAGGCCCGCGTCCGCGAGCTCCGCGCCGAGCGCCTGCCGGGTCAGCGGCCAGAGCAGGAACGACTCCTGCGCCCGGCGCAGGACCCGGCCCTGACGGCACACCAGGTAGGCGTAGTCGCAGCGGATCCGGTCGCCCTCGGCGCGGGCGGTGACCTGCCCCCGGTAGGTGTCCAGGCCCAGCTGTACCTCGCCCAGGGAACGCCTGGTCGGACGGGCGGGCAGCCGGGCCGGCGGGCGGTCGAGGAAGAGCAGGCCGCCCGGCACCAGCAGATCGGCCAGTGTCCGCCACAGCGCGCGCCGCTCCTCGGGCGGCAGACAGGAGGCCATCCGCAGGCAGACCGCCAGATCCGCCTGCCCGCTGAGCGACAGCTCGACGGCGGAACAGGAGTGCACGGTCACCCGGTCACCGACGGATCCCCCGGCAGGCGGGTGCAGCCGGGACAGCAGGACGGCCCGCATCGCCGCCGCCGGCTCGACGGCATGGACCGGCACGCACGAGGCGCCGATCAGTACGTCGGTGACCAGCCCGGTCCCCGCTCCGACCTCAACGATCCCCACGCGCGCCGCGGCGGCCGGCCCGGCCAGCGCCAGCGCGTGCCGGTGGTACGACCGGGCGTGCAACAGATCGTAGAACTCGGCCGACACGGCGTACGCCTGCCCGCGCGCTCCGCTGTCCGGGCGGGCCTCCGGCAGTTCCGCGTACGAGGCCCGTCGCGTGTCCACCCGTCTGTCCATCGAGCCATCATCGCCGTACGAGCGCCGTCCCACGACCCAGGATTCGGCCACCACGGTGAAGGCGGCGCCCGACGCTCTCCTGCTTCGCCCCGTGGGCGAGTGCGCGGAGTTGAACGCCTCGCAGACCAGGGTGTCCGGTGTCAGCGCAGGGCGGGCTCGCCTGCCCGGACGGCGCTCATCACGCGCTCGACGGTCTCCTGCTGCTCTCCGACCGGGGCCGCGTAGCCGATGGAGCCGCGCGCGGCGTCCTCCCCGAGCATCCGTGTCATCACCCATGCGGCGAGGTACTGCGAAGCCAGGCAGCCACCGGCCGATGCGATGTTGCCCTCGGCGTGGAACGGCGCGTCCAGCACGGTGACGCCGAAGTCCTCGACGAACGGGCGGCTCGTCATGTCCGCGCAGACCGGCATGCCGCCCAGCAGCCCGAGCCGCGCGAGCACCAGTGCGCCGGAGCACTGCGAACCGATCAGCTGACGCGCGGGGTCCAGGGGCAGCATGGCGAGCAGCCGGTCATCGGCGATCACGTCACGCGTCTTCACCCCGCTCCCGATCAGGACGACGTCGGCCTCGGGAATGAACTCCATCGGGCGCTGTCCGCTCACCTCGACGCCGTTCATCGAGGTGACCACGGGTGTCGGTGTGGTGATGAAGGCCTCCAGGCCGTCCTTGCGGCAGCGGTTGATCAGTGCGGAGGCGATGAAACTGTCGAGCTCGTTGAATCCGTCGAAGGTCACCACGGCTACCTGCATCGGAACTCCTCGGTTGCGGCGTCGGACGTCCAGTCTCCACCAGCCGCGCCTTCACCCCCCGGGCCAATTGGCACCAGGTGGCCTGCTGCTCCCGGTCGCCCCCGGCATGTCGGAGGTCACCCACACGGAAAAACGCTTGGACGGCGCAGACGCGCTCGCGGGACACTGCGAATTCCGTTCTGACACGAGATCACAGGGTTGCGATGGAATCGTCTGCATCACCAGTGGTACCGCCACACAAGGGCCCCGTGGTCCTCGCACTTCGTTACTACGGACGGGAGTTGAGGCGACTGCGCCGGCTGACGGCGCCCGCCATGCTGATGCCGGCCCTGGGCAACATCGGCATCAACTACATCGCCCCGCTGGTCGTCGCAAAGCTCGTCGGCCGCATCGCCGATGACTCCACCGCCCCCGCCCTCGGCTCGATGCTCCCGTACGTCCTCGCATTCGCGGGGGTCCTGCTGCTCTCCGAGGCCGCGTGGCGCGTCGGCCTGCACTGCCTGAACCGCCTCGACGCCCTCGGCATCGAGCGCCTGTACGTGATCGGCATGGACGAGCTGTTCGCGAAGGACGCCGCGTTCTTCCACGACAACTTCGCCGGATCACTGACCAAGCGGGTCCTGAGCTTCGCCTCCCGCTTCGAGGAGTTCGTCGACACGCTGACCTTCTCGGTCGTGGGCCGGTTCGTACCGCTGCTGTTCGGGTCGGTGGTGCTCTGGCACTACGAACCGCTGCTCGTCGTGGCACTCCTGGTGATGATCGCGGTGACGGGGGTGTGCGTGCTGCCTCTCATCCGGCGCCGTCAGTCGCTCGTCAACCGGCGGGAGGAGGCGATGGCCCGGGTGTCGGGACACGTTTCCGACAGCCTGATGAACATGGACACGGTCCGCGCTTTCGCCGCGGAGGAGCGGGAGGCCGCCGAGCACCGGTCACGGGTGGCGCGCTCGCGCGGGCTGATGCTGCGGTCGTGGGACTACGGCAACCTGCGCATCGACACCCTCGTCGCGCCGATGTCCGTGGTGACCAACGCGCTGGGCCTGCTGCTCGCCGTCACGATCGCCGGGGACGGGCACGGGGTGGAGGCGGTCGTGGTTGCCTTCACGTACTTCTCCAACGCCACTCGGATCATGTTCGAGTTCAACCAGATCTACCGTCGCCTGGAGAGCTCGATGACGGAGGCCGCGCAGTTCACGGCGCTGCTCCTGACGACGCCGACGGTACTCGACCCGCAGTCGCCGGAGCCGGCGCCGTCGCCGACCCGGGCCGCCGACGTGCGGTTCGAGAAGGTGACCTTCGCCCACGCGGGCGCACAGCCGCTCTTCGAGGGACTGGACCTGGCCGTGCCCAGCGGGGCCAAGATCGGGCTCGTGGGCCGGTCCGGCGGCGGGAAGACCACGCTCACCCGGCTGCTGCTGCGGATGACGGACATCGACGCGGGCCGGATCCTGATCGGGGGCCAGGACATCAGCAGGCTGCGCCAACGCGACCTGCGAGGCTTGATGGCCTACGTGCCGCAGGACCCGGCGATGTTCCACCGCACCCTGCGGGAGAACATCGCCTTCGCCCGGCCTGACGCCACCGAGGCCGAGATCCGCCGCGCGGCCGAGGCAGCGCACGTCACGGAATTCGCCGACGCGCTGCCGGACGGTCTCGACACCATGGTCGGCGAGCGCGGCGTCAAGCTCTCCGGCGGACAGCGCCAGCGGGTGGCGCTCGCCCGGGCGATCCTGCGCGACGCACCGATCCTGCTGCTCGACGAGGCGACCAGCGCCTTGGACTCCGAGAGCGAGATCCTCGTCCAGGAGGCGTTGTGGCGCCTCATGGAGGGGCGGACCGCGCTCGTGGTGGCGCACCGGCTGAGCACGGTGGCCCACATGGACCGGCTCGTCGTCCTCGACCACGGACGCATCGTCGAGCAGGGCACGCACCAGGAGCTGCTCGCCACCGAGGGCGCCTACGCGAGGCTGTGGCAGCACCAGTCGGGCGGCTTCCTCGACGACAGCCCCGCTCGCTCTTCCGACCTGCACTGATCGCGAGCCCGTGGCAGTGGCCGGCCCCGACCGGTCGCTAGGGGGAACCGAAGCCCAGGATGGTCAGCGAGCCGTCCTCGGCCAGGGGGAAGCCCGGGCTGTGGGCGATCTCCCACAGGTATCCGTCGGGGTCGGCGAAGCACCCCGCGTAGCCGCCGTAGGTCGTTGCCCGGGCCTGCTTGGTCACGGTGGCTCCGGCCTGCTGTGCAGCCGTGAGGAGCGTGTCCACATCCTCCGGGGAGCGCATGTTGTGGGCCAGGACGATGCCGCCGAAGCCCGTCCCGTGAGCGCTGTCGAGGCCGCTGTCGAGTGCGAGCTTGTCGCGGCCCCACAGAACGAGCCCGAGGCCGCCTGCCCGGAAGAAGACGGTCTCTTCGACCTCCTGCCCCCGCCAGGCCCGCGCCGGCCGGGCTTTTATCAAGATCGAATCCTGGCGTCAAGCCACGTATTCGAGTGGCGTGACGCACACGCCCCCACAGGGTTTATTTGGAGTACGCCCTCACCGGGGAAACCCCCGGAGGACAAGGGGCCGGAATGCAATCTCCGGCCTTTCTGCGGGGCGAATACAAACCCTCTTTACACCGAATGGAGAATTACCATGTTCGAGCTCTTCACGACCCGTCGTATCGTTCTGGCCGGAGCTTCCCTGGCGCTGGTCGGTGGTGGCATCGCCCTCCCCGCGACCGCCATGGCCGCGCCCACCGCCGCCCCGCAGCAGGCCGTCACCCTCCTCCCCCAGGACAGCGCCGACGGCATCGGCACCGGCGGCGACGCCAACGCCGAGAACACCACGGTCGGTGGTGAGGCCACCGGCGGCAACGCCAACTCCGGCGTCGGCAACTGCGAGGGCGGCTGCGACATCAAGACCGGCAACGCCACCGGCGGCAACGCCAGCGCCGACGCCGTCAACACCGGCGACGCCACCGCCGTAGGCGGCGACGGCACCGGCACCGGCGGCCAGGTCAACAAGCAGAACATCAAGCTGCAGCTCAAGGAGAACCTGAAGCAGAAGCTCGGCAATTGAGGGCAGGCAATCGCCCCCACACCACAGATGCCGGAGAGGCCCACAGCCTCTCCGGCATCTGCATGCCACCGCCCCGTGGAACGAGGCCGGGAAAGGCCGCTCTTCTTCCGCTACCCGGCCAGCGCGGGAACGCCCACCGGCGCGCGAAGCGCGACGACCCGACCGACGAGTTCCCGATAGGACCAACCTGCGCCGGCGGCTGCCGCGCCGAGGCCGCTGAGGGGTCGCAATCCGGGGCAGGCGTTGACCTCGAGACAGTGGGGTACGCCGCGGCTGTCGCAGCGGAAGTCGACTCTTGAGTAGTCCTTCGCTCCCAGCCCCAGCGCGTAATGAGCGCGCATTGCCTGCTCGCGCAGGCCTGCGTCGAGATCGTACGGAAGGTCTGCGGGGCAGTGGCAGCGCGCGCTTTCCGGGTGGGACTTCGTCTCGTAGTCGAAGAGCCGTCCCGCGTACTCGATCTCGACCACCGGCAGCACGCTGTCTTCGATCACGCTCACGGTGAACTCCCGCCCGGGCAGGAACGGCGTGGCGATCATCTCCTCGCCTGCCGGCGCGACCGAGCAGGCGTGAGCGAGCCCGTCAGCATCGTCAGCCACGCGCAGCTCCCGGTGGGAAGTGCCCGTGTTGGACTTGACCACCACCGGCCCCTGGGCCAGCCACTCCGACACCTGTTGCGGCATCGGCCGATCCGACCCCGCCGTGAGGCGGACGCTGTCGGTGACGGTGACGCCCGACTCCCGCAGGAGCGCCAATGTGCGCTGCTTGTCCCATGCCAGGCTGCACTGCATGCTGGGCGCGCCGGTGAACGGGACCTCTGCCATCTCGAGCAGCGCCTGGACGTGACCGTCACCGCCCCACCCACCGTGCAGAGCCGGAAAGACCAGATCGGCGTCGCGAAGCAACGCGAGCACCGGCCCCGTGGTGAGGGCAGCGAGCATGAGTTCCCGCCTCTTGCCCTCGTCCGGCTCCGGACCTCGAAGATCCATGACCGTACGGGGCAGCTCGCTCTGGATCGCCGTGGGCCCGACCAGTACGGGTTCTGCTGCGGCAGGATCCACCACCTGGACCTCGTGCCCGAGCTCCACCAGCGCCACGGCCACCGCCAGACCGGACTCCAGCGAGACGTCCCGCTCCAGGCTCTCTCCGCCACAGAGGACAACGATCTTCATGCACCCATGATGAATCGACGCGCCCCTGACTCTCCGTATTCAGTCGACAGCGGCGTGCCGCAACGACCTCGAGCCCCGCCGGCCGTGGGGCCAGTCGGTGGGGAGGGTGTAGGGCCAGCGTCTCTGATCAGGTAAGCGAACCCATGCGAACCGTGGGGTCCGGTGTGGGTTCTGTCCACCTGGGCGGGGAAGCGGGGTCAACTGCGGGCCGTCAGGGCCTTCGTGAGTATGCTGCCGCCCACGATCAGGGCCACGCCCAGCCACCACACGTTGTCGTCGAAGATCAGGACGGCGATCCCGACGGGGACCATCAGTCCGGCCAGCGGCAGGAACATCCCGGCCAGGTGCGGCGGCTCCGGCCCGGGCTGCCCTGCCGCGCGGAGGGCCCGGGCACGGGCGACGTCCGGGTACCAGGCGGTGAAACGCAGCGCCGCCACGATGGCCAGGATCTGGATGATCCATCCGGTCCAGATGTTGTTCGGATTGTGCAGCACGAGGTCGCCGTACGCGCCCGCCACGGCGGCGACCAGGAACGCCAGCCCCCACACCCCGGTGATGTAGTAGTTGGTCCGCAGGAACGTGGGCGTGTGCCAGTACGCCGGATCGACCTGCTCCCGGGCGTACTGAAGGGTGAACGGAACACGCACCGCCATGGACCCGAAGGCGATCAGGAAGAGGGCGATGTTGGAGACCTCACCGGCGTACGTCTCCAGCCAGCTGCGGGTGCCTTCGCTCGCGAGGGCGCCGATGACGGCCATGACCGTGAAGAAGACCAGGTCGGCGATCTCCAGCAGCTTCCAGGTGCTGCCCTTGTTGATGATCCGCCCGGCCGCCACCAGCACGATCGTCGCCGCCAGGGCGAGCACGACGGCGATCTCGAACCTGCCGGGACCGACGAGGAGCGAGAAGATGATCCACGGCGCCATGCCGACGACGGGATTCCCGAGGAATCCGGCGACAGCACCGCGGGCCGTGGCGGGCGCCTCGGTCTTCACATCTCCAGGGTGCGCGCGGGCGGCCGATCGGGCCATTCGGATGGCGGGCCGCCGATGAGTTTCGGGGTTCCGGTCCGTCTACCTCATGAGAAGGCGAGCGGAACCCCCGCTCGGCAACCCAGGGAGCCTCCCATGCGCAAGATCACCGCAGGCCTGTTCATCTCCCTCGACGGCGTCGTCGCCGAGCCGCAGACCTGGCACTTCCCGTACTACAACGACGAGATGGGCGCCGCCGTCCTGGGCGACATCCGGTCCAGCGACACCTTCCTCTTCGGCCGCACGACGTACGACGCGTTCGCCGAGGCATGGCCCGAGCGCGAGCGCGTCGGCGGCGAGGATGCGGGGCTGGCCAAGGACTTCGGCGACACGCGCAAGGTCGTCGTCTCGAGCCACGACCTCGACTTCACGTGGCGCAACTCCGAGCAGCTCAAAGGCGACTTCCTCGACGGCGTGAAGTCGCTGAAGGCCGAGGACAGCGACCAGCCCATCGCCGTCACCGGCTCCGTCTCCCTCGTACGCCAGCTCCTCGCCGCCGGCCTGCTCGACGAGCTGCGGCTGCTGGTGCACCCGATCGTCCTCGGCGAGGGCCTGCGCCTGTTCGCGGACGGCGAGGGCCCGTACCCGCTGAAGCTGATCAAGTCCGAGACCTTCACGACCGGCGTGATGCACCTGCTCTACGCACCGGCCGACGCCCCGCAGCCCCCGGCAGCCGACTGACTCCGTACGGTCACAGCCCCGGTCAGGGCGACTCCTGGAGGTAGGCGGCGATCAGGGCGAGATCGTTGGCGATGGTCAGGACACCGGCGGGGTCGGCCGTCGGCGTGGACGCGCCGTTGACGCCCGCGTAGAAGGTGTCGAAGCGGCCACCGCCCTTGTCGAGGTAGCCGGCGATGGTGATGGCGCCGACGGCGAGCCGGTCGTTGAGGGCGTCCCCTCCGACGGCCGCGCCGGTCTTCCCGAACACCTTCCCGCGCGCCGGACAGCTCCGGCAGTTCTCGGCCAGCAGACCGTCGACGCCGAGGATCGGCAGGGCCTCCCGGAAGCGCTGCGCGTCCGGCGTGCGCTGCCAGTACGCCAGCATCTGTACGAGCGCCTGCGGCGTGGCCCGGTCGGCGGGGTTGCCGCCGCGGCCGTCCATGAGTTCCGCCTGCTTGCGGTCGACGCCCGCCCTGTCCAGGAAGGCGGCGAGCACCGGGAAGCCGTCCTCGCACTGGTTGCT
The DNA here is from genome assembly GCF_040682115.1 of Streptomyces sp. NPDC051364. Classification (NCBI taxonomy): domain Bacteria; kingdom Bacillati; phylum Actinomycetota; class Actinomycetes; order Kitasatosporales; family Streptomycetaceae; genus Streptomyces; species Streptomyces sp. NPDC051364. The sequence continues at coordinate 4,218 of NZ_JBFBAH010000068.1, read as the reverse complement.
GCCGGTCGTGACGGCCATCAGACAGATCCCCAGGTTCGCGCCCAGGTTGTGGCTGACCTTGAGGATGAGTTTGGCGTACTGCTCGTACGGCGGTGAGGTGTACGCAGCCACCCGCGGGTGGCCGTCGTAGTCGTGCGGCAGCCGTGCGACCGGGTTGGGGGCGGTCGCGCCGGCGGAGACCTCCACCCCGGCCCGGGCCAGTGCCTCGATCAGCGCGGTACGGCCGAACGCGGCCGGGTCCGTGATGGGCGAGGTCCGCAGCAGCGGCTCGGAGTCCGCCGCGATCGTGCCGGACAGCCGGATCCGGGTGCCGTCGTCGGTGGCCGTCACCGTGATGTTCGTCGGTTTCCCGGCCGCGACGGTCTTCACCGTGGAGGTGACCTGGTACGGCGCGACCTTCGGCCGCCAGTCCAGCCGGGCGTCGGCGCCCGCCCGGTCGCCGGGCTTGGTCAGCAGGTCGATCAGGTTGTCGTTGATGATCAGGGGGGTCGGCGTGGGGTCCAGGACCGGGTCAGGGGCGAAGAGCCGGCTGTCGACGATCACGTCGCCGTCGACGCGGGTGATGCCGGAGTCGCGGACCTGCCGGGCGAGCTGGTCGATCCCGGCGAGGGGGTTCTCCGGGGTGAGGGTCGCGCCGGGGAAGTCGTTGGCGTAGGTGTGGTCGAGGTCGGTGTACGCGACCGTGCCGTCGGGGCGCGTCCTGCCGCCCATGGTGAGATCGCCCTGGGCGACGAGATCGAGGTCGCCGGTCAGCGTGGCCCCGGTCCGTTCCCCGACCGCGTAGACAAGGGTCACGAAGCGGTGGTCCGTGCCGAGGGTCCGCCATGTGCCGGAGACGGAGAGCAGTTTCGCGGTGGAGCCGGGGATGAAGAACTGCCCGGGGAACAGGCTGTGCAGCACCCGCCCGTCGGCCGATTCGGTCTGCAGGAGTCCCCACTGGGCATGGCGGTACTCCGGCTTCCGCATGATTTCCGTGATGCGCGGGTCGAGCCGGCCCGGATCTCCCGCACCGGATTCCCACGGCGACGGCGACGGGGGTGGCGCCGGGGAGGGTGACGGGGCTGCTCGGGCACCCATACCCGAGGCGAGGGCCACCAACAACAGGGCGGCGAAGCCGGCGGCCGCCCGGCGCCGCAGCGTCCTGACGCGGATTGGATTTCCCACAGCGCGCTCCGTTCGTCGCGGCTGTCATCTGCCCCCGGGGGATGTGAACAGGGTGGCACGGCACGATTCGGCGCGCATGTCACCTCGAGCACCGCCGACCGGCGGAGGATGCACCATCCTCAGGTGCGAGAGATCGAAGAGTTGGTCAGTGTGGACGATCCGGCGTGGCCGGAGCTTCAGGAGATGCTCGCGGCGAGCTCCGAGGCGGACTGCTCGTGGACAACGGGCGTGAGGAAGATGGGGCCGTCCGATCCCGGCTTCCTCGGCGAAGCGTGACAGCGCCGATTTCGCGTCCCTGAAGCGGCGGCGCCGCGTCCGCACCGTCTCCGGCTCGGGTCACTAAGCGGTCTGGGGGAAGTGGGGCGCGCCCCCGCGCCGCCCGGCACGGCACCTCGCCGCGTTGTCGCGGCACCCGAGTACGCCCAGTACGGGGGCGCCGCTCCGCCGTGCGATCCACCGCACCGCACGACGCGGAAACGCACCCCACTTCCCCGAGGCCGCTTAGTTCTGGGCTGTGGGGCGGACGACGATGTCGCCCACGTCGACACCGGCCGGCTGTTCGATGGCGAAGGCGATGGCGCGGGCGACGGCTTCCGGCGGGATCGCGATCCTGTCCATGCGGTCGCGGACCTGGGCCTGCATCTCCGGCGCCATGGAGTCCGCGAACTCCGTGCGCGTGACCCCTGGCGAGACGACGGTGACGCGCACACTGTCCCCTGCCTCCTGCCGCAACCCCTCGGAGATGGTGCGTACCGCGTTCTTTGTGCCGGCATACACCGCTTGGAGCGGCACGATGCGCAGTCCGGCCGTGGAGACGGTGTTGACGAAGTGCCCGAAACCCTGCTCCCGGAAGACCGGCAGCGCAGCGGCGATCCCGTACAGGACGCCCTTGAGGTTGACGTCGATCATCTCCTCCCAGTCCTCGACGCGAAGGTCGTCCAGCGGGGAGATCAGGCCGATCCCGGCGTTGCTGACCAGGACGTCGAGCTTGCCGTAGCGGTCGCGTGCCAGCCCGACCAGGCTGGTCAGGTCCTCGCGGCGCTTGACGTCCGTGCGCGCGTAGACGGCCTGGCCGCCGGCCTTCTCGATGCGGGCAACCAGTGCCTGGAGGCGTTCCGGGCGGCGCGCCCCGAGCACCACCTTCGCGCCGCGCTCGGCCAGGAGCAGCGCGGTCGCCTCGCCGATCCCGCTGCTGGCGCCCGTGATCGCGATGACCTTGCCTTCGATTCCCGGCATGACTGGTCCTTCCGGAGGCGGGATGGGGCGGCGTCTGACCTAGAGTGGAAGTGGAGGCGCCGCCGGTTACCCGGGAAACCATAAGTGGAGGCTCCTCCACTTAGCAACCGGCAATGAGGGAGCAGGCAGGCGATGGCACCGGATACGGGACGCCCACTGAGGGCCGACGCGCAGCGCAACCGGGACAAGATCCTGGCTGCAGCGGTGCGCGTGTTCACCGACGAGGGGCTGGATGCCCACTACGAACGCATCGCCAAGGAGGCGGGGGTGGGAACCGGAACCCTCTACCGCAACTTCCCGACCCGGGAGACCTTGATCGAGGCGGCCTACCGCAACGAAGTGGCGCGACTGTGTGATGCGGTTCCCGGCCTCCTGGCGACGCTCCCGCCGCGTGATGCCTTGCACGCGTGGATGGGCCGGTTCATCGACTACGCCACTGCCAAACTCGGCATGGCCGACGCGCTACGAGCCGTCGTCGCCTCGGGAAGCGACCCCTACGGCCACAGCCGCGAGATGATCCAGACCGCGATCACCACCCTCATGGAAGCCGGTACCGCCGCCGGCGCGCTGCGGTCCGACATCCGCCCGACCGACGTGTTCGCCATCCTGGCCGGCATCGCCCTCACCTCCGCCCGGCCCGAGCAACGCGACCAGGCCGAGCGCCTCCTCGACCTCACCCTCGACGGGCTGGAGGCGGCGCAACGGCGGCTCCCCGCAGCGGAGTGAGCAGGGCAGACGCCTCGCGACGTGCCTCGGCCAGCCAGGCGGCGCGCTCGTCGGCCGTGGAGTCGGTGACGGTCCGGAACACCGTGCGGCGCACGTCGGTCACCCCCACGTACGGCAGGACACAGGCGGCCCAGACCCGCGCCAGCGGGTCACCGAACTCGCCCGTCTCCCGCTCCTCGGGGGTGTCCGAGGTGTTCAGCACCAGCGCCTGGCCGGCCCGGAGCAGGCCCGCCGGCTCGCCGTCGGCCCGCCCCAGCTTGTACGCCACCCCGGGTACCAGCACCCGCTGCACCCAGCCGGCCAGTACGGCCGGCGGCATGCCCCACCAGTTGGGGTGGACGAAGACGAGCGCGTCGAGCGTCGCGACTTCGGCGCGGTGCTGCGCCACCAGCGGATCGATCGACGCCCCCGCCGCGTCGACCGTCTCGGTCTCCTCGGCGGTCAGCACCGGAGGGAAGCCCTGCGCGCAAAGGTCGTGCGCGGACACCTCGCACCCCTCGGCCGCCAAGGTGTCCGTCACCGCCTCGAACAGCGCGTGGTTGAAGCTCCCCGCCCGGGGGTGCGCCAGGTAGACCCCGACCTTCATGTCCGTCAACTCCCCTCATCCGTACGGCGATCCATCGTACGACTCCAGTGCAGAACGGTATGGGCACCGCGGGCGAGTCACCGTCGGGGGGTGGTCAGCCGTCGAAGTGGGTCCAGTCGATGGCGAGGGCGTCCAGAGGGGCGAGGGCGTCCAGGGCCAGAAGGGCCGCAGGGGCACGGGGTGCAGCGCCTGGGCCCACTCGTGCAGGGTCCCGTTCTGGAGCCCGAGGACCTGCGGCCGCCGCTCCGCGAGCCGGTAGAGCCCGATCAGCCCCTCCGGGAAGGCGGCTGGACACCGCGTGAGCGGACCGCCGCGCGACCTCCGTTGGCCTGTGCGAGCCACTCCAGGGCCGGTAGGTCCGTCGGGGGAAGCGGTGGGCGGGACCCGGTCGAGAAGCACCAGCCAGGCTTCTATCAAGATCGGCACCCGGCGTCAAGCCACGTATTCGAGTGGCGTGACGCACACGCCCCCACACGGTTTATTGGAAGTACGCCCCCACCGGGGAA
>NZ_JBFBAH010000067.1:0-13261 GCF_040682115.1 Streptomyces sp. NPDC051364 | reverse complement strand
GGCTCCAGCCTTGCCCACTGTGCATCCGTCAGATCTCCACGCGCCACACCATGATCATCACCGATCAAGATCCACTTTCGCAACAGACCCTAGTGGTGAACGCGTCCTGAAATGGCATTCGTCTGGGATCCAGATGCTTGCCCCCCATGATGCCTTGAAACCGTTGGAGAGTGTCGGCCCGTGACCACCAGGGAGAGGATCTGCGGCGGATGACAGAAACGAAATGCGGCGGTCGCATGAACGACTACGACGGCCACACCTACACCGGGTCCAGCACCATCGAGCTGGCCAAGCCGCTCACCGAGGAGCAGCTCGCCAAGCTCGAACACCCCAAGACGGGCGACATGCTGCACGTGTTCGCGACGGCACTCCTCCTGGGGAAATGCTATGACCTGACCTGCCGATTCTCCTCCAGCAACGGTGACTGGGTAGAGACGACCCTCACTCCCCGCGCGCCGTCCTGGCTCCCGGACGCCTTGCGGGAAAGGCTTTCGGGCAGGCCTGCGCACACCAGCCGGACCGGGTGGAGCATCGAGACCCGCACCGCGCTGGTGAAGGTCACCTTTCATGCAGAGAAAGGGCCAGCGGTAAAGGGTCTCCCCGAATTGTGCAGGGACCGCAAGGGGCATGTGACGGAGGACTCGTTCGGCCGCACGCTGCACGAGTCCGTGTCTTTCATCCCCAGGCAGACATTCGAGTTGGATGCCGTCGATTGTGAGAGCGGAAGTCTGCTGCCAACGCGGCTGCGGCACGACCAGAGCAACACCTCATACCGTCACGTGATCGAACTCAGCAGGACCAGCTGAAGGGGACGAGAATGACCGAGACAACAACAGTGCCCGAGGGCCTGGTCCTTGTGACCCAGCTGCCCGGTGGCCGCATGCAGATCAGCCCTCTGGGCAGCACCCCGCAATGCCTGGCACCACTCGCCCTGCTGGGCAATGCGCTCCGCCCGCTGGCAGAGGCACTCCTCGTGCACGGATACGCCGCTGGCGAAGGACTCTTCCTGACCAGCATCCGCTCCGGCGAATCCATCACCATCGCACCCGCACAGACCGGCACAGAGGCAAACGAACCGACGCCACAGGCGATCAACGCAGGCGCCGCAGCACTGCTTCGGCAAGCAGTAGCCACCATGGCCGGCTCCACCACGGTTGGCGCAGCCGCGGGCTCCACCGTCCACCTCACCGCAGCCACCGCCTGACAGCAACCCCCGAGCCGGCTGCTGGCCGCCCAGGCCCGCGCCCCTCCCGGCACCGGACATCGACAACAGGCCCGAGCGACCCGTTCGCTCGGGCCCTCTCCCCCTTACCTCGTGTTGGATATGCCGGGCATTGACGCAGGTGAACACGCTTGCGTTGGGTGTTTGATCAAGTTCTCCTGGTGATCTCGCACGGCAGGGTATCCCGGACAACTCCCCATTTCAGAGCGGCTCGACCTTCACGCTTCGCCGCATGACCCGTACCGTGTTCGGGGCCCTGGTTGCTGCCGCCGCCGCGATGGCCTTTGTTCCTCTGGCCGCCAGTACCGCTTCCGCGCAGGACGTGACCTCGATCGAGGCCAAGAGCGTCAAGATCACCGACACCCTGGCCTCCCACGGGACGTACCACGACAGCACCTCGCTGATCCCCGTCGCCTACAACTGCTGGGCAGCCAGCTGCGCCCACCACCTCAAGGCGCAGGACGGCGGCGCGCCACCTGCCCTGCCGCACGCCCGGGGTCCGGGCGCCCGGGCCACCGCGAGAGGCCTGAAGCAGGCCGGGCCGGGGAAAGTTACCGCCCCGGAGCCAAGCAAAAACATGGGGTCTGCTGATGAGTCAGCTCAGTCTCGGCGTGATCGGGTTCTCCCGGAAGGAGCACGAGCGGCGGCTGCCGATCCACCCGTCGCACCTCCAGCACATCGAGAGCGGTATCCGTGGCCGAATGTTCCTCGAGCGCGGTTACGGCCACCGTCTCGGGGTGCCGGACGACAGGCTGGCCCGGCAGGTCGCCGGCCTGCTGCCCCGGCGTGAGCTCATCCGCCGGTGCGATGTCATCCTCCTGCCCAAGCCGATGCCGCAGGACTTCAGGCAGATGCGGGAAGGACAGACATTGTGGGGGTGTCCCCACTTCGTCCAGAACACGGAGGTCACGCAACTGGCGATCGACCGGAAGCTGACCGTGATCGCCTTCGAAGCCATGTGGCGCCGGCCGGCCGACGGCTCCCCCGAGCAGTTCGTCTTCCACCGCACCAGCGAACTCGCCGGCTACTGCTCCGTTCAGCACGCACTGCAATCCAGCGGAAGGACCAAGGCGGCCCGGGATCCTACCCTCAGGGCGGCCGTCATCGGGTACGGGTCCGCAGGCCGCGGCGCGATAGCCGCGCTCCACGCCCACGGCGTGCACGACCTCACCATCGTGACCCGGCGCCCGAGCACCACTGCCGCCGTACCGGCCGGCACCGCGCGGATGGCCCAGCTCCACTACAACGCCGCCCACCCGTCGAAGAGCACCGTGACAATGGAGAAGGCCGAGGTGCCGCTCGCCGGATTCCTCGCCGGACACGACATCGTCGTCAACTGCGTCCTGCAGGACGTCACCTCCCCGCAGACCTACCTCAACCGCAACGACATCGAACGGCTCCCGCGCCGGGTCCTCATCATCGACGTCTCATGCGACACAGCCATGGGCTTCAGCTGGGTGCGCCCCACAACCTTCGCCCGCCCTGTCATCCGGGTCGGCGGTAACGCCGACTACTACGCCGTCGACCACAGCCCGTCACTACTCTGGGAATCCGCCACCCGGAAGATGAGCCACGCCCTGCTCCCCTACCTGGCCACCATCACCGACCAGCACGCATGGGACACCGACGAGACCATCAGCCGGGCCATCGAGACACGCGGCGGCATCATCCAGAATCAGAACATCCTCCTCCACCAAGGCCGCTCACCCCACTACCCACACCCGGCCACACCACGCCCCGCCCTCCCCCAACGGGCCGACACACCCGTCACCACATGAGCGACGGCCCAGTTCTCAGCCACCACCCGGACAGGCGCTCCACCCCAGCGGTATCGTCCGCGAGGAGCAGCTCGGGGTCGCCGACCCGTACAGTCCGGGTGCGCATGCCCACGCCAAGCGCGGTCACGATGTCGGCGTGCGGTGGGAACGGTGAGCTTCCCGTGCTCCAGGAGCCAGTCGGCAACCGCGCTCCGGTCGGACACCGGGCTCGTCTGCGTGCCTCCCGCCGGGGCAGGGAAGCCGGCTGGCGCCTGCGCCAGGACGCCACGGCGGCGCGGCCGCCCCGGCGATCCTGGCGACCTCCGCCAGCAACACGGTGTCCTTGCACTCAGCCCCCGCCGTCTTCGGCGCTGGAGCCGCGATCGGAGTGCTGGGCGGGGTGATCGGCCTGGGCGGCGCGGAGTTTCACCTGCCCCTGCTGATCGGCCTGTTCGGGTTCGCGGCGCTTTCGGCAGTCATCCTGAACAAGGCGATGAGCCTGGTCATGGTCCTGGTCGCGCTGCCCGCCCGGCTGGCCGCGGTCCCGGCCGTCGACGTCGCCGCACGCTGGCCCGTCGCGGTCAACCTGCTGGCCGGCCGTCTCCTCGGCGCCTGGGCCGGAGCGAGCTGGGATCGCGGCGGCGGCGCTGGTAGACCGTCGCGGTGGTGATCCCGACCTCGGCCGCCGCCGTCGTTCGACCGCCACCGGATGGCCGGGTCGATAGGGAGAGTCGGGGCAGCCGGCGACAACGCGGCCATGGAGTCCTTCTTCAGCCTGCTGCAGAAGAACGTCCTCGACCGCAGGAAGTGGGCCACCCGCTAGGAACTACGGGTCGCCATCGTGACCTGGATCGAGCGGACCTACCACCGCCGCCGCAGGCAAGCCGCACTCGGCCGACTGACCCCCGTCGAATTCGAGACCGTCATGACCACACCGGCCCTCCAGGCCGCGTGACTCAACCTGTCACCCGAACCTGCATCAGACCCAGCCCGTGCCGGAGCCCGATGCTCCCCCGCATCAGACGACGCCCCAATATGTGCGGCCCCAGATGCGGCGGCCACCCTACTCGATGAGGATTAGATCGAGGGGCGGCTGAGGCCACGGGAGAGCGGGAGACGGGAGGAGCCTTGACTCATTTGGCTCGGATTCCGTTGGCGAATGGTGGCTCCCTGCTGCTGGAGGCTCCGGCGGCGGCAGACGGGCCAGTGAAGGCCGGCCTCATCGGCGACCGCATCCACGAAATCCCTGGCAACCTGCAAGCGGCCCTTGGTCCGGTGACGGAGGCGGCGAGTGCCATGCTCGACCAGCTACGCAAGGCAGGCCCCGACGCAATCACGGTCGAGTTCGGCGTCGACCTCGCGTTCGAGGCCGGGGCCGTGATTACCAAGAGCAGTGCCAACTGCCACCTTCGTGTGACGGTGGCGTGGAAGAAGAGCAGCCACCCTGATGCGGATTCGCACGGGGACTGATCCCATGGACATCACCGGCACGCCCCCCGACGGAGACCACGGCGACCAGGAATCCCGCTCCGCGGGACTGCTCAAGGCCGTTGCCCAGATCCTTGGACCGGACGGTCAGGTAGCCGGTGCCGCCTTCCTCGTTGCCGAGGGCGTGCTGATGACGTGCGCGCACGTCATACGTGCCGCCAGAGCTGGGCCCGGTGACAGCGTGCGGCTTGCCTTCCCACACGTGAACGGCGAGCCAGAGGCCGAGGGGCTGGTCCTTGGGGAGGTCTGGCATGGCCCTGAGGACGCGGATGTGGCCGTCGTACGGCTGAACACCGGCGACGACGTGACCGCGGGCGTCGTACCGCTAGCCCTTAGCTCCGCGGCCGGCTCCCAAGGCCATCAGGTGCACTCGTTCGGGTTCCCGGCCCACGCCCCCCTCGGCGGCCATTTCGGGCATGGCACGGCCAGCGAATTGCTGCCGGCCGTCGAGGGCCGGGGTGCCCACCTGCAGTTGACCGCCGCCAATGACCTGACCACCGGATTCAGTGGCGGGCCGGTCGTCGACGAGGTCACCGGCCTGGTCATCGGCATGCTCACCGAGATCACCGCCCCCGACGAGCACGAGCGGGGCCAGAACATCGCCTACGTGACCCCTACCGAGGTGCTGCGGGAGGTCTGGCCCAAGCTGACCGAGCAGGACGTATGCCCCTATCGGGGGCTGGAGTCGTTCACCGCGGAACACGCCCAGTGGTTCGAGGGCCGCAAGGACGCCGTCGAGCAGGTCCTGGAGAATCTCGCCGAGCAGCAACGCGTGACACTGCTCCTCGGCCCCTCCGGCTCCGGCAAGTCGTCACTGGTCCAGGCGGGCGTCCTGCCCGCCCTGGCCGCCGGCGGCGAACTGCCCGGCAGCGATCGCTGGCTGCCCATCGTCACCCGGCCCCGGCAGGACCTGCTGGCCGAGCTCGAACGGGCCGGGCTGCCCGGCGCCGACGACGTCGGGATCGCCGAAGCCGTGACACGCAGGCTGGCGGCCGAACCCGGCCACCAGCGCGTCGTACTGGTCATCGACCAGTACGAAGAGCTCCTCGCAGAGGCGCTCACCAGCCGTGAGCAGGAGCGCCGCCTGGCTGCCAACGACCAGATCACCGCCGCGATCACCTCACACGCCGAACTCCACGTGATCATGATCATGCGCGACGACTTCTATCCCCAGCAAGCCGCCCTCGCCCCCGAACTGCTCAAAGCGGCGATGCCGGGGCTGCTCAACGTGCCGAGCACGCTCAGCCAGGACGACTTTCACGACATCATCACGCTGCCCGCCCTGAAGGCCGGCGCACACTTCGAGCAGGGCCTACCCGAGCGCATCATCGCCGACATCCTGGCCAGCACGCCCGAAGGGACCACGTCTCGCCGTGCACCGGTCACCGTCCTTCCCATGCTCGAACTGACCCTCGACCAGCTGTGGCAACGACGCCGCGAGGGCTTCCTCACCCACGACGCCTACCGGCGGATCGGCGGCGTCACCGGCAGCCTGACCACCTGGTGCGACTCGGCACTCAACAAGCTGCCGCCCGGCGGCTGGCCCATCGCCCAGCGCATCCTGACCTCACTGGTTCGCTCTGCCGACCCCCGCCACAACATCCCCGCCATTCGCCAGCGGGTCCCCATCCACGACCTGCGCGAACTGGCAGCCGACGTCAGCGACGGACCCGACAGCCGCAAACGGATCGCCGAGGTGCTCGCCGCCCTCACCCGCCACCGCATCATCACCACCCACACACCCCACGTCTCCCTGGTCCACGACGCGCTTCCCGCACAGCCGGTGGCCGAGCTCATCCACGATGCGCTCATCCGCGACTGGGGCACCCTGCGCAAGTGGGTCCGCGAGGACCACCAATTCAAGGAATGGCTCGACCACGCCCGCACACGGCACGACCGCTGGGCCGAGACGACGGACGCGGGAGACCTGCTCGCGGGAACAGCCCTCGTTCAAGGCGTCGACTTGGCACGACAACGCCGCCTGCCGGCCGACATCAAGGACTACCTCACCGCCAGCAAGGAACACCAGCAAGCCGGCATCCGGCGCATCAGACGCCTCAACACAATCCTGGCCGCCCTCCTCGTCCTTGCACTCATCGCCGCCGGTGGAGCCCTCTGGCAGTGGCGGGCAGTCGAAGCCGAGCGCAATGCAGCCTTGTCGCGACAGCTCGCCGCCCAGTCCAACAACCTCATCAGCGGGAACCCCGAACTAGCCTCACTGCTGGCCGTCCAGGCATACCGCACCAGCCCCACGCCCGAATCTGCACAAGGTCTACAAAACGCAGCGTCCCTCCCGCTACACAAGCGCTTGTCTGGTCACACCGCCTCGGTACCTGCGGTGGCGTTCAGCCCCAACGGCAAGACCCTCGCCACCGGCAGCGCCGACAAGACCGTTCGCCTGTGGAACGTGACCACCGGCAAAACCCGCAAAACCCTGACCGGACACACCGAGTGGGTGGAAGATGTGGCGTTCAGCCCCGACAGAAAAACCCTTGCCACCGCCAGCGACGACAACACAGCGCGCCTGTGGAACGTGACCACCGGCAAAACCCGCAAAACCCTGACCGGACACACCGACGCGCTGCTTTCGGTGGCATTCAGTACCGACGGTAAAACCCTCGCAACCGCCAGCGGAGACAAGACTGTTCGCCTGTGGAACGTGACCACCGGCAAAACCCGCAAAACCCTGACCGGACACACCGGCTGGGTGGAAGATGTGGCGTTCAGCCCCGACAGAAAAACCCTTGCCACCGCCAGCGACGACAAGACCGTGCGCCTATGGAACGCGACCACTGGCAAAACCCGCAAAATCCTGACCGGACACACCCAAGCGGTACTTGGGGTGGCATTCAGTACCGACGGCAAAACCCTCGCCACCGGTAGCACTGACCAGACCGTTCGCCTGTGGAACGTGACCACCGGCAAAACCCGCAAAACCCTGACTGGACATAATAACTCGGTGAACTCGGTGGCGTTCAGCCCAGATGGCAAAACCCTCGCCACCGCCAGCAGCGACAGCACGGCAAAACTTTGGGACGTGGCCACAGGTGTGACCCGCACAACCCTAATCGGTCACACCGACTTGATATATTCGTCAACTTTCAGTCCTAACGGCCACACTCTCGCCACCGCCAGCGGAGACAAAACAGCACGCCTCTGGGACGTGACCACTGCTGAAACCCTAGTCGGGCACACTGACTCGGTGAATTCGGTGGTGTTCAGCCCCGACAGCAAAACCCTCGCCACCGCCAGCGGAGACAAGACCGTGCGCCTATGGAACGCGACCACCGGAAAAACCAGCAAAACCCTGACCGGACACACCAACTGGGTATACGGGGTGGCATTCAGCCCCGACGGCAAAACCCTCGCCACCGCCAGCGAAGACAAAACAGCACGCCTATGGGACGCGACCACCGGCAAAACCATCAGAACCCTGACCCACACCGACGTGGTGAATTCGGTGGCGTTCAGCCCCGACAGCAAAACCCTCGCCACCGCCGGTTACGATTACACTGCGCACCTGTGGGACGTGGCCACCGGCAAAACCCTCAGAACCCTGACTGGACACACGAACTCAGTAAATGCGGTGGCATTCAGCCCCGACGGCAAAACCCTCGCCACCGCCAGCACCGACAAGACAGCGCGGCTGTGGAACGTTGTCCTACCTAAACCTTCCGCCGCGATCCACAAAATCTGCCGTTCCGTCAACCGAGAGCTCACCCCACAGGAACGCGCGACATACCTGCCAGGCCAATCAGTAGGCGCCGTCTGCCCGACCCAGCATTAAAAGAGCGTTTTGTCCCGTCAGGGGTGTTTGATAAGTCGCGCGGTGTGAGCGGATTGGGGCCACGCTCGGAGGCGTGTGAGGATCCGCCCGTGGAGTGCGATGTGTGTGGACGGGCGATGTGGCGGTGGCCGGCGCTGCCGACTGTGGGGGAAGAGGAGATCTGGTCCTGTTCCTGGTGCCACGCCGCCACTCATGTGGGTGGCGAGTGGTTCGAGGTCTCGCGGCCGCCGTACTTGCCCGTGGAAATGCGCTGGGAGAGGGCCGTCGCGGACGGCCTTCCTGCCGACGTTTCCCATGGCCGAACTGTATGACAAGGCCACCGCGGCCGGGATCCCCGGCCGCTCCACCATGACCCGCGACGAACTCCAGCAGGCGCTCACCCGGGACAGGACACGCCAGAAGGCTTGACCTCCAGCTGTATCCCGCCGGAGAAGGCCCGCGTTGGCCCGACTCGTGCGGTGCGCCGGGAAGCACGGTGCCGTGCGAGCGCGTACAGCGCTGTGCCTGGCATGGACGAGACACTGGACCTGCTGGACACCCTCCTCGACGGCGTTACCGAACCACGCCTGAAACTCATCAGCGCAGACGAGGCACGCGCGTTGTTGGTGCTCCTCGGGCTCCTCGACCACATCGGCCAGAGCGAGGAAATCCGCCGGGCCGCGGGCGAGTTGCGGTTCCGGATCGGCTCACGCCTCGCCTGACCCTCCCCCGGCACCAGGCCGTGTTCGCCTACGGCCCAGGCGCGTCTCGAAGGCGCAGGTGGTCGGTCTGCTTCGCAAAGCTGGTGTCTGATCGGCGCCGGTCGTAGACGACCTCGGGCCGGATGCGTGCGGCGAGGGCCGCTTGCCGGAGCACGCCATGGGCGGCGAGGTGCTCCGGTGTCGGGCGTCCGCCGCCAGATCTGGCGCCGGACGGCAAACGGCCGCCCCCCTTATCCCTGGGAGCGGCCGCTGCCTCAACGAGTCAATGTGCCTGCATCAGGCACTCATGATGGGTCTGCCTATAGGACGTCTCCCGTCCCCAGCCATGGTGAATGAAGGCCCCGCATCAAAGTCGCCTTCCGTCCGTCATGCGATCTGGATGTCTCAGGTACTCCTCGATCTCTTCCACCAGCCGTTCCGCGTCCTTGCCCGAATGCGGGCATGCCGCAGCCTGGAGCGCCACTTGCACAGCCGTGAACGCGTCGGATCCCGCAGCCATACTGCGGGCCTTCCACACGACAAAGGCTGCGCTCTCACCTAGAAACGTCGGATCTCCGGGTGGATCTGCCGGTGGTGAGACTCTCTCCTGTGCCTCTTCCCTGAGGATTTCGAGGTAGTCCCGTGCGTCCTCGTCCCCGTCCTCGGCCGCTTTCTCCCACCAGGACAGAGCCCAGTCATCCCTGCCGAGCAATTCCAGCAGCTCTGCGACCCTGCGTGAGTCACTGGCGTTTGCCTTGCCGCTGAACTCCCGGACCAGCAGGACTGCCAGCTCCCGTAGGGGGGTGCTTCGCTGCCGGGTTTCCGGGCAGGGGTGTGGGGCCGGGGGCCAGCCCGGAAGCTGGCCCCCCTCCACCGGTGCCGGGTCCCCGGGCGTCCGGGGACCGTTCGAAAGTGCCTGCTCGGAACGCTCGAGCAGGAGCCACACGGCGAGGAGCCGAATGGCACTGCGCTCGTCCGACACGTTCCAGTCGCTCATACGGTCACCTCCTCACCGAACTCGTTGACGGACTTCTTCAGATTCTTGATCGCTGCGTGGATGTATCGCTTCACCGAATCCTCTTTCAGGCCGAGGCGCTTCCCCGCGTCTTCCGGACTGAGGTCCTGAAGCACACACAGGGTGATGACCTGGCGCTGGCGTTCGGGAAGGCGGGAAACTAATTCATCGATTCCCTCTTTGACCATTTCATAGGCGGCATCGGGGATGCCGGTGACGGATTCCTGCTCCGGGATCTCCTGCACGGGGACCGGAACCAGGCGCTGGTTCCGGCGGAACTGGTCGATGACGGCGTTCTTCACCGCGGTACGGCCGTACGCGACGAGCGAGCCCTGGCGTGCGGAGAGCTTCTCCCACGAGGAGAACATCCGCAGGTAGGCGACTTGCACGGCGTCTTCCGCGCTGTGCAGGTCGCCCGCCTCGGCCGGGCCACGCGGGAAAAGACCGCGCTGGTCTCAAGGACGAACGCCTCGAAGTCCATGCCCCGGTCGGACTCGCTCACGCAGCCTCCCGCGCGGCCAGCGCCCGCTTGCCCGGCTCGGCGTGCTTGTGGAACAGCCAGGCCGGCTGCCCCTCCTCGAAACGGGCCACCGAACCGCCCTCGGGCAGCGCCTGCGCCATCGCGACCATCGTCGCGCGCTGCTCGCGCTCGCTGCGGACCTCCAGGAACGCCTTCAGATACACCTCAAGCACGCCCTTGGTGCGACGCGCCGCGTACAACAGAAGAAGCATGAGCGGAACCGAAACCCCACCCGCCCCCAACCACTCAAGCCAAGTCACAGACCGGCCTCCCATCATGACGACTCGTTGAATGAGGAACCCGAAAGCCCCTCACCCCCTACACGCCACACGAGCCCCAAAACCGGATACCGGACTCCGACTTTTTCTCAGCCGCACCACCACCACGGCCCTGACCTGCGAAAACCATCAGAAATTTGTGCACGCCCGAAGCACGCCAGAATCGGATCCCGCGCTGCCCGTCTGACGGGCCACGGCAACCATCGAACCCGGGCAGGGCAGAGCCGGCCCGCACGACCGGGGCTTACCGCCCGAACCCGAGGCCGCGGGGATGCTCCTGCGTCTCCGCCCCGGTGTTGAACCCGCGAGCCGCATTCGTGCAGCCGTACTGCGCCAGGACGACCACTGCGGCGGCAGTCACCAGACGTGCCGGCCATGTGTCGCTGGGACCGTGCGAATGCTGCGCCTGCCTCACCCAGGACGCACTGCGCTGGCGGTCAGCCGAGCCAGACAATGTCCAGAACGGACAGGTACCGCGTGAGCCGGTTGATCACGTAGACAACGGAGAGCTGCCCGACGGACGCAGCGCGGACGTCTTCGCCCTCCGGGTCGCCAGTGTTCCACTGGGGCCAGCCACGGGGAGCGCACCGCGATGTCCAGGACGTCGCGGACCGTCTCCTTCGGGTGCTCGGGGAGCGCGGTGAGTACCTTCGCTGCCATCGGGGACAGGCGCACCGCCCATGGCTCACCAGTCACCGGCGGGCGCCGAGGATGTCGTCCAGGTCCACGAAGCCGGTCTCGTCACGGCCGGAGTCCATGTACGTATCGACGGCCGGGGCTGCGGCGACGCGCAGCTGCCAGGCGCGGACGACGTCGTGCAGCGGGGTGAGGCTGTAGCTGTGGCGGGAGTCTTCCAGGCCTTGGCCCAGTCCGGCTCGAATGCCGGCACCCAGGTGTCGGCGCGGCGGTCGTCGCGCAGCTGGGCGAGCAGGTGGGCGGCCGGGGCCGGCGGGGCGGGGGCTTCCTCGGGCTGCGCGCTCACGGGCTCCTCCACGCAGGTCGTACCGCCACGGTGACCGCCGCCGGGTGCGGGGAGAGGGGTCCGGTGCTCACGGCTCCATCACCTCGTCCGGGAGGTGGAACTCGCCCTCATTGGGCCACCAACTCTGCAAGCTCCGTAAGTGGTTGTTGTCTTTCCGGTCGTGATCACGGTGTTTCCGCTGGTCGGGCGTGGGCGTGGTGATTCGGTGGGAGGGGTGGCCTGTCGGGTTGTTGTTCTCCGGGAGGTCGCGGATGCCGTCGGTTTCTGGGTTGCTGGAACAGCGGGAGCTCACCGCTCGTCGTCGTGTGGAGGAGTTGCGGGAGGAGGCCGACCGGGTCCAGGCCGAGCTGGTGGTGGCCGAGCAGGACTGGAAGGAGTGGGTCATTGCCCGCTTGCGGGTCGGCGAGGTCTTGGCCCCGGGCGGTGGTGGGGGTGCCGTCCCGGATGCCACCGAGGCCGTGCGCGATACGGATCCGCAGAGCGAGTCGGCGAAGGAGGCGGCGAAACCGAAATCAGTAGTGCCGATGTGGCGCGTGGGGCTGGCCTGGTCGGCGCTTTCGGTGGACTACCAGCGCATCCTGCGGGTCCTGTCCGACCAACGCCGTCTCGGCCAGGGGTCGTTGACCTGTCAGGATATGGCCATGGCGTTCGGTATCGATCCGGTGCCGGCGAAGGTGGAGACCCTGCGGTCGAAGGCGAAGCGGCTGGTGGCCCGCGGCTGGCTGGCCGAATCGGCGCCGGGGCAGTTCACGCTGATGCCGGGCGTGGCCGGACCAGGCGGCGGGTCATGAGCAGTGTCATCGACCAGTAGATCATCGCCTCGGCGCTGGCGGTGCGGCGTTCGAAGTCACGGACCAGGCGGCGACTGCGCATCAGGTGGGCGAAGAACCGCTCGACGATCCACCTCTTGGGCAGCACAACGAATCCCCGCATGTCGTCGCTGCGTTTCACGATCGCGAGGACCAGCGCGAGCGTGGCGAGGCAGTGCTCGATGAGGCTGCCGGTGTATCCGCCGTCGGCCCAGATCAGTTCCAGCCGGTGATGCGCGTGGGTGACCTGCTCGAGAAGTACCCGGGCGGCAGTGCGGTCACCGGTGTCCGCGGCGGTGACCATCACGCCCAACAGGAGGCCGAGTGTGTCGACCACGGCGTGCCGCTTGCGGCCGTTGATCAGCTTGCCGCCGTCGAATCCGCGGCTGTCCGCGGCCACGACGGCGTCCGCCTTTACCGACTGGGAGTCGATCACACCGGCAGTCGGCTCCGGGTCCCGGCCCGCCTTCTCGCGGACCTTCCCGCGTAGCCGGTCGTGGAACTCGGTGACCAGACCGTGGTCGCGCCAGCGTCGGAAGAAGGCGTAGACCCGGTCCCAGGGCGGGAAGTCGGCTGGCATGGCCCGCCATTTGGTTCCGTTGTCGACCAGGTAGTGGACCGCGTCCAACATCCAATGCCGCGAAGTTAAGCGCTCGGCAGCGGTGTCAATGCGTCAGGGAGGGTGATCTTGTAGGTGTTCGGCGCGGTGCGGATGAGTCGGCC
>NZ_JBFBAH010000066.1:0-13868 GCF_040682115.1 Streptomyces sp. NPDC051364 | reverse complement strand
GCTATCTCGCCGGCCTGCACCTTCGCGCCTCCATGATCTGGATCAAGGACCTCACACGAACCGCCCCTTGATCACAACCAGATACACGCCCTAGGTGCCCTGGCCTGACCCGATCCGGCGGACCCTCTCCGGGCATGGCTCCGCCCCCGGCGCGGGCATTTGAGCGGCTCGTACCGGGGGCGAAGGCTGCCGGGGCTACTGCCGGGTGAAGTGCCATTGCTGGGAGGCAGTCGCCGCGTTCGCGTTCGGCAGTTCACGCAGCGGCGCATAGTTGTCGTCGCCGTACAGGCCGGTCACGGCCAGGTCCTCATTCAGGAACGGGGACAGGACCCACCGGGTGGCGTCCTCGCCGGTGTACCGGAGAATCCACCACTGGGACTTGTTCGCGCTGCACGCCGCGAGATAAACGGAGGCGCCGGCTTCACCGGTCTTGGCGTCGGCGCAGTTCCCGGTCTTGGCGCTCTTCCAGTGGTAGACGCCGGGGCGGCCGCTCACTGGCTCGAACTGGAACGTGCGCGGGTAGGGATGGTCGGCCCGGTAGTACACCTGCAGGTAGGTGCCGGCATTGCCGGCCCCGTCGTCGGGAATGAGGTAGTTGGTGTGGGCGTGATTGGTGATCACGACCGGTCCGCTCGGGAGAACAGGGGCCGCAGGGGCGGCGTGAGCGGTACCGGTGAGCGTGAGGGCGGCCACAGCCGCCGCCAGAGCGCCGCGTGTGAGCGTCGTCCGCCAAGACGAGAGATCCATCGGGTTTCCTTCCGTACATGATGCTGGTGACAGGACTCGCCGGAATGCCGTGCGAGGGAGCTGCGCTGGGCTCGAACGTGTTCGGTGGGGTGTAGGTGGTCGTGACGCTCCGCGGCACCAGCGCGCAGTCCGCCAAAGGTGCAGCGGCCGGCCGCCGTGGTGAACGCGGGCTTAGGCGTGGCGCTGTACTCGATCCCTCCAGGGTCAGGCCACCGGCCTGCTCGGCATGGCGCCGATGCCGCCCCGCCTGGTGCGGGCCGGGAGCAGTTGTGCCGTGAGGTCAGATGCAGGGCAGGTAGACGGACTTGCCGCAGCGCTGGCCGGGCCAGATCTTCTGGTCGGGGGCCGGTGCCAGCCAAGCGCAGGTTGTCGAAGCGCAACGAGAGGTCCTGGCCCGGGTTGACCGTGGCGGTCACCGTTCAGGCACCGGTTCGCATCGCGCTCCCGTCTGTGGGCTCGAAGCGAGGACGGACGGGGTAGCAGTCGAGGTCGTCGGTGTCCAGGCGGGGCAGACGTGGGTCGTTGCGGCCCTCGTGCAGGACGTTGGCGTCCTGGCCGAACTGGTAGGTGTAGTCGCCCCTTGGCCTCGAAGCCGTTGCGGCGGCGCCCAGGCTGAACTCCCGTCCCGCAACACCGACGGACACCCAGCCGCTCACACCGGCCGCGCTTTCCTCCGCCGCGATCAGATGCACACCGATCTTCGTGATGTCCGACATCGCCTCATCCTCTCGTCGCTCATCCGCTCAGGCAGTGCCCGGGAGGGCAGAACAGCCCGGCGGTCACATGCACCCCCGCCGACGTCAGCCGCTGCCCCCACTGAACCGGTCCCCGAACCCCACCCTTACGCACAGACAGTGACTGCCCAGACACTCAGCGCAATACTCGGAGCCGTGACGGCGCCCAGTCGCACCCCACGGCGCACACCCGCGCAACACCGGCGCACCACACGCACCCACAAACAGCAGGAGACAGAAAGAGTCCGACCCCGCGCCACTCTGGCGACCCCACGGCGGTACTACGGAGGCACGAGCGTTCACCTCCAAGCCCCGGACCATTTGGTCCGCGGCTTCACTGCGCGTACACCCGCCCGGCTCAACGGCCCCGTGTCCTTGCCCGCGTCCCCAACCTCACTGGGCAATAAACCTAGTAGGCGCCGGTTGGTCCCGGGGCCGAACACGGCGGTAGAGGCGGTTTGAGTCCGCCCGCCCCGTGAGAACTACTCGATGGTGATGCTGCGCGGCGGCGAGGGCGGCGGCGACCTTCCCCTTCGGAACCTGGAACTTGTGGCTGCCAGGGGAGCTGAACGTCTTGACGGTCTTCGCCGGGGCGAGTACCCGACCGGGGAGGGCAGTGGCGTGGGCGGGGAGCATCCCCAGGGCCAGCGCCCCCAGAGTCAACGCCCCCAGGGACAGCGCCGCGCGCTTCATCATCGGTGTCTGCATGCCCAAGACAACGATCAACAAAGCCCGACGTAGCGCCACACGCCACACAGGCCAACGCCGAAAGCCGCACTGCGGGTAGTCCAACCCCGTTGGCAGTCAATCCAGGTTCACCGGCACGGGCACCGACAGGGGCCCGTCCTGGCGGGGGTCTCGCACCCAAGTACGGAATACAACATGTGTCCGAACTTCCTCCCGATCTGCCGCGCCTGCACCGTGGTCACCTACCTGCGGGCCGAGCGCGGCCGGGCCGAGCGGGCCCTGAACACCGCCGAGGCGCGGAAAGCCCTCGCCGCGCTGCGGCTCCCCCCGGTCGGCCTCGCGGGGGCCGCCGGGGCGGGGCAGGTCGGTGGCCAGGTACCAGGTTGAGTGCGCGGGCAGGGTGGCCGGATCGGTGGTGGCCACGACCAGGCGGACGTTCCCGTCGGGTCCCCACCAGCCGAGGCGGGCGTCGGCGGCCCACCACGTTTCGGTGTGCCCGTCGCGGAAGGTCCGCTCGACGGTGGTCCACTCGCCGGGATGCTCGGGGTCTGTCCAGGTCAGGGCGCGTGCGGCGTCGACGGGGGTGTAGGCGTCCTTGCCGTAGGCCCAGGTGCCGTGGCTCGGCTTGAGGGCCATCACGAACG
The DNA here is from genome assembly GCF_040682115.1 of Streptomyces sp. NPDC051364. NCBI lineage: Bacteria > Bacillati > Actinomycetota > Actinomycetes > Kitasatosporales > Streptomycetaceae > Streptomyces > Streptomyces sp. NPDC051364. The sequence continues at coordinate 11,056 of NZ_JBFBAH010000066.1, read as the reverse complement.
GCAGTCCCGCCTCGCCGAGTTGCCTGCGGAAGCTGTCCTGGTCGCCGTAGGCGCAGTCGGCGGCCACGGCCCGGAAGGCCACCCCGGCAGCCTTCGCCGAGCGGGCCAGTCCGGCTGCGATCTGCAGTTTTGTGCAGAAGCCGGGGTCGCTCTTGCCGGCCGGGAAGTGACGGGCGGGACTGTAGGGCACGGCGTGGAGCGGGTAGTAGAGGTTCTCATCTGCCCAGCAGGTCGTCACGGTGACGATGCCGTTGTCGGTCTTGCCCAGCCGTCCCAGCCACTGCCGCCCGACATGCGCGGTCGCGGTCCCGTCCTTGCGGTCACCCGAGTCGTCGATCACCAGTACCCCGCCCGCGTGCGGCGCGGTCACCGGGTCGGCCAGCAGCAGCTCCACCCGACGAACGTTGACCTGCTCGTGGTCCCAGGTCGACTCGGAGAGGAAGAACTGCAGCCGCTGCACCGCCGGGTGCTGGGCCCCGATCACGGGCTCAGCGCCGGCCAGGCAGGTCAGGGTCTTGTTCCGGTCCCGCGGCAGCAACAGCCCAGCGAGGTACTCCCGGAACCCGCGGCGCTGTGCCAGCGTGGAGAAGAGGTCATCGAAGCGTGCGGCGTAGGCTTCCAGCGGGCCCGGAGCTGGCGGACACGGCAGACGACGGGTCATCACAGCCCCCAAGCGGCGAGGCGACGTTCCTCTGCTACCGGCCTACCGCAACCCTGACCCGCCGTCAACAAACCACCGCTAGGGGCGGCGGGTGGGGGCGCCGTGCAGGAGCAGATCGAGCACGGAGTCGATGTAGCCGGCCAGTTGGCTGTCGCTGCTGAGAGGGAGCACGCCGGGCAGCCTCGTCGCCAGCTCGTCGTGGCCGACGTACGCGGCGTAGCCGAGCATCGCGCGCTGGACCGCGACGGCCGGCGGGAAGCCGATCTCCTGGAAGAGCTCGATCGTGTAGTCGAGCCGGCGCTGCACCACCCGTCGCACCACTGGCGCCACCAGCTCGTGGTCGGCCGACGCGAGCAGGTTCGCCGCCGCGGCGCCCCGTCCGGCGCCCCCGGTCACCCTCGTGAGCAGCGTCCGCAGCCGGGCCCTCGGGTCGGGCTCGGCGGCCAGCATCGTGATGGTGGCCTCGGTGAACCGGCGCTCCCACAGCGCGAGGGCCGCCTCGATGAGGGCGTCGCGGTTGGTGAAGTGCCAGTAGAAGCTGCCCTTGGTGGTGCCCAGCCGCGCGGCGAGCGGCTCTACGGCCACCGCGCCGAGCCCGCGCTCGCCGATCGCATCGAGCGCTGCCGCCGCCCAGTCGTCCGCCGTCAGTCGTTGTCGCCCTTGATTCACGTCCATACGCTACCGTACGGTCATTCCATGCGCCTCCGTATGGAGGCTCGGGCAAGGAGACGACGTGCAGAACTTCCAGCAGCGCACCATCGACGCGCCCGCCGCCGAGGTCGGCGCCCTCATGGACCGGTTGGGCTCCCCGCAGGACCTGATCTGGCCCACCCCCGCCTGGTCCCCGCTGCACCTCGACGCAGGCCTGGCGGTCGGCTCGAGCGGCGGGCACGGCAGGATCCGCTACTCGGTCGTCGCTCACGAACCGGGCAGAAGGCTCCGGTTCACCTTCGCTCCCGGACTCGGCATGACCGGGTACCACGAATTCCTGATCACCCCCGAGGGGCCGGCCCGCTGCCGGATCTCCCACACCGCCGCGGGAAGCCTGGAGGGCAAGATGCTCCTGATGTGGCCCCTGGTGATCCGCTGGCTGCACGAAGCCCTGCTCCAGGACGCCTTCGACAACATCCAGCGGGCGGCCACGAACCACCTGCCCCACCCGGCCCGCTGGTCGGCCTGGGTCCGCCTACTGCGCCTCGTGTTCGCCCGCCGGACCCGCGGGCCCGTGGAGCCGTCCGCTACCTGACGTACCTGACCCCTGAGCCGTGACGGACACCGGACACGCCCGCCCGCGGCGGGCCAGTAAAAGTCCGGGCCGGGTGTGGAACCGAGCTGCGAAGAGGCCGATCCCGCCCGCCTCGGGGGCGTCACCCTGTCCATCGCTGCCTGCACGCCCTGTTCCAGAGCGAGGAAACCTCGCTCACTCAGAGGCGGCCGACGGTCAGTCGTCCTGCACTTCTCCCTGGGCGATTTCCACGTTGTGATGCAGGCTCACGAGCCCGGCGGCGGCTCCCGCGCCGGTCACAGCCGAGCAGGCGAGCAGCAGGCCGGCCGCCGCGATCGCCGGCCGGTGAGGGGCGGCCGCTGGCTGGAGCAAGGCTTTGACCCGCTGCGGTACGGGGCCACCCGCGGCTCCCGCAGCGAACGAGGGGCGGGCGGTTCTGCCGGCGTTCCCGGCGAGGGCTGCGCGTCCGATGGCGCGTGCTGTCAGATTGCGGTCGCCGACCGCGGTCGCGGCGGCTTCGTCGGCGACGCGTTCGACGGCCAGCCCGATGGCATCGCGCAGTCCGCTCAGAGCGGGATGGCAGCGGCTGGCGAGGTCGGCGGCGGCGAGGAAGTAGTGGTGGCGGCCGGCCAAGTGGGCCCGTTCGTGGGCGAGGAGGGCCTCTCGCTCGGGTCCGTCCAGGGTGCGCAGCATGCCGGAGGTCACCACGATGCGCCCCGGGTTCCCGGGGAGGGCGTAGGCGTCAACTTCGGGGCGGTCCAGCACGCTGAGGTCTCCCGCTGAGGGCGCACCGCGCAGTTGCGCGTGCGCGGTGCGGTATTGACGGAGTTGACACAGCGCCGATCGGATCACGGCGCAGGCGCAGACGGACAGCGCACCGACGGCGAGTGCGGTCGCCGGATAGGCGACCACGGCAGGCGCGACGTTCAAAGGGCGGATCAGGTGGCCGAGGCGGGCCACAGCGGACACGGTGAGCGCGCCGGCGAGGATGAGGCCGCCGAGTGCCGCCAGCCAGCAGCCTGCCAGTACACACGCTGTCGCGGTCAGCGCCCACATCGCGGCCGCAGGCCGCAGGCGGGGAGCGGCCCACCGCACGAGCGTCGGCGCGGCGAACGGCATCAGCAGCGGTATCAGCAGCGCAGCGATCACCGTCCGCCACCGCCCTCCAAGAGGTCGCGCAGTATGCGCTCGTCCTCGGGACCCAGGTCGGAGACGAACCGTGCCAGCACGGTCTGGCGGTCGGTGTCCTTGTCGAGCTCGTGGTGCATCCGCCGGGCAGTCAGACCGTGGGCATCCTGGACGGGGAAGTAGGCGAATCCGCGACCGGAGCGTTCCCGGCCGACGGTCCCCTTCTCGAAGAGGCGGGACAGGATCGTCGTCACCGTCGTGCGGGCCAGCTCCACCGGCAGGCTGCGCTGCACCTGTCCGGCGGTCCGGGGGCCGTCCGCGGCCCACAGCGCCGCGAGCACGCTCGCCTCCAGCTCCCCCGACCCTCTGCGCTCTGCAGCGCCCTCCGCCATTGCGTTCCCCTCGTCTCCCGATCGTCTACAGTGCAGTAGACCGTCTACGTGATTGTAGTCGACCGGTTGTTCCATTCGGCTACCCCCTGCCCGCATTCAGTGAGAGGCCACCCACCCATGGCCGTATCCGTTCTGGCCGCGCCCCCCGTCGCGGTGAACCTCCTCGATGCCCAGCCGCTGCTGGCGGCCTTCGGTGTCCTGGGCGTCGCGGTGGTGATGTTCGCCGAGACCGGGCTGCTGGTCGGCTTCTTCCTGCCCGGCGACTCCCTGCTCTTCACCGCGGGCCTGCTGTGCGCGGGCACCGCGGACGAGGCTGCGACGTTGTCCCTGCCCTGGGTCCTGGTCGCCGCGGCGGCCGGTGCGCTGGCCGGCGCCCAGGTCGGATACCTCATCGGGCGCCGGGCGGGCGGAGCCGTCCTCTCCCGGAGCAAGTCCAAGCGCCTGCACGACGGCGCCGAGCGCGCCGAGGAACTGCTGGAGCGGTACGGCCAAGCCAAGGCGATCGTGCTGGCCCGCTTCGTCCCCGTGGTCCGCACGGTCCTGAACCCGCTCGCCGGGGCGCTGAACATCCCCACCCGGGTCTTCACCGTCTGGCAGGTCGCCGGGGGCCTGGTCTGGACGGTCGGCCTGGTGCTGGCTGGATACGCACTCGGCTCCTCCATCCCCAATGTCGACCCCTACCTGCTGCCGATCATCGCCCTCATCGTCGCCGTGTCCCTGCTGCCGCTGGCAGCCGAACTTCTCCGCTCCCGGCGGGCCGCCCAGCACCGGAACGAGGCCCCTTGATGAATCTCGCGTACGACGGCTCGGCCATCGACGGCCCTGCCTACCTCAAGATCGTCGACCTCACCCACCGGGCGCCCGGTTGGGTCGACAGTCTGATCACCGGCTGGTCGGCCTACGGGCTGGGAGTGTTCGCACTGCTGATGCTCGTGGCGTGGTGGCAGGCCCGCCGCGCGGGGACCCCGGCCGCGGTCACCGCGCTGGCGGTCCCGCTGGTCACCGTCCTCGCCTTCAGCGTCGACTCCCTGCTGAAGCTGGCCGTCCATGAGAACCGGCCTTGCCGGCAGTTGCACGTGATCACCCTCGAAGCGTGCCCCGCACCCGGTGACTGGTCCTTCCCCAGCAACCACGCCGCCCTCGCTTCGGCCGCGGCCTTCGCGCTGCTCCTCGTATCGCGCCGGCTGGGCCTCATCGCCCTCGCGGCAGCGGTCCTGATGGCGGCTTCCCGGGTCTGGGTGGGCGTGCACTACCCCCACGATGTCGTCATCGGGTTCCTCGTCGGCGCCCTCGTCGCCCTCCTCACCACCTGGGCCGTGCGCCGTAAGCAGAGCACGCTCGCCGCCCGCCTGAAGGAAGGCCCGCTGCGCCCCCTGCTGGCCGCGGCGTGACCCGCCGCCCGCCTGGTGCGGCTGGGCAGCCGCACCGGGGCACGCGCACAGCCCGCCTCACCGCGGCCGGCGCCGGTGCTGGGCAGTGCGCTTCAGGCTCGCACCCACACACCGGAAGCTGCGCTCCACGGCGTTCCCCCGCGCCTTGAGTTCACAGCGGCCAGCCTGTGAACTCAAGGCCGCCGCCATCTGGAGTTCCGAGTCTGGGCCTACCCGGGGCTCGCGACGTACGGCAAGTCGAAATGACCATCACATGATGAGCAACGCGGACGCTGTTGGACCAGGCCGCCGAACAGCCGCTTCGGTGAAGTCTGCCCAACCGGGATTACGCCGCTGTCGTGGGCGGGCATGCCGTCACGGCAGAGTCAGCAGCCGGGGCAGATCGGCGCAGACGACGTCAAGGCGAGCGCGGCGCTCCGCAGCTCGGCCGTCCACGTCCGCTGGTCAACCCCCAACGTGTACTCCACGCAGCACACGCATTGCGGGATCAGCGATACGAATGCTCGCTCCTCCGCGGTTTCGACCTCCGTCTCCCACCAGTCGTCCGTCGCCAGGTCGGCGGGAGCGACGTCTCCATCGACGAGTCTCGCCGCCAGCCAGCGCAGAGCGTGACGCCGAGCCAGCCCCGGACCGGGCAACTCGATCCCGGACTCGCAGAGTGCTTGCTCGAACGCGTCGCGGATTTCGCGGGGATCCGCATTACGAGGCTGAACAGGAACTCCTGCGGCTCCTCGCCTCGGGCCTCACCGACGAGGTCGCGGACCGCAAGCTCGGCATCTCCGCCCGGAGCGTACGCCGGCAGATGTCAGGCCTCATGGAACGCCTCAACGCCTCAAGCCGGTTCGAGGCCGGCCTCAAGGCAGCCCAGCGCGGCTGGCTGCGCTAAGAGGTCGTTTTCTTCCGGTGTTTCATCCCGGAATAGGGTGTTTAGCGGCTTTCTTCGGGTCGCGCCAGGAGATGGTGTTCTCGCCGGTGAGGCCGCGGGCCATGAGGTCGGTCATGGCAAGGTGAATCATGGCTTCGGAGCGGGTGGGTAGGGTTTCGTAGTCACAGGCGAGACGCCGGTGGAGCATGAGCCATCCGTAGGTCCGCTCGACCGCCCACCGTTTCGGGATCGGGGCGAATCCTCTGGTCCTGGGGGTGCGGGCGGTGATTTCCATGTCGATGCCGAGGATGGCGGCATGCTCGACGAGGTGCTGGCGGTAGCCGCCGTCGACCCACGCTTTGCGGACACGCGGGTGGTCGGCGGCGACCTGGTCGAGCAGCGTGGTGCCGGCGAAGGAGTCCTGCACGCTCGCTGCGGTGACCAGGACCGCGATGAGGAGCCCGAGTGTGTCGGCGACGATGCTCCGCTTTCTGCCTACGATCTTCTTCCCGGCGTCGATGCCCTGACTGGAGGCGTGAACGCTGGTGGAGGTCTTGACGCTCTGGGCGTCAATCCCACAGGCCGATGGCTCGGCGTCCCGGCCCTCCTTCTCCCGCAGGAGTTGCCTGAGCAGGCCGCCCATCTGGGCGAACACGCCCTCGTCTGCCCATTTGGCTAAGAGGTCGCGCAGATAGGCGTGGTGGGGCTACCCCGGAATTAAGACAGGCACAGGCCTTGGTGATCATGGAGTTGCGACGCTCTGTGATCACCGGGGAGACCTGTGCCTGTACTTCCATCATGGCTGGCCGAACCACTATGGGGCGTCGCCGCCCTGCTGCCTGAGCGACCGACCTACGCGGCGACCCATCCGCTGGGCTGCCATCGCCCACGCATCAGCGACCGGGTCGTCTTCGACAAGATGCTGCAGCTCCTGCGATTCGGCTGCTCCTACCAGGCGATCGCCGACACGACCTGCTCGGCTACCACGATCCGCAACCGCCGCGACGAGTGGATCCGGCTCGGCGTCTTCGCCAAGCTCAAGCAGCATGGCTAAAATGGGCGAAATCTGTGCATGCCGCCCATAGTTCTTTGCTACTTCTGAGTCACCCACACGGTCATGTAGCGTCCGGAACTGCTTGATCCGTTTCGGCGCGCCCGACCCCAGATGAGGACTCATGATCGCCAGATTCGACGCCCCGATCGCCGCTGTCCTGAGACGACGATTCAGCGAGGGCGCCGCCCGCGACGCCCATCAGGGACCCGGTCCCATGCACGATGCCGCCCCACGGTCCGCCGGAGGGCAGCTACTTCGGATAACGGCCGGAGGAGCGCTGGCCCCTTGAGATTCCGGATCAATCGTTCGAGCAGCGCTTCCACGCCCCTGCCTCCCGAGGATCCGGCACCCACCCCGGCCGTGCACACCGCCCGGCCCCACGTCGTCGAAGCACCCTTGTCGGCCCACGAGATAGAACTCATACGCGCCTCCGTCTCAGTGGTCGAGCCACTCGCCGCAGAGATGACGGTCTACTTCTACGCGATCCTCTTCGCCCGCTACCCCGAGGTCCGTCCGATGTTCCCGCCGGGGATGGACGCCCAGCGCGGCCGCCTGCTGCGCTCGCTGCTGCGCATCGTGGACCTGGTCGACGACCCCGAGAGCCTGGTTCGCTTCTGTGGCCACCTCGGGCGCGATCACCGAAAGTTCGGCACGCTCAGCGAACACTTCCCGGCCGTGGGCGAGTGCCTCCTCGCGTCGCTCGCCCGTTACGCCGGCCCCGCGTGGACCGCGGACATCGCCGCTGCCTGGACCAAAGCGTACGGCGCGGTCGCCGGAGTCATGATCAGTGCGGCGGAGGAGGACGAGGCGGTACGGCCCGCGGTGTGGCCCGCCACGGTGGTGCACCGTGTCTCGCGTGGCCACGGCATCGCCGAGATCACCGTACGCCCCCATCTGCCCTACGAGTACGCCGCCGGACAGTACGTGAGCGTCGAGACGCCGTGGTGGCCCAAGCATTGGCGCTACTACTCCCCCGCCAACGCACCCCGTGACGACGGCTCCCTCACCTTCCACGTGCGTGCGGTGACCGGGGGCACGGTCAGCAACGCGCTGGTGCACCGGGCTGCGGTGGGCGACGTGGTCCACCTGGGGCACCCGATGGGAGACATGGTGCTCGAGGCCGCCGTCCACAGCGACCTCCTCTGCGTGGCCGGCGGCACCGGCCTAGCCCCGATCCGCGCACTCGTCGAAGAGGTCGCCCGCCGCGGCGAGCGCCACCAAGTGGACCTCTTCCTCGGCGTCCGCACCGGCGCCGAGTTGTACGGGGTCGACGACATGCTCCGGATGTCCCAGCGGCACCACTGGCTGACCATCAGGGGCGCGGTCTCCGACGAGTACATCCCCGGAATCCGGGGATCCCTGCCGGACGTCCTGACCGAGTACGGACCGTGGTACCAGCACGACGTCTACCTCAGCGGCCCGGCCCAGATGGTCATCGCCGCCACCGAAACGCTTACGCTCGGCGGCACCCCGCCCGACCGCATCCATCACGATCCGTTCGAGACGCCCGTCCTGTCGCTTCCCTGAGTCAAGCGCCTGCTCGTCCTGCCAGGAGAACACCCGTGACCTTGCCCCGACCGCCCTTTGGATCAACAGGTGAACACCGGCTGCAGCAGCAACTGGGCACGGCCGAGCGCGCCACCCGGTTCTACGACCAGCAGGTGCGCCCCCGCCTCACACCCGAGATGCGGGACTTCATAGGCCGCCAGACCATGGTCTTCCTGGCCACCGCAGACGCCCGCGGAGAGTGCGACGCCAGCTTCCGTGCCGGACCGCCGGGATTCGTGCACGTGATCGACGATCACACGCTCGCCTACCCCGAATTCCGCGGGAACGGCGTGCTCGCCAGCGCAGGCAACATAACGGAGAACCCCCACCTCGGTATGCTGTTCGTGGACTTCACCCACCACCGCGTCGGACTTCACGTCAACGGCGTGGCACGCCTCTACACCGACGCGGGCCTGCGCTCCTTCCACCCCGGCCTGCCCACCGACCTCGCACCTGGACGCAGTCCTGAGTTGTGGGTTCATCTGAGCGTCGAAGAGGCCTACATCCACTGCTCCAAGTACATACCCCACCTCGCAGCGGCGCCCCGTCCCACCGGCCATGACACCGCGCGCCCCAAAGACTCGAACTATTTCACCGGACTCGGTACGCCGCGAGGGGACGCGCGCCTCGCGACCACGGACCACCAAGGCGCCGGGTAGGTGCAGGGCAGCCAAGATCCGGACCATTCGATTGACAGCCCCGGTACTGGCAGGTCCTCCACCGCCACCTCCACGCGCAGCCGCTTGAAGCGCAGCGGGTGGCGGAAGAGCCCGCCTCCGTCAACGGCCCCGTCGGCGCTGACTCCGCCACCGCCTCCGGGCGGACCAGGACCGCGTCCAGGACATCGCGGCTGCCCCACGCCGCAGCGAAGCGGACACCCTCCCCCGGGTACCCGGGGCCGGCCGGGCCAGATGCTCATCGACCTGCCGAGCCTGCTCCGGGCGCAGGGGAACCGTCCGGCCGACCGTAGGAGGCGGCCGCCTTCGTCTACTCGGCCGAGGCGGAGGAGCTGAGGGCGAGTCAGGGTGCCGGTGGTGGCGCCGATGACGGCTTCGGTGGTGTCTCCTCTTCCCGCCCTTGGGCCACAACTGATCCAGCACCAGTTCAGTGGCCTTGCCCAGGATGAAGAGGAGTCACGCAGGCATCCAGAGCCTGGCGCAGTACCTCGACCGGGAGCAGCGGTCGCGCCTGACGGCCGCCCGCGGCCGGCTCAGGTCAGTCCCACTGCTGATCCGCGAGGGAGCTGACCGGCTGCGGCTTGCCGATGACCGCCAGAGCAATGAAGAAGCTGATCTGACCGATCGCGATGGTGAGGGTGGCCAGCGCCTTCTCGTCGTAGTGCTTCGCCACCTCGGCGTACAGCTCGTCGGAGACGCGCTCCTTGCCGTGCGGGGCGGGCTGGAGGGTGGCCTCCACCAGGGCGAGCGCGGCGCGCTCGGCGTCAGTGAAGTACGGGGCATCCTGCCAGGAGGAGACGGCGGTGATGCGCTCCTCGGAGTCCCCGGCCTTACGCAGGAAGCCGGTGTTCAAGATGGTCAGGTAGGTGTTGCCGACGATCTGCCCAGCACGCAGGTGGACCAGGCTCATCGTGGTGCGCGGTATCGAACGGTTGCCCGTGGCCCGGAACAGGGCGGCGCTGATGTCCTTCAGCGCAGGCACGAACTCGCCCGGGTCGGACATCCGGGAGATCGAGGGGTTCGTCATGACTGCTCTCCTTCACATTGGCCAGGTTGGCGTCTTCACAGCACTGACGGATGGGCTCACGCAGACGTGACAGGAATCGGGAAAGAGTTCTTCCTACGCAAGGTGCGAGGTCATCAGCACACCCATTCACCCTCTTCCAGCGTCTTCCAGGCCGGGAGTTCGGTTTGGCGGCGCTCGCGGCGGTGCGGGATGACAGGTCCGGTCTGGGTAGCCGCCGTCTGCGATCGTGAGGGTCCTGCCGACGGCGGCCTTCGTGCCGGACTGTGCCCACGCCTTGCAGTCGTTGCGATTCCCGGCAGCGGTTGGCCGACCACGACAACTCGGCAGGTGTCGGCGTCGATGACGACCTGGTGGTTGGTGGAGTACCGATAGTTCTTCGACCGCGCGGCGACGGCGTGGTCCCGGGTGGGTATCAGGGTGCCGTCCACGATCAGCACGGTATCCTTGGCGAACCGCTTACGAGGCCGGAGCGCGAGCATCGGGCCAGGTGGTCGATGATCCGGTCCGCCGCCGACTTGGACCCGAACAGCGACGCAAGCTGCCGCATCGTCAGGTGCAGGGTGTGCCAGGGGTCGAGCCAGGCTCGGATCGCTCGGATGGCCCGGGGCCAGCTGGGTGGCCGGGGCTGGTGGGACACGGGTGTGCCCCCTCTCTGGCCCGTCGGCGGCCCCGGGCGGCTGGGTCTGGTCCTGCGATGGGGGCTCATCTGCGAACCATGCGTCCCAGCAGAACGAGAACGCGCAGTTCACGAGGGTCTGGTGGCGGCGGATCGCGGTGTCGGAGCGGACCTGGAAGTCCGCCCAGCCGAGTTCGTCCTTGATCTGTTTGTAGCTCTGCTCGATCCAGTGGCGCAGGCCGTAGAGGCGAACGAGTTCGGCCAGGTCGGCGGGCTGGTGGGGGCTGTCGGCAGTGCGGGGTGAGCCGGGCCGGGGCAGGTTGGTGGCCAGGTACCAGGTTGCCTTGTGAGGTTCCCCCGTTGTGCGGGAGTGGCTGACTAGGGCGTGTATCTGGTTGTGATCAAGGGGCGGTTCGTGTGAGGTCCTTGATCCAGATCATGGAGGCGCGAAGGTGCAGGCCGGCGAGATAGC
>NZ_JBFBAH010000065.1:0-13871 GCF_040682115.1 Streptomyces sp. NPDC051364 | reverse complement strand
GCTGCGAGTTTGCCCCATACCAGTCCGCTGCCCAGATGCCCGAACAGCCCGAGCGCGAGCACGAAGTACACCCCGACGCGAGAGGGGAGGATCCGAAGTCGTTGCTCGCGAGCTCCAGTCTCGTCCAGTACCGCATCGACCAACTCGGGCGGGATAACCTGCGTTAACTCACCGATATGACCAGGCGCGAACACGTCACCGGTTCCGCCCGCGACAGACTGGGCCACTGAGCCCCTGCTTTCTCAGGAAGATCTTGGTCGATCCCCTGGATAGCAGAGGCCCCTCACACATCTCGTCGACCCTTGACACCGCTGCCGAGCGCTTAACTTCGCGGCATTGGATGCTGGACGCGGTCCACTACCTGGTCGACAACGGAACCAAATGGCGGGCGATGCCAGCCGACTTCCCGCCGTGGGAGCGGGTTTATGCCTTCTTCCGGCGCTGGCGCGAGCACGGTCTGATCGTCGAGTTCCACGACCGGCTGCGTGGGAAGGTTCGCGAGAAGGCGGGCCGGGACCCGGAGCCGAGCGCCGGTGTGATCGACTCCCAGTCGGTGAAGGCGGACGCCGTCGTCGGCGCAGACAGCCGCGGCTTCGACGGCGGCAAGCTGATCAACGGCCGCAAGCGGCACGCCGTGGTCGACACACTCGGCCTGCTACTGGGCGTGATGGTCACCGCCGCGGACACCGGCGACCGCGCTGCCGCCCAGGTACTTCTCGAACAGGTCACCGACGTGCACCACCGGCTGGAACTGATCTGGGCCGACGGCGGATACACCGGCAGCCTCGTCAACCACTGCCTCGCCACGCTCGCGCTGGTCCTGGCGATCGTGAAACGCAGCGACGACATGCGCGGCTTCGTCGTGCTGCCCAAGAGGTGGATCGTCGAGCGGTTCTTCGCCCACCTGATGCGATCCCGCCGCCTCGTGCGCGACTTCGAGCGGTCCACCAGCAGCGCCGAGGCGATGGTCTACTGGTCGATGACCCTGCTCATGACTCGCCGCTTGGCCCGGCCAGGCCCGGCATCAGCGTGAACTGCCCAGGCGCCGATTCGGCCAGCCACCCCCGGGCCACCAGGCGCTTCGCCTTGGACCGCAGCGTTTCCACCTTCGCCGGCACCGCCTCGATACCGAACGCGACGGCCATCTCCCGGCAGGTCAGCGGCCCCTGGCCGAGGCGGCCCCGGTCGGAAAGGACCCGCAGGATGCGCTGGTAGTCCACCGACAGTGCCGACCAGGCCAGCCCTACTCGCCACATCGGCACCACCGACTTCGGCTTCGCCGCCTCCGTCGGTGTCTCGGGCTGCGGATCCGTATCCCGCACGGCCGCGGTGGCATTTGGGGCGGCAGCTCCATCACCGCCCAGGGCCAGGACCTCGTCGACCCGCGAGCGGGCAATGAGCCACTCTTTCCAGTCCTGCTCGGCCACGACCAGCTCGGCCTGGACGCGGTCGGCTTCCTCTCGCAACTCCTCCACACGACGACGAGCGGCGAGCTCCCGCTGTTCCAGCAACCCAAAAACTGACGGCATCCGCGACCTCCCGAAGAACACAACCCGACAGGCCACCCCTCCCACCGAATCACCACGCCCACGCCCGACCAGCGGAAACTCCGCGATCATGACCGGAAAGACAACAACCACTCAGATCGCCGGGCGGCGCTGTCCTGTCGGCCAGGCCGGAGGCAGTTTTCAGAAGCGGTATTCGCGAAGGTATCCATGGGTGCATACTCGGAGGTATGGCAGACACAACTGTGAAGGTCGACTCCGCGACTCGGGACCGATTCGCCGCCGTCGCGGCTTCCCGCGGCCAGAGCGTTCGCGCGTACCTAGCGGAGCTGGCCATAGAGGAAGAGAACCAGGTCAAGCTGGGCAGGGCGACCGCCGCGTTCCGGGAGGTCACCAGGGCCCCGGGTATCGCTGAGGCCTTCGACCGTGAGTTCGGCGGCCTGCCGGCAGCCTCAAGCGCCAGCCGGGCGGCCTGACCTTGGACCTGCACATCGACATCCGGTGGCTTCTCGACAGGCAGGAGGAACTGCTCGGCAAGGAGCTGGGCATCCTGGACTACTCGGGTCTGGTAGCCGCGGTCGCTCGACACCGCGTAAACACCCCGGCGCTGGCGACCGGCGAGCCTGACGCGTTCTGGCGGGCAGCGGCGCTGCTGGAACAGATCGTGCTGCTGCGCCCTCTGCCTGCCAGAAACGAGTACTTCGGCTACGGGGTCGCCGTCGCGTACATCCGGGCCTCGGGGAAGGACGTGGACGTCGCGTTCGAACCGTGGCGCGACTTGATCACCGACATTCGGGCGCTGCGGCTCAACGTGTATGACGTCGCGGACCGACTGCGGTCGATGAGCCCGGCATCCTGACCGGCCTGTGTGCCGGGCCCCAGGGCCACGCCCTCGGCCCGTTGGGTTGATTGGCGATCGGCGTCAGGGTTGAAGCATGTAGGTGGTGTCTGGCAGCTCGCCGCATGGACCGGGCAACCCGCCCCCGCGGACGCCGAGCGACTCCTCGCACGGGCCGGCGAGGACATCGACTCGGCCCTGCTCACCGCGATCTACCCAGTAGATGAGGACGGCGACCCCCTCGACCCCGAGGTGCGGACCGCCCTCGCCAACGCCACCTGTGCGCAGGTCGAGCATCAGCTCGCCAGCGGCGACGACGGGACCGGCGCCGACGGACAGTGGGACTCAGTCAGCATCGGCCCCGTGAGCCTGTCAGGGCGCAGCTCGCCCACCACGGCGGCCAGCGTCGAACTCGCCCCGCGCTCCGACCGGGCCCTCCGCCGCGCGGGCCTGACCCCGGGGCGGGTGATCGGATGGTGAGCCCTGTCCCCGAGCGACCGCTGCGCCTCTGCATGACCTCATGGAGCCTGCCCTTAGCGGTCAGCTCGCCTCCGAGTAAATTGCTCGCCATGCCACGCAACTAGAAATGGATTAAGATCAATTCTTCAATCGAGATTCAAAGGCATTGAGGCATTGCAGGCGGACTCGGCGCGCCTCGTCAACTAAGGCCATCATGGACACGGTTGCGCTCGCCATGATTCGACCTTGACCGGGCTCACCGGAAACCCGCAATTCCGCCCTATCGAATTCTGCGAGCAGATTTTGAGCGCGGTCAATGATTCCTTCAAGGGCATCAAACTCCGGAGCGAGACTCGCACTAGACGCAGCAACCGAGGCATCGAACTCTGACCGCAGCGTTGGATCTAATGGGCCGGAAGTCGGGAGACCATGTTCAAGGCTTGTCAGCTTGTCGCCCATACGTCCGTAGTAAGTCCTCAAAAGGCCCACGATGGCCTTGCAGGAATTGTCGGCCTCATTAATTTTCTCCCTCACGTTAGTCTCGCGCGCCGCTTCTCTCTGCTTTCGCGCGTCTCCGCGTTGGCTGAGTATGGGAGTCGCGGCGACAGCGGCGGCAGCAGCAAGGCTGCCGATCAACGTCCACACCGCCGCATCAACCATGCCTATGGATCTACCAGTTACCTGACGACCTCCGCTATCCACGTCCGAAAGGTCGGAAAAGTTCTTACCGCGCTGTGGGTGGACCGTTGGTGACCCGCGTCCCGCCGTCCCTGCTCCGCCACCGAATCGGCGTCCAGTCCTACCTCGGCGACGGCGCGTACGGGCTGTACCTGGAACACCCTGCGCTCGTAAGCGGCACGGTTCGTATAGTCCGCTTTGTCGGCACACCTCCACAGCGGTCCGGGCCTGTCCGCGGAGTCCTTCGCGGCGGCGAGTGCGAGGGCGGTGGGAGAGCAGTCGATCCCGGTGGCGCGGTATCCGAGCTGGTGATGGAGGTGACGGGTCAAGGCGCCATCGCTGCAGCCGATGTCTAGGGCCGGTCGCCCTCGGCCGGGACCGAGGTGTTCGTCCAGCAGCCGCGTCTTGGGTTCGTCGAGCTGCCGGTACCGGCAGCCTTTCACCCAGAGCGGTTCCCAATACGCGGCGGTCGCGGTCATCGTCATGATGGCTGCTCCGCGCCAGATGTGCTGCCCGGAACGACTTCCTCCGCAGGGGTTGACGTGGGTGCGTGCCGGGCGGATTGTGATCGCCTCAGCCGAACGATTGCTGGAGGTCCCCGTGAGCGAGTTCGACACCAGAGAGATGACGTTGTCGAACGGTGACGTCGTCCGCACTGTCTTGTCGGGAGTCGGCGCGGACCTGAGCGATGCGGAGCTCCTTGAACGGTATCCGCGCGTCGCCGAGATCCTGGCGCGATGGGAGCGCGAGGACTTGAGCTGAGGCCTACCGACTCACCTCGGCCCGTGCGTATGGTGTGGCGCCGGACCATCCCGGGCCCGTCGCCCTCCCGGCTCAGCATGGCCCACACCAGCGGCTACGATGCCCCCGATGTCTCGACGGTCTCTTCTTACAAGGACCGTGACGTCCGGACGTGGGTTAATGGCACCTGTACGAAGAGCTGCTGAGGTGAGGAAGCTGCCATGAGTACGGGAAGATGGCTGTGGGTCTGCCTACAGCGCTACCTCATGACCGCCGCTCTCGGCTGGGTGGCCGCGGCCCTGGTGCTGCCCGTTCTGGGCGACGATCCCTTCTGGGCGTCGTTCGGCGCGGGGCTGGGAGCGGGGCTGATCGTGGTGCCGCTCCTGACGGTCGTGACCATGTTCGTACTCGTCCTGCTGGCCGGTCGGCGGTTCGAGCCGCCGACCGGCGGTCCCTCGCGGATCCGGGGCGGCTGGCTGATCGTGCTGCCCCTGGTCCTGCTGCTGCCCGTGGCCCTGCTCGCGCCACTGCAGTACCTGATCGTGCTCGGCGCGCAGCTCGTGTACCTGGTGTGGGTGCTGCCCTGCCAGGACGCCCGCGACACGGCGGACGTGCTGCGCTCCCTCGCCGACCCGGCCGTCCCCGCGGAGCAGCGGGCCAGGATGGCACGGGCGGTCGCGGGACTGCAGGGCAGGCCGGTCGTCGAAGCCCTGGTGCAGACCTCGGCCGACGCGGAGCCGGAGGTCGCCGAAGCGGGTCTGGAGACCCTCTGCACCATCTGGCGGCGCGACGGAGTCGCCGGCGAGGACCTGCTGCTGAAGCTCGACCCGCAGGCCCAGGACCGCGTCCGGGCCCTCGGCGTCAGGGTGCGGAGCCCTTGGTGAGAACGGCGGCGATCGGCCGCGCATGACACGGGCCCGGCCCTCCCGAGACCACTCGGGAGGGCCGGGCCCCTTTTCTCTTCCCGGGGTCGAGGACATTGTCGGCCGCGGGGTCATGCGCTCCCGCGCGCCTCCCCGAAGGCCCGTAATCGTGCGCCCAGTCCGCCGAGTTGGCGCTCCTCCAGTGCGGCGAAGCTGAACCGCAGGTATCGCTCGTCGGAGGGCGTGAAGAGGGAGCCCGGGAGCACGGCGACGTCCTGTTCCCGCGCCAGGGCGCGCACCACCTCGTGGGCGGATGCCGCGAAGGGGTGCCGGACCCACCCGAAGAAGGCACCCGAGGCCTGCAGTTGAAGCAGTCGGCGCGCAGCGGTCAGGTCGGCAGACTCAGTGCCTGGTTTCCGTTCTGGCAAAGAGTTCAGCGCACTCGCCGGCGAAGGAACAGAGCTGGTCCACGACCTGCTGGTACTCGTGCGGATCCCGCACCATGTTCGGCGTGGCATCGGTCCACTGCTGCCACAGGCCACCGGCGGCAAGGTATGAGGATGCTCGCTCGGTCCCAAGGACGGCATCGAGGTGAAGCAGTGTGCTGAGAGCAAAGGTCTGGTCGTAGACGAGGTCGGGTTGAGGCAAGTAGCGATCAAGGTATCTGCATACCAGATCGGCGTCTGCGCTGGTGCCGAAGGTGGCAAGACTGATGCAGTAGGCCCCGCCGTAGGGGCCTCCGCTGGCCAGCAGGAGTTCGCCGATGCGGCTGCGGAACTCGGTCCTGCCAGCTACAGCAACCAGCCAGGAGGCAGTCCTACGCTCTCGCCAGCCGCCTTCGAAAAGGATGCCGAGCTCAGCGGGAGTGATCTCCCCGGCAGCCTGGACCAGCTCCCTCACGAACAGGTCGCGCTCAGGCCCGCTCAACCGCAGCGAGCTTCCTCCCAGCCGCAGGTACCGCCGACCGGGCGTGACGAATCGTCGGACCAGGTCCATCAGCTCAGGGTCGGTGTTGGCATAGCGCATGGCTGCATCTTTGCCCGGCGCGGACCCAGCTGCCAGCGGTTTACCCAGAGCCCCAAGTAGCGATCTCTAGTTCAGAGAACGCCGGGCCGACTTGGTAGAGCGCTGCGACGGGAACGCGGCCGTAGCCATTCCTGGACGTCGCGTGCTTCGATGATGGTGGTGGCGCCGGGCGGAGTCACTGCGGCCGCCATGGCGGCGAGCATCCGGTTGGGCGCGATCGCGCAGGTGGTCTCCACGCCGTGCAGAGCCATGGTGTGAAGCCGCAGGAGAGCGGCGAGGCCTTCCGGGTCGCGGTCGAAGTAGCGGACGCTTCCCGACACGTCCGCCACCAGGACTGCCTGCACCACCGGTGTCACGTCCGCCACCAGGACCGGCGGCGGGACTGCCTGCACCACCGGAGCTGCCCGGACCGGGCCGGTCGTTACTGACTTCGGCGTTTCAAGGTGAGGCTGGGGTGTCGAGGGTGAGGCCGGTGCCGGCTATGAAGCCGTCGAGGGTGTGGGGCCGGTATTGAAGGCATTTGAGGCGGTTGCGGACGAGGGTTTCGAGTCGGTCGAGGGCCATGACGGCGAGGTTGGCGAGGCTGCGTTTGACGTGTGCCCAGACGCCTTCGACGGGGTTCAGGTCAGGTGAGTAGGCGGGTAGCAGGAACACTGTCAGCCACTCGCGCTCGGCGACGAGGTCTTGCATCCGGCGGGAGACGTGGGTGTTCAGGCGGTCCCAGACCAGCACGATCGGCGCCCTGACCAGCTGATGGACGCCGTCGATCAGCGCGATGAAGTCCCGCTCGCCCATGCTGCGACGTGTGCCTTTCCCTGCAGGATGGCTTCGCAGGCGGTGACACAGCCGGGTCCGGGAACCCGGCCGTATCGCGATCAGCCCGGCCACCGACAGGCGTCCCGAACGCCGGCCGCTGATGGTGACGACCGGAGTCACCCCACGCCGGCCCCAGGTCCGTCCCCGGGGCGGCCTGCGGGTGAACCCGGCTTCGTCCTCGAAGCAGACGTAGCCCCCGCAGGCCGCCCGGACTCTTTTACCTCCGCCCAGGTCGCCTCCCGCCACACGGTCACGGCCTGCTCATCGCGCTCAGCGACCCGCCGCGCGGGCACCTGCGGGGAGAACCCGAGCCGGTGCATCAACCGGGTGGCACCCGAGACGCTGTAGGAGACATGGAACTTCCGGCCGATCAGCGTGGCCACCCGCGAGGCGGTCCACACCTGGTCCTCCACCCACCCATGAGCGGCCGGCCCCTCCTCCAAAAACCCTGCCAGTTTCTCCAGGCAGTACGGGGACAGCCGGCACCGAGACCCATTCGGACCGCGCGATGTCAGAGCTTGAACACCGCCGTCCCGCCACAACTGCTGCCACAGGTAAGCCGACTTCACGCTCACCCGCAGCCGCCGGGCCACCTCCGACGGCTTGATCTGCTGCTCGAACAGATCAGCCGCCTGCATCCGAACCGTCTCCCGACGCTGACGTCCTGCCGGAGTCAGCCCGCCTCCATCCGCATATCTCACACACCACGGATACAGGCACCCACCCACACCCATCAGGGACTTCGCAACAATTCACCCCAACGAGCGGAAGTCAGTACCCTGCTGACCGAATGGAAGCTGGAGTACCCCATCGGCAGAGGGCAGTCGCGCATGCTCGTCCACACCGCGGACTGCCGCCTCGCTTCAGGCCGTACGCGGGCCCACCACCCGGGAGTAGGCACTCGACGCCCTCCGCCAGCCCCAGGTCGAAGCCTGCTCGATCTGCCCCGCCGCCCGAGTGCTCGGCATCACCGACCCCTGAGGCCAGTCCCGCAGGCCGGGGCAGGGGTCGCCCTGTCACTGCCGGCCTCTATCCTTCTGGGACCATGACACTGCTGCCGCTCGACGGATTCGCCGCCACGATCGTGCCGCTGGCCGTCGCCGTCCCTCTGATGGCCGGGGCGAGCGTCGTCCTGCCGCGCCTCCTTCACGTCAGGCGCACTTTTGCCGCGCAGACTCGGGACCTGGTGCCCCTGGGTCTGCTGTGGGCGGTCGTCGTCGCCGTCGTCTTCTTCGCCGCGGTCGACGTGCCGGCCCCGTTCGGCTGGATGCCCTCTGTCTCCATCGGCCTCACCGTCGTGCTCGTCGTTGGTGTGTGCGTACGTGTCTGGACGGAAGCCCGGCGGGACGCCCGTCTCGCCGCGGTCGTCCGCAGATGGCTCGACGAGCTGGAGCCGCACAGCCAGCGTCTGCGGCACTACGTCGTAGATCCGACGTTCTCCGACGAGCTCCTCGTCCACGCGAGGCAGGCGGCGGAGCGCGGCACCGGGAACGTGGCACTGGAGGCCTTCGCGACCGGCGTCGTCGACCTGGAGCGCGCCGTCGAGGCCAGCCCCGGCCGGGGAGCCGGAGCTCCCACCGCCGAGGACACCGCCGTCCTCCGCGAGCTCGCCACCCGCGTACGCGACTTCGACCTCACCGTCCCCCTGGCCTGACCGTCCGAGACGATCGACGCCCGGCCCTCGGTGAAGGCCGGGCGTTCCCGTTCCCGCTGGCAGGCCTGCCGCGCCCCGAGCTGACCGGCTTGCCCAGCCTGCTGAACCCGGCTTGCCCACGGTGTACGCAGGCTTGCCCAGGCCGGTGCACCCAGGGCTTGCCCAGGGGGCGACGAGGCTTGCCCGGGCCGCAAAACGCCAGTTCAGGAGGCTTGCCCACGGCTGCGAGTCGGCCCTGGTGACAGCCGGCGAACGCACCACCGGCGTCTCAAGGAGCGGTAGGCCAGGGCGGCAGGACGGTCAGGCGCTGTGCGGGTCGTGCAGCATTGTCGCCCAGCCGGCCACGTCCTGCGGTACGCGGAATCACATGTCGACGTTGCCGACGAAGCCGGTGGATACGGCGCATGTCCCGCAGGGCCATCTTGTATCGGGCGGCGAGCACGTCGCCGACCCACACCGGCATGTCCGGCTCTGCGACGCGCATCGTGGAGCGGGCTCTGACCCTCGGGGACAGGCACTCGGTCACCGTCTGGGACGTCGAGGTGCATGGCCCCAGGCCGACTGGCTTTATCACTGAGGATCAAGAGCACTTGTCGATGAGTGACGAGAGCGCCCTGCAGCCCGGAGGAACGATGTTGCCGAGTTCTGGCAGCGTTTCGGTTCTTGCCGCACACTCGCCTGTGTGCTGCTGGGCGCAGCGTCAACGACTACAACGCACTGAGGCGCGCCGACGGTGACAAGAGGACGGTCTATCCATCCGGGAGACTGGTGACGTCCTGGATCTTCTGATCGAAGGTCACGCTCACCACAACCTGATACGGCACCATGTGCACCGATCTGTCCGGAAGCAGCACACGGGCTTCGCCGCACTGCCAGATGCGCTTCCAGCCCAGCACGATCCGCACCGCAGTACGTTCGGGGACCGTGACGCTGATTTCCTCTTCGAACAGGTGTGTACTGCCAATTGCGAGAGAGAGCGTGCGCTGCAGTTCGGCCTCGATGCTTCCCTTTGCCGAGAGCCAGAGAAGGTTCGCGCCCACGTGGCCGCCCAAGGTCTGACTGCGGCTGTCGCCCAGGGTGAGGGTTCGGGCCCACTCGCGGCTGGCCTTCAGGCTGCGCGTAACGGGGGCAGGGCTGGCATGGTTGTCGATCAGCCGCACGTCCTCACCGAGCCATTCCTCGGTGTGCATCATCTGTGTTACTTCCAGGACCCGGGCGTCCGCTGCCCCGGAACCAGAGAGCGCGGGCGTTGAGGGGTCTCCGAGGCGGCGCAGCAGGATTGTCTGCCGGAACAACCCCTTAATGATGTCGCAGTCGAAGCGGATGACCTCGCCCGGTTCTACGAGGATGTGCAACGTCTCGCTGTTCACACCGAGGCGGGCCCACACCGGCGACCAGCGCAGTTGCACGCGGTGGGGACCCGACGGCACTGGGACGGTGACTTGTCGGCCGTAGCGCAGCAGGGCCACCCGAACGTCATCGATCCACACCCTGAAAGCATGAATGTCTCCCACGCGGCCTCGGCGTATTCGCACTGTCCCACCAGGTACGTCTGACGCGTTCTGACTGCTCATCATGTAAGTATGGCGGGTGTCACGGGCCGACGTCGGCGAACCAGACAAAGGGCCTGTCAGGGCCCGAGGCGATCAAGCTCTTGGGTGTCTGGCCAGGCCAACCCTGGCCGCTTTGGTTCCGGCTGGCACGTCGGCGGGCTCGCCATCGGCCAGGTATCTCGACAGGGGCGTTCAATGCCTGCGCAGATGAGACGAGGAACCCACCGCCGCCCGTTGGCGCCACGATGCAAGCACTCGGCGCCAGGTCCGCGAACAACGCCGTAGACAGGCCCATCGACCAGATCGCGGTCAGCGCGGACATCTCCGACAGGCCACCGACACCCACGACGCCGCTCTCAGTTCCCGCCAACACTCGACGAGCCATCAGTCGCCATCCACTCTCGGAACTCACCGACAATCGCTCTCCGCTCTCACCTACGTAGCCAGCCGACGAATTCACGGACGCTCCCGGCCGGTTCTACCTCCTGGAGGACGCCCGCGCCGAGTACCAGCGGCACAGCTGGACCGCGGACCTCCCGGCCCTCCCCAACACCAGGACCTCCGCGCCGCTCCCGGCAACCTGTCCCACCCCCGACGTCGACCACTGCGGGAACTGCGGGACGACCGTCGCGATCGGGGGCTGGATGATCGCCTCGCTCGGGCTGTCCTGCCCCGACTGCTACGACGTGATGTCCGGCGAGCCCGGCCGCCACGATCTTCGGTACCACCGGCAGAGGTAGGCGGGAGCCGACCGCCGGTGCGCTGCGGAGGTGGGCAAGCCCATGTGGACAGGGCCCCGGGACAGTTGCACCGGAAGGGGGCTGGAGGGTTGCACGTAGAGGTGCACTAGGAGTTGCACCGGAGGTGTGACCGGGAGTGGGACCCTCCCTTTTGCGATCTTGAGCATCGTGCCTGGTCAGACCCGGTGGGCAAGCCTGATCGCCACGAGGACACCTCTTTCTCCGCGATAGCCGGAGGAAGAGGCCTGATTCTTTTGAGGACCGGGCCGGCCTTCACCATCACGGTCCAGCCCAGCCCAGCCCAGCCCAGCCCAGCCCAGCCCAGCTCAGCCCAGTCCAGTCCAGTCCAGTCCAGCCCGGACCGGCCTCGGCGGCTCGATCCGCAGCTCGGCCGGCTCTCCGGTCGCCGTCCCCGGCTCGGCGCCGCCCTGCCGTGCCGCCTGCCCGTGTGCTGCACGTGCCGGAGAAGGAGCTGCTCGAACTGCGGCGACGCGCCGCTGCGGAGCCGTACCCGGTGCGGAGCGAGGCCCGGGCCGGCCGATCGGCAAGTGGAACAACCTCGACCTGGAATCCACCTGGCCGGGCCGACATCCAAAGGCCAGGGTCCCAGCGCTGCGACGGCTCGGCTGCCCGGATACGTCGGCCGACACCATGACCGCGTCCTTGCCCAAGCGGTGCAGGACGTCGCTCAGGGACACAGCCGGATAGTCGTACTGGTCGGGTCATCATCGACGGGCAAGACCAGGGCGTGCTGGGAAGCGGTCCAGCCCCTCGCGGTCGACGGGTGGCGGTTGTGGCATCCCTTCGACCCGACCCGCGCCGACGCCGCGCTGGAGGGCCTCGAACGCGTCCAGCCGCGCACCGTCGTGTGGCTGAACGAGGCCCAGCACTACCTCGGCGACCCGCGTGCCGGCGAGCGCATCGCGGCCGCCGTTCACACCCTTCTCACGCATCCCGGCCGCACACCCGTCCTGGTCCTGGGCTCCCTGTGGCCCGAATACGACCGCCAGTACACGGCCCTGCCCTCCCCCGGACAGCCGGACCCGCACAGCCGGGCCCGGGAACTCCTGGCCGGTCGGACCCTCACCGTCCCCGACAAATTCGACGAGGAAGCACTGCGTACCGCGTCCGCCTTGGACCGGCCAACTGCGTCTTCGAAACGAGTCGGCGTCGTAGTCGCAGAAGGGTGTGCCGGGGGTCAGTCGTGAGCCAATCCGGAACCGCATCTCGCTCGAGGCTCGGCGGATGCCGTCGCTGTGGTCGCCCCAACTGTGGTCCCGGTCGACGGCGTGGCGATGGGGTGATGGTGGCCCGGTGACGATGCAGGACCTCGCTTGTTGCAGCCTTGAGACGGTTGCCCGAGGGGCAGCCGGTTGCGCCGTGCAGTGGGGCAGGGGCGAGCTCGCCGGCCTACTTCGGGGGCTCGCCAGGGGTGAGGGCTTCGAGGCGGTGCAGGACTTGTGCGGGGTTGATGTCGTTGAGCCACGCGCCGAGTCCTGCGGCCATGACAAGGGGGTCGATGTCGAACAGTTGGCCGATGTAGTACATCTCGCGCACGGTGTATTTGATCAGGCCGTCTTGGCGTTTGCTGATCTGGCTTTTGGACATGCCGATGTAGCTGCCGAGCTGTTCGTAGGTCAGTTCCGCGCGGAGCCTTCCGTGCTCTACAGCTTCGATGAATCTGAGCTCCAGCTCGGTCACTGCCTCCAGGGCGTGCTGCTTCGCCGTCTTGTCCATGGTTCGCATCATAGCGATCTCTGTACTGTTGGTGGGCGCCAGGGTCAATCTCCTGGAATCAGAGTTTCCGTGAAGCTCTATGAGTTGCTCTGAGGGAAACTGAGCGTGTAATCTCGCCAACATGATCGACCGCGAGTATGAGGACGGGTCTGGAGACATCAAACGCGGTTGGGCGCCCGCGCACTCCTGGCGTTGGTTCCTGATCCGATCCGCCAAGCACGTCCCCAAAGCCGCCAGGGATCAGCCTCAATGGAAGTTTCTCGGCGCGCAGTTCTTCGCGATCCTCCAAGCGGTGGGGCAGGCCGCGAACGAAGACGGTACGAATGCCTTCTTGGGGATCGACACGCTCATGGCAGTGGGGCGGTGCAGCAAGGACACCGTTCAGAAGGTGCTCATCGCCGCCGAGGCTATGCAACTGATCAAGAAAACGGCGAACGCGCGCGGCGGGCGGAACCCCAAGCCCGCAACGTACGCGTGCACCTTCCCGCTCGGCGCCGACACGGAGACCGGCAGGGGACTCGACTGGGAACGGGCCCTCCTCGTGCTGTCCAGCTCAGAGCACGACCGACGCCTGCGTCACAAGCGGACCAACGCCACAGCGCGTCACCTGACCCCGTCTGGCGAGGCTACTTCGGCTGGGCAGGAAGCGTTACCTGACGCCTCCTGTGATGGGGCGGGCGAGATTCAGAAGACGTCACATGACGAACCCACAGGGCGTCACGTGACAGATCAGAGAGCGTCAGGTGACGCCCCTACCAGGTCCTACCAAGCCCTACACCATGAGAGAGGCGCCGTAGTTGACCCACCTCAGGTGAATGCAGCTGCCCCGGCCGAGCAAGATCCGCGACAGCCCGACACGGGCACACCGAAGGGCCCCGCCCGTGCGCAGCAGGAACGCCCACACGCCCCCGGCCTCGCCACCGCCAACTACCAACGCCATGTGACCACCTGCGACCGATGCCCGCGCGAGATCTGGTGCCCCGAGGGCTCCCGGCTACGGCGGTACCTCACGGCCGAGCAGCACCACAAACGGGCCCGCTACCTCGGAGGCAACGAAGCGTCGTGAGCCAGGCACAACCACCGCAGCATCCGAGTTCCACGGCCCATGTCCTCGGCGACCGATCACCGACGTCCCGAGCTCATTGACGACGTTGAGGCGAGGAGGGGGGTCCGTAAAGTTAACGGTGGTTTTGGGGTTGTTGGGGGTTCAGCGGCGGGCGGCTGAGAGCCGACCGTCGAAGGTGATGTCGAAGGCGTTCAG
>NZ_JBFBAH010000064.1:0-14300 GCF_040682115.1 Streptomyces sp. NPDC051364 | reverse complement strand
GCCGGTCGTCGCGGCGGCCTGGACGGTCACCAGCTCGTCTCGGATGGCGATGGTGTCGAGCACGACGTCGTCGGCTCGGTGGAACCAGAGGTCTTGGAGGAGCGCGTCAGTCACGAGGGTTCATGATCGCCGTTTCGGTGACCCTCCGTGGCCCTGGCACGGAAAGTGATCCAGAACCAGATTTCACCCGCCGCCGAGATGACGCCGGTCCGGGCTCCGCAGCCGGCTGAGCTCTCGGGCCGTTGGGTGTCCTGAGTATCGGTACTCAGACCGGCCCGTCCCCCGCGGCCACGGCGAGGAGATCACCGTCGACGGCGAGACGGAACCGGTGACCGTCAAGCTCGGCGTATGGATCACCAACACCAAATCCCGACGCAACAAACTCACCCAGCAGCAGCTGGACGCACTACGGAAGCTCGGCATCGACTGGGCGTGATGCCAGCCGTCGAGGGGGCCAGCCGGAACAGTAGGTGGCTGGCGTCTGGGCCGGTTCGAGTGGCGCGGCCCGTGACTGCGGCACCCCGCGCCCTCGACCGGCGAGGTGCCGTACCTCACTGCCCAGATGCGGTACGGCGCCTCACCGACCGGTCTGCCAGCTCGCGGTACCGGACGTCGCCTGACTCCATCCAAGGCTCCGGCGGCACCGTACCCCCGATGCCAGTGATACTGCGCATACGCAACGGGTCCGCAGAGACTTTCAGGCACGTATGCGCAGTTCACTGGCTGACGGGAGGAGGTGTCAGTCGTTGCGGTCAGTGGCTGACGCCGGGGCGGCCGCATCCACGGGGGTGGGGGCGGTGGGACGGTCGGAGCGGCAGCGTTGCTGCTCAGCTGTGGTCATCGGGCCGGTGCGCTGGTAGATGCGGTCGGGGACCAGGGGGGATGGTCCGTCGGTGACGACGTGCAGGCGGATTTGCTTGTCGGGGTCGTCGGTGTTGCTGATGAACCAGCCGTCGGTGCGCTGGCGGCCTGGCTGGGCTTCGATCCAGCTGGCTTCGCCGGCTTCGATGGTTTCGTGGATCTTGCGGTCGGTGGTGGTGGTCCAGCGCCATGGCGGGGCGCCATTGTTGGTGATGCCGGCTTGGAACTGCTGGTTGAGGTTGTCTTTGAGGTTGGACAGGCGGTCGATGCCTGCTTGCTGGCTCAGGTTGTCCTGGGAGCGTCCGGTGAAGTGCACGGGGCGGTCGTGCCCGATGGTGTTGCGGGTGCAGTTGAGGTAGGCCTCGCCGATGACGCGTGCTGTGTCGTAGTAGGTGTAGGAGTAGGTGTTGTCGACGGTGTAGGTGCAGTTGCTGCGGGCGTTGGCGCAGTGGTCGGCTGCTGTGCGTGTGTCGATGCGGTCGTTGCCCTCGAACGCTTCCGGGGCGGGCAGCCGGTTTTTGGATACCGTTTTGTTCACTGGGGGCGGTAGGTGGGTGGCGCGGAGTTTGGCGATGAGGGGGCCGCATTCCCAGCGTCCGGTGGTTTGGGCGGAGGCGAAGGTGATGAGCGGTTCGTTCTCGTTGGCGGTGAAGGTGTAGGTGCGGCCGCGGTGCCAGAGGGTGCTGTTCGGGTCGGTGGTGAACTGTTGCTGTGGTCCGCCGGAGCCTTGGAGGGTGTAGGGCTGGCCGGCGGCGATCTGGGCGTCGGTACAGGCGCCGTTGCGGCGCAGGGTGTTGTCGTCGAAGGTGACGGTGACCTGGGCGCCGGCCCGCACACCGCGCAGGCGCTGGCTCACGCTCTGGTCGGTGGCGCGTTTGTTGCGCAGCAGCAGGGCGGGGACGTTGTCGGGGTGTGCGGCGTCTGCGGGCAGCAGCCGGTAGGGGTACTGCACGCTCCAGCCCTTGAGTTTGTCTGCGCTGCCGCTGGCGGTGAAGGACGGCTCGGTGAAATCCGCGTTGATCACGGGAACGTCGCGGGCGGGCTCGGCGGCGGTGGCGGTCGGGGCGGTGGCGGCCGCCGCCGCGAGTACGGTGCCGGCCAAGGCGGCGCAGAGCGCGGGTGCCCTTGTTGAGCGGTGCCGGGGTGATGATGAGCAGGTCACTGGTCCTTGCCTGCCTCTCCTTCGAGCCCGGCCGGGAATGGGGTCAGTCCGTCCGCGGGCTCCGGCATGGGCGGGGCGCCGACAGGGTCCGAGGCTGAGGTCTGGGCCTTGGGTGCCTGCAGGGAGCGGCCGTGGGAGGCCAGTGAGCGGTCGTCGTCTGCCGCGGTGCGGCCCAGGGGGCGCAGGCGGTCGCAGGTGTCGCCGGGTGCGGTGTTGGTGCGGGCGATGAAGGAGCTGCTGTTGACGGTGGAGGGGCCGTCCACGATGACGTTGGTGACGCGCTGGCCGCGGTTGGTGGTCAGGGTGCCGGAGATCCGTTCCATGGCGGCGCTGGCACCGAAGACAAGGACGTCTCCGCGCTTGACGGTCATCTGGTACTTGGTGGACTCGGTGTGTGTGGTCGTCCAGGTCTTGGCGTAGTGGGCCTTGAACGCGGCGGAGAAGGTGGCCTGCAGGCCGATCTGGGCGCCGATCTTGCCGCCGGCGTTGGCGCCGGCCTTGGCGCCGACCTCGGCGGTCGGCCCGTCCTTGAGGTTGGGTGTCTTGGCGGTGGCATGGCCCTCGCCGTTCACCCCGGCCGAGACCTCGCCGGAGGCGTTGATGTGGCCTTGGACGGCGATGGAGCCGGTGATCTCGCCGCCCAGGTTGTCCTGGCTGCCGGTCTGCAGCTGGATCGTGCGGTCCACCGTGATGTCGTTCTTGGTGCAGTTGATGACCGCGTTGCCCAATGATTTCACGGTGCTGAAGAACTGCTGCGGCTGATCCACGGCGTCGATCTTGAAACTGCAGCCGCTGGGTGTGCCGGCGCAGTAGCGCACGACCGGCTCGATGGACGCCATCGGCTTGTTGTTCTTGTCGTATGCCTGCGCCTGGGGGATGGCCGGGCGAGCCGCCGTCTCCTGGGTGGGGGCGGGGCTGGCGGCCAGGGCCGCGGACGGCGGCAGGAGCGCGGTCAGCGCCAGCGCGGCGGCGGGCAGCAGGCCGGGGCGTCGGGGGTGGCGGCTGCGGGAGGGGCGGGGGGTGTTGTTCACTGGGCCATCAGCTCGCAGATGTCGGTGAGAGAGGGGTCGCCGGCAGTGGAGGGCGGCAGGGTGTCGGCGAAGTCGGCGCAGGCGTGGTCCACGGTGGTGTCGGCGTTGTTCTGCGGCTCGGGATGGAAGTCCCGCAGTTTGTGCTTGGTGTCGTCGATGCCCTGCTGCTGCTCGTGCTGGTCGCCGACGAGCTTGCTCATGCAGTCCTTGGACTGCGGCGGGCAGGAATCCACCTGGCCCTGTGCCTTGGAGATGTCCTTCTTCGCGGCGTCGGAGTCCTTGGTGACCTGCTCCCGGCCGGAGTCGGCGTCCTTCTCGCCCTTTTCGCGCTTGGCCTCCTGCTCCTTTTCCTTCTGCTCCTGCTGGCACTGCTTGTCGTCGGGGGCGCACTCCACCGGCAGCGGCGCGGCCGGCGCGGCAGCGGCCCCGGCCGAGGGCGCTGCGTAGAGGGCGCCGGCACACATCACGGCCGCGATGGCCAGGGCCCGGCGAGCCCAGACGCTACGAACACTCACGATGGGTTCCTTTCGAAGAGGCGGCAGGGTCAGTACGCGAAGGTGCCGTTGCCGGCGCTGCCGGCAGCCACACGGTTGACACCGCTGCCGGCGGGCAGCACGGTGACCGGCTTGACGGCAGTGGTCGTCGTGCCGTCACCCAGCTGCCCGTTGTAGTTGTAGCCCCAGCCGATGACGGATTGGTCCTCGCGCACTGCGACCGTGTGCAGGTTTCCCGCGGCGATGTCCCGGACGTTGTTCAGTCCCTCGATCGGGACAGGGGTCGTGCGGTTGACCGTCGTGCCGTCGGCGAGTTCGTATTCGGTGTTGCGGCCCCAGCCCTTGACGCTGCCGTCGGACAGGACCGCCACGTGGTGGCTGCTTCCTGCGACGAGCTTCTCGACCCCTTCCAGGTACTTCACATCGACCGGTGTGCCGCTGTCGACGGTGGTGTCGTTGCCGAGCTGGCCGCTGCTGTTCAGGCCCCACGCCTTGACGGTGCGCCCGGCGGTGAGCACCGCGCCGTGATAGCTCCCCGGTGCGAGCGCGATCACCTCAGCCAGCCCCGGCACCTGCTGGGGTGTACTGCGGTTCGCCGTGCCGCCGAGACCCAGCTGGCCCTTGTCGTTGCTGCCCCAGGTCCACACGGTGCCGTCCTGGCGCAGCGCCATGCTGAAGTGGCAGCCGGCGGCGACGGCCTTGACCTTGTCCAGGCCTTGGACGGCAACGGGCTTGGGAGTGCCGGTGTCCTTGGCGCTGGTGGTTCCGTCGCCCAGCTGGCCGCTGTCGTTGCGGCCCCAGGCCCACACCCGCCCGTTCTTCAGTACCAGCGCGTGATTACAGCCCACGGCCAGGGCCTGGACACCGCTGAGGCCCACGACGGCGGCGGGAAAGGAACGGCCCTTGACGGTGCCGTCTGCGAGCTGCCCCTGGGTGTTGTCGCCCCAGGACTTGAGCGTGCCGTTCTTCAGCAGCGCCACCGCGAACGGCCCGGTGGCTCCGTTGCCGCCGGCGGCGAGCTGCTTGACGTCCTGGCGCGCCAGTCCCTGGACGGGGCCCGGGGTCTGCAGGGCCACGGTCGAGCCGTTGCCCAGTTCACCGGAGCCATTCGGCCCCCAGCTGTACACCCACGGATCAGGTGAGGTGTCGGCCGCCGACGGGGAGGCTCCGCCCGCGAGCGCCGCGAGGAGCATGGCCGCGGTCGCTGACGCTGCGCCGGCGGTCCGCAGCCGGCGGTGGCGGGCAGGAAGGTGGGTCTGGTTCGTGTTCACGGTGGTGTCCCTTTCCGGGGTGCTGACGGGATTCTGAGGGTGCTCAGTAGGCGTAGCTGGAGTTGCCCGCCAGCGAGGCGGCGACGTGCTGGAGGTCGCCGGTCACCGCAGTCACCAAGGTGAAGCGGTCGGCGTTCGTGCCGTTTCCGAGCTGGCCCTGTCCGTTGGCGCCCCAGGCGACGACCCCTTTCTTGGCGAAGACGGCGAGGTTGTGGCTGCGGCCCGCGGCAATCTCGCCGGCACCCGCCAGTGCCTCGATCTCGACGGGGACGTTGCGATTGGCCCGTCCCGCGTCGTCGCCGGTTTCGGGTTCCAGGAACTGCCCGTAGCGGTTGCTTCCCCAGCCGTAGACGGTCTTGTTGTCGCGGATGGCGAAGGTGTGGTCGGCACCGGCGGTGATGTGGTCGATGTCCCTCAGCCACCTGGCCTTGACCGGTTCGCTGCTGCTGGTCTTGGCGCTGCCATCGCCGAGCTGCCCTTGGGAGTTGTCGCCCCAGGTCCACACGACCCCGTCCTCGGTGCGGGCAACACCGTGGTGGCAGCCCGCCGCGATCTCCGCGACGCCGCTCACGTTCTTGACCTCCTGCGGCACGCTCTGCGCGGCACGCTCACCCGTGCCGAGCTGGCCGTGAACGCCGCTGCCCCACGACCACACAGTGCCGTCCTCCATCAGCGCGAGACTGAAGTCGCAGCCCGCGGCCACCTGCCGGGCCATGGCAATGCCCGGCACCCGCACGGGGGATGCGCTGTCGTCACCAAAGCGGTTGTTGCCCAGCTGGCCGTCCCGGTTCTCGCCCCACGCCCACACCCGGCCCCCGCTGACCACCAGAACGTGCGCGCCGCCCGCCGACACGTCATCGACACCCTGTAGCCCGCTCACCACACCCGGCACAGCCCGATCGTGCCGAGAACCGTTGCCCAACTGCCCGGCCGAGTTATGGCCCCAGGCTCGTACCGTGTTGTCATCCAACCGGGCCACGGCGAACGAGGTGTCGCTTCCCGTACCGCCCGCGGAAATCTCCTTCACCTTCCCCCCGTCCAGGCCGGATACCGGCCCCGGCGACCAGCGGTCGGCTCGGCCCCCATCACCCAACTGACCGCCGTCCCCCGCGCCCCAGCTCAGGACCTCCGGCCCCGAAGAAGCCACCGCCGCCCCACTGACCGCCGGCCCCGCCAACACGGCAAGCCCCACGGCACCCGCCAAAACCCAGCGGGCACCCCGCCGTTTCCCTGCTGATGTGCGCAACTGCCCCACGTCCCCTCGCTGGAAAACCACATGCCGGACCAGGCCGTTCTCGGCGCCCATAAGACAGTTGAGCCGCATGAGCGCCCGGCATAGGCAGGAGTGTTGTGCGACGTCGCGGCGGACAGGCCCACTACAGGCAGATAGTCACTCTTTGCAGTGGATCACTCACTCCACGGAGTTACTTTCTATATACAGACAGCCATCAGTGGTGATACATCGACTTATCCAAGGCCCCTCCACTGCACTGCGCTTCCCCCACCGGCAGCGGACCCCCGCCCACGGATGCGCCGGGCCGGCCCAGGTGACAGGTGCTCCCCGACCCTGCCGGGCCGCATCCGGGGCGCAGCGGGACCGTCCGGCCCATCGCGTGCAGCCGACCCTGGACGTCGTGGCGACCGAGGAGGAGGAGCTGCGGGCGTGCCGGGGACGGCCGCCACCGATGGGTCGTCGAACGGACCGTGTCCTGGCTCGCTGGCTGCCGTCGGCTCCACCGCCGATACGAGCGCAAGGCAGAACACTTCCTGGCCTTCGTCGGCATAGCCGCAGCCCTCATCTGCCACCGCCGACTCACCAAATGAAACGACCTCTTAGCCTGCGGCTGCGGCCATTCCCTCCCCGAACCGGGGCACATCCCCGGCCGTGACATCCAGGCGCAGACGCTTGAAGCGCAGCGGGTGGCGGAACACGCCGCCGCGGTCGACAGCCTTGTCCGCGCTGATCTCCGCCACCAGCTCGGGGCGGACCAGCGTCACGTCCAGGACGTCGCTGCTGCCCCATGCCGAGGAGAACCGCACCCCTGTCCACGGGTGCCCCGGGGTCGGCCGCGGCCAGGTTCGCGGCGACCAGCCGGGCCGCGTCCGGGCGTAGCGGGACCGTGCGGCCGATCGCGCGCAGGTGGCCGTGCGCGTCGTGGCGCCCCAGGACGAGGAGCTGCGGGCGGGCAAGGGTGCCGGTTATTTCGACAACGCCGTAAGCGAGGCGTTCAACAGCGTCCTGAAGGTCGAGTACGTCCACCGGCACACCTTCGGCACCCGGACCGAGGCCCGCATCAAGATCGCGACCTGGATCACCGACTTCTACAACACACGTCGGCTACACAGCGTCTGCGGATGGAAGTCACCCATCGACTACGAACGTGAGTACAGGGCCGGCCTCACAATGGGGCTGGCTGCATAGGAACGACTCCACGATCAGAGGGGATTGACAGGGGTGGCTTCCCCGGCCAGCGTGCGGATCTCGTCGCAAACAGCCGCCACCAAGGAAACCGCAGCGCCGTGGTGGCGTTGTGGCGCCATGGCCGTGATTCCCAGGGTGCCTGCGTAGTTGGTCAGCTGCACGAGGGTGTGATCTCGGTGCAGGTGAGGCGGCAGCATGCACATTTTGCGCAGGGGCCGGCCCAGCAGGTGGGCGTCGCTCCAGCGCACGCGGACGTTGGAGCACAGGACGTCGGCGTAGTGCTCGGTCATCATGTAAGCGGCCGCGCGCTTGATTGCCCGTTGGCCGCCGATGCGGGCCAGCCCGGTCAGCAGGGCGAGGCCGCCCGCGGGCCGTCCGAGCCGTTTCACCTCTTGCATGGCGTGGTGTGTGCGGAGCAGGCGTTGGTGTCTGTCCGCAGTGTCGGTGGACAGGGCAACCGTGTCCATGGAAGTGATGTTCCCCAGATGGTCCTCCTGCGACGGCGTACGCAGGTCCACGGGAAACATCACGCGGAAGGGGCGCGACCGGTCCCGGAGGAGCTGGGGATGCGTGGCGAACGCCGCGGCCACGGCGGCCATGAACACGTCGTTCACGGTGATGCGCTGCCCGGGCAGGCTCCTGCGAGCGGCAGCGAGTACGTCGAAGGGCAGGTGCGCCCAGGCCAGACTGCCGGGGCCGGTGGGCGGAGCGCAGGTTACGGCTCGCCACAGATCGGCGGGTGACTGGGCTCGTGCCGCTTCCCATAGCCCGCTGGCGGTCACGCGGGGCTTGGGAATGGAGACCGGCACGAGAGCTCCCGCCGGCATAGGGCCCGGTGTTGCGTTCTCCTTCAGCAGGATCCGCAGCAGCGTGCCTGCGGATGCCCCGTCCAGGAGCGCGTGGTGGAACCGCAGGAGGAGGCAAAATTCGCCACCGGTTTGCGGCACCAGGAGCAGCTCCCAGGGCGGGACATCGCGGTCCACGCCGGCTAGAGCCAGCTTGCTGACCAGTTTCCGCAAGCCCTCGTCGTCGGTGCCGGGATAGCTGCGCACATGCCTCTCGGTCAGGAAGGTTTCGCCGGTGGCCCACATGGGGCGTCCCCCCTGGTCTCTGTCCATCTTCATCGAAAGCCGCGGAATAGCCGCCCATCGGCGTCGCACCGCGTCTTGCAACTCAGTCAGGGTCGGCGTGTCCCCATGGAACCAGCCGACGACCGTGCAGATGACGGACACCCCGGGGAAGTGATCTTCGCTCGACACGAACAGCGCGTCGTTGAGCGGCATACGAATCGACTGCATCCGACTTCCATGGCTACGGGGAACGCCGCGCGGGACGCGCCTGATCAACGAAGCAGCGCCCGCCAGATCGCGGCCGTCCCCGCTGCTTGTGGTGCGGGATGCCCGGAGCCTGCCGTGCCAGGCTGACCCCGCCCCTCTCCTGCGCCTGGAGGGGCGGTGGGCGGGGTGCCGCCGGGCAGAGCAGGCAACGTCACCCCAAAGCCAGGACGGCGCCAGCGGCCGTCAAGGACCAAGCCTGGCACGGGACGGCGTCCTGCCCGCCTTCGCGAAACAGCGCCTCGGGCGGACCGGCCCGAGGCGCTGCAGGGGGTCAGGCGTGCTTCAGCTCCAGCGGGCCGAAGAGCCAGTTGCCGCGGGCCTGCGGGTCGTCGCTCGTGTAGAACTCCTCGGCGGCGCGGCGGATCTCGTCCCGGGAGAGCGTTCCGTCACCGTCCACGTCCAGGTGCTGGAAAGCCTTCGTGATGTCGGCGGCGTCGATGCCCAGGGGCTGGGTGTACATGGTGGTGAACTCCGCGAGAGTGACGACGCCGTCGTTGTCGGTGTCGCAGATACTCATCCACGCCTCGACCATCTCGCTGACCCGGCCAGCGAACCCCTGCGGGTCATCGGTTGCGGCCCGGCGGACCCCGGTCCGGTACTCCTCGCGGTCCAGGGCCCCGTTGCCGTCACTGTCCATCGCCTGCATGTAGGAGTCCCACAGGTCCGCGTAGGCGCCACGAAGACGAGCGACCTTGGCCGGGTCGGCGGCGAATGCCAGGCCGAGGCGGTCTGCCAGGCTGAGGAGGTCATCACGGGAGAACTGGCCGTCACCGTCCGCGTCCAGCAGGCCGAAGTGCTGGGTGAGCTTGGTGTCGAGAACACTGGTGTGTGCCATGGAAGCCGCCTCGGAAGAATCGGACGCACCCGAGCTAAAGGGATGCGGTGGAGTGTTCCCACTCTTAACGATCACGTACGCGTAAGGGAACGAGGCAGGGCACTGGGCACCCAATCGGTCGACATGGCCCGCTATCGGTCGACGTCACAAGAGGCTCAACTCGCCAAATCAGACACTCAGTCACACACAACCCGGGGCGTGATGTGCGTTGCGAGGTCAGAATTCGAGGTCGAGGTAGTCGATGTCGGTCAGTGCCACGATCAGGTCGCTCGCGCGGCGGCCGCTGTCCTTGAAGTAGCTCTCCTGGAGGGCTTCGGCGGTGATCTGCCGGAGGTCGGCCTCCGTCGCGCCGGCTTCCTGGGCGGCGAAGAGACGGCCCGCGTAGAGGGGTGGGACGTGCTGGGTGATCCGGCGCATCCGGCCGTCATCCGTCGTCCCGGGCGCGGCGGTGAATCCGAACAGGGCGCGGGTCTCGATCACCAGGCCCGTCCGCTTGGCTGCCTGCTCTCGGGCGCGCTTCTTCACCAGTGGCTGCCAGCGGCGGGTGACCTCGGCCTTCATGCGGTCGGCGAGCTCCGGGCGCGGGGTCTTGAACTGGTCCTTCACGTACCGCTCGACCGTGCGCTGGGAGATGCCCAGGAGCGAGGCGACCGACTTGGTGGAGCCCTTGTGCTGTCTCACCAGGAAGCGCATCTGGGCGCCGGCGGACTTCGGGATGGGTCGGGTGCCCTTGGTAGCGGTTGCCCGGTCCAGGCTGTCGCCGATGATGCCCACCGCTCCACCCCCGGTAGCGTTCGATCAGGGATCACGATATCCGCCAGGGGAGAGCGACTTTCGGGTGACCGTCGCCCGGCCGGGCTGTCCTCGGCCGCCGAGCAACGCCTGAGCCCCTGCTTGTCGCCGAACTGCCAGAGCGGACCGGTCAACACCGGCCGCCCGGGGTCGTGACCATCCTGGGCCGCGCACGTTGTCGTCGTGTCGCGGGTTCCCCTCCCCGCACCCGCGTGGCCTCCCGGCGGTGGCCGGACACCCACCGCCGGGACCTTGCCGACGAAGCCCGGCGCACGGCAACCCGCGTCGCATCATCCCTGCGGAATGAGGTGGGGCCGGATGTCGTCAGCGCCAAACCGTCCAGAGCCTCAGGAGTCGATCGAGGTCTCCAGCGAGAGCGTTCTGGAAGGCCAGGGCATAGATCCGTGCCCGGTACTCGTCAGGTACCCCGGTCACGGCCGTCACGGCGCTGGTGCTCCCTCCCCCCAGGGCGTCGCCTTCGCGGACCAGCCGCGCAACGGCCTGCCCGAGGATCCGCGTGACGGCGAGATGGGGTCGGACTGCGGGATCGGTGTCGGGCTGCGCGTAGACGCACCAGCCGCGGTCGGTGCGGCTGATGCCGACGTAGACCCGCCCGGCGGCCCGCGCTGCCTCAACGGCCGCTGCGACCGTCGACCGCTCTCGCTGCCCGCCTTCTCCGAGCCCGCTTCCGACGCTCCCGTACCCGCCATGGTCGCCGGCTGATGCCGGTCGAGCAGGGCGCCGACTTCCGCCAGCCGCCCGGCGAGACCGAGCCCGCACCCGCCCCGGCCCGACGTCCGCTCGCCCTCGGCGGCCTCACCTTCTCAGACCCCGGACCGCCATATCTGAGCGCTACCACCACGGGTTGCGCCACGTCCAGGACCAGC
Source organism: Streptomyces sp. NPDC051364 (assembly GCF_040682115.1). Lineage (NCBI taxonomy): Bacteria > Bacillati > Actinomycetota > Actinomycetes > Kitasatosporales > Streptomycetaceae > Streptomyces > Streptomyces sp. NPDC051364. Next base: position 3,208 of record NZ_JBFBAH010000064.1, on the reverse strand, counting down.
TCACCACCTAGCCCCACCGCCCGGTGTGCCAGCGCCTCCACCTGGACAGTGGTCGTAGCCGGCCCAGCTCCCGCCTCGGATACCGTGTTCCTCTACGGGGTGCCATACGGATGTGACGCCCCCCACCGGAGGTAGTCAGCGTATGAGTTCAAAGCGCAGCAAGAATCCAGCCCTGCCCGTACTTGACGACGCATTCCGACTCGCGTCGGTCAAGGACGCCGAAGAGTCCACCCGTGACTTGGCCGCGCGGCTGGCCACCACCGAGCTGCGCCGCGTTTCCCACCCGGGCCGGGTCACCTGGGAGCCCACCGATCAGGCCGAGCCCGTACCGGTCCCGCCGACTGTGGTCGACGGTGACGGGGACCTGTGGCTGCGGGACCGGGGCACTGGCACCTGGACCATGCCCGAGTTCAACCCGAAGGAGTTCCCGGCCCGCTGTGGCGAGGTTCTGACGTGGAACCAGCTTGCCCGCGAGTTCGGCCCGCTGACCGCACTGGCCGACGACCGCCGCATCGGCGGCGGCCGGCGCTGACCGCGCAGCCTTCTGGGATGACCGCGCCCCTGAAGCGCCCGTTACGGGTAGCTAGGAGCTCCAGCTCACCGCCGAGCTCGACGGTGGCGGCGAGCAGGTGAGCGTGGTGGGGGCGTGCGACGGCCTCGAGCAGCGTGGTGCGGGCCTGGCGCCACCCGATGTCCTCGGTGCGGCCGGCGTCGGTGGACCAGCCGGGTAGCGGTCGGCCTTCAGTTGCCGTGGTGAGCGCGCGGCCCAGCTCGCCGATCGACTGCTGCCAGTCGGCCAATTACCCGAGCAGGCCGCGCACCAGCTCGTCGACGGCGGCCGCCGGGCCGGCGCCGAAGGCCCGCGCTTCGGCGGCGGCCTCGGCGAGGACGTCTTCGTCCAGGTCCTCGAGGGCCTCACGCCACGGAGCGGCCGCAGCGTCGAAAGCGGCCAGTGGCGGCGTGCAGCTCGGCGTCGAGAGCGGCGGGGCGAACACGGCAACGGGGTGCTGATGAGGATTCGTGAAAATCCCCAGGGTCGCTCTTCCCCTCAGCTGGTTGGGGGTTGAACGTTCTGGGGAGCCTGGGGATCGAGGAGCGGAGAGAAGGCGTCTCGGAGATTCTTCGGGCCCTCGGTAGTGAAGGGCAGTCATCCCCACTTCGCGGGCGGCGGTAACGTTGGCGGTCGTTCCGAAGACCAAGCCGAAGGTGAAAAAGGGCCGGCCGCCGGCGCACTCGGCTCCGCGTCGGTCGCACCCCGCCGGGGTGCCGGGAAGGGTGGACATGGCGGAACTCTGTCGGGCTTCGCACGGAGTCACAGGACCGGCTATCACCCAGCTTTGCCATGGCACGTACCGGGGAGGGGCAGCCAGTCCTCCCCGCTGAAGGCGCACCTCGCCGGGCATCGCGTCGGGCGGTGAAAACCCGCTGCGCGCTGGGCTCCGTCGCTCATACGCTCGTCCCATGACGTGGGATGAGGGGCATGGAGCAGTAAGCCGAGCCTTCCAGGACTGGTGTAGAGCTGATGCCGACAACCGGGCCTTCCTGAGGCTGGCTACGTAGGCCACATGCAGAAACGGCTATTGCCGGATTCTGGGAACGACCGTGTGAGGCTGCTGCGGGAAATGTCGGTGAGAAGTAGGAACGGAGTCCTGCAGGTGTCGCGCCACGGCAGCCTGGAGCGGCAGCTCGCCGGCCAAGTCCCGGGTCGTGAAACCTCCTGGCTAGCTCATGTACGGGCGATCTTCTCGGCGTGCGAAGCTGGCCTGGGCCGCCAGGACGACGTCGGTGTAGCGTCCCGCCCACGCGCCCATCGCACGGATCGGGCCCAGCAGTGCGAGGCCCGCCTCGGTGAGGGATGAGCTTGTTCCGCTTTGACGGACACCGTTGGTGTGTTGGTCAGGCCGCCAAGGCGGTTTCGTATTCGGCGGGACTGCGGTAGCCGAGGCTGCTGTGGAGCCGTCGCAAGTTGTACCAGCTTTCGATCCACTCGAATATGGCGGTGTGGGCGGCGGTCCTGGTGGGCCAGGGGTGGGTGTCGCCCAGCTCGTTCTTCAGGGTGGAGAAGAACGATTCCGCGAGCGCGTTGTCCCAGCACTGACCGGTGCGGCCGACGGACAGCCTGATGTCGAACTGCGAGGCCAGGGTGGCTAGTTCACGGCTGGTGTATTGGCAGCCGCGGTCGGAGTGGAAGATCACCGGGCCGGACGGCCTGCGGGTTCGGCAGGCGGCCTCGAGGGCGTCGGCGACGAGTTCGGTTCGCAGGTGGTCGGCGGTGGCCCAGCCGACGACACGGCGTGAAGCGATGTCGATGACGGTTGCCAGGTAGAGCCAGCCTTCGTCGGTGGCGATGTAGGTGATGTCGCCGCACCAGCGGGTGTCGAGGGCGGCGGGGTCGGGCTGGAAGTCGCGAAGGACCAGGTCAGGGCGGGTGGCGGCGTGCGGGTCCGGGATCGTTGTGCGGTGCCCTCGCCTTCGGGTTCGACCGGCGAGCCCGGCCTGCCGCATCAGGCGGGCGACCCGGCGGCGCCCGCATTCCTCGCCCTCGCGCTGGAGGACGGCGTGGACGCGTGGGGCCCCGTAGGTCCCGCGAGACTGCTGGTGCACGGCGATGATCTGCTCGGTCAGCTCGGTGTCCCGCACCGCGCGAGGACCGGGGACGCCGTTGCGGCGGGCGTAGAAGGCGGTTCGGGAGACCTGGAGCAGTTCACACGCCCGTTTGACGCTGTGGCCTGCGGTTTTCTCCGCCTCGATGAACGGGTGCACGTTCACCGGGTCTCCGTCGCGAAGAAAGCCGTCGCACGCTTGAGGACCTCCACGTCCTCCCGCAGCCGACGATTCTCTCGCCTGAGCGCGGCCAGTTCCTCGCGTTCGCTGCTGGTCAGGCCGTCACGCTCGCCCGCGTCGACCTCGGCCTGCTTCACCCAGTCACGGACCGCGGTCTCGGTCAGATCGAAGTCCTTGGCGATCTGACCGACCGAGCGGTCACCGCGCCGGCACAGCCCGACGATCTCGGCCTTGAACTCCGGCGCGAACGAGCGGCGAGGACGCGGCTTCTTCTTCCCCATGCTCTCCATGATGAACATCATCCTTCCGGGGCCGAAACCCCTGATCTCAGTGGGCGTTAAGTCCGTTTCTGGTAGCGGCCTCGTCCGGGTTGGGTGAGGAAGCCTTGGCGGGTGAGGCGTCCGAGGCGGCTGCGGGTGATGTT
>NZ_JBFBAH010000063.1:0-14425 GCF_040682115.1 Streptomyces sp. NPDC051364 | reverse complement strand
GCTCCAGCCTTGCCCACTGTGCATCCGTCAGATCTCCACGCGCCACACCATGATCATCACCGATCAAGATCCACTTTCGCAACAGACCCTAGTGCGCGGGACGCGGCCGCGCCAGCCCGGCCCCGGCGACACCTCCCAGCGCATCGATCACTGAGTCCAAGCAGCCCGGGACGCTGCTGCCCTGGGGCAGGGCTTGTGTTCGAACGAGACCGTGGAGGACTTGGGTGAAGCAGGAGCGTCTGGCTGGGGTGAACGGGCAGGGTGGGCCGGGTTCGGGGTACGCGGTGGGCGGCCGGCTGGTGCTGACCTCCGCGCACGTCGCCGGACCCGCCGGCACCCGGGTGGAGGTCTTCCGCCCGGGCGGCAGCGGGACGGCAGGCGGGACGGTGGTGTGGTGCGGCACCCCGGCCGCGCGGGACGACGCCGCCTTGGTCCTTGCCGACGACGATCCGCACTGGCAGGCACCGACCCCGCCGGTGCGGTGGGGCCGACTGGTGACGGACCGGCCCGGTACCGACTGCAAGACCTGGGGCGTCCCGGATGTCGCCCAGCGTGAGGGCCGCGCGGTGGAGGCCGCACAACTGCGCGGGGAGCTGAATCCGGGCAGCGGATTCGTGGGCGACCAGCATGTGATGGACCTGCGCCAGCATCCCCCGCAGTGGCCATTCAAGGGCACGTCACCGTGGGGCGGCCTGTCGGGCGCGGCGGTGTTCGCCGACCGGCTGCTGATCGGTGTGGTGGCCTCCGACCGCGAGTACTCCGGCAGCGGGCAGCTGAACGTCGTGCCCTCCTACGTCCTCCACCACGACCCCGCCTTCCGTACCGCCCTCGCCGAGCACGGCGCTGGCGCGGACCACGACCTGGAGGCGGTGGAACTCCAGCACCTCACCGACCCCGCCCAAGGCCACGACCGAAGCGCGCAGCTGCCCTCCCCGGCGGCCCTGCTGGAGGCCCGGCACCAGACCGTGCCCTTCCACGGCCGCGACGAACTCCTCGGCGAGCTGAGGGCGTGGTGCGAAGTGGGTGGGTTCGGGGCCTGGCTGCTGCACGGCCCGGGTGGGCAGGGCAAGACCCGCCTCGCTCACCACCTCGCCGCCCAGCTTGCCGCCGACAGCTGGGCTGTTCTGTGGCCGAAGGTAAACGCCACCACGGACCAGCTGGCGGAAGTGCGGCACGCGGCCAGGCCGCTGCTGGTCGTCCTCGACTACGCCGAGACCCGCACCGAACAGCTCGCCGCCCTCGTCGAGGCCGCCGCCGACCACCATGGGGCCACCCCGCTCAAACTCCTGCTGCTTGCCCGTACCGGCGGCGACTGGTGGCGTCAGGCCGCCACTGCCACCCTCCTCGCCGAGGACCACCTCGCAACCGCCCCAACCCGCCTACTCACCCCTCTGGAGAACGACCCCGCCGACCGGACCGACCGCTACAAGGACGCGGCCCGCGCCCTGGCCACTGCCCTGCCACGGGTCGACGGCCTGGCCGGACACGACTGGACCACAGCTGCGGCCTGCATGCCGCCGCCGCTGCTCGACCAGGACGCCTACGGCAACGCCCTCACCCTCCACATGACCGCCCTCGCCGACCTCCTCGACACCGCTGAACCCCCAACCGCCTTCCCCACCAGAGACCACCAAGGCGATGCCGCACGCCGTGGGACCGCGGATGTCGAGGACCGGCTCCTGGACCACGAGAGCCGCTACTGGAGGCAGAGCGCTGCCGTTCTCGGCCTCACCCCGGGTCTGAGTCCCGCGACGCTGGAGACGGCGCTGGCCGCCGCCCACTTCGTCGGCGCCGCCGACCGCGAACAAGCCGACCGGCTGTGGCAACGGCTCCCCGCACTGGCCGACCAGACCCGCGACCGCCGCAACCAGGTCACCACCTGGCTCTCCACCCTCTACCCCCCAACCACCACCCCGCTGCCCTGGGGCGCACTACAGCCCGACCGCCTCGCCGAACGTCACGTCGGCCGCTCCCTGAACTCAGATCCCACCCTCGCCGACCGTCTTCTCCAGGACGCCGACCACCCCCAGACGGAACGGCTGCTCACCGTCTACAGCCGCGCCGCAGCCCACCCCGTCTTTCAAGACCGCCTCGACACCCAGCTCACTGACCTCTGCACCCGCCACCCTCAGCTGAGCGCGCAGATCATGAGCACCGCCAACCGCACCGACCACCCCGCCCCCCTCACCACCGCTCTCGACACCATCATCTCCGACCCCACCATCCCCCTCACCGCTCTCACCACCCTCAGCGACCAGCTCCCGCGGAGCAGCCAGCGCCTCGCCGCCACAGCCGTCCACCTCACGCAAACCCTGACCGACCGCTACCGCGTGCTGGCTGAGGCCGACCCCAACGCTCACCTGCCCGACCTCGCCAGGGCCCTGAACAACCTGGCCATCTGGCTGGGCGAGGTGGGCCAGCGGGAGGAGGGGCTGGCCGCCATTGAGGAAGCCACCAGGTACTACCGCGTGCTGGTCAAGGCTGACCCCGACGCTCACCTGCCCGACCTCGCCGCCTCCCTGAACAACCTGGCCATCCGGCTGGGTGAGGTGGGGCGGCGGGAGGAGGGCCTGGCCGCCATCGAGGAAGCTGTCAGAATCCGCCGCGGACTAGCCGAGGCTGACCCCGACGCTCACCTGCCCGACCTCGCCACCTCCCTGAACAACCTGGCCGCCGATCTGGGTGTGCTGGGACGCCGGGAGGAGGGCCTGGCCGCCATCGAGGAAGCCACCGGCCACTGCCGCGTGCTTGCTGAGGCCGACCCCGACGCTCACCTGCCCGCCCTCGCCAGGGCCCTGAACGGCCTGGCCATCTGGCTGGGTGAGGTGGCCCGGCGGGAGGAGGGGCTCGCCGCCATTGAGGAAGCCACCAGGCATTACCGCGTGCTGGCTGAGGCCGACCCCGACGCTCACCTGCCCGACCTCGCCAGGGCCCTGAACGGCCTGGCCATCCGGCTGGGTGGGGTGGGGCGGCGGGAAGAGGGTCTGGCCGCCGTCGAGGAAGCTGTCAGAATCCGCCGCCCACTGGCCGAGGCCGATCCGGACACCCACCTGCCCGACCTCGCCATCGCCCTGGACAACCTGGCCACCGACCTGGGTGAGGCGGGCCGGCCGGAGGAGGGTCTGGCCGCCGTCGAGGAAGCTGTCAGAATCCGCCGCCCACTGGCCGAGGCCGACCCCGACGCTTACCTGCCCGACCTCGCCAGGGCCCTGAACGGCCTGGCCATCCGGCTGGGTGAGGTGGGCCGGCGGGAGGAGGGGCTGGCCGCCATTGAGGAAGCCACCAGGCATTACCGCGTGCTTGCTGAGGCCGACCCCGACGCTCACCTGCCCGACCTCGCCAGGGCCCTGAACAGCCTGGCCATCCGGCTGGGTGCGGCGGGCCAGCGGGAGGAGGGGCTGGCCGCCATTGAGGAAGCCACCAGGCATTACCGCGTGCTGGCCGAAGCCGACCCCGACGCCCACCTGCCCGCCCTCGCCACCTCCCTGAACAACCTGGCTGTCCGGCTGGGTGAGGTGGGGCGGCGGGTGGAGGGCCTGGCCGCCCTTGAGGAAGCTGCCGGGATTCGACGTGTGCTGGCTGAGGCCAACCCCGGCGCCTACCTGCCCGACCTCGCCATGGCCCTGAACAGTCTGGCCATCCGGCTGGGTGAGGTGGGCCGGCCGGAGGAGGGCCTGGCCGCCATCGAGGAAGCCACCAGCATCCGCCGCGGACTAGCCGAGGCCAACCCCATGGCCTTCGAAGCCGCACTACGACAATCTCTGGAAGTGGCAGCCTGGCTCGAAGCCCTCGGACAGTAGCCCAGCGGGTAGCCCGCTGGGGCACCATCCACGCCGCAGCGCAACGCGACACCAGGCGCAGACCGCCCACCATCCTGGGTGCCAAGGGCAGGCTGGAGGAATAGCGCACGTTTGGAATGACGCTCCCCGCCAGCTGGGGCGAGTTCGTGGACCGCACAGCGGCGGGAGGCGTATGCGAATGATCTCGGTCAGCTGTCCTCGCTGGTCGCGGTGACGGCGCGTTCGAACCGGCAGAAGGCTGATCAGGACCCTTTCGAGTGGCTGCCGTCGTCTCCGGGAGCGTTGTGCCGGTACGGCAAGGAGTGGACGGAGACCAAGCTCCGGTGGGGCCTGGCCGTTGACGAGGCGGAGCGGGACCGGCTGATGGACATCGCGGCCGGCTGCGGCGACACCGAGGTGGAGTTCACCCCCGCTGCGTAGCCGCAGACCTCCGCGGCGGCACCGGGCTCTACCGGGCTGGTGACATCGACCGTGTGTCCGCCGACCACCCGGAGGTGGACTGGCCTGCCCTGCGCGTTCTTGGCCAGGGGCGGCGCTCGCCCCTGGCCAAGCTCACCGCCGCCGGGGGTGGCCGGTGACTGGTGAATGGGGGCGGGCACCCCAGCCGGGCTGGACCGGTGAGAGACGGCGGCCCCTGGGCGGGACCGCTGGCCGGTGGTCAGTCGGCATGCTCCGTGTTGCTGTTCGCGGCTTCGCGCTGTTCCTCAGCACCGGGCTTCTGGCGTCGTCGGCATGCGATGACGGTACCTACCACGGTCATGACAGCAGCCGACGGGAGCTGTTCCAGCAGGCCGGTGAGCAGGGTGAAGCAGAGATCGGACCAGCTCATGAGTGCCTCCGTGAGGTGTGCGGGTGCTTGTGCGCTCATCTCACGGCGTGTGTGGATCAAGATGCGGAGAACTGATCCTGCTTGCGGTGGTGCCGCATGGAGTTGCGGAAACCGCAGGTCGGAGGGGCTTCAGTTTTCTACGATCTGCGCAGGACTGAGGAGCTCCAAGGGGGAGAGATGGCCGGCCCGGACACGGTGAGCACGCCTGAGCAGTTGGCCCAGGCGCTCAACGAGATGATCCTGAACAGCGGCAAGACCATGGAGAGGGTCGCGAGTGCTGCCGGCCTGGCGCCCAACACAGTGCGGGCTGCTGCGAGAGGGACGAGCTTCCCCCAGGAGGGAACCCTCCACGAGCTCGTACGCATCTGCGGCGGTGATAAGGCCGCCTGGACCAGAGCTTGGCATCGGGCCAACAACGCCCGCCCGAAGGCGGAAAGAGGGGCTGCTGCCGACGACCCGCTGGTCGAGGCCCTGAACCGGGTCGCCCTCTTGGAGGAGAAGCTCGAGGACGCCCTGCGCCGAGTGGCAGAACTGGACAAAAAGGTACAGGTCTTGTCCACCGCCTTCCACGCCATGCGAGACATGGACGCAAGGATCCGGGCTGCCAAGAACGAGGCCGAAGCCGATCGGCGTCGCCGACAACGTGAAGGTCGTGAGCTTCTCAACTCGGTGCCTGTGCGCTTCGTGTACGGGCACCCAGACTTCAACAGAAACTACTACGTGGAGGCAGTCGACCGTTATGTAGCCGAGGTAAAGAAGCTTGCCATGGCCGATATGGAGCAACTGAAAACATTTCTCTTGACGACACCATCCGATTTTCCCCGTATCGGCAGGATGGGATATAACCCGACTGAAGTCGATGACTATATTGCCCGATTGAAGGCGGCTGTATTCAACCCATAAGGCACCTTTCAGGATTCAGTGAAGCGACATACTGAATCGCCAAGGCCAAGATGCGATCTCTCGGTTTGGTGACAGTGGTGTGAGAGACAGTGTGCCTTGGCGCGTTGCTGCTGGTGGGGGGCCGTTTCAGGGAGTGGGGTCACTGTCATGGAGGTGAGAGATCGAGGTCTATCCACTGTCGAGGAGTGAGAGACGTGCAGGTCACGTGCTGACACGAAAGCGAGAGATCGCACCTGGCCAAGGTCGCCGAGACCACCTTCAAGGTGCGAGCCGAGTCCCGGCAGCCGATCGGCTGACCGCCGCCGCTTCCCCTCGCACTGGGCCGGGTATGTGCGGCCCCTGTCGGCCGGCGGCTCCGCTGTGCTCGGACGCCCCAGACGGCGACAAGCGTCTCCTCCAAGAGGCATACCGACTGGCACGCCTGAGCAGCTCACCTCCCGCACGGTGCCAGCGGCCGCCGCGGGGCGCTCCCAGGGGGTCAGGCGAGGCGAGAGCCGATACGGAAGCGCATCTCGCCTGTGGACCGGCGGATCGCTTGTCCGCCCGGATCCGGGTGACGCCGATACGCAGCCAGACCCGGGAGCGGCCGGCGCTCACCATGCCAGGAAGCGCTCCAGCCGGAACAGGACAACGTCGAGGTCGTCCAGTCCGTCCCAGGACCGCTCCACGTGCAGGCGCAGCCGCTGGGCCAGGGGCTGTACCGGCAGTTCCAGCACGCCGATCATCTGGAATAGCGCAGCGGAGTGTTCCCAGAGGCTGTACTGGTGGGCGGGGTTCTTGCCGGCGTAGTAGGGCGGTTGCGTCGCCGGCTGCCAGTCGGCCTCAGGCCCCGGCACCTCGATCTCTGTCACCGCGAGCTCCTCCTATGGTGTCGGCACTTTCACGTGTACACCGACATATGGCCTCCAGCCAGCCGGTGATCAACCTACCTTCACGGGCCAGCCGACGTCATGCGGTGGAGATCGGGTTCAGTCGCGGTGGCTGGGCCGTGTAGTGGCGTTGATCGCGGATGAGCGCGGAGAGGCGTCGCGGAGGTGCGGGAACTGCTGCTCTCGCGGGTTCCGCGCTGACCACCAGAGCATGCCATCCGGGCCCCTTCCACCCGAGCCTGGTGAGGCCACGGCCCCAGGAGCGGGGCGGTAGGCGCTGGCAATCGCGACGATTCCCGCATTGAGCCCGTTGGCGGGCGATCTGCCCGCTACGCTCAAGATCACGCCGTGCCGACAGGAGTGTGCGGACGAGGGCAGGTGTCCCAGGCGCTCTGGACAGCACCTGACCGCACGAGGTGCCCCCGCCAGCCAGCAGGGGCACCTCGGCGACGTTCCACCACCTGCGCCGCGCCCCGACCGGGAGCGGGCGTATTGCCGGTGACACCCCGCCTGCTCGCCCGGGCATCGTGCCGAGGGCGGCCGTCGCCGTTCGCGAACTGCCAGATCACCTCGCTGCAATGGTCCGTTAGTTCGATGAGAGGGCAGGCTGTGTAGCGGTATGGGAGATCGCCAACGGATGGGGAAGAGGGCGAATGGGTGCGATGAGGACGAGGATTGGTGTGGTCGCCGTGCTGGCGGTGCTGCTGTTACCGGCCGTGGCGGGCGGTGCCTTCGCGGTGCCTGCTGTGGATCCGCCTGCCCCGACGCCCGAGGGGGCGCAGTTGTCCGCGCGTCCCGGTGAGCGGCTCACGTTCACGGTGGCCTCGTACCTGCCAGGGAGGAACGGAGACTGGGTGGTCTCCGAGATCTTCATTGAGCACGGGACGCTGAGGATGAAGGATCCGGTCATCACCGCCGTGGCGACCGTGGCGTGTGACACTCCGCCGGGCGTCTACCCGGTCGGGCGGACCGGGCCCGGCGGTCCCGCCATGACTGCCAAAGACAATGTCTGGGTGACCGTCAAGGTCGAGGACGTCGGCGAGGCCGAACGCAGGGCCTGTCCCGGGAAGGTCGCGGCCCTTCCGCCGGATCAGCCGGAGGAGCGCTGGCCGACGGGTGACTCCTGGCCGCAGTCGCCCTGGGACGTACGGACGCTCCAGCCCGGCGAGAGGGTGACGCTCACGGGCTCGGACGCGGATCTGATGTACGGCGACACTCTCACCTCGCCGGGCTTCACCAACCGGCCCGTCATGCACGGAGCCAAAGCGGTCGTGACAGCGGCGGTGATCCGCTGCGATGCCAAGCCCGGTCTGTACGAGGTCCGCTGGGTGGGCACGGACGAGGTCTGGGCCCGCTACCGGGTGGCCCGGACCGATGACACGGTCCGCCGCACCTGCCAGGACGAGGCGGCGAAAACGGCCACGGGGCAAGCGGCCCCGTGGCTGCTCGGCGCCGGTACCGCGACTCTGGCTGCCGCAGGCGCGGTGACCTGGGTCCTGGTCCGGCGTCGCCGTAACGCCTTTCGCTGACCCCCGGAGCGGCGGCGAATACGGACATCGTCGGCGCCCGGGCAGCGCTATCCGGCCCACTCCACGCCCAGCTCGGCGAGGGCTGCGAGCTGGGCGGGGTTGAGTCGGTCGCGGCGGGCCTTGAGATTCCCGTACCAGATCCCTGTGCGGTGCGCGGCCCCATCGGGCAGCTGCGATCTCTCGGTTTGGTGACAGCGGTGTGAGAGACAGTGGGCCCTGGTGTGTTGATGCTGGTCGGGGGCTGTTTCGGGGTGTGTGGTCACTGTCATGGATGTGAGAGATCGGGGTCTATCCACTGTCGTTGAGTGAGAGACGCCCAGGTCGCGTACTGACGTGAAAGCGAGAGATCGCAGTCAGCGTTCGTCCGCCTCGGCGCCGGGGCCCAGACGCCGTCGGCCGGAGCCGGGCGCGGGCCGCGCGGGTGCGCTTGGGTCCTCGGCGGACGGCTCGGCCAGCTCGGCGGCCAGACGGGCCCGGGCGGCCGGAGGCGCCGGGGGAGTAGCGGGGCGGGGGCCGGTGCCCAGCGGGCGGCGCTCGATCATCCCGCCAGTGTGGACGTTCCCCTTTTGAGCGGGGGAATGGGATCCCTTCCCCCGCGTCGCCTGCGGCCGTGAAGGTGGGACTCCTACGTTCCGCCGGGCGGCCATTCAATAGTCGGAGGGGGTCAGGAAGTTCGTCCGACCTACACACGCAACCCCCTCATTCAATATTTTTTAGACGGGGGATCGGGGGAGTTCCTGCACGTCAGAGCTATCGAATGGATCCCGCCCGGCCCGCAGCGTGGTGTCAGGCAAAACCTCGTGCCGCCCCTCCTGCTGTCTGGCCACCCGGCCACGACACCAGGGGTTGCGGGGCTAGGTGCTCCGCGCCGCAGTCTGCGGATCGTCCGCAGGCCCTTACGGGAGGGAACCCCTCATGTCCGCCACCACCGACCAGCAGCCCCAGCACCAGCCGGCCCCGCAGCCCCCGGGCACCGACCCCGTGCTGCTCCTGGTCGTCGGGATCGTCGTCGTCCTGGTCCTGGCCGCCACCGGCTACCTGTGCGTGGTCCACCGCTCGCTGGCCGGGCCGGTCGGCGCCGTGGGCGGGGTGGCCTCGGCGCTGGCCGCCACGTTCGGCATGGCGCTCGCCCTGCGCCGCCGCTGACCCCTTGGGGTACCCGCCGAGTGGTTGCGGGGCAATCACTCCGTCAGCATCGGCGGAGCCACCACCGATGCTTGCCCTGTTGCCACCGTGGTCACCTCCGGCGCGAGGAGACGGGCGGTGCATGGGTGTGGGGACCATGGCCGCCGCAGTGGGGCGGCAGCCGTCCACGTGGCTGTTAGGCATGGGCGGCTAGTCGTTGCCGCGTCCTGCGGAGGTGATCAGGGCGACGAGGACGAGGAGGCTGACGGCGAGGGTGGTGACCTGCTGGGCGTCCCAGCCCTGCTGGATGGCGAGGACGGTGATGGCGACTACCGCGTAGGGCCAGGAACGGCGCGGGGGCTGGGTGGTGTTGGGGGTGGTCACGACGGGCCTCCTGTGATCGTCTGATCGGGTGGAGGTCTCACCGTCTTCGATGGTGTGATTGTCCGCTGCGGGTGATGACTGTCCTCGCAGGTGGGGGCCGAAGATCGGGAACAATCCCCGGGTTGTTCCCGGGGACAACAGGATGCGGGGGAGCCATGGGGCGACCGATGGGCGCGTTACGGGGCCGGACCGAGCAGGCGAACGAGCTGGCTGTGTGGCTGCGCAAGGTGACGCTGGGCAAGGCGGTCCGGACGCTCGAGGGGGACTTCGCCTACAGCACGACCTCGTGGAGCGAGTTCCGCAGCGGCAGCCGCCTGCCGCCCGAGGAACTCCTCGAGGCCGTGGCCAAGCGCTACGTCGGAGAGCCGAGGATGCGTGAGCGCCAGCTTGCGGAAGGCCTGCGGCTGCTGGCGGCCGCCCGCGAGGCGGAGGCGGCCCTGGGCGCCGGCGCCAACACGCCTGCACCGGCGCTACTGCCGGTCCCGGTACAGCGGGGCACCGACGTGGTCACCCAGGCACTGCTCAGGCTGGACGAGGCCAGACTGCGGCAGATCGAAGCCCTGGAGAAGCTGGCCGCCTCCGAACGCCGGCGCGCGCAGCTGGAGGACATGGTCTCCGTCCTCCAGGAACGCTGCACCGTGCTCGAGGTGGAACGGGACCGTGCCCGCGAGGACGTCCGCGCCGAACTGGAGAGCGAACTGCAGATCTCCCGGGAGTACCGGCGTCAGGCCGACGAGAAGCTGGAACACGCCCGCCGGGCGGAAGAGAAGGCCTACCAGCTCCGCCTGGCCGCCGAACAGCAAGTGGCCCGCGAGCGCACCGCCCTGAACCACATCGATGAGGAGACGACGGACAGCGCCCCGAATCCCTCGGCCACAAAACCCGAAGACCTCGGGCTTCCAGCCCTGGAGCAGATCCGCGATGTCCTCCAGGCAGCCCAGGAGCAGTTGGAGGTCCAGGACGACGAACTCGACGACCTGGAGGAGCTGATCGGCCTCGACCCCGCACCGCAGGACGCCCCCCTCAGGCAGCCGGCGTCGCGGACAGCCCCGGAACAGTCCGGGAACTCCCAGGGACCGGATCCCGTGGTTGTCCCGGAACAACCACGGGACAACCCACAGGATCCGCCAACCAGACAGCGCCCGGTCCCTGACCCGCCCGACATGCCGTCCGCGCCGCCCGAGGGCTACAAGACCCTGGTGCAGCAGCTCGCCGAAACTGCCACTACCCCAGAAGACCTGGAAGCCGCCCTGCAAGAGCTACGGCAGAGGGCCGGCGGTACCGAAACGTGGCCGACAACGGCGGAGGGCAGGAAGGTTCCTGGCGACTGGAATCACCTGGAACGCATCCTGACCAGCCTGGATGCCACGGAAGGGGAGATCTCCGCGTTCGCCACCGCCCACAGGAAGATCAGCTCCAACTACCCACCAGAGTTCCTCTGGGTGCCTGATCCCGAAAGCACCCGAGCGGCCGCGGCGGCGGTGCCGCTGCCGCGAGCGCTGCCATTGCTCGCGCTCGACATGGCTCTTCCGGCCTTCGAGACTGTTCTCACGGCCCTGATCACTACCGGCTGGTTCGCAGCTCTTCACGCTGACCCGGGCCCGGCCATCTCGAAGATGACGGTCTACGGCCTGGGAGGCCTTGGCCTGGTGCTGGGGACCTGGCGCGTCGCTTTCGTTATCGTCGTCAAGCAGGCGGAAAAGCTTCACCGGGACAGACCCGTAGATGCAGCGATCGCTGGACCCCCGATCGCTTTCGGTCTGGGATCTCTTGCTCCCTTCGTCGGCCTGGACGCCGTAGGGGAGTGGGCCGCCACCCTCGTCGCCCTGATGTAGGAACAAGGGGCGGCCACCCATCCGGCTGTAAGGGCCGGTCGGAGCGCCTTTGGGGCGGCCTCTGGACAGGGTCGTGTCAGCCCGCGCCGACATGGGCGGGGGCCAGGTAGAGCCCGCTCTGGGGCAGCACGACTGGGACCGCCCCAGCCTTGGTATTCCGTCGGAATACCAAGGCCCTCGACGTCGCGGCCCACCCGCCCTTCGATGGCCGGGGCCACGCTCCGTTTCCCCGCTCTGACCTGCGGTGGGGAGGAAATCGGTGAGTCACCCGCGGCCGACGCTGGCCGACTGCGCGCTGCAGGTGGCCTACCGAGTGGCCGATCGGGCCGATCTCGTCCACTGCGCGGGGGACGGGGGCGTTGACCTGCCCGGGTGCGGTTCCAGCAGGTGGACGACGGACGAGACTTCGAACTTCGGCTGCTGTTCGGTGATGACTTCCGCCCTCATCCCCCCATAACAAGGAAGGAGGGGCCGGGAATCCCCTCCGCTCCAGAGAAAGCAGCACAGCGCCCTGCTGTCCGTTCACCGAACTGCGCAAGCAGTACGGCAAGACCGGGCGTGCAGCGCTTCGTCTGCGGATCGTCCGCAGACCACCAACGGGAGGGAACCCCTCATGTCCGTCACCATCGACCAGCAGCCCCAGCACCAGCCAGCCCCGCAGCCCCCGAGCACCGACCCCGTGCTGCTCCGGTGCGGGTGGGGTGCGGCGAGCGCGGCGTAGGCGGCGTTCCAGGCGGCTTGCGTCTGCACCAGGTCGTCGGGGAAGGCGGTGGCGTCCATACCAGCATTAGATCGCTTGTTCGAATTAAACTGTCATCTCGGACACGGGCCGCTCGCCCGACCAGCTGTGGTCGGGGCTCCCTGCGGTGCGAGCGCAGGCGTGATCGGCCTCATGGCCGGGTGTCTGGTTTCTGGTCGCTTGACCGTGACGGCTCGATGGGCGCTCACGGGGACGTCCGGGCGGGTGCCGACGACATCAGCGGGAAAGCAGCGGATCCGGGTTACGGCGGATAGGTGGAACGGGCCCGGCCGAGGTCAGCGTCCACAGCTTCGCGGTGACCCGCACGCCGTCCTCGCATATCCGCACCGCGCTGCCCGGCGAGATGACGAGCTTCTCGGCTTCCAGGTCCTTCAGCCCGCCGCGCACGGTCGGCTGACGGAGATGGTTAGTAGTCGGTCTTGTCGTGTAGTAGCCGCCATCGTCTGTCAAGTCCCGAGAAGTAGCGGCATGACGCAGTTCACCGGCGAGGGCTTACTTGAGGCATGGGTTCACACAGACCAGGTGACCCACCCCCCTACCCTTCCGATCAAGGAGAATCCATGACCCGCACATCTCGCACCCAGCGTCTCGCCCTGCTGACCGCCACGACCGCCCTGCTCTCAGGAGGAGGCCTCCTGTCCTCCAGCGCCTTCGCCGCTCCCGCGACGCCGCACTCCGCTCCGGCCAGTACGGTCACGTCTCACAGTGATCATGGCAAGGGTGACTGGAACAACCGCAAGGACAAGAAGCGTGGTGGCAAGACGAAGGTGACCACGAGGGAAACCACCCGCGAGCTGGAAATCCGCAAGGACGGGACCAAAATCCTCAGGGTGACCACGAAGGAGACCACGAAGGTGACAAACAAGAAGGGTCTCCACAAGTCCAACAACGAGCTCCAAGGTCCGTTCAACGGAAACGGTCCGGTCAACGGAAACACCGAGCTCCAAGGTCCGGTCAACGGAAACACCGAGCTCTAGGTCCGGTCAACGGTCGTCAGTAATGGCCGATTGCCGCAGCCGGTCTCCTGCGGGAGCCGCTATGAAGATCATGAACTGTCCATGGTCTTCGAGAGTGCACCCGCTCATGCGCCGTCTCGTCCGATTTCGCCTCACCCGGTTACCGACACCCGCACCTGGGACGTCGAGTGGGCCGGCGCCGGCCAGAGCGGCACCCTGACCGCCACCCGCGCGAGCTCCACCAGCCTCACGATCGGCGAGCTTCAGGGCTCAACGTTCCCTGACGGACCGGTGGGACCGGCAACCCCCTCGGCGGCCGGTCCCGTACCGTTCCCGCGCTGACCTGCGGTGAGGACGAGATTTCGCCGGGGCGTTATCGGCGTCGGAGGAGGTACGGCAGTACTACTGCCGCGTACAGGGCGCCGGTGGTGAGGCCGGTGTCTACGGGGTTGGCCCAGGACGGTGCGAGCCGTACTGCGAGGAGCGCGCCGAGGGCGAGGATGGCGCCGAGCACCGCGACGAGTGCGTCCCGCTGCCGCCGTAGCCGCGTCAGCTGCTGCGCGTTGGTCTCGGCGGTCTCGCTCGTCTCGGTCTGGGCGGACGTCGTGGTGGTGGACATGGTGATCCTTTCGTCGGGCCCGGGGCTGCCGGGCTGGGTGGGCGAGAGCCACTGTGGGAGGGGCGCCCGGCGGGGGTCGAGTTCTCGCGAATTTCCGTTCCGTGCCTGGTCAGAGTCCCTGCGGGGCCGCCGGACGCGGATTCGCGTGGCCTTGACAGGGCGCCGTTCAGGGGCGCTCGCCGTTGCGGGTTCAGGTTGCGCTGCGCGCGGGTTAGCTCCGCAAGCCCCGTCTCCAGCGTCCTGAGGTCTCGAAGTCTTCGAGGGTGTCGAACGCTTGGCAGACGGATGCAGGTACGCGACGACGTCGGGCTCCGGCAACGGGCCGAGGATGGCCAGGCTCACGTCGTGGGTGGTCGCATGTCACCCGGGCGGGTGCGGAGATGGGCCTGAGCAGAATTTCTTGTCCGGGTCAGTGCCGCGGAATTCGAGGTGTTATTCAAGGAGTTTTACGGATGCTCGGATGATTTGTTGAAGCGACGCATGGAATTCCTCCCACCTACCTGACGAATCGTCAGATAGGTGGGTTTTAGTGACCCGGGGGCCCCTGTCCTCAACTCTCGAGGCCCTGTGCGCTCCTGTGCGGGCCGTTCTTCACCGGGGGTTTCCCTCGGCCCGCACGGCCATAGAGGGGCCGCCAGGGTGCCTGTGCAGGCCCATTGGTCGCCGACAGCCGACAGGCACGCCATTTGTCGCCGGTCAGTGAATCTGAGCTGTCGTCATGCTTCTGACCTGGGGTTGTGCAGGTTGGCTGAGCGGGTTGGCGGCTGTGCTGGCTCAGTGAATCTGCGCGGAGTTCGGGGGGCGCCAGCTGTCTGA
>NZ_JBFBAH010000062.1:0-15693 GCF_040682115.1 Streptomyces sp. NPDC051364 | reverse complement strand
GCCCCGCCCCGCGGCGGCAGTCAGCCGGCCTGCGCTTCGTCCGTGCCGGGTGCGGTGGCGGCGTCCGGGGCCGGGCCCGGCGAGCCGTCCGCGCTCGGTCCCGGGCCCGGGGTGCCGTCCGGCACGGGGTCCGCGTCCGAGGTGCCGTCCGGCATGGGGTCCGCGTCCGGGGTGCCGTTGAGCGCAGGCCCGGGGGCCGACGAGCCGTCTAGTGCCGGGCCAGGAGCCGACGAGGCGTTGAGTGACGGGCCAGGGTCCGGGCGGGGGGTTGGCGTCGGGTCCGTGGCAGCCTGCGTCGGGGCCGCGCGTTCCAGGAAGCGGAGGAGTTCCACCGGGAACGGGAGGACCAGCGTGGAGTTCTTCTCCGCAGCCACCGCCACCACCGTCTGCAGCAGACGCAGCTGAAGCGCCGCCGGCTGCTCCGACATGACCTCCGCCGCCTGGGCCAGCTTGTGCGAGGCCTGCAGCTCCGCGTCCGCGTTGATTACACGGGCCCGCCGCTCCCGGTCCGCCTCCGCCTGTCGGGCCATCGACCGCTTCATCGTCTCGGGAAGGGAGACGTCCTTGATCTCGACCCGGTCGATCTGCACGCCCCAGCCCACCGCCGGGCTGTCGATCATCAGCTCCAGGCCCTGGTTGAGCATCTCCCGGTTGGACAGCAGATCGTCCAGGTCCGACTTGCCGATGATCGACCTGAGCGAGGTCTGCGCCATCTGCGAGACGGCGAAGCGGTAGTCCTCCACCGCCACGATCGCGTTCGCCGGGTCGACGACCTTGAAGTACACGACCGCGTCCACGCGCACCGTGACGTTGTCCCGCGTGATGCCCTCCTGCGCGGGCACCGGCAGCGTCACGATCTGCATGTTCACCTTGTGGATCCGGTCGATCACGGGAACGATCATCGCGAAGCCGGGTGGCCGGATCTCCTGGCGCAGCCTGCCGAAGCGGAAGACCAGGCCCCGCTCGTACTGCTTCACCACCCGGGCCGCGGCGCCCATGTAGACCGCGACGCCCACACCCGCGGCGATTGCCGCTGTCAGCAGTTCTTCGACCATGACGGCCCCCTGCCGGACGTGCCTACTACCTAAACGGTATGCCCTACAACCAGGCCGCGAACTCCAGAAGCAGCTCCGCGTCCCGGCGCCGCCCCGCGGCCAGCGCCCGGTTCCCGGACTCCACCGCGCGGAAAAGCGTCCAGCCCCGCAGCCGGTCCCGGTCCACCTCCAGGGAATCGGCCAGTTTGTTCACCCGGCGCCGGGCGCCCGCCGCACCCGCCGAGGACGCGACCTGGTCCTCCAGCCGGTCCCGGACCAGCCGGGCCAGGTCGTACGCACGGTCCCCGACCAGCGGATCCGGGCCGACCGCCAGCCACGGCGCTCGCTCGCCCGCCAGCACCTTGCCCTGCCGGAAGTTCCCGTGCAGCAGCAGCTCTTCGCCGGGCAGCGCCGTCAGCTCCTCGCGGACCGCGAGCGCGGCGGACGCCAGCGCCTCGGCCTCCGGCGGGGCCTTGCGCAGCGCCTCCGCCTGCTGCGCGGTGCGCTCCGCCACCGTCTCGAACGGGTGCCCGGCCGGCGGGGCCACCCACAGCCTGCGCAGCGTCCCGCTCGCCTCCAGCAGGGCCTTCGCCTCCGGCAGCGACCGCAGCGACACCTCCGGGTGGAGCCGCTCCAGCAGCAGCGCCCCGTCCTCCTCGTGGTGCCGGGTGTCGAGGACCCGTACGGCGCCGAACCCGCCCCAGTGCGCCAGCGCGGCCAGCTCCCGGTCGGGCCGCGCGGACGGGGGAGCCAGCTTCACCGCGGCCGGGGTCCCGTCGGCGTAGTGGACGAGGACGACCAGACTGCTCCGGCCGCCCGGGGCCTGCACCCGCTGGGCCTGCACCCCACGCCGGGCCAGCGCCTCCTCGGCGAGCCGGGGCAACTGCCCCAGCCAGTCCGCGTTCTGGGCCGGATCCGGCGTCTCGCCGAGCGCCCGTACAAGCCGCTGCGGCGGTTCGAAAGCCATGCGTGCGTGGTCCCTTTCAGCTGGTCCGGGCTCGTTCTCCACGTTCCGTGAGCCCAGGGAAGGCTACGCCGACACCACGCCAGCGTGCCGCGCGCACGGCCGCGGAGCTCAGCGCGTCGGCCGCCTCGCGGCGCAGCCGGCCGTCCGCCGCCCGCACCAGGTCGGAGTACGCACCCGCCACCCGGTCCTCGATCTCGGCGGCCAGCCGCTCGGCATCGGCCGGGGTGCGGACCTCGAAGGGCAGGGCGTACGCCGCCTCCGCGGGCCGCGGAGAACCGCCCATCTCGCGCACCGTCCGGGCGAGCGCGTCCCGGCGGGAGAGGTGCCCGCCGTGCGCCTCGCGGGCCTCGGCGGAGCGCGCTGAGGAGGCTCGCGCGCCGATGACCCCGTAGCCGTACGCGGCCGCGTGCTCGGCGGCGAGCGCCGACTGCGCGGCCTCGAGGGCGCGGTTCGCGGGGGAGGGTTCGGGCTTCACGGCTTGGCTCCCTGGGGCGAGGTCAGCAGGTAGGCGTGTACGGCGCCGCACGCGGCCACCGAGGCCAGCAGCCGGGCCAGCTCCCCGGGCGCCCCGGCCAGGGCGATGGTCCGGGCCTCGGCGAGGCTCCGCTCGGCGTCCGCGAGGGCGGTCAGGGCCTCCTCGGGCTTCGGCGGCACGGGTTCGCCGCTCACCGCGGGGGCGCCGGCCGGCGCCCCCGCGGCGGAGGCGGAGGAGGAGGGCGAGGCGGAGCCCGAGGGCTTGCCGGTCGCGGAGTCCGCGGAGGCCAGCGCCCCGGTGTGCGCTGCGACCGCGGCCCGCAGCGGCGCGAGGCGCGCGGCCAGGGCCGGATGGGCGGCGGCGGTGGCGTCGTAACGTTCCAGCAGCCGCTCGCTGTCCCGAACGGCCGTCTCGCGCATCCGCCGTTCGAGTGGAACCCCGACAGCGGTGTCCGACGAGCCGTCCCCGTCGGAGCACCCGGTGAGAAGCGCGGCGCCGGCCACACCGGCGGCACCGGCGAGCAGGCTCCTGCGGGAGAGCCGCAAAGGCGAAGTCCAGGGCACGGCGACGTCCTCGAAGGTGGTGACGGGACAGGGTGTGATCACCGTACCCGGGGCCCTGTCCCCACGGAGGACGGCAACACCCTCCGCGACCGGATACCCTTTGACCTGACACGCGACGTAAACCACAACAGCACACGCGGCCGAGGAGTCACCCGGATGAGCACCACCCAGAGCGACAGGCTGCGCGGATTGCTGGAGCCGCTCGTCGCCGCCAAGGGCCTGGATCTCGAAGACGTCGAGATGTCCAAGGCCGGCAAGCGCCGGATGCTGCGCATCATCGTGGACTCCGACGAGGGCGTGGAACTGGACGCGTGTGCCGAGCTGAGTCGCGAGGTCTCCGACAAGCTCGACGAATCCGATGTGATGGGCGAGGACGAGTACGTCCTCGAAGTGAGCTCGCCGGGCGCCGACCGCCCGCTGACCGAGCACCGTCACTTCGTACGGGCGATCGGCCGCCTCGTGAAGTTCCAGCCGGTGGAGGGCGGGGAACTGATCGCCCGCATCATCGACGTGGACGACGAGGGAATGGACCTCGAGGTGCCGGGCGTGAAGGGCCGCAAGGCGACCGCCCGCCGTATTGCTTTTACCGACATCGCCAAGGCGCGGGTCGAGATCGAGTTCAACCGCAAGGACAAGAAGGAAGAGGAGGCGTAGCCGTGGACATCGACATGAGTGCCCTGCGGGGTCTGGTCCGGGAGAAGGAGATCTCCTTCGACCTGCTAGTCGAGGCGATCGAGTCGGCCCTCCTCATCGCGTACCACCGTACCGAGGGCAGCTTCCGGCGCGCGCGCGTGGAGCTGGACCGCGCCAACGGCCACGTCGTCGTGTGGGCGACGGAGGACCCGCGGGACCTGGAGGAGGGGCAGGAGGCCAAGGAGTTCGACGACACCCCGTCGGACTTCGGCCGGATCGCCGCGACAACCGCCAAGCAGGTGATTCTGCAGCGTCTGCGCGACGCCGAGGACGACCTGACCTTCGGCGAGTTCGCCGGCCGTGAGGGCGACGTCATCACCGGTGTCGTCCAGCAGGGCAAGGACCCCAAGAACGTCCTCGTCGACATCGGCAAGCTCGAGGCCATCCTGCCGGTGCAGGAGCAGGTCCCCGGCGAGGAGTACACGCACGGTCTGCGCATCAAGGCGTACGTCGTACGGGTGGCGAAGGGTGTCCGCGGTCCGTCCGTGACCCTGTCGCGCACCCACCCCAACCTGGTGAAGAAGCTCTTCGCGCTGGAGGTCCCGGAGATCGCGGACGGCAGCGTCGAGATCTCGGCGATCGCCCGCGAGGCCGGCCACCGCACCAAGATCGCCGTACGGTCCACCCGCTCGGGCCTCAACCCGAAGGGCGCCTGCATCGGCCCGATGGGCGCCCGTGTGCGCAATGTCATGGCCGAGCTGCACGGCGAGAAGATCGACATCGTCGACTGGTCGGACGACCCGGCGGAGATGGTCGCGAACGCGCTGTCACCCGCCCGGGTGAGCAAGGTCGACGTCGTCGACTGGGACACGCGCTCCGCCCGGGTGACCGTGCCCGACTACCAGCTGTCGCTGGCCATCGGCAAGGAGGGCCAGAACGCCCGCCTCGCCGCGCGGCTCACCGGCTGGCGCATCGACATCCGTCCCGACACCGAGGTGTCCCCGGACGCCGACCGGGCCCGGGACGGGGAATAAATCCGCTACCGGCCGGAGCTGTCCGGCCGGTAGACAGGATCAAGACAGCAGATCTCGACAACATCCGTTCGATTTTTCGCCCGAAGGGGTGAGGTCGGTGCGGGGAGGTAGACTTAGGCGTGTCTGGCCGGACGCAAGCCCGCGCATGCCCCGAACGCACCTGTGTGGGGTGTCGGGAGCGAGCGGCCAAGAGCGATCTGCTGCGCATCGTGGCGATCGGGGACGAATGCGTCCCTGATCCAAGCGGTACGCTGCCCGGCCGGGGCGCCTATGTGCACCCTGCCGTGGTCTGTCTGGACAAGGCGGTCCGTCGCAGAGCGTTCCCCCGGGCCCTTCGGTCCCCGGGAGCGCTCGACACGACCGGACTGAGCAAAGCCGTGGCCGTCGTGGCCGAGGCGACACCGTAAGAAGTAGTACGGCACGGATACGCCGTGCGGTCAGGTACCTCGCGAGTTGGAAGTAGGTCGAGATTGCGATGAGCACTCGATGAGTACGCGATGAGTACGCCCATGAAGTAGCGACGGTCCGGCGTAACCCGGACCTAAAAGGAGCGAAGTGGCTAAGGTCCGGGTATACGAACTCGCCAAGGAGTTCGGAGTTGAGAGCAAGGTCGTCATGGCCAAGCTCCAGGAACTCGGTGAGTTCGTCCGTTCGGCGTCCTCGACGATCGAGGCGCCGGTTGTACGCAAGTTGACTGACGCACTGCAGGGGCCCGGCGGCAGCGCCGGCAAGGCCGCTGCGAAGCCGGGTGCGCCCCGCAAGGCTGCGCCCGCCAAGCCCGGGGTTCCCACCCCGGGTGCTGTTGCACGTCCCGCTGCCCCCAAGCCCGGCGCCCCGGCCCCCAAGCCGGCCGCTGCCGAGGCTCCGGCACCCAGCGCGTCCGCCCCGGTGACTCCGGCCGCTTCCGGCCCGCGTCCCGGTCCCAAGGCTCCGGCCGCCCCGAAGCCCGCTCCGGCGGCTCCCGTGGCGACCGAGTTCTCCGCGCCTCCGGCGGCCCCGGCCGCCCCGGCGCGCCCCGAGCGCACCGAGCGTCCCGCCGGTCCCGGCTCGACCCCCGGCCCGCGTCCGGCGCAGCAGCGTCCCGCGGCCCAGGGTGGCCAGGCCGGTGCCCGTCCCGGCGCCCCGCGTCCGGCCGGCTCCGCCCCCGGCGGCCAGGGACAGCGTCCCGCCGGTCCCGGTGGCCAGGCCCCGCGTCCGCAGGGCGCCCGTCCGGCCGGTCCCCGTCCGGGCAACAACCCGTTCACCTCTGGTGGCTCCACCGGCATGGCGCGCCCGCAGGCGCCCCGTCCGGCCGGCGCTCCCCGTCCCGGTGCCCCCGGCGCCGGCGGTGGCCAGGGTGCTCCCCGCCCGCAGGGTGGTCCCGGTGGCGCTTCGCGTCCCCAGGGTCCCGGTGCCGGTCGTCCGACCCCGGGCGGCATGCCCCGTCCGCAGGGCGGCGCCCCGCGTCCGGGTGGTGCTCCCGGTGGTAACCGTCCGAACCCGGGCATGATGCCGCAGCGTCCCGCTGCCGGTGGTCCCGGTCCCCGTCCCGGTGGCGGCCCCGGTGGCCGTGGTCCCGGTGCCGGTGGCCCGCGTCCCGGTGGTGGCGCCGGTCGTCCCGGTGGCGGCGGCTTCGCCGGCCGTCCGGCCGGTCCGGGCTCGCGTCCCGCGGGCGGCGGCGGCTTCGGCGGCCCGCGTCCGGGTGGCGGCGGCTTCGGCGGCGGCCCGGCCGGCGCCGGTGGCGGCGGTCGTCCCGGCTTCGGTGGCCGTCCCGGCGGTCCCGGTGCCCGTGGTGGCACGCAGGGTGCCTTCGGCCGTCCCGGCGGGCCCGCCCGTCGCGGTCGCAAGTCGAAGCGTCAGAGGCGCCAGGAGTACGAGGCCATGCAGGCCCCGTCCGTCGGCGGCGTGATGCTGCCTCGCGGCCAGGGCGAGACCGTTCGCCTGTCGCGCGGTGCGTCCCTCACCGACTTCGCGGAGAAGATCAACGCCAACCCGGCGTCGCTCGTCGCCGTGATGATGAACCTCGGCGAGATGGTCACTGCCACGCAGTCCGTCTCCGACGAGACGCTCGAGATGCTGGCCGGCGAGATGAACTACGTCGTCCAGATCGTCAGCCCGGAGGAAGAGGACCGCGAGCTCCTCGAGGGCTTCGACATCGAGTTCGGCGAGGACGAGGGCGGCGAGGAATACCTCATGCCGCGTCCGCCGGTCGTGACCGTCATGGGTCACGTCGACCACGGTAAGACCCGACTGCTCGACGCCATCCGCAAGACGAACGTCGTTGCGGGCGAGGCCGGCGGCATCACGCAGCACATCGGTGCGTACCAGGTCGGTACCGAGGTCAACGGTGAAGAGCGCAAGATCACCTTCATCGACACCCCGGGTCACGAGGCGTTCACCGCCATGCGTGCCCGTGGTGCGAAGTCGACCGACATCGCGATCCTCGTGGTCGCGGCCAACGACGGCGTCATGCCGCAGACGATCGAGGCGCTCAACCACGCCAAGGCCGCCGGCGTCCCGATCGTCGTCGCGGTCAACAAGATCGACGTCGAGGGTGCCGACCCGGTCAAGGTGCGCGGTCAGCTCACCGAGTTCGGTCTGGTCGCCGAGGAGTACGGCGGCGACACGATGTTCGTCGACATCTCCGCCAAGCAGGGTCTGCACATCGACTCCCTGCTCGAGGCCGTCGTCCTCACCGCCGACGCCTCGCTCGACCTCCGCGCCAACCCGGAGCAGGACGCTCAGGGTATTGCGATCGAGTCCCACCTCGACCGCGGCCGCGGTGCCGTTGCCACCGTCCTCGTCCAGCGCGGTACCCTCCGCGTCGGCGACACGATGGTCGTGGGCGACGCCTACGGCCGAGTGCGCGCCATGCTCGACGACAAGGGCAACAACGTCGAGGAAGCGGGTCCGTCGACCCCCGTCCTGGTCCTGGGTCTCACCAATGTCCCCGGCGCCGGCGACAACTTCCTCGTCGTGGACGAGGACCGTACGGCCCGTCAGATCGCCGAGAAGCGTGCTGCGCGTGAGCGCAACGCCAACTTCGCCAAGCGCGTCCGTCGTGTGTCCCTCGAGGACCTCGACTCCGTGCTCAAGGCCGGTCTGGTCCAGGAACTCAACCTCATCATCAAGGGCGACGCGTCCGGTGCGGTCGAGGCTCTCGAGTCCTCGCTGCTCCAGCTCGACGTCGGTGAAGAGGTCGACATCCGGGTCCTGCACCGCGGTGTGGGTGCGGTCACCGAGTCCGACATCTCGCTGGCGATGGGCTCCGACGCCATCGTCATCGGTTACAACGTCCGTGCGGCCGGCCGTGCCGCGCAGATGGCGGACCGCGAGGGCGTCGACGTTCGCTACTACTCGGTGATCTACCAGGCCATCGAGGAGATCGAGGCGGCCCTGAAGGGTCTCCTCAAGCCGGAGTACGAAGAGGTCGAGCTCGGTACGGCGGAGGTCCGCGAGATCTTCCGCTCGTCCAAGCTGGGCAACATCGCGGGTGTTCTCATCCGGTCCGGCGAGGTCAAGCGCAACACCAAGGCGCGCCTGCTGCGCGATGGCAAGGTCATCGCGGAGAACCTCAACATCTCCGGTCTGCGCCGCTTCAAGGACGACGTCACCGAGATTCGCGAAGGCTTCGAGGGCGGTATCAACCTCGGCAGCTACAACGACATCAAGATCGACGACGTCATCGCGACGTACGAGATGCGCGAGAAGCCCCGCGCGTAAGCGCGAGGCACATCGCACCGTGTCGTAGCTCGTAACACCGGGGCCGGTCGGCGGAATATCCGTCGATCGGCCCCGGCCGTTGCGTGTACGGTTCTGGTGACCCTGCCGAGCGACGGCCGGCAGGCCACCGAACCCGCACCGGCGGGATATCCGGAACTGCATGTACGTGGGGACTCTGTCCTTCGATCTGCTCCTCGGCGACGTCCACTCGCTGAAGGAGAAACGCTCCGTGGTCCGGCCCATCGTGGCCGAGCTCCAACGCAAGTTCTCCGTGAGCGCGGCTGAAGTGGACGACCAGGACCTGCACCGCAGGGCCCGTATAGGGGTCGCTCTGGTGAGTGGGGACGCGGGGTTCCTCTCGGACGTACTGGACCGCTGTGAGCGGCTGGTCGCTGCGCGTCCGGAAGTGGAGCTGCTGTCCGTACGACGGCGCCTCCACGGTGATGAAGACTGATAGCAAGACATAAGAAGGAGACGGACCAGTGGCCGACAATGCGCGGGCGAAGAAGCTGGCGGACCTCATCCGGGAGGTGGTGGCCGAGAAGCTGCTCCGCGGTGTCAAGGACCCCCGCCTCGGTACGCACGTGACCATCACGGACACCCGGGTCACCGGCGATCTGCGGGAGGCCACGGTCTTCTACACGGTCTACGGTGACGACGAGGACCGCGCCAGCGCGGCGGCGGGCCTGGAGAGCGCCAAGGGCGTACTGCGCTCCGCGGTCGGCCGGGCGGCGGGCACCAAGTTCACGCCCACCCTGACCTTCGTCGCGGACGCCCTCCCGGAGAACGCCAAGACCATCGAGGACCTCCTCGACAAGGCGCGCTCCTCCGACGCCCAGGTGCGCGAGGTGTCCTCCGGCGCCCAGTACGCCGGCGACGCCGACCCGTACAAGAAGCCGGGCGAGGACGACGACGAGGACGCAGCCGCGGAATGAGCACCAACGCAGGGAAGACTCCGGACGGCCTTGTCATCGTCGACAAGCCGTCCGGCTTCACTTCGCACGACGTGGTCGCCAAGATGCGCGGGATCGCCAAGACCCGCCGCGTCGGCCACGCCGGCACGCTCGACCCGATGGCGACGGGCGTCC
This sequence comes from Streptomyces sp. NPDC051364, assembly GCF_040682115.1. NCBI lineage: Bacteria > Bacillati > Actinomycetota > Actinomycetes > Kitasatosporales > Streptomycetaceae > Streptomyces > Streptomyces sp. NPDC051364. The sequence continues at coordinate 6,197 of NZ_JBFBAH010000062.1, read as the reverse complement.
TCGTCCTGGGCGTGGAGAAGGCCACCAAGCTCCTCGGCCACCTCGCGCTCACCGAGAAGGAATACCTCGGGACGATCCGCCTCGGTCAGAACACCCTGACGGACGACGCGGAGGGTGAGATCACCTCCTCTACGGACGCCTCCGCGGTGACCCGCGAGGCCGTGGACAAGGGCATCGCCAAGCTGTCCGGCGAGATCATGCAGGTCCCGTCGAAGGTCAGCGCCATCAAGATCAAGGGCGTGCGCTCCTACAAGCGTGCGCGCGACGGCGAGGACTTCGAGATCCCGGCCCGGCCGGTGACCATCTCCTCGTTCCAGGTGTACGACATGCGGGACGCAGAGGCCGAGGACGGCACCAAGGTCGTCGACCTCGTCGTCTCCGTGGTCTGCTCCAGCGGTACGTACATCCGCGCCCTCGCCCGTGACCTGGGCGCCGACCTCGGCGTCGGCGGGCACCTCACCGCGCTGCGGCGCACTCGGGTGGGCCCGTACAAGATCGACCGGGCGCGGACCCTGGACCAGCTCCAGGAGGAGCTGACCGTCATGCCGATCGGCGAGGCGGCGGCCGCGGCCTTCCCGCGCTGGGACCTGGACGCCCGGCGGGCCTCGCTGCTCGCCAACGGCGTGCGGATCGAGATGCCGGACGCGTACCCCGCCGGCAAGACGGTGGCGGTCTACGGGCCGGAGGGCCAGCTGCTCGGGCTCGTAGAGAGCAAGGGCGGCAAGGCGAAGTCGCTGGCCGTCTTCGTCTGACCCGCTTTGACGTGGAGCGGTGAGCGCACATCGCCTGCTGCTCACCGCTCCACGACCCCCCTCGGGTAGGTGTCTATCCAGCCGGACCCCCGTATTCACCCGTCCGAGCAGGCGTGCGGAGTGACTGGAGGGAGCGTATGGGGGCGCTTTTGCCACCCGTGCTCCTCCTCTCGGCCTGAATGCGCCGGCCGCCCCGCCGAGCCCACTACTCCCCGACGGCCCCACCAGGCTTTATGCCGCTGTCCGGCGCCGGGGACGCGGGCGGGCCCGGGTACTCGGGGAGACAGGACGGCACCAGCGACGTCTTGAGCGAGCCGAAGGACACGGCCTTGGGGTTCGCCCGGGACTGCCCGAGCACGAGCGTGCGCCCCGGCGGAAGCGTCGTCGAGTTGATCTTCAGTACGAATCCGCTGCCGTCGCTGCTGAGCAGCCCCTCCGCGGAGTCGAAACCACCGGCCGGCCATTCGGTGCACTGCGCCGCCGGGATCTTGGGAACCAGAGCGACGCTGACGCCCAGCGCGCGGAGCTCTCGCTCCAGCCCGGGCATCCCCTCAGGGTGGAAGAGTCTGACCATGATGGTGCCGTCGCTCCCCTTGGACAAGGCATAGGCGGCCGAGGAGCCCCCGTCGTCGCCGACGACCGGCAGGGCGACCAGGAGGCCGGCCGCCGCCGCTGCTGCCACGCCGACGGCGAGCGGCATCCGGAACCGGCGGGCGGGGGAGCGGACGGCGAAGTCGACCTGCTCCTCAATCCTGCTCCGGTCGGCGGCGATGGCCAGGAGCTCCTCCTTGAGACGTTCCTCGAACCGGGTGGGCCTGCCGTTCATCGCACTGCCTCCAACTGGTGGGCTGGTACGGGGTGTTCGGACGGAGTGGACGCGGTCCGCAGAATGCGCCGGGGCGCGGTGCAGGCGGACCCGGACGGTGGCCTGGGTGACGCCGAGGGCCTGCGCGGCCTCGGCCGGGCTGAGCCCGTCCACGACGACCAGGTCGAGGACGGCTCGAAGCGGCTCGGAGAGGGCCGCATGTCTCTCGGCCAGCGCCCGGAACGCCCGCTGGGCGTCGATCCGCTCCTCCAGCGCGGCGACGTCCTCGTCGTCGAGCAGCCGACGGCCGCTGAGCCGCTCCAGTGCGCCGCGCTCGCGGGCACGGCCGCGGGCATGGCCCGCCAGGACATGCCGCGCGATGCCGTACAGCCAGGCGACCGGGAGCCCCCGGCCGGGCCGGTAGCCCGGAGCGGCCTTCAACGCCGCGAGGAAGATGTCGGCCGTCAGGTCCGCCGCCAGATGCGGATCGGCGACGCGGCGCGTGACGAACCCCAGAACCGCGTCTATGTGCTCTTGGTAGAACGCCCCGAATCCTTCGGGTGTGGTCAGATCCGGCGGTCCGATTGCCGCCGGCACGGTCTCCTGCTCGGTGCTGCCCACCGGGCCCCCTCCCTGGTGCCGGGGACCCGTACGAGCCCCTCTACCCCTTACTTGGCCGCAGCCGCCCCCACCGTTACATCCGCGAGCCGGCGCTCAGCCCTGCCGACGTGACACAGAGCGCCCGCAGCCAGATGCCGATGCGGGGCCCCGGGCACGGGCATGGCAGTCTTAGACCTGCAATCGGCAACCAGGACAGGGCCTACACGGTTCGGGCGAGGAGCGGTCACAGTGCAGCGCTGGCGTGGCTTGGAGGACATCCCCCAGGACTGGGGACGCAGCGTCGTCACCATCGGCTCGTACGACGGTGTGCACCGGGGCCATCAGCTGATCATCGGGCGGGCCGTGGCCAAGGCGCGCGCGCTCGGCGTCCCGTCCGTCGTCGTCACCTTCAGCCCGCACCCGAGCGAGGTCGTGCGCCCGGGCAGCCACCCGCCGATCCTGGCCCCGTACGACCGCCGTGCCGAACTGATGGCCGGTCTGGGGGTGGACGCGCTGCTGATCCTGCCGTTCACGGCGGAGTTCTCGCAGCTCTCCCCGGCCGACTTCATCGTGAAGGTGCTCGTCGACAAGCTGCACGCGCGGGCCGTCATCGAGGGCCCGAACTTCCGCTTCGGCCACCGGGCCGCCGGAAACGTCGACTTCCTCCGCGAGCTGGGCGGCACGTACGACTACGAGGTCGACGTCGTGGACCTGGTCGAGCGCGGCGCGGCGGGCGGCGGCGTGCCGTTCTCCTCGACGCTGGCTCGAAAGCTGGTCGCAGAAGGCGACATGGCGGGCGCGGCCGAGATCCTCGGCCGGCCGCACCGGGTCGAGGGCGTGGTCGTACGCGGCGCGCAGCGCGGGCGCGAGCTCGGCTACCCCACGGCCAACGTGGAGACGGCCCCGCACACCGCAATCCCGGCGGACGGCGTGTACGCGGGCTGGCTCACGGCCAACGGCGAGCGGATGCCGGCGGCGATCTCGGTCGGCACGAACCTGCAGTTCGACGCCACCGAGCGGACCGTGGAGGCGTACGCGATCGACCGGATCGGCCTGGACCTGTACGGCCTGCACGTGGCCGTGGACTTCCTCGCGTACGTGCGCGGCATGGCGAAGTTCGAATCGCTGGACGGCCTCCTCGAGGCCATCGCCGACGACGTGAAGCGGGCGCGGACGCTGACCGAGTCGTACGACGCGGAGCGGGCGCGGACGCTGACCGAGTCGTACGACGCGGAGCACTGAGCCGCCGGGCGGCTTTGCCCGGCGCGCACGAGAAGGGCCCGTACCTCCCCGAGGAGGTACGGGCCCTTCCTGCTGCCGTCGTCAGCCGAGGCGCGGGTCGCGCGGGGGCTGCTGCGTGTGCTGGGGCTGCTGGGGCGATTGCTGCTGCGGCTGCCAGGGCTGGCCGGGCTGCGGGTACGGCTGGGCGTACGGCTGTGGCGGCTGCTGGTACGGGGACGGGCCCTGGGGCTGGCCGTACGGCTGGCCCTGCGGCTGCGGCTGCTGCGGTGACTGGTGCGGCTGGGGCTGCTGCTGGGGCTGCTGGGGTGCTCCCCAGTGGCCCTGGGGGGCCTGCTGGGCGGCGCGGACGAAGTCCTCGGCCACGAGCGCGGAGAGGTTGAAGTACGCCTCCCGGGTCTTCGGCCGCATCATGTCGAGGTCGACCTCGGCACCGGCCGCGAGGTGCTCGTCGAACGGCACCACGACGACGCCGCGGCAGCGGGTCTCGAAGTGCTGCACGATGTCCTCGATCTTGATCATCTTGCTGGTCTCGCGGACCCCCGAGATGACGGTGAGGGAGCGGGAGACCAGGTCGGCGTACCCGTGCGCGGAGAGCCAGTCGAGCGTCGTGCTCGCGCTGCTGGCACCGTCCACCGAGGGGGTCGAGATGATGATCAGCTGATCGGCCAGGTCCAGGACGCCGCGCATGGCGGAGTAGAGCAGGCCGGTGCCCGAGTCGGTGAGGATGATCGGGTACTGGCGGCCGAGCGTGTCGATGACCCGGCGGTAGTCCTCGTCGTTGAACGTCGTGGAGACGGCCGGGTCCACGTCGTTGGCGATGATCTCCAGGCCGGAGGGGGCCTGGGAGGTGAACCGCCGGATGTCCATGTACGAGTTCAGGTACGGGATCGCCTGGACCAGGTCCCGGATCGTGGCCCCGGTCTCGCGGCGGACGCGGCGGCCGAGCGTGCCGGCGTCGGGGTTCGCGTCGATGGCCAGGATCTTGTCCTGGCGCTCGGTGGCGAGGGTCGCGCCGAGGGCGGTGGTGGTCGTGGTCTTGCCGACGCCGCCCTTGAGGCTGATGACGGCGATGCGGTAGCAGGACATGACCGGGGTGCGGATGAGCTCGAGCTTGCGCAGGCGCTCGGCCTCGGCGGCCTTGCCGCCGAAACGGAAGCCGGCGCGCTGGGGCTTGGGCTTCTGCTTGCCGCGCAGCAGCCGGTCGGAGGACAGCTCGACGGCGGCGGTGTAGCCGAGGGGCGCTCCGCCGCCGGCCGGGCCGGGCTGGTAGCGGGGGTCGTGCGGCTGCGGGCCCGGCTGGGGCCCGGCGGACCACTGGGCGCCGGCGGTACGGGGGTCGTACTGCGGCTGCTGGTGCGGCTGTGGCTGCTGGTGCTGCGGGGGTACGGGCGCCGGCGCGGGGGCCGGGGCCGGGGCGGGCTGCGCGGGCTGGAAGGCGTACTCGCCGGCGTCCACGGGCGGCTGGGGCTGCGGCTGCGGCTGGTGCTGCGCCGGTGCGGGGGGCGGCGGGAAGCCGTAGCCGTCCTGGGGCGCGGTGGCGGCCGGGCCGGGAGACGGGGGGAACCCGTACCCGTTCTGGGGCGCCGGCGGGAAGCCGTATCCGTCCTGGGGTGCGGTGGTGGCGGGGACGGGCGCCGGCGGGAAGCCGTATCCGTCCTGCGGTGCCGCAGTGGCGGGGAACGCGGGCGGCGGCGCCGGCAGTTCGCCTCCGGGTCCCCCGAAGGGGGCTTCCACGGGCGGGTGAACCGCATCCACGGGGGTGACGGGCTCCGGAGCCTCCGGTACGGGGGGCGCGAAGGGCGCAGGGACGGCGTCGGCCACCGGCGCGGGAGCGGGCTCCCAGGGAACCTCCGGAGCCGCGGGCTCGGGGTTCGCGAACGGGATGGCCGTCCCGTCGGGCGGGGTGTCGTGCCGCTGGACGGAGGCGGATCCCTCGAAGGAGGCCTTCACGAGCGGTCCGGGCGCATCGGCGGGGGCCTCGGTGGAGGGCGTACCGAAGGGTGCCGGGGCCGGCACCGGGGCCGGCGTCGGGGTCGGCAGGGCGGATGCCCTGTCCAGGGTCGGGGCCGCCGGGGGCAGACCGACGGGTGTTGGGGCCGGCGCAGGCAGAGCCGGTACCTCGGCGGGTGCCGGGAGCGGCGCGGGCACGCCGGTGGCGGACTCGGCGGGGGTGCTGAAGGAGGGGGCGCCCGTGTTGTCGGCGGGTGCCGGAGGCGGGAAAGCCGCAGGCGGGGTGGCATTGTCGGCCGGTGTGCTGAAGGGTGCCGGGGCCGGGGCCGGGGCCGGTGCCGGGAACGGCGAGGGCACGCCCGCGCCGTCCGACGGGGTGCGCGGGGCCGGCGGGGCAATCCGCATCGTCGGGGGCGAGGCCACGTCCGACGGGCGGTGGGGTTCGAAGCCGCTGCCCTCGGGGAGGCCCGGTACCGGAGTGGCCGGGGCCGCGCCCTGCGTGTACCAGGCCGGCGGGGTGTAGTCGATGGTGAACTCGCCCGTCACCTCGGGCTCCGCGTCGGACTGATCGTCCGTCGGGACGTCCCAAGTCCCGCCGCGCCTCTCGTTCCGATCGCCGCTCACTGGTCCTCCTGGTCTGTCGAACACTGGTCCGGCGCCCACCTCGACGCCGCGCCCGCGCCCAGCCTAATCGCGTGCCGACACCGGTGTCCGCCCCCGTTGGACGTCCCGCGGTGCGGGGGCCCTTGCGGGCCGGCTTTGTGCCGTCGTCCTTGCCGTCCTGCCTACAGGGTGGCCGCTGCCTGAGCAACCGTCACCCGCCGGGTGGGGTGCTGCTGAGCGGGGCT
>NZ_JBFBAH010000061.1:0-15856 GCF_040682115.1 Streptomyces sp. NPDC051364 | reverse complement strand
GTTGCGCCCGCGTCATGAGTGACGATCTACCAGATCGCGTCACAGGGCACGGGCGAGTCGCACAAATTGATCACAACCGGATACACGCCCTAGCCCTGCCCGGCCGTTGGTACCGCCCGGCGCGGGGCACCGGCGGGCACGGGCCAAAGAGCGGGAGTGAGGCCCCTACCGCAGGAGTTCACCTTGACCGCTCCCGGTGACGGTCCCGGCGCCGCCGGCGACCGTATGGCCGGAGTGATCGTTTCCGCGGTGAATCCGGCCGCCCGGACGGGTGAGTTGGCTGCTCAGCCCCTGTCGCAGACCACGAGGGCCGCGCTAGACCCACTCATGTGATCAAGAACCTGCTGTGGCGCGGTCTGTCCGCGCTCGCCCTCGCTGCCCTGCCTGTGCTCACCACCGCTCCCGCCTCCCATGCCGCAGATTTGCGGCTGGCCGCGGCCGCCACGGTCGCCTCCGCTCCTGCTGTACCTAGTGCGCTGGGTGTGCGGGTGCCGTTGTCGCTCTTCGATGCGATCGACCAGCTCTCGGTCGCGGAGGAGCACCGGGAGGGCTACAAGCGGGATCTCTACAAGCACTGGAACAAGGGCCTCATCGCCTCGGACGGGTGCGATACCCGCAAGGAGGTCATCCTGTCCGAGGCGCTCGAGGCTCCGCAGGTCGCGGCGGGCTGCAAGCTGACGGGCGGGGTGTGGCGCAGTGCGTACGACGACGTGGTCGTCACCGACGCGGCCCGCCTCGACGTTGACCATTTTGTTCCGCTCGCTGAGGTCTACGACTCTGAGCAGACGCCGTGGGATGCGGCGCGGCGTGAGGCGTACGCGAACGACCAGAACAGTCCAGACACCCTGATCGCGGTCTCGGCCGCCTCCAACCGTTCCAAGGCCGACAAGGACCCGGCGGAATGGATGCCCACGGACGGCTCCTACCACTGCACCTATGCCGCGACGTGGGTGGGGACGAAGCTCCGTTGGGGCCTGGCCGTCGACGAGGCGGAGCGGCAGGCACTCCTCGGCCTTGCCGAGGACTGCCCGACCACCACCGTCGTCTACGAACCAGCCGCCTGATCGGCCTCCCCAAGAACGCCGTGTGGTCCTCCACTGAGCGTAGGCGCGAGGCGCCCGGCGAGGATCGAATGGCAGCGCCGACTGCTACCTGAAGGGCACCATGAACTGGCACAAGAAGGACGGCTGAACCCGTGGACATGCTCAGAGCCGTGGCCCGGGTCCTCGGACAGAACGATGAGGCGTGCGGGGCCGGCTTCCTGGTCGCTGAGGACGTGCTCGTCACCTGCGCGCACGTCGTCCGCGCTGCCGGCAGCGGGCCCGGCCGCAGCGTATGGCTGGTCTTCCCGAACGCTGACGGAGCAGGCGTCGTCGAAGGGATCGTCCTGGAAGAGCCGTGGCGGGAACCCGAGGCCGAAGACGTCGCCATGGTGCGCCTGGGTGTCGCCGTGCCCGGCACGCACGTACCGGCGCTGGGTTCCGCGGCAGGCTCCAGGGGGCACGAGGTGCGCTCGTTCGGCTTTCCCGGACAGGCTCCGGAGGGCGGGCATTTCGGGTACGCGACGGCTGGTGACCTTCTGCCTGCGACCGAGCATCGGGTCAACACCTCCAGCTGACGGGCGCCAACGACCTGACCACGGGGTTCAGCGGCGGCCCGGTCGTCGACGAGGTGACCGGTCTGGTCATCGGCATGCTCACCGAGATCACCAGCCCCGATACATACGGGAAGGGCCAGGGCATCGCCTACGTCACCCCCGTCCAGGTGCTTCGAGCGATCTGGCCTGCCCTGGCCGTTCAGGATGTATGCCCTTACCGGGGGCTGGAGCCGTTCACCGCGGACCAGGCCCAGTGGTTCGAGGGCCGGCAGGACGCCGTGAGCCAGGTCCTCGCGCATCTGGACGAGCAGCGGCGTGTGGTCCTGCTGCTCGGCCCGTCCGGCTCGGGCAAGTCCTCCCTGATCCAGGCCGGGGTCCTGCCCGCACTGGCCGCGGGCGAAGTGGCGGGCAGCGACCGGTGGCTGCCCGTACGGGTTCGACAGGTCAGGACCTCTGTGCCGAGATCGAACGCGCAGGGCTGCCCGGGGCCACCACCGACGGGATCCCCGAGGCCGTGACCCGCACGCTCAGGGCACAACCCGAATACCAGCGGGTCGTGCTCGTCATCGACCAGTTCGAGGAGCTACTCACCCAGCAGAAAGACAACCTCGCCGCCGCGGACCGGCTCACGGCCGCGATCACCTCGCACGCCGCCCTGAGCGTGATCCTCGTCATGCGCGACGACTTCTACCCGCAGCTCGCCGCCCTCGCCCCCGACCTGCTGGAGGCGGCAATGCCGGGCCTCCTCAACATCCCGGGCACGCTGAGCCAGAACGACCTGCACGACATCATCACGCTGCCCGCCCACAACGTCGGAGCCCGCTTCGAAAGCGGGCTCCCGGAGCAGATCGTCACCGATGTCCTGGCCAATGCCCCAGAGGGGGCGGCACGCCGCAGGGCCGCGGTCACGGTGCTGCCCCTGCTGGAACTGACACTCAGCGAGCTGTGGCGACAGCGCCACGACGGCTTCCTCACCCACGACGCCTACCGGCGCATCGGGGGAGTGACCGGCAGCCTGACCACCTGGTGCGACACCGCACTCAACCGACTGCCCCCGGACAGCCTGCCCGTCGCCGAGCGCATGCTGACCTCACTCGTACGCCCTGCCGACCTGCGCCACAACATCCCCGCGATCCGTGCGCAGGTCCCTCTGGAGGATCTGCGTGACCTCGCAGCCAGCCCCGACGGTTCCCCTGATGACAGAGATGTGTTCGACACGGTCCTCGCCGAGCTGACCCGGCACCGCATCGTCACCACCCGCACGCCCGAAGGGCCTTCGGCACGTCCGATGGCGGAGCTCATCCACGACGCGCTCATCCGGGACTGGGGCAGGTTGCGCGAGTTGGTCGGCCAGGACCGCCGCTTCCAGGAATGGTTCGTACGAGCCACCGAGCAGCAGGCCCGCTGGGCCGACGGAAAGCACGAGGAAGACCTGCTCGCGGGCACAGCTCTGGCAGCGGGGCTCGAATTGTCCCACCAGCGCCGTCTGCCCACTGACATCGACCGGTTCCTCACCGCTAGCAAGCAGCGCCAGCAGGCTGCCATCCGCCGAAGCCGGCGCCTCAACGCGATCCTGGCCGGCTTGCTCACCATCGCTCTCATCGCGGGGGGCGGCGCCCTGTGGCAGTGGCGGGCAGCGGTCACCACACGTGAAGCAGCCCAGTCCCGTCAGCTCGCGGCCGAGTCCAGCACCCTCATCGCCTCGAACCCCGAACTCGCCTCGCTTCTGGCCATCCAGGCATACCGCACCAGCCACACACCCGAAGCCGCGGAAAGCCTGCACAACGGCGCAGCCCTCCCGTTGCATCGACGCCTGTCGGGCCATGCCAACGAGGTGCACGCGGTGGTGTTCAGCCCGGACGGACGCACCCTCGCCAGCGGGAGCTCCGACGCCACCGTGCGCCTGTGGGACACGGCCACCGGAAAGGCCGGCGCCACACTGGACCACGATCCTCTCGCAGTGGTCTCGGTGGCGTTCAGCCCCGATGGCCGCATCCTCGCCACGGGCAGCAACGAAGGGCCGGTACGGCTCTGGAGCGTGGCCACCCATAAGCCCCTCGCCACACTGTCCGGGCATACCAGCCAGGTGAATTCCGTGGTTCTCAGCGCTGACGGAAGCACCCTCGCCACCGGCAGCAACGACATGACCGTGCGGCTGTGGGACGTGGCTGCCCGAAAGAGCCGCACCGTCCTGGGCAAGCACACCGACATTGTGAAAGCGGTGTCGTTCAGCCCCAGCGGCACCCTCGCCACCGCCAGCGGCACGACCGTGCGGCTCTGGGACGTAAACACCGGCAGCGTCCTCAGGACGCTGCCGGAGCAGGAAGGCATCGTTGGTTCGGTGCTGTTCAGTCCCGACGGCGGCACCCTCGCCACCGAAAACGGTGACGGGTCGGTAGGGCTGTGGGATCTGGCCACCGGCGAGACCCGCACCACGTTGTACGGGAGATTCAACTCCATGGCGTTCAGCCCTGACGGAACCATGCTCGCCACCGGAAGTTCCGACCACAGCGGGCAGGTCTGGGACGTGGCCACCAGTGCGGTCCGCGCCACCCTCCTCGGACACACGAACGAGGTGGTTTCGGTGGCGTTCAGCCCCGACGGACGCACCGTCGCTTCCGGCAGCCTCGACCACAGCGTGCGGTTGTGGGATGTGGCCGACCGCACCATCCTGACGGGGCACACCAGCGGGGTAATGGCAGTGGCGTTCCGCCCCAACAGCCGCATCCTGGCCACCGGGGGCGCCGAGGGCACGGTCAAGTTGTGGGACGTGGATAGCGGCAAACCCCTCCGCGCTTTGGACAGCGACGGCACCGTGATGTCGATGACGTTCAGCCCCGATGGAAGCACTCTCGCCACCGGTCGCTGGGGCAGTGAAGTGCAGCTGTGGGACGTGGCCGGCGGCAAGGTCCGCACCACCCTGGTCGTGCCCGCGGACAAGGTGAACGCAGTGGCGTTCAGCCCTGACGGAGAAACGCTCGCAACCGGGGCCGCCGATGGGGTTGCAGCGCTGTGGAACGTAACAACAGGAAAGGCCCAGACCGTTATGGGTGAGCACACCGCTTTCGTGAGCTCTCTGGCATTCAGCCCCGACGGGCGCACCCTGGCCACTGGCAGCGGCGACCGTACCGCGCGACTGTGGGACGTCTCCACCGGCGAATCCCGCACCACTCTCTCCGGGCACACCGACCGGGTAACATCAATGGCCTTCAGCCCGGACGGACGCACCGTCGCCACCGGCAGTTACGACCGCACCGTGCGGGTATGGGACGCGGCAACGGGCAAGACCCGCAGCACGCTGATCGGACACACCAGCGATGTCAATGCGGTGGCGTTCAGCCCCGACGGCCGCACAATCGCCAGCGGAAGCATCGACGGCACCGTGCGGTTGTGGGACGTCGCGTCGGCCAAGACCCGCACTACACTGATCGGCCACTCCGACGGCGTGTCGTCGGTAGCGTTCAGCCCCGACGGCCGTACCGTCGCAACCGGCAGTTACGATAAGACGGCTCGGCTTTGGAAAGTAGCCGTCCCCTCACCCGCCGCAGCAATCAAGAAGATCTGCCACTCCGTCAACCGCGACCTCACCCCGGAAGAACGGACGGCGTATCTGCGGGACCAGTCCGTCGGCCCCGTGTGCAGCTCAGACTGAAGAACAGGGTGGCGTCAGAAGTCGTTTTCGCTCGCCGGGCACCTGTTTGCGCCCGGCTGGTCGCCCTACAGTGCGGGCCTGAGCAAGTGGCCAGCGCCCGGAGCCGGGCCGGGACGCACGTCGTGACGCAGACCGTTCCGACTTCTCTGCCGCTCCGTTGCGAGCCAGCAGAGAGGATGGGTCTCGCGCCCAAGAAGATTGACACAGCCTTTCGTAGCCAGGCCGTGAGACTGGTGACAGAGCATCGTGCGGAGTACTTCTCCGAGCGCGCACTCCACATCCAGGTCGCCGAATCCCTCGGCGCCTCTCGGGAGTCCGTGCGGCGCTGGGTGAGCGCCGCCTAGATTCTCCTCACCGGAGGCCGCGCCTGATCCCTCACCGGGGCGGCGTCGCCCCCACCATCCGCGCCGGTCTCGGGGCTGAGACCGGCGAGGCGTATCGCCGAGCCTTCGCAGGGCAGCCGGTCGTTTGCTCTCCGGCGCATGGATGATCACGAGGGCGGCGGGTCAGGTTCGGGTGACGCCGTAGCCGGTGTCGTTGGGGGCGGCCGTCCAGACCTCGGGGTCGAACCACTTGGTGATGTCGGGCTGCATCGCGGTGATGGTGTCCATCCGGGCCTGCCAGTCGGTGCCGGTGGGCCGCTTGTCCTGGCAGCCGGTGCAGCCGTCCTCGCCGTGGATGTGGCCGGCCATCCAGGCGTTCACGGCGACGTTGACGATGACGCTGTACAGGTCGCCGCCGCTCTCCTCCAGGGCGTCAGGCACGCCCCCGAGGATGAGGGCCAGCTCCGGGTTGTCGACCGGCGGCATCGGCGCGCGCCCAACCTCGCCGGGTGTGCTGCTGCTCTCGGCCGTCTGCCGCTGTTGGGCGAGGCTGGCCGCGAGGCCGGCCGGGTCGAAGTACCGCCAGGCGGAGCCCTCCTGGATCCCGAGTTGGGTGGCGACGGCGCGGAAGTTCCGCTCGATGGTGTCGGCGACCGTGCCCGGGCGGACGGTCACACCCCGGTGGGCTGGGCCAGAGTCTCGGCGACCGCTTCCCTGAACGCCTTGGTGTTCCTCATGGACGCCATCTTTCAGGAAAGCGCACGGCCCTGGCTCCCGATCTCGACCTGAGCCGTCCCCGTGGAAGCCGAGTTGAGGCCGGGATCGTCCCGCTTTGGCGGCGGTCAGCCACCGTCCGGACGTCCGGCGGGCCACGTCTCGGTGAACGCCCTGAGCCGGGCCCGTTGGAGCTCCTCCTCCGCGATGCGGCCGTCGAGCACGGACTGATCGACATAGGGAGCGACGGCGGCGAGGACCAGGCGCTGGAGCTCCGCGGGATCGAGCGCCTCAACCTCCCACTGCACCGGTCGGCCGACGTCGAGCCCGTACCGGCGGGCGAACCCCGCCCACCGAGGGTCTCCGGCCTTCCCCGCGGCTGCGGGCAGCTCGTACTCGCGGACCTGGTCGTGCGTGAGCAGACACGCTTCACGTGGGCCGCACCTGCCCAGGGCCCCCGCGGTGCGGCGGTCCGCAGTCTCCTCATCCGGTACGGCAGCCTTTGAAACGGCCGCCTGCAGCTGTCAGCCGTGGGGGCCGGCCACGCTTCCTGCCCCCTCACGTACGTCGCGCCCTTGGAATGCGCGTTTGGTGAAGCAACAGGGTCATGTGCCGTAGACGAGTAGGTCTCCTGGCGGGCCAGGGAAGGTAGCGGCGCCGTCGAGTAGCTGGGTGCCGGGGAGGGGAGCGGTGATGGGGTGGGGGAGGGCGAGGGTAGTGACGGATTCGGGGGGTGCGGCGTCGAAGAGGTAGAAGGTGTTGGAGGCGGCGTCGGACACGAGGTGGGGCGCGGTCGTGCCGGCGGCGTTGCGGATCGCAGCACGGCTGGTGAGGGGGGTGGCGAACATGCGCCGTAGATGGTTCAGGCCACGTTCGTTGAGGGGGGCGTCGCTTGCGGTGGCGAGGAGATCTGCTGTGTGGAGATCGTCCGCAGAGGCGTCGGTGGGGATGGCGCCGGTGAGGAGGAGGACGAGGAGGATGGGGACGGCCTTGCGCTGGAGGGCCTTCGTTGCCTCTCTCAGGCGGTGGGCGTGGAGGGAGGGCAGGGAGAGGGCGAGGCCCCCGATTTGACTGCTAAGGCTGGCGGGTACGGCCGAGCAGACGACGAGCCGGTCGTATTCGCGAATGTCATAGGCGGGGTCGCCTGGGCGTGTTCGGCCAAGGTGCTCGAGGAAGGTACGGGGGTCTTTGCAGGTGCGCGCCGTGAAGCTCTCCATCGTGTAGCGGGTGATGTGTTCGGCCTGCTGGTCGTGGCGGAGCTGGCCGATGAGGCATTTGCCGAGGGCGCTGGCGTGCGGAGCCTGGTGGAAGGGGGTGTGTTCCTCGACAGGTGGGGCGTTGGTGCTGGTGGACACCTGGGTGACGAGGACGTCACCGTCGCTGTATCTCGAGAGGTAGATCGCGGCGCCGATGTGGTCGCGGGCGATAGCAAGGGTGCGCTGGAGCTGCGCTCCGATGCCGCTTCCACCGGGCAGGGCGAGCCGGTCCAGGGCCAGCCCGGGTGCGTAGATACCGAGGGCGCCGTGGACGGGCTCCGCGAAGTCCTCCTCGCACAGCATCTCGAGCAGTGGGGCGAGTTCGGCCTCGTCCAGTCCGGTCTTCGTGGCGATCTGGCCCGCGCTGATACCCAGGCGGTGCTTCTGCAGCACCCCAACGATGTTGTGGGCGTGTCGGGCCTGGCGCATGGCGGCGCTGTCGTCCGCCGAGGCTCGCTTTCCACTCCTGGGCAGGAGGCGGGGTGCGCCCATGGTCCAGCCGGGTGCCGGTGGTTCGGCTGGGGCCGGCGTAGCAGCGTGGGCCGGCCAGGTGTTCGCGTCGGGGCTGGGGGCAGGGTCCTGCTCGTTTGTAACCCGGTCGGGTGCCTCGGCGTCGGGCGATGCCGGGCGAGGGCTGGTGGTCGGGCGGAGCATCCAGTAGCCGGGCCGGGGTTGCTGCGGGCGAAGGGCGAGGGCAAAGACTGCCTTCGCGAACTTCGTCGCCGGTAGCGGGATCAAGCCCAGATCCTCGTGAGGCTCCTGCCGGATGCACACGAGGAGGCCAGCGAGCACGTCCCGTACGCCGGGGGAGAGCGGGCGGTGATGCCAGCGGGGGTCGGGGGTGAAGTCGGAGTGGGCCAAGAGATCCGCCCACAGCTGGGCATCCTCGTACTCACCACGCCGGGAATGGTCCAGGACCAGGCAGTAGGCGGCCTTGTCGACACCCATACCGGCTGCGTACTGCCACCAGAAGCGCGCCCCTTCGCTGTCCCCGGCCGCGTACAGGAGGCACGCGAACACCTGTGCTCCGGTCCCGTCCGTGTGGTGGCTGCTGATGAACACGGCAATGCTGGGGCCGGAGTTCGGGTGGGATACGGTCTGGGCGCACAGCGCCTCAAGCTCCTCTCCGGCTTCCTCGTTGTGGACGAGCTGCTGCCACGCCTGTCCGGCGAACCCGTACATGTGGCGCGCCTGGCGAAGGTGAGCCTTGGCTGCTGCAAGACGGCTCTGGCACCCGCGGTCCGGTGTTCGGGCAGGTAGGGGCGGGGAGAGGGTGTCCTCGCCGTCGAACAGCATTGGTTTCAGCGCGGCAGCGAGAAGCTCCTCCACGGTTCCGTAGCTCCCGTGGGTCTCGCTCATGGCCTGGCCTTGCCTTTCCTGTTGTATTCAGTGGGCAGATTGAGGATCCGTGCCAGCCGTTTGTGGGCATGGCGCAGATTTGAGCGCACGGTGGCCGCGGGGATGGACATCATGTCGGCGATCTCGTCGTTGCTGTAGTCCAGGAGGTAGCGCATGCGCAGGGTGATGCGCTGCCGTTCCGGCAGGCAGGCGATGGCCAGTCGGACGCGGTCCAGGAGGTCCGAGCTGTCGGTGGCGACGGCGTGGGGGAGTTGAGGGTCGAGGGGGTACCTGTCATGGCGCAGGCGCGTCTGGATGGCAACGTGTCGCTTGAGGACCCCCCAGGCGTGGTGGTTGAGGTTCAACCCGAGGGCCAGGCTTGGCCATTCCTCGATCAGTTCGTCCCAGGTCCGCTCTACTGCCTCTTCGGCGTCGACCTGGGACTCCAGATCCATCCAGGCGTATCGGGTGAAGCGTGCCCGGTGCGTCTGGTCGAAGGCGAGGAACCGATCCCACTCCTCGGGCGCCCATCGGAGCGTGGCCGGCGGCTCGGGCAATCGGACCGTGCCGTCAGCCTCGTCAGTGACGTCGCTCATCGGACGGCCTCGACGCGTTCGAGCGGCGCGTACGGCGGGGCGAAGCCCGTCGCTGCACGCGATGGCTGGCTGCGGGCGCAGTCCGGATCCCAGTGCACCACTGCATGGGCTCCCCTTCGTCAGGCGGGCTCGGCTTCAACCGAATGGCGAAGCCCCGCTCCATCCTCGGAGCAACGCAGGAGGGCACACGGCAGAAGACCATAAGAGGTGGCTTGTGAATGATTTCGGATCAATCAGCGACCGATCATGATCGAGCCGTCGAGCCGTCGAGCCGTCGAGCCGTCGAGCCGTCGAGCCGTCGAGCCGTCGAGCGGACCGCTGGCTGCGGGCGGCCTGCCGGAGCGCCCTATCGGCTCCGTAGGGCTGTCCCGGCCTATATCAGCCAACCGTGTATCGCGCTCACGTGAGATGTCGGCGTCATGCTCCGGCCAGAGGTTGAAGCCATGTAGCGGCCGTGGATAGATCTTCCTCTTGTCTTCCGGTAACCCCTGGACTCGCCGGCGGATTGGGTACCTCTAGCAGTGCGCGGGCGCGCGCGGGGCGCGTTTGCCCGAGATCGGGAAGATTTCGGCCTGCCTGGTGACGAAAAGTCGACCTGTCCTGCAGGAACGCGCAAAAACAGCGCCGCCGTCTCATATGAGTAGATTTCCTGGCTAGCGCTTTGTGTCTGTACGGTCACTCGCAGGTGCGTGCGGGGCTTCACCACATGGCCTGGAAACCTCTGTTCGGAGCCCCGCACGCCTTCCACACGCAACACCGAAAGGACTGTGCACATGGCACGTACCCGTCGGCGCCGCCGAACGAAACCGTCCATTGGTCGCTCGGCTGGAAGCCAGCGTATCCACCGTCACGAAACATTTCGTTCCATGAACTGGATTGGCAAGGGCGCGACTTCCGCGTTTCTTGCGATTCCTGTTCTGGGACTCATCCTGATCAATCAGACGTCCGTTCAAGTCACCGTTCCCGCAGGGGCCCTCTATTCCGTCGCTGCTGCCATGACCGGCGCGTTCGCCGGTGTCCACCGGGCTCGCAGGCGCCGCCGCTAGCCCAACCGCGGGCGGGGGCCGCGCCCCCGCCCGCGTACCCATGTGCAACCGCAAGAACGTCTCCGGGGCCGTTCCCGCGGCCCGGGAGGCGTCACGAAATCCGGCGAATCTTCCACACTCTGCGCTTGCACGCCGCTGACTTGAACCCTTTTCGTGACACGGACGGACGCCATGACTTGCGACCACTGCGGCACCCCGCTCACCAGCCCCGGCGTGAGGGCAGGGCGCCCTCAGAAGTACTGCGGCGCCGCCTGCCGACAGGCCGCCCACCGGGCCCGCAAGAACCACCCCGAGCTGGTCGGCACTGACCCGGCCTCACTTCAGCCGGCGGACACCCCCCGACGCCAGGCTGCGCCTGCACCCGTCGTTGATAGCAACCCCACCGAGGATCCGGTCACCGAGATCGCCCATGACCTGAGGGAGTCCGCCCGCGAGCTCCTCAGGCTGCTCCCGGACGCCGACGGTGAGGAGCCGCTCAAACTCGCGGCGCAGATGCAGCAGCAACTCGACGGACTCACTGCCGGCCTCGTCGGACGTGCCCGCTACCGCCAGGTCACCTGGGTCCGTGTCAGCGAGGTGCTCGGCATCAGCCAGGACACCGCCCGCCACCGCTACTCCGAGGACTTCATCAAGCGCCGCCTCGCCCGCCTGACCGGCAATCCCACTCCGGCACCCGCCCCACGAAGCTCAACCAAGAACTCCCCGCCGGCCAGCCCCAGGCCACACCGTACCTCCGCCGCACGAGCCTCGCAGACCACCGCATCCCCCGACAGCCAACCCGCTCCCACCACCACGCCCGCGCCGTCGGGGGCTGCGTACAACCGGCTGGCCCCCGTCCTGTCGATGTTGGTGCGGACGTCCAAGCAGACCAACACCGAGGTCAGCGCCAAGATCGGCTGCTCTCCCTCATTTCTGTCACGGATTCTCTCCGGCGAGCGCCTCCCGACCTGGGCCATGACCGAGAAGTTCGCGCACGCCTGCGGCGCCGACCCCAGCGTGTTGCGGACCGTATGGGTAACCGAGCGGTGCAGCGAACGAACCCGCGACATCACTCTCACCGAGGACGAGGACTCACCCGTTCCTGCGGCCGAAGCTCTCTATCAAGCCGTCCACACCCTCCACGCACGAGCCGGACAGCCAGCGGCCCAGGACATCGCCGTCGCCAGCCGCTGGACCCTCACCACCGACGAAGTCGCCCACCTCATCGAGGGCACCCAGCTCCCCGCCTGGCGGGTTCTGAAGCTGTTCGTCGACCTCCTCGGCGGCGATGCCACCCACTTCCGCCGCCTCCTTGACCAAGCCGCCGCCGAACACGATGCGGGGCCCGCCATCCTGACGCCCAGGCCGACCAACGACCCCACAGCGTCACCCGCCCAACCGCGTACAAAGCAGCCCGCCCCAACCCCACTCAACGAAGTCATCGCCACCTTCAGCCGCACGCTCAACCACCCCAGCATCGTGGAGTCGCAGCGCGCCCGGCTGCTGCAAAAGCGGGCGGATCGCAATGCCCTCAGCCACCCACCGTCCCAAGAGCCCAGCGACCCCCCGCGGACAACAGCGTCCCCGGTCTCGTACCGAGAACTACGCAGGTAACTGCATATCGCGCAGGCTGTCCGCGCCGATCAGTCCCGAGTCGGGGGTTGTGCAGAGTCGGGGTGCACACCCCCAGCATTCTCCGGCTCGATCCGGAGCCGGGCGCGGGAGAGTATCTGCCGGACACGCCACCTGCCGTACAGCTTCGCAATGCCTGCTGCGAGCGGTCCCACCAGCGGAATGCCGGCCAGACGGCGAAGCAGCCGTAGCACCCGGTGCCCATGGTTTACGGTCATGGCGTCCTCCGGCAGGAGTAGGCCAGAAGACCCCTGATGGCCATGGCAAGACAGGCGGTGTGCCACAGGCCCAGCAGGGCGGTGTCGGGCAGCGGAGCCGACGCCGCCTCCCGCACAAGGGCCACTGCCCGATCCCCGCGGTAGGCCGCAGGAAGTGTCCCGGGCAGCGTGGACGGCAGGATGTGCGTGGCGATACTACGCATCTCCTGCCATGCCCTCTCGACATCCTCGGGCGGCAGGAACTGCCGGCTGCGCCACCGCGTATACGCCAGCCTGACGTCATCCCGGATCTCGTGCTCGGCCAGCCCGGCCATGCCGGCGGCGAGGGGCGGAAGGGCCACTGTTCGGGGTGGGGCGAGCAGCCACCCAGACGGCAGGACCACGCGGCCCCGCCCCGGCTTCCTGCCCACCCACCCTTCGTCCTGGAGGAGGCTGAGGGCCGTGCGCATGAGCGATGGTTCGGTGACGCGGTCGCGGGCGAGCTCGGCGATCCCCGGCAGCGGCACCTCGGGAGGGTAGAGCCTGGCCGCGACCTGGTCGAGCAATCGGTTGGCCAGGTGGCGGGCCCGCGAGTCCCGCTCATCTGGCGAATGGGGGACGGCGATGTGGTGGCCGTTTCGGGCCAGTGTCCCGGCCTGGGCCAGGTCTGCGAATGCGCGCGGCAGCAGGGCCGCAGGTACACCGAGGTCGGCGGCGACGACCTTGGCCGGCAGCACCATCCCCGGCACGTAGCGGCCGAACTCGATGCCGGAGACGATCAGCTCACGGACCTCTTCGACCGTCACCTTCGAAGCGGCAAGATCAATAGCGTCAGCTTGCCGCACCTCCTGGCAGAGCGCCTGAACCATCACGCCAACTCGCCTTCACCACGGACCAATAACCGCATGTGCCGGTCTCTCTGCGGGGCGCGCTGGAACAGGTGGGAGTCACCCTTCCAGCCCGTGATTTCGCGGACCTTCTCCCAGCCGCAGGCATGCTCGAGATAGTCAGCCAGGTTCTTTACCCGCACGGTGCAGCGAATCCACGCTGGGGGAGAAGGCCTGCGTGCGGCATAGTCGCAGAGCCAGTGCGTCAGCAGCCGCCCCAAACCCTGCTGCTCGGGGTGGGTGTGAGCCAGGGAGACCGCCAGGCTCGATTCCTGCCGCTCCTCGAGCGTCCAGCCGGCCATGGGAGTTGCGGCCTGCACCGCGAGTGCAGCAACGAGGGTCTCGCCGTCCCACATCCCGACGGGCAGCATGCCAGGCTCGGGCTCCGGGAGGCGGACGAGGTCGACGAGGTTGGAGCTCTCCCCGCTCAATGGGAGCCGACGATCCAGCAGCCAGTACATGCGCAAGCGGATCAACTCGTCGACAGCTGGGACGTGGTCGGGGGTCAGCAGCGTCATGACATACATGGGGACCTTGACTAGTGAGGTTGTGGTCGGAGTCGGCGCGAGGACCGACAGGGGAGGCTGCCTTCCGCAGCAGCGTGCGGCGGCGCTGGCCTTGTAGCGGTTGGCCGACCGCCGAGGTGCGTGGCGCGGGGAGGCTGGGGCACACCCTGGTTGCCCGCCTGGCAACGGAGGCAGTGGCGCGCTAGACCGCACCCCTATGGCCGGTCAGCACGCGGGAATGGCGGAGCGTACTCCGGGGGACGGGGCCGTTGGAGACTGCCCCTTCCAAAGTGGAGAGGCCAGCGCCGGGAGGGACCGGGGGTCAGGGCAGGTGCACGACGAGGAGGTAGCCCAGCGAGCTGACGCTCCGCTTCGCCGCTGGCCTCCAGGTGCAGCAGTCGGCGAACCGCAGCGGCGAGGTGCCGGGTGTCGGATACCGGTCCGCTCGGTGGTAACGCTGGACGGTGCCAAGGAGGCTCATGCTGACTCCCGGAGGGCGGCCGAGCCCAGTACGCACCAAGTGGTGCCGTCCGCGGAGACGCCCCAGCATCCGCGGTGCTCACGTGCGAGGTGATCCACGAGGAAGAGGCCTCGCTGGCCGGTATCATCCGGGTCCGCCATCTTGACCTTGGGAACGTACGATCCGCCACCTGTCACCCCCAGCATGAGAGCGCCACAGCCGACGACCAACCGGACACGGATCAAGATGCTGGAACCGTGCTGGAGTTCGTTGGTGAGCAGCTCGCTGACCATCAGCTCGGCAGCCGACGCCACATCGTCCTCGACGCCCCAGCGGCGCATATGGGACATCGTGGAGCGCCGAACGTCCTGCACGTATCGGGCATCCTCCGGCCGAAACGAGCCGGGCCCAGTGGGGCGCGCGCACCAGACAACGGTCTCCGCCCCGTCGCGGAACCCCGCAGTCGGCGGCACCTGATCCGAGGACAGGATGGCGGGGTCCGGTAACGGCGCAACGCGGGCCGGCTCCGGGGCCTCGCCGGCACACATTGTGTTCGGCACCCTGAGACTGGTCATCATCGGTCCTTTCGGCGGCGTATCCGTCGTCAGCTCGCTCAGATAAACGCCTTCTACCGAGCCGCGAGTAGGGCGATGTGACTCCTTCATCTCCGCGTACCCTAGGGCGATTTGGTCCTTCCTTTACCCATATGAGGGTCGTGCTCGGTCTTACTGTGGAGCGATGAGCGTGCTGCCGAACCACGTACTCGTCGAATGGATGCACGACCAGCAACTGAGCTCCCGTGAACTGGCTGAGCTGGTCAACGGGGCCGTCGCCCAACTCACCGGCCGGCATGGCGGACTGGACGACAGCAACATCCGCGCCTGGCGCTCCGGACGTGTCCGCTGCCCCAAGAACGTGCAACTGCGAGCCCTGGAACTCGTCAGTGGAAAGTCAGCCACCGACTTAGGGTTCGAACGCCGCACTCGTACCCCAGCATCCGCACCAGCGAAGGAGGACCCGCCAGTGCTCCGCCGTCATCTCATCCAGGGAGCCGCCGCCATCGCGGCCACCGCCGCCACGCCCAGCTACGCGGCCTCGCCCCGCATCGGCGTCACCGACGTCGAGCGTCTCCAGCAACGATTCGCCGATGTCGTCGCCAGCGATCACCGCCATGGCGGCCAGCAGACCATCGAACAGCAGGCCGCCGCCCTCAGCGAGGAAGCCCTTCGACTGCAAGCCAGCGGGGCCGCCAGTCAGCGCGTACGCGGATACCTCTACGCCAGCGCCGCCGCGTTCCGCTCCTCCGCCATGTGGGCCGCCATCGACGGACGCCGGTACAACCGGGCCATCGAGCACATGCGTGAGGCCCAGCAATTGGCCGCGATGTCCGGCGACCAGGCCATTCAGTTCCGGATTTGGTCCCACGCCGGCACTATGTACCGGCACATGAAGCGACCCGCCGACGCCGCAGCGACCAACGACGTCGCCCGCACCCTCGCGATCACCCGCCGCGACCCCATGTTCGCCTCCCTCGGCCACGCCCGGCACGCCGCCATCCACGCCACCGCCGGCGACCTCAGTGGCCGTTAAGTCCGACTTCTATTCGTTCGTGATCGCTCGATCGTGGTACTGATCGCTGTCCGGCCTGCCCGATGGGCATGTCCATGTTGAGA
>NZ_JBFBAH010000060.1:0-16377 GCF_040682115.1 Streptomyces sp. NPDC051364 | reverse complement strand
CGGCCGGTGCCGACCGGACAGCCGCAGCGGCGGCCACACATGGCGGCCCGAACCCCGGAAACGGCGATTCGAGAAGGCCGACCGCGCTGAGACGCCGCCAGCGGTTGAGTCGCAGGAGTTCTACGCAAAGGGATGCCCATGCGTGGATCGGCGAAGCGTGGAAGGAGCTCCTCGACGGGTGGCACTGAGCAGGTGACGCTGTTCGACGACGACACCCAGATCTACGTGATGAGCCTGCCTTCGGCAGCCGAGGCATAGATCCTCGCGGCAGAAGCCGCTGACCAGAGCGGCAGTGCAAACCGCCACCCTCACTGGGTGGCGGCCCGCACTGCTGTGCTCAGTCTGCGTCGGTGTCCGGGCTCCACACGGCTGGCCCGCCGCCGCGCCACTCGATGAGCAGCGGATCGTCCAGGCGGACGTCGTCGGGGTCCAGGCCGGCCCGCCGCAGGAAGTGGGACCGGTGTGGTCCCACAACTGCTCCCTCGACGATCTCGCGGCCCTGTTCGTGGTGCCAGAAGCGGCTGAAGTCTTGGACACCGGGGCGGGCTGGGCAGGGAGGTGGGTCGCCACGATGGGGCGGCGCTGCCGCAAGCCAGCCAAAGCTCTGAGTATCGAAGTTGTCCTGTGTGACCGGTCACCGATCGATGACGGCCATATTCCCTTCGTCGTGGCGCTCGCCAGCTGCCGGGGTGAGGTTGTTCAGCCTCTCAACCTGCGCGTCGGTCAGCTCGATGGCGTCGGCAGCGGTGTTCTCCTCGACCCGGGCGACGCGCTTGGTACCGGGAATGGGGGCGATGTCGCCGCCCTGGACGAGTAGCCAGGCCAGGGCGATCTGTGCCGGGCTCGCGTCCGCTTCGGTGGCGACGGCCTTGACCTCGTCGACGATGCGCAGGTTGCGCTGGAAGTTCTCGCCCGTGAAGCGCGGGTTGGTCTTGCGCCAGTCGTCGTCGGCGATGTCGTCGGTGGAGCGGATCTGGCCGGTGAGGAAGCCATGGCCGAGCGGCGAATAGGGCACGAGGCCGATGTGCAGCTCGCGCAGCAGCGGCAGGATCTGCGCCTCGACGTCCCGGGTCCACAGGGAGTACTCGGTCTGCAGCGCGGTGACCGGGTGCAGGGCGTGGGCGCGGCGGATGGTGTCGGGGCCGGCTTCGGAGAGGCCGATGTGGCGGACCTTGCCCTCGGCGACCAGCTCGGCCAGTGCCCCGACGGTGTCCTCGATAGGAGTGCTCGGGTCGACCCGGTGCTGGTAGTACAGGTCGATGTAGTCGGTGCCGAGACGCTTAAGGGAGCCCTCGACGGCGGTGCGGATGTTCGCCGGGCTGCTGTCGATGACGCCGGGGCCGCCACCGGAGTGCTGCACAAAGCCGAACTTGGTCGCCAGCACGACTCGGTCGCGGCGCCCCTTGAGAGCCTGGCCGACCAGCTCCTCGTTGGTGTAGGGGCCGTAGATCTCGGCTGTGTCAAGGTGGGTGACGCCCAGGTCCAGTGCACGGTGGATGGTGCGGATCGACTCGGCGTCGCTGCCCTCTCCTACGTTGTAGTGGCCGGACATCGACATGGCGCCCAGACCGATCCGGGAGACGTCGAGACCACCCAGTGAGATGTGCTTCATCAGAAAGTTCCGTTCCTCGGTTTCCGGGCGATCTCACGCCCGGGGCGGAGCAGCCGCTCGCGGCGGACGCCCGCCAGGGCCGACCGTCGAGTGCCATGATCACCGCGACGCACTGAGCCCGCCATCCAGGCAACCACCCGCAATCACCGCGTGGGCCGCCGTACGGGGCACCCTTGTTCCGGGGGTTTGCCAGTACCCCCTTCCAGGACACTGGCGGGCCCAGGCCCGCCGTACGGTGGACGCATGGACCGCAGCGCCGAGATCCGTGAGTTCCTGCGCACCCGCCGAGCCCGGATCACCCCCGAGCAGGCTGGCCTCGCCCCGCATCCCGGCGCCCGCCGGGTGCCGGGGCTGCGCCGCGAGGAAGTCGCCCAGCTCGCCGGGGTCAGCGTCGACTACTACGTCCGCCTGGAGCGGGGCCGCACCCAGAACGTCTCCGAAACCGTCCTGGACGCCGTCGCCCGCGCCCTGCGGCTGGACGACACCGAACGCGCCCACCTCTTCGACCTGGCCCAGCCCACCGCTGCCCGCACCCGCAGTAAGCGGCCGCTCAGCCCGCAGCGGGTCCGCCCCGTCCTGTATCGGGCCCTGGACGCCCTCGCCGTCCCCGCGATGGTCCTGGGACGGCGCATGGACATCCTGGCCGCCAACCGGCTCGGCTCCGCCGTCTTCACCGACTTCCAGGCCCGACCCCACCGCGATCGGAACTTCGCCCGCTACGTCTTCCTCGACGAAGCGGCCCGCAGCCTGTACGCCGACTGGGAGAAGGCCGCCGGCGACTGCGTGGCCACGCTGCACCTGTACGCAGGACGCCACTCGGACGACCCACAGCTCACCGAGCTGATCGGCGAGCTCTCCCTGCACAGCGACGCCTTCCGCCGCATGTGGGCCGACCACGACGTCCTCGCTCACACCACCGGCACGAAACTCCTGCACCACCCGCTCGTCGGCGACCTCAGCCTCGACTACGTGGCCCTGGCCGTCGAAGGCGATCCCGACCAGACCCTCGTCATCCTGACCCCTGAGCCCGCCTCCCCCTCCGCCGAAGCCCTCGGCATACTCGCCAGCTGGACCGGCACGCCCACCATCAGACCGCACGCCCCCGAAGAGACACACACCCGAGCCAGCTGACACCCGCACAGCACCCGTTTCTGAGCGTCCTACCTGGCCAACGTGGCGCCCCCGCTGCGCCGCTCGGATCGGTGGCTGCGAGGGCCGTTCCGCCGGGCCCGCCTCGGGCTGGCCTGGCCGACCCTGGAAGGGGGGCGAGCCGCGAGGGAGGCCCCAGGACGCTCAGGCCGCCGATCGAGCCGATGCTGGCGCAGGCCGCCGAGTCCGTGCCGGGCCCGGCCGCGCTGAGGGCGGGGGTGGCGTACGAGCAGAAGCTGGACGGCCACCGGGCGCTTGTGTTAACCGCGGCCGACCCGGGCGGGCGGGTGCTGGTGCAGACCCGGCGCGGCTCCCTGGTTCAGGACCGGTTCCCGGACTTGGTGGCGGCCGCCGAGCAGCAGTTGCCGCACGGCTTGGTCCTCGATGACGAACTGGTCGTCTGGGACGTCGAAGAGGGCCGGTTGTCGTTCGAGGCGTTGCAGCGCCGGGCCGCCGCCCGCGCCCGCGGCGCCGCCAGCCTGGCCGCCCGGTTGCCGGCCCACTTCGTCGCATTCGACGTCCTGCAGCTGGACGATCTGGAGCTGCTGAACCGCCCGTACCGGGAGCGCCGCGCCAGCCTGGAATCCCTGTTCACCGGCCACGGGCTGACGGCCCCGTGGACCCTGTGCCAGATGACGACGGACGTGGCCAAGGCGCAGGAGTGGCTGGAGTCCTGGACGGACGTCCGGCGTCGAAGGCATCTTGTGGACAGGGTTCGCGGCTGACCGCTTGACCGGGTTCAGCCGATTGCAGCGGGGCCGGGCGGCCGGGCCCTGTCGTCAGCGGGCTCCGGCACCCTCCGGATCCGGGGTGGGCGGCGGGTTGTGGCAGGTCACGTCCTTCGCGGGCAGCTGTCCCGTCGACAGGTACGCGTTGACGGGTGTGTTGGCGCAGGCCGTGGGGTTGGAGAGATACACACCATGCCCCTCACCCCCCAGCGCCAGCACCATCCGCGACCCCTTGAGCGACTGGTGCAGCCCCTGGCCGGTGCCGAGCGGGGTCATCGGATCCCACTCGTTCTGCACGGTCAGGACATCGGCCCGGGTCTTCATGGGCGTGGCGGGCTCCAGCGGCCGCTGCCAGAAGGCGCACGGTTTGATGTTCGACGCGAAGTCCCCGTACAGCGGGTGCTTCACCTTGTCCCGCGCCGCGTCCCGCGCGTACTGCTCCGGATCGCGGGGCCAGCTGTCCGTGTCCCCGCACACCACGGCCCAGTACACGGCGGTGACGTTGCTGGCGGGAATGGCGTCCGGACCTTCCGGCGCCCCTCCCGCGTCGACGCCCGGGCCGGCGGCCCGGACGCCGCCGAGCGGTGACTGCGCGCCGGGCCCCTTCCTGTCGGCGCCCTTCCCGCTCGCGCCCGGATCGGTGCCACCCGGAGCCATGCCGCCCGGAGCGGTGCCACCCGGCGGCTGGGGCGCCTTGTCGGCCGATGCCTTGATGGACTTGACGACGGCCGAGGCACCGTGGGGATCGAAGAAGAGCGACGGGTCGGCCCTGATGTCGTCACCCGTCACCTTCTCCCCGTAGTGGATGATCGGGTCCCGGTCGGCCCGCGCCACCAGCGCCCAGAAGGTGGCCGAGACCGCCTCGGGCGTGGCGCCGAGCCCATAGGTGTCCGAGCGCTCCGCCGCCCACCGCGTCCACCGCTCGAAGGCGGGCTCGGCTCCGGTCCCCCACGCCTGGATCATGCCGCGCCAGACGCGCCCCGGGTCCACGCCGCTGTCCAGGACGAACCGGTCGGTGCGCTCCGGGAACATCTGGGAGTACACCGCGCCGAGGTACGTCCCGTACGAGTAGCCCAGGTACGAGACCGTCCGCTCCCCTAGTGCGGCGCGGATGACGTCCATGTCGCGCGCCGTGTTGCGGGTGGTGATGTACGGAATCACATCGCCCGACTTCTCACGGCACTTGTCGGCGATTCCGCGCGCCCAGGACACGTCCGAGGCGAAGGTCTCGGGCCGGTACGCCCCGCCGACGCCCACCTCCGCTTCGCTCAGATCACCACAGCCGATCGGGCTGCTCTCGCCGACGCCGCGCGGGTCGAAGCCGACGAGGTCGTAGCGGTCGCGGACGTCCTTGGGCATCTCGGCATTCGTCCGTATCGGCCGATAGAGACCCGAGGTCCCGGGGCCGCCAGGGTTGAGGAGGAGGACGCCACGCCGCTTGGCGGGGTTCTCGCTCTTCATCCGGGATATGGCGAGGTTCAGGGTGCGCCCTTCGGGACGCTGGTAGTCGAGCGGCACCTTGAGGGTGGCGCACTCGTACGCCGCCGGCCGATCGGGGCTGCAGCGGTGCCAGGCCGGCGTCTGTCGCAGGTACGCGGGGGTCGGGGTGGCGGAGGCGAAGGCCGATGGCGCCGCCAGCCCGGGAAGGGCGGCGGCGAGGAGTCCGGCGGTGGCGAGCAGCGGTGCGAGACGTTTCATGCGTGTGGTCCCGTTCCTTCGTCGGGTGAAATCGCTTGCGCCTCCACTGTGTTGGACGAGCGGGTCAGACCGGATCCCTCCCAAGAACAACCTTCCGTCCCCCGCACGTACCACCTGATATCCGGACACGTGGCCGAGACTCATCCCCAAGATCCGCGTATCCACCGGGGCTTCCGGGACGGACCCGCCCGTCCACTCGTAGTCCCCTCCCCCTTAGGGAGGACAACCGACGACAACTAGCGACAAGGGATCTTGTGGACAGGGTTCGCGGCTGACCGCTTGACCGGGTTCAGCCGATTGCGGGGGCGCCATCCCGGCCTGGGACTGGTAGGCCCGCATGGTCAGCAGTCGCGTATTCGCAGGAGCCGTCGGCCGATCGTCACCCTGTGTCGATGCCCTGCGGCATGATGATCGGCGTGAGCACCGAGAGACTGGATGTCTGGCAGCAGCTTCTCGCCGACCCTCGCAAGTCGTTGGTGCTGTTCGAGCATGGCACCTGTGTCGTGCTGACCGCTCCGGACGGGGAGCTTGCCGAACAGGCCACCGACCTCCTGAGAAGTTCGGCCCGGCGCACGCCGGATCTTCGGCAGGAGACTTTGGGGTGATCGACCCCAAGGACGTCGCGGGATGGGTCGTCACCGGTCATCACAGCGATGTCCTTACCTATGTCGGCTGGCCGGCCGGCTTCGGGTGAGGAGGACGACGACGAGCCCATCCGAGCTGACCATGTGGTGATGGGGTCGGTCGATGGGGGTGGTGGTGACGACGTGATCCTCATCAGCGGCGCGGGCGATCAAGCGGCTGCCGTGAACGGCAGCGTGAGCGGCGGCGCGGGCAGCGACACCATCAGGGTCTCGGGGTACGGCCCGAAGTCGGCGGTCACCTCGCAAGGGACAGTCGACGGAGGGGAGGGCAACGACACCATCACCGCGACCGACAAGGGTAGCGGGCCGGGCAACTCGGGCCTCCTGGACGGCGAGGACGGCACCGACACCGTCAACGCCACCGGAGGTGCGTACGGCGGAGTGGGCAACGCCGGCACCGTCAACGGCACCGGCGACGCGATCACAGCGAGCGGCGGCAAGTACGGTGGTGTGGCCAACACCGGCCCCATCAACGCCACCGACAGCACAGTCACGGTGAGCGGCACGCGCGGCAGCGCCGGAAATGCGGGCCGGGTCGAAGCCACCCGAGGCACCGTCAAGGTCGTCGGTGGTGCGTACGGCGGCGAGACGGGCGCCAAGGGCGGGACGGGCATCGCTGCGGAGGGCACGGTCACCGGCACCGTCACCCTCACCATTGGGCCGGGCACGCCCCCACGCGAGCGACGTCGTCCATGCAGACCGCAGATACACCCCATCGCGGCACCCCACCCCACGAGCACCGGCCGGAAGCGAGGCTGACGTAGTAGTCGTCGTCGGCTGCCAACCGCTCGATGACGTCGCCAGGCAGTTCCGGCGCGCATGTGACACCCCGGCGCAGCAGGACGTGGCTGGATGCCGGGATCTCCCGCAGCGCATCCGGGCCGCCGAAGCGCTCCTCCACCCAGGCCGGCACCGGAAGGCGGCCCGGGGGCACGGTGTAATCGATCGCCGCCCGATGCTCCTCGGTCACATCCGCGCGAAGGGACACGGCGAGACGGACGAAGGGCTCGGGGTCGTCGGCCAGCGCGAGAGCGAGCGCCGTGGGTAAGTGGGGGTTCTGGGCGGCCCCGTGACGCAGCGCACTGTCCTCGTGGGTCGTGAGGAGCGCGGCCAGGGCGGCGTCGAGGGGGGCGGTGAACGCGGCGTCGCGGCGGCGGCGTTCGTCCGTCTCGGCGAGGAAGTCCTCGACCGTCGTCGGCAGGGGTACCTCGACGTGATTGGCGCGTTCGACCGCCTTGCGCACTTGGGGATCGGGGGCCTCGGCCACGGCCTGGACCTCCGGGCGCAGCCTGGGCCAGCTCCAGGAGCTGATGGCGGCGGCCCGGACGCGGGGATCGGGATCCTCGGCCAGCGAGCGCAGCGTCTCGTCCGGCAGCCCGGGCAGCCAAGCATCGAAGTACCGCAGTCGGGCCTCCGGGCCGGTGGCGAGTCGCGCGGTCACCGTGCGGCCCACGTGCTCGCGTTCGAGAACAGCACCGGAGAAGGGGCGGGATGTATGTACGTGTTCTGAGGGATCGAGGCTGTGGCGGCGGCGGACAACCGGGCGCTGGCGTGCTTGTGACGGTGGGACGTGACTCTTTACGCCGTTACCGTCTTGAGCGTGCTCTGCGAAGATCGCTTCGTGGGTGACAGCAGATCAGACCCTGACGCTCTGGACTTCTGGCAGGTGCTGGGATGGGCTCGGGCGCATGGCCTGGTGACTGATCTGGCAGGAGAGCGCAGGCTGGCCGCGATGCGCCTTGACGTGCTGGCCTGTGGTGCTCTGCCGCGTGCGGCCGAGCCGGATGTGCTGCTCACGGTGCAGTGGGCGGTGTTCATCTGCTGGGTGGACGACTGCATCGATCGCGGTGGTTCGTCTGTTGAGCCCGGGTCATTGGAAGCGTTCACCGCGCCTTTGCGGCAGGTTTTCCAACCGGGTACGACCCGGGCTGTAGGGACGGGGACGGCGTCTTCCGTGGCGGCGGTGCTGGCGGGGCTGCGGGAGCGGACGGCTTCGGGGATGCCGGACCGGTGGCGGGAGCGACTTGCCCGGGAGTACGCGGACTTCCTTGATGCTACGGAGCAGGAGGTGGTCCTGCGGCAGGCGAGGACACGTCTGTCGTTGGCGGAGTACGTGAGGTTGCGCCGTCGCACGATCACCCTGCTGCCCATGCTGACGGTTCTAGAGCGCACCGGGCACGCGTTGATGGTGGAGGATCCGCGGGTGGACTTGCGGGTGCGGAACCTTCGGTGGGCGCTGGCGGACATCGCGGGATGGGCCAATGATCTGGCCTCGGGCGGAGACGATGCGCTGGCGGGCCAGGACAACCTCGTGGCGGTCATCGCCCGGGAGGAGGGCTGTTCTACGGCCGTGGCGTGCAGCCGGGCCCAGGCCATGATCGACCAGCGTCGAAAGGACTTCGCCGCGACGGCACAAGCACTGCGGACTACGCCTCTGCCGCCGAACCGGGGGGAAGAGCTGGGCCGCTACCTGTGCCTGGTGGAGCAGTTCATGGACGCGACGCTGCACTGGCTGTCCACCACCGGCCGGTTCACCCCGGGCGCGAAAGGATCCGCCGCACGCCATGCCCCGACCCGGTCTTGACGCTCGGTCGGCAGCTCTCTTCGGACGCGGCCGGCGCCAGGCCGACGCGACGGACACCGCACGGGAACGGAAGACGGATGAGAATCCCCATACCCCGCGCCACATCCCGCTGGCCGCGCACCTCGTTACCCCCCGGCCTGGGGCCCGCCACCGCCCGACTGCGCTCACAGCTCACGGCCCGGGTGGGAGCGG
Organism: Streptomyces sp. NPDC051364; assembly: GCF_040682115.1. NCBI lineage: Bacteria > Bacillati > Actinomycetota > Actinomycetes > Kitasatosporales > Streptomycetaceae > Streptomyces > Streptomyces sp. NPDC051364. The sequence goes on along the minus strand of NZ_JBFBAH010000060.1, from coordinate 7,770 downwards.
ACGGCGCCGTGCGCGAACCGTGCCACAGCCGCGTCCTGGAGTCCGCGTTGCTCCTGACACTCCTGGACCGCACCCGGACGGAGCCTGCCGCCCGCGACCGCCTGGCCGCCTACCTGGGCGATCACCGGCATTCGCCCCAGCGGTTGGACCGGTTGCTGGCCCGTGCCGCCCTCGGCAACCAGGCGGATACGGTCGGTCTGTTGGACATCGACGCCTTCCTGTACCGGGCACCGGACTTCACCGGACCGCGTAAACGCGCCCTGCTCGACGCGGTCCTGTATCTCGTTGGTGCCGCCCCCACACCGCAGGAGCCCGGCACCAAAGCGTTCTCCCAGCACGGTCTGCACCTTTGGGCTCGCGTCCAGGTCACCGCGGTCAAGGTCATCCTGGACCATGCGCGGGGAGCCATGGACGAAGTCGGGGACCAGGACGTGAACCTGCTGCGCTCCACTCAGCGGGCCGGGACGGTGTGGGAGGGCAACCTGCTGATACACCTGTCCGTGCTGCACGCCCTGGCTCTCATCCCAGGCTTCAGCCGGCTGGTCGTGCAGGGAATCCGGACGGCGCTGGAGCACCAGCGCGAGGACGGCGGGATGCCGTTCATCTGCGACGAGGACACCTGGGTCACCGCCACCGCCGGCATCGCCCTGCACACGGCCGGCGCCGGCCAGCCGGTCGTGGGCCGCATCGCCGCCCGTCTGATCTGCCTCCAGGACCCGAGCGGGGGATGGTCCTACAGCGAGCACGCCCAGCTCACCGACGTCGACTGCACCTCCGCCGCCCTCGAAGTCCTCCACCTCGCCAACCCGGCCGCCCACCGCAAACCCATCCGTCGCGCGGTCAGCTTCCTACACAGCGTGCTCGGCCAGGACGGGGGCTTTCCCACCTATCTCGCCGGCGCACCGTCGGAGGCGTGCATGACCGCGGCCGCCGCGAACGCCCTCGCCACGCAGGGAGGAGCACGGCACGGCGTGGTCGACCAGGCTCTGGCTTACCTCGCTGCCCAGCAGCACGCGGACGGAACGTTTCCACCGGACTGGAGCAGCAGCCGTCACCACACCGTATGTGCGGCGTACAGGAAGTCCCTCCATGTCCAACTGAGCCGAGACGTCCCGTGGCATCGACAAGGCACGCCTGTCCGCAGAGTCGGTCCTGCGGGTGTCCCGGCCGTGCGAATCACCCTGGTCCGGTGATGCCTCCTTACCTGCCTGGTGGAAGGGATCACGGTGCCCGCCTCCCGGCAGGAGGTCACCGGCCGAAGGGAGGTCTTCCGTGAGCACCCAACAGCGAGAGAGACGAAGCAATCCTGCGGTAAGTCGGCATTCCCCGCCGCCAGCGACTTCGATGAGCAGCGGCGCTGGCGTCACCGCCTAGCGCAAGGGCAGAACCCACTCTGTCCCTATAGCTCATCCTCCCGGCGCATAACCCGGATCGTGAACGACAGGAGTTCGACATGAACGAAGCACTCGACCGGAACGCGAAGGTCATCGCAGAGTTTCGAGCGAACGAGGGCAGGGTCGGCGGGGTCTTCGAGGGCGCTCCGCTGGTCCTCGTCCATCACCGCGGCCGCAAGAGCGGGCAGGGGCACGTCAGCCCGATGATGTACCTCCCGCACGACACCGCGACGGACATCGTCTACGTCTTCGCAACCAAGGGTGGAGCACCCACCAACCCGGATTGGTACCGCAACCTGACCGCCGCCGGTGAGGGCACCATCGAACGCGGCACCACGACCTACCAGGTGACCGTCCGCGAACTGACCGGCGCCGAACGCGACCGCATCTTCGCCGAGCAAGCGCGGCGTTACCCCGGCTTTGCCGAGTACGCACGCCAGACCGCCGGAATCCGCATCATTCCCGTGCTCGAACTCCGCCGGGCGTAGCCCGCACCCCTGTCAGCTTCAGCGAGTCGAAGGAGAGAGACCATGCCCAAGGCGGTCAGGTACGACGCGTTCGGCGGGATCGACGTGTTGCGGGTCGACGAGGTGGAACGCCCGGTGCCCGGGGACGGGCAGGTCCTCGTACGCGTGAAAGCGGCCGGCATCAACCCCAGTGAGGCGGTCATCCGCACGGGTGCGCTGGCCGACCTGTTCCCGTCGACATTCCCGTCCGGGCAGGGCAGCGACCTCGCCGGGGTCATCGAGGAGGTCGGCGCCGGGGCTGCCGGATTCTCGCCCGGTGACGAGGTGATCGGGTTCAGCCAGAAGCGGGCCTCGCAGGCCGAGCTGGTCCTGGTCGAGGCTGGTGACCTCACGCGCAAGCCGGAGAAGGTCTCATGGGAGGTGGCCGGCAGCCTGTACGTCGTCGGCGTGACCGCATGGGGGGCGGTACACGCCGTCCAGCCCAAGGAGGGCGAGACCGTCGTCATCTCCGGAGCCGCCGGGGGAGTCGGCTCGCTCGCCGTCCAGCTCGCGCGCCGTACCGGGGCGACGGTCATCGGCCTGGCGAGCGAGAACAACCACGAGTGGCTGAAGAGCCACGACGTGATCCCGGTCGCGTACGGTGAGGGCGTCGCGGACCGCATCAGGGCCGCCGCGCCCAGCGGCGTGGACGCCTTCATCGACACCTTCGGCGACGGGTACGTCGAGCTGGCCCTCGCCCTCGGCGTCGCGACCGGTGGGATCGACACCATCGCCGATTTCGCGGCCGCCGAGAAGTACGGGGTGAAGACTGACGGAGGGGTAGCCGCCGGGCCGGGCGCCAAGGTGCTCGCCGAGCTCGCCGCCCTGATCGCCGACGGACATCTCGAGGTGCCGATCGCGAACGTCTATCCGCTGGCGCAAGTCCGCGAGGCCTACACCGAGCTCGAACGCCGCCACACCCACGGCAAGATCGCCCTCAGGCCGTAGTCGTATTGGTCACGAGCGTTGTTGACACTCGGTATGTCTTGAAGATGGCGAAGACCTCCGGTGCGGTGGGAGCTGTCTGGGAACTCACCGCAGGGAAGTCTTCGTGTCCCACCGAAATGCCCGTCTGGCGGACTTCGGTAGCCGACTGCTGGTCGAACGTGTCGCATCGGGCCGTCCGGTCTCCCACGTCGCCGTCGAGATGGGTATATCGCGGGCCGCCACCCACAAATGGATGCGCCGATGGCGGACCGAAGGCGAGGCCGGGCTCCACGACCGCTCCAGCCGGCCAGGCACGACACCGCACCGGACCCCGGCCGCCGTCGAGGCCCGGGTTTGCGACCTGCGCCAAGCCAGCAAGCTGGGCCCCGCCCGGATCGGCCCGGTCCTGGGATTGCCCACCTCGACCGTGCACCGGATCCTGACCCGGCACGGCCTCAACCGGCTCGCCTGGTTCCACCGGCCCACCGGCCAGGTCATCCGCCGCTACGAACGCGACCGCCCCGGCGAGCTCGTCCACGTCGAGGTGAAGAAACTCGGCCGGATCCCCGACGGAGGCGGCAACCGGGTCCGCGGCCGCGACGCGGGCCGGCCGATCCGCGGCATCGGCTTCGACTACATCCACTCCGCCGTCGACGACCACACCCGCCTCGCCTACAGCGAGATCCACCCCGACGAGAAAGCCGCGACCTGCGCGAACTTCCTGGCCCGCGCGGCCGCGTTCTTCCACCAACAGGGCATCACCCGCATCGAACGGGTCCTGACCGACAACGCCTGGGCCTACCGCAAAGGCCTCGCCTGGAAGGCCGTCCTGGCCGACCTCGGCGCGAGCGGCAGACTCACTCGCGCCTACCGCCCGCAAACCAACGGCAAGGTCGAACGCTTCAACCGCACCCTCATCGAGGAATGGGCCTGCCGACGGCCCTGCACCTCCAACGACGAGCGGACCGAAGCACTGACAGGCTTCCTCCACACCTACAACCACCACGGCCTCCGGCCGCACCCGGCGGAGCTCCTCGTCCATCTGCGGGTGCGGCCCGATAACGACGTCAGGCGTCGGGGTTCTTGCCCTCGGCTGTCTTCTTGATGCGGTCGATCTGGAGCTTGGCGAAGTCTGCGTAGGGTTGGCCTTCCCGGAGGTCCTCGCTCTCCACCCGGACCAGGGCCCCGCCTACGCGCATGAAGATCTCGGTGTGGCGGCCGGTGAACGCGTCCGTCTCGTCGGCGCCCGCCTTCACCTCCAGCGGCTTCGCCTCGGCGCCGGCCTTGCCCCGCATGTTGGCGGGTATGCCCTTCATGGCCGCCTTCGCGTCGTCCGGGGACCGGAAGGAGTAGATGGAGAAGGCCACCTTCCCCACCCTGTCCTCCGGCTTGTGTTCGGTCTGCGCGAGGTACGACTTGCCGAGGGTCACAAACCCACCGCAGTTCGTCTCCGTCTGGGCCTGGCATGCGCGCAGCGCGTCGGCGGCATCCTGGAACCTGGCCGCGGATCCTACCCAGCCCTGAGGGGCACTTGCCATGCTCACCAGTGCCGTGCGGACCTGATCGTCGGCAAGCACGATGGGACCCTTGAGCTTTCCGCCGCCGCCCAGGCCGCCCGGATCCGTCACGCCGCCCTTGTCAGCCTCCGCCTCCGCCACTGCCGCATGCCGCCAGCCCTGCCACCAGCCCGAGCGCCACTGAGACACTGCGCACCGCCTTGAACACCATCAACCCCTATGACATCGAGATCACTTGCTGTAAACCCAACCTCATTGGACCCGTACATGCCAAGCCGCTCCCGAGGCGCCCTGAGTCGACTGCGGGAGCTGCCCGGGATGCCGGCGCCCGCGCCCGGCCCGGCTGCAGCCGTGAGTGGGCCGCCGACCGGGTAGAGGACGGGCTCGCCCCGGCCCGTCAGGGTGCGAGCCGGGGCGGCGGGGGAGGGATCAGCCCGGGGCGCGGGCGGCCTGCTCGATGAGGCGGGCGAGGCCGCCGTCGCCGGCTGGGTGCGGCGAGCACTGTCGCCGGTCTTGCACTCGCCCTTCGAGGGCCCGCGCGGCGCCGCTGACCACGAGACGCTGTCCGTGGTGCTGCGGTACGCCGAGGGCTTGGGCTGGGACAGCGTCCGCGTTACTGACTTCCGCTCGTTGGGGTGAATCGTTGCGAAGTCCCTGATGGGTGTGGGTGGGTGCCTGCATCTGTGGTGTGTGAGATATGCGGATGGGGGCGGGCTGACTCCTGCGGGGCGTCGGCGTCGCGAGACGGTACGGATGCAGGCGGCCGAACTGTTCGAGCAGCAGATCGCGGTGGCGGAAGTCGCGCGTCGACTGCGGGTGAGTGTGAAGTCGGCCGGTGGCGGCCCGCGCTGTCGTGTGTCCGGGGCTTCTAGGGCGCGGGCTCGTAGGCGACGGTGGTGGGGGCAGTCCTCGGCGAGACCCAGGAGGGCCTGGCGCTCGTTCTCGCCGACGGCCAGGTCCCAGTGGTAGGAGCCGTCCGAGGGCAGCCACTCGGCCGGGTTCTTGTCGCCCTTCCTCCTGTTGGAGGCGGCGGACACCGCGATCAGCGTGTCCGGGGAGGCCTGGTCGTTCGCGTACGCCTCCCGCCTAAGGCGTGTCCGGCGGATCATCCTGAGGACGGAACGGTGAAGCGGGTCATCTCGCCACGATCGTGGGACGTTTACCACGGGTGGATCACGGTCAGGGAGACCGCAGACAAGGCCAAGCCCACCGCGGGCTTGGCGAGTTGCGCGGGGCGGCTGTCCGACGCTGGTCTGACCCGGCACAGCGGTCCTTCGGGGTCTTCGGCTCAGCCGACTCCAGCGACTCCAGCGACTCACGCGGCTGCCCCGGTGCGCGGGCGTCCGGTGGCCATACGTATGATCTTCGCTTTCTCCCCAGTGAAGGTCGAAGAATAGCGATGCCACCCCGTAAATCCCGCGGCAAGTATGCCGGTTGGGTCGCCACTGCAGTCGCGGCGGTCCTTTTGGTTCCGGCGATCGGTTCCCCCGCTCAGGCGGCTCCCGGAGACCCGGCGACCGCGTCCTCCTTCAACCTCAAGTCCGGACCCGACCTGAGCGGCCAGGTGGCCGATCTGAAAGCGGCCTTGCCCACGCAGGGCGTCCAGGACCTGCTCGACCAGGGCAATCGGGTCGCGAAGACGGCCGCGTCCTGCACCACAGACCCGTTCGGCTCGGGCGACGACGGCAAGGTGCTTGCTCCCGCCAGCAAGCTCTGCTGGGATCCCGGCGACTCCGCCACCGAGGAATGGATCCCTCAGGGCATGACCGGTGTCTCGGACGCCCAGACCGACGAGCTGTGGGGCTCGCGCAAGCCACTGGTCACCGCCTGGTACGACAAGGCTGGCGGCAAGGGCGTGCGGCTGTCTTTCCTCGACCCGCAGACCGCGATACCGGGCGACCCCGACGGCCGGCGGTACCGTCACGTCCTGCTGGTGGAGCCGTACTACAACAGCTACGACCACGTCTCCTACAAGGCGGTCGACATCCACGCGGGCGGCATCGCCTGGTACAAGTACTACCTCTACGTCGCGGACACCCTGAACGGCCTGCGGGTCTTCGACATGCGTTCCATCCTGGACCTGAACCCGGACCAGAACGCATCGGTGGACGACACCACGCTGGACGGCCTGAAGAGCAACGTCCGCGACGAGACCCAGATCGGCCGGCAGAACAACGTCTACTACAGCTACACGTACCGGTACGTGATGCCGCAGGTGGCCTCGTACAAGTTCGTCAGCGCCCAGGGCAATTCCTCTGCGGCGACCTGCGTGGCCACCGGAGCGCCGAAGGCGTCCTACATCTCCGTCGACCGCAGCAACTCCGCCGCTCCGGCCCTGATCATGGGCGAGTACTGCGACTCCGACGACACGCACCCCGAGAAGGGCCGGGTCGGCGCACTGCCGATCGACGACGCCACCGGCCTCCTGAAGTCGACCAACGGCGTGGTCGGCGCAACGGGCGCGTTCTATCTGCCCCGCGATCTCACCCAGGGCGCGGCACGCTACGACGGCATGTACTACTTCAACCGCAGCTGGACCACCCACAGCGGCAGCCTGCGCCGGGCGACCGTCTCCGGCGGCCGTCTGGTGGACTACGGTGCCAACATCACCAACGCGGTCGGTCCCGAGGACCTGTCCTTCGAGCACGGGCAGGGCGTGCCGGGCGGCGGTACGCAATACCTGTGGTCGCTGACCGAACACCGCATGGACACCACGGACCCGACCTGCACGGACCCCGGCTCCCCCTGCGGCCGGGTGATCTACGCGCACCGTGTGACCGACATCCTGGCCCGGCCTTAACACACCGCCGGGGCCGCCGACACGTGGGCGGCCCGGCGGCGTCCGGCGAGGGCTGGCCCGTCCATTCGCGATGGTGGCGGCGGCCTTCACCACGAAAGGACGGGCCCAGAACACCTCTCCCGTACGCCGGGCCGCTGTCGCCCCCGGGGGCATCTTGCCGCGGCTGGTTCGGGCCATCCGTGCACGGGGGTCGCCCGATGCGACGGCCGAGCCGCTGCCCGAATCGGATGCGATCGGAGCTGGGGTGAGGTGAGCTCCAGAGCCCGCTCGGCAGCCCGTTCCAGCCCCGCTCATAACGGCCAGTCGGCACCGTACCTCTACGCCCAGAGGCCTCGCGGTAGGTCGGCGAACGCCGTGTCGCCTCCGCAACGATCCTGCCCAGCCGGGATGGGTCCAGGGCCGACAGAGCCGGCGCCCCACCCGGGCCCCCGGCTCTCGGTATAGCCACCCGCCAACCACCCCGGCCCGCACGCGAGGCACCCCAGCACAGCGGAAGGGCCCGGATCCATGTGAGGATCCGGGCCCTTCCGCTGTAGTAGCGGGGACAGGATTTGAACCTGCGACCTCTGGGTTATGAGCCCAGCGAGCTACCGAGCTGCTCCACCCCGCGTCGGTGAACCCCACCC
>NZ_JBFBAH010000059.1:0-17809 GCF_040682115.1 Streptomyces sp. NPDC051364 | reverse complement strand
GGCAAGGGCTTCACCCGCCGCGACCCCGCGACCACCCTCGCCCCGGATCTCGTCAACCGCGACTTCACCGCCGAGGGCCCGAACCGGCTGTGGGTCACCGACCTGACGATGATCGCAACGGACGAGGGGCCGTTGTGGCTGTCGGCGATCCGGGACGCCTTCTCGCGCCGGGTGGTGGCCTGGGAGACCTCCGCCCGCGCGGACGCCGACCTGGTCCTGTCCTCGCTGGAGTACGCCCTCGCCAGCCGGGAAGTCGAGCCCGGCAAACTCATCCATCATGCCGATCACGGCTGTCAATACACGGCCATCAAGCTCACAACGCGCCTGGTCAGAGCGGGAATCCAAGCGTCCATGGGCTCGGTCGGGGACTCGTATGACAATGCCCTCGCCGAGAACCTGTGGATGCTGATCAAAACCGAGTGCGTCCGCGGCCGCGTCTTCGCCACACGTGCCGAGGCGAACCTCGCCCTCTTCGAGTACATCGACGGCTTCTACAACCCCCGCCGCATCCAGAAACGCCTCGGCTACCTCAGCCCCATCGAATTCGAGGAGAAGTACTACACCGAACAAGCGACGGCCGAACAAGCGAACCTGAAACCCCGTCGACCCGCTCTGACCAGCTAATCAACCGCTCCCGCACAACGGGGGAACCTCAGGCCGCACCCACTCCGCGGTGAAGAAGGCCACGACTGGCTTGTGTTCGTCGATGAGCTGCTCGAATTCCTCGGTGGTCTGGATTTCGATGACGGCCATGATGACAACTCCTGTCTGGTGCGGGATGGTCTCCAGCCCGCACACGGCGATGATCACACCGCCCGCCCGCCCGCCCGCCCGCCCAGTGCAGACGGTGATGGGATCATCGCATATCGTCACCAGTGCAGTGCAGAACAACCAGATCACTGTTTTCGTCCTCTGCGAGGGCACGGTAGAGCCTGAGCACGTCGAACTCAGCAGCCCCCGAAAACCTCCGGCCACCCACCACTGCTGCAGACCGTGCGGAGCAGCGGCGGATATGGGCCGCCGACTGCCGGGCTGGGCCGGCTGTGGCAGGTCCAGTGATGAGGCTCGTTGAATTTTAATTCGGGTTCTGACCGCGCTTCCGTGATGACTACGCCTGAAGGCGGGTGGGTGGCGGGTGGCGGCACAGGCGACACCGTTGAGCGGACGATCAACAGACTCAAGCATCCCTGTGTGGTTGCCACCCCGGTACGACAGGTCCGAGTGAACGATCTTGTATCGGGCGGCCCGCTCACCCGTTGACTGTAGGCCGTGGCGGTCATCGTCCCCGGCTGTTTGGGGGAACCGGGGGCCACCCCTGCCCTTCTCCCACCCAGCGGGGGCATCCGTTGATGAAACGAAAGAGAGACTGAGACACGATGCCGCTCTATCTATCAAGGTTCAGCTACACGCCGGAGACTTGGGCGAGGCTGATCGGCCACCCCGAGGACCGTGCAAAGGCCGCTCAGTCGTACATCGAGTCCGTCGGTGGGAAGCTGCACGGCTTCTGGTACGCCTTCGGCACGCACGACGGCTATAACCTCTGGGAAGCTCCGGACAACGTGTCCATGGCCTCGGTTGCGCTGGCGATCAGTGGCGGTGGCGCGCTTAGCTCGTTTGAGACGACCGTTCTCCTGAGCGTCGAAGAAACGCTGGATGCCCTGCACAGAGCTGAGCAAGTCCAGTATCGGGCTCCTGGCAAGTAGCGGGCCTGCTGCCTCAGGTGGCCGGTGCCGGGTTGATGTGGATCCCGAATTTTGGTTCTGACCGCGCAGCCGGAGCGGGGATGACTCGCACGTCCGGTTCTGAGGGGGCCGGGACTCAGCAATGCGTCCCGGCTACCCGACTGCTCACGGTAGTCAACGAAGACGGAACGACGCCACACGGCTCCCTGATTGACGAGATCGTCCGCGAGGCGGATGCTAGCTGCCGCCCTGGAAACGGAAGTCAATACCTACATAGCCGAGTTGGCCGACCAGCGGGACGAAAATGGCCGTGGTCTGGTGGTGCACAACGGCTACCACCAGCCGCGGAAGGTGACCACCGCCGTCGGGACGGTCGAGGTCAAGGCCCCGCGAGTGAACGATAGGCGCGTCGACGAGATGACGGGCGAGCGCAAGCGGTTCTCCTCGGCGATCCTGCCGCCCTGGTGCCGCGCCGCAAGTCCCCGAAGATCAGCGAGATACTGCCCCTGCTCTACCTGCACGGCCTGTCGTCCGGCGATTTCGTGCCCGCGCTGGAGCAGTTCCTCGGCTCCTCGGCCGGCCTCTCCCCGGCGACGGTCACGCGGCTGACCACGCAGTGGCAGGCCGACCACAAGGCGTTCATGGACCGCGATCTGTCCGCCACGGACTACGTCTACGTCTGGGCTGATGGCGTTCACCTGCGCATACGTCTGGAGGAGGCGAAGGCCGCCGTCCTGGTCGTGGTCGGCGTAACGGGCGGACGGCGCCAAGGAGCTGATCGCGATGAGTGACGGCTACCGCGAATCCTCCGAAGCATGGGCGGGACTGCTGCGGGACTGTGCCCGCCGGGGCATGCGGGCCCCCGTCCCAGCCGTAGGCGACGGGGCGCTCGGCTTCTGGAACGCGTTGAACGAGGTGTTCCCCGAGACCCGTCATCAGCGGTGCTGGGTGCACAAGACCGCGAACGTCCTCGACGCGCTGCCGAAGTCGGCCCAGCCCGCGGCCAAGCGCGCGATCCAGGAGATCTACAACGCCGAGGACAAGGAGCACGCGGTCAAGGCCGTCGCCGTGTTCGCCAAGCAGTACGGGGCGAAGTATCCCAAGGTCGTGAAGCGGATCACGGACGACGAGGAGGAACTGCTGGCGTTCTTCGGCTTCCCCGCCGAGCACTGGATCCACCTGCGGACCACGAACCCGATCGAGTCGACCTTCGCGACCGTCCGGCTGCGGACCAAGGTCACCAAGGGGGCCGGAAGCCGGGCCGCCGCACTCGCCATGGTCTTCAAGCTCATCGAGTCGGCCCAGGAACGTTGGCGGGCCGTGAACGCGCCCCGTCTCGTCGCCCTGGTCCGGGCCGGCGCCCGCTTCGAACGTGGCCATCTCGTCGAACGCCCTGAGGCGGTGGCGGCGTGAACCGGCCCACCAGCGGAACGCTGCACCACGTCGAGCTGTGGGTGGCGGACATCGACCGCGCGGTCGCCTCCCTCGGCTGGCTGCTGGAGGCACTGGGCTATGCCCGCTTCCAGAGCTGGAACAACGGCTGCAGCTGGCGGCTCGGTCCGACCTACCTGGTCCTTGAGCAGTCCCCGGCCCTCACCGCCGACCGGCACGACCGCTACCGGCCAGGGCTGAACCACCTGGCCTTCCACGTCGAAGACGACACCGCCGTCGAACAGCTGGCCACCGACGCGGCACGGCACGGCTGGCGCCTGATGTTCCCCGACCGGCATCCGCACGCCGGCGGCCCCAACACACACGCACGGCGGAATGTGGCACCAGGTCGCGGGCATTTGTGCGGTAGCGGCTCGCGTTCTGTTGCCAGAAAGGCCTAGGGCTCTGGGAATATTGACGTGGGCTGGCGCAAGACCGCAACCGTGTACCGCCTTCGCTTTTGACCGGGAGAGAAGTATGACCATCAAGGACATTGGGCCGGAACCTCAAAGCTTCGACCTTGAGAAGGCGACGCTCGAGAACACGAACTATCGCGCGGTTGCCTGGTCTGGGAAGTACCTTCAGTTGACCCTCATGTCGATCCCGGTGGGTGAGGACATCGGCTTGGAGGCGCACCCGGAGACTGACCAATTCCTACGACTCGACGCAGGCCGGGGCCGCGTCCAAATGGGCCGCACGAAGGATCGACTCGACTTCGACCGGGAGGTCGAGGATGGCTGGGCGATCTTTGTGCCCGCCGGTACTTGGCACAACGTCACCAACATCGGTGAGGAGACCCTGCAGCTCTACGCCGTATACGCGCCGGTCCACCACGCGTCGGGCAAGATCCATGCGACAGCCGCCGACGCGGAGCGCGACGAGGACTCAGGCAACGACGAGCCGCCAAGCTGGTCGGTCCAGCCTGCCCAGCAGCCATCGGACGAGCACGCCTGACCAGCGAGGGCTTATCGCGACAGTAGTTCCTGGCCCCGAGGCGAGCCGAGAGAATCACGATCTTCCCTCCCGCCTGTACGCCCGGGCTATCGCTAATTCATAGAATCGGAGGTCCTGATCGGCGCCGGTACTCATGCGGCGTTGCTGGTTAGGGACTTCTTGAGCGTGACCGCGATCGAGGAAAACCGGGACGCCGCCCCGGATGCTGTCGCGCTCGGCGGTGGATTCGAACGTGGCCGCGTCCGGGCAGGTGACAGAATCTATGGAGACGACGTATCGCCACCTCGGTGAAGTCTTTGTCTTCGCTTGTTGATCTTCTTCTCGCTCCAGGCAGTCTGTCCGTCCTGAGCCACGCCGTCGAATTCCCGCGCGGGATGGCGGGCGTCGGCGCGCGCGTTGGAGCGGGCCCGCGTGCCGCTCGGGGCGGCGGAGCGGTGGTGGTGCTCACGCTTCTGGTGGCGCTGGTGGCGCTGGCGGAGGCGGTGGCGGCTGCCCGCATGTGGCACGAGGCCCTGGCCCCCCGCGCGCAGGCGAAGGCCGCCGCCGACGCCGCGAAGCTGCTGCGCGAGGCCGCGGGCCGGCGCACCGGCCTCCCGGTCGGGCCCGGCGCGCGCCGAGAGGACCGCGCGGACGTCACCGGTTGCGGCCCGTGGCTCGGCCGGCCCGGGGGCCGTTACCGGGGTTACCCCGTACGCCAACTGGCCCGAAGAGGGCCCAGGTAAGTTCCGCTGACCCTTCGTTGCGATCTCTCGGCTCGGGGACAGCGGTGTGAGAGACGGTGAGTCCTTGGGGTGTTGATGCTGGTCGGGGCTTGTTTCGGGGTTTGTGTCACTGTCTTGGACGTGAGAGATCGGTGTGGGATCGCTGTCCTGGGCCTTATCCCGCCAGGGGTGACGCTGTCTCAGTTTCGTGAGTTCTGATCCATCGGCTGGTGGGGGTCGGTGTGATGGGCGGGTGGACGAGGAAGTTGTCGCCGGTCAGTGAAAGTGAGCAGTCGTCACGCTTGTGACCTGGGGTTGTGCAGGTTGGCTGAGCGGGCTGGCGGCTGTGCTGGCTCACTGAATCTGCGCAGAGTACGGCGCGCGCCAGTCGTCTGACCTGCGGAGTTCCTAGCTTCGGGTCCGGTTGCGCAGGTTGGTTGGGTACTGCGCAGTTTCACTGGTCCGCGACAGCCGTCAGTCGGTCGGTTCGCCCGGGAGGGAAAGCCGATCGACGGCCTTTCGAGCACGGTCCTGGCTGTTCGGCATGAGGTGGGCGGACACCGGCGGGCAAACCACCGCCGTCGCTCGGGGCCGGGCTCACGGACACCAGGAGCCGCCGCTCCGGCTCGCCCGGGCCTCTACCGTGTAGCCCTGCTCCCCGTCGGATGCCCAGGACACGGCGAGATGGGAGGTGGCGCCGTCGATCTGCTTAGTGAAGCAGAGGCCGATCCGTTCGCCGGCAGGGTCGTGGCGCCAGGCGGGCTCGTCCGGCTCGGGCGGTGCCGGCAGCCAGCCGTTGCGGGCGGCGGCCGCCCTGTAGTAGGCGGCGACGTCCGCTCGGCGGGCGGGCTCGGTGTACCCCCGGCCGAAGTACGCGAAGCGGTCGTCGTCGTCGCAGCCGGAGTAAGACCCGTCGTCGGCCTGTGCTCCTTGCGGGGTGCCGAGCGTCCGGACCTGGGCGGCCATCGGGTCCTGCAGTGCCGCGTCCGCGGCGGTGCAGCCGTAGATCCCGCCGTTGAGGGACCACCAGCCACCCATGACGGTGAGTGTGCCGAAGACCAGTCCGCCCGCAACTACGGACGCTCCCACCCGAAGATCGTTCACGGGCGGGAGCGTACCGGTCGGCAGCGGCGGGGAGAACCCAGCCCCAGCGTCGGGTACGACGAACGCATACGATCAGTGGCCAGCTGCACCACCCATGACCTCAACCACGCTTCTGGTTTTCACGGCCCGTATGGTCCGCAGTCGCCAACGCTGCCTCACAGTCGCGGCGGGGCACCGCAAGCCCGCCACTGAGGAGCTACCGACCCTGGGCGAGAGCGGGGCTATGGCCTGTTGTGAAAGTGGCTGAAGGGGTAGAGATCCTGGCTCGCAGGCTGCCGATGGCTTGTGCCAGGTCGGAGCCGTAAGAGGACCAGCAGACCACTGATCCGTCGGTGTCGGGCTGCCCCATGAACAGTCGTCGAGCGCGAGGCGCAGGTCGTGGAACCCGAGGATTACCTCAGGCTCGAGGGTCGTGTATTCGCTCTGGCCCGGCTCCTCGACGACTTCGAGCCTGTCGAGGGAGAGCGCGGTGGCTCTTCGGTCTTGTGAGAGCGTGCGGATTTGCTCGATCGTCCAGCCAGTGGGGAGGTGTGAGGTAACTGTCACATGATCTCAACTGGTGGCACTTCAAAGCCACCCCTTGTTGGCTGCGACCAGCACTGTTGCCTCATAGCGGACGGCGAGCTTGTCGCCGGTTGATCCCGCACTCGTCAGCGTGACGTTCGCGGTACTCGGACTTGTCGAACTTGGGCGGCAGGCCGCCGTGGGACGGAGGTTCTTCCGGTTTCGGACCCGGTCCGCGGGGACGGGGATGGTCGCTTTGATCCCTCGTCTGCGCAGGTAGGTGCGGTTCTTGCGGGAGTCGTAGGCCTTGTCGGCGCGGACCCGGTCTGGCCGTTTGCGCGGTCGGCCGAGGCGCAGCCGCGGCACCCTGATCGTCGCCGTGGGCGACCGTGATCGGGGGGTCGTTCCTCCGTGCGGGCGGTGCCGCCAGGTCCGTCTCGACTACTTCCCGGCCCTGAAGGTCATCGTCGGGGCTGGCGACCGGCTCCGACCGTCTCCATCACCGACCTGCTTGGTGGCCGAGCAGTCCCGGCACACGATCTCGACACCGGGATGTGTCCGCCGCCAGACTTCCAGGGTGGCCGCCTCGCGGTCGGGCAGGACTTCGAGGCGTCGGCCGGTCTCGGCATCCGTGATGATCGTGGCGTAGCGGTGGCGGCGGCGCAGGGCGAAATCATCCACGCCGATCACTCGCGGGATGGCCTGCTGTGGCAGTGACAAGCGTCGCAGATGGCGCAGTGCGGTGCTGCGGGAGACCGGAACGGCCAACAGGCCGGTCAGACGCGGCGCCCGACCGCATAACTCCCGCGCCACCTGGGATATCTGGGCGGTCAGCCGCACCGTACGGCGCTGATGACGCTCCAGCAGCCCGGGGATCTGCTCGCGGAAAGTCTGCCGAAGGCAGCCCGGCACCGGACAGACCAACCGTCGTACGCGCAGGTGGACGACGACCTCGCGGCCGTCGACCGGCACGTCCGTCACCGTCCAGCGGTGATAGCCGTGCCCCTTCGCTGTCGGGGTCCCGCACACCGGACACGGCACCGCCACAGTCCGGGTGCGAGCCGTGACCACCACCGCGTCACCGCCGTCCGCCACGTCCTCGACGACCAGCGCCGAGAGACCGGAAAACACCGTCCCCAGCAGGGACTTGAGATCCATCACAAATTCATGATCAAGGACAGCTACCCGGCGTCACCACCGACTAGGACAGACCCGGTTGCTGGACAGACCCGGAAGAGGGCGAGCCGTGAGGGAGGTCCCGGGATGGTGCTTCGACCGCCGGTCGAGCCGATGTTGGCGCAGGCCGCCGAGTCCGTGTCGGGCCCGGCCGCGCTGCGCGCCGGGGTGGCGTATGAGCAGAAGTTATGGACGGGTTCTACGGCTGTCGGTTGGGTGAAGTCCGACGAGCCGTCGGGGCACGCGGGGGTCGGCGTCCGGCCGCTGTCGAAGATCCGGTCGAGGTGGTGGTGGAGTACCGCGATGGCCGTCTCTGGCGTCCGCTGGCCGACGAGGATGCTGGTGCCCATGGTTGCCGTCATGGCGAGCAGGCTGATGGCCTCCGTGCGCGGGTCCGCGGACGGGTCGGCCAGGCTTTGCGCCTGGGCTTGTTCGAGGAGGCCGGCGAGGGCGTTCTCGGCCGCGTCGGGGTTGTCGATGAACGGTTGGGCGGCGAGAGCCCCGTCGGTCACGGACAGGATGGAGTACGAGCTGTAGAGCAGGTGGAAGGTGCGGCTCTCCTCGTCCGTGGGGAGGGAGGCCAGCAGCAGTGCCTCGATGGTCGCGCGGGGACCCGGGTCCGGGCCGGCGGCGGCGAGGCGGGCGCCCACCCGTGCCATGAAGCGGGCGGTGAGGCGCTGGAGTCCGTAGAAGAGCAGCTTCTCCTTGGTCTGGAAGTAGTACTGCACCAGGCGCAGCGACACGCCCACCTCGGCCGCGACGTCGCGCATGCCGACGGCGTGCAGCCCGCGCCGTCCGGCGACCCGGATGAGTGCTTCGGCGATCTGGGTGCGCCGTTCCTCGTGGTCCACGCGCCTCGGCATGTGCCGTATCTCCGCCTGTCGGTGGTGCGTTCGTGCCCGGCAGTCCCGGACGTCTTCATGGTACCGCCGTACCATGAATATGGTACGGTCGTACCACGAAGAACGGATCTTCCTGGAGGTGCCCCGTGCCCGAGAACACGACCCGAGTGCGACGCGACATAGGCCACTACGTCAACGACGAGCTGCGTGACCGCTACTTCGCCGCCTGCGACGTGCTCTACGCGAAGGGCGCACCGATCCGCTCCGAGACCGACGTGGAGACGAGCTTCGGGACCACCCACGTGTACCGGTACGGCCCCACGAACCCGGCCGCCGAGTCACGCACGCCCGTCGTGTTGATCCACGGTTCCGGTGGCTGCTCCGCCCAGTGGTACCCCAACACGATCGCGCTCAGCGCCGAACGGCCCGTCTACGCACTCGACACCCCCGGCGACCCCGGCCGCAGCGTCCAACGCGAGCCCATGTGGCAGCCCGAGCGCGCGGCCCAGTGGATGGACGAGGCCCTCGACGCCCTCGGCCTCGACAAGGTCCACCTCGTCGGTTCCTCCTACGGCGGCTGGCTGGTCATCAACCAGGTCCACCGCCGGCCCGAAAGGCTTGCCTCCGTCACCGCGCTCGACCCGGGCGGCCTGGAGAAGGTGGGCCTTCGCTTCTTCGCCTGGATCTTCGCCAGCCTCTTTGCCACCTTCGCCCCCAAGGCGTGGCGCCCGCGGCTCGCCGCCTGGCTGGAGCAGCCGGTGATCGTCGTTCCCGAGCTCCGCGCGTGGATCCATGCAGGCGTCCGCGCCTTCCGGATCAGTCGGCCCGCCCCGCTGCCACTGTCGGACGAGGAACTGGGCTCGATCCGGACGCCGTTCTACCTGGTCATGGGCAAGCGCAGCCTGCTCGTACACCCGAAGCGGCAGCTGGAACGCGTACCGCGCCTGATCCCCGGGGCCCGCGCCGAGATCGTCGCCGCGACCGGACACGGACCGCAGATCGACCACCCCGACCTGGTCAACGCCCGGATGCTGAGCTTCATGGAGGACATCGACTCCCTCGATCCGGCGGCGGCCCGCGGCGCCACGGACGCGTAGTCGCGAGGGCCGCCGACGCGGACTGTCCAAATTCGGCCGAGTCGTCGTTCTTGGCCGCCTCGGCCTCCGCCACGAGCTGACACACCAGGTCCAACTCGACGATTCCGCTGGGGGAGACCGCGTCAATGAGTCGGAACCCGGCGACGCCAGGGCCCGTCAGGAGGCCGGGCCGGCCCCGGCGAGGTCGCGTACGGTCGCCATGTCGCTGAAGGGGAGGAGTTCCTCGCCCACGATCTGGTGCGGTTCGCTGCCCTTTCCAGCGATCAGGACGATGTCGTCGGGCCGCGCGGCGGCGAGCGCCAACTCGATGGCCCTGCGCCGGTCGGCGGAGCGTTCGTACGGGGTGCCGGTGCCCGCGATGCCGTGGGCGATCTGGTCCAGGATCGCCTCGGGGTCCTCGGTGCGGGGGTTGTCTGAGGTCAGGACGCACAGGTAGGAGTGGGTCCCGGCGATCCGGCCCATCTCGGCCCGCTTGGTGGTGTCCCGGTCGCCGCCGCAGCCGAAGACGGTGATGACCCGGCCGCGGGCGAAGCCCCGGATGGCCGTGAGGACCTTGTCGAGGGAGTCGGGCGAGTGCGCGTAGTCCACGATCACCGACGTGCCGGCGGGGGTCACGAAGCGCTCGAACCGGCCCGGTACGGGCGGCATCTGAGCGAGCGCGGCGACCAGTCCGGCCAGGTCGTGCCCCAGGACCCGGCAGGCAGCCACGGCCGCCAGCGCGTTGGACACGGAGAACCGCCCCGGGACCGGGACGGCCGCGGGGTACGCCCGGCCCGCGTGGTACAGGGTGAACCGAGTACCGGAGGCGTCCGCGACCAGGTCCGCGGCGCGGAAGTCGGCCTCCGCGTCGAGTCCGTACGTGGTCACCGCGCCCGGCATCATCGCCTGGATCCTAGCTCCCACGGCGTCGTCCACGTTGACCACCGCGTGCCGGCAGAGCCCCTGGAACAGCCGGAGTTTGGCGTCCATGTAGTGGTCCATCGTGCCGTGGTCGTCCAGGTGGTCCTGGGTCAGGTTGGTGAAGACGCCGACGTCGACGAACGTGCGGTCCATCCGGTACGTCTGCAGCGCCATCGAGGTGGCCTCCAGCACCACGCTGCCCGTGGCCCGGTCGCGCATGCGGCCCAGGAGGTACTGGAGGTCGGGTGATTCTGGAGTGGTCAGCACCGAGGGCGGCATCGGGATCACCTCGTCGCCGATCCTGCTGCCCGCCGTTCCGATGACGCCCACCGAGGCACCCTCGGAGATCCTCAGCAGCGACTCGACCATGTACGAGATGGAGGTCTTCCCGTTGGTGCCGGTGACCGCCACCACGTCCATGTGCCGCCCCGGCTCGCCGAAGTAGCGGGAGGAGGCGACGGCGGCGGCCTTGCGGGTGTCGGCCACCCGTACGACGCACACCGCGGGCGGCAGCTCCCGTTGCGGGGGCGCGGCGGCGGCTCCTGCCGCGTCGACGAGCACGGCCACCGCCCCGCGCGCGAGCGCCGCGCCGATGGCGGCGGGGCCGCCTCCGCGGTGGCCGGGTACGGCGATGAAGAGCGAGCCTGGCACGACCCGGTCGACGTCGAAGGTGGTGCCCGCGGTGATCCGCGTCGATGCGGCGTCACCCTGGATGACGTGGTGCTCGTGGCCGGTCAGCAACCCGCTCAACTTCACGGTGGTCCCTTCGGGAGCGGCGGCGGCCCGGCGTGCGGCCCGCGCCTGGCGGCAGCGCCGACGGATCGCCGGTACTGCGGTGATGGGGTGAGGGGCGAGGCGTCGCCCCCCGGGCGACGGGACCGGGAGGGGTCGGGCGCGGTGGTCCGGCCGGAGGCCGGAGGTGGGTGGGGCCGTCCCGGGAAGGGGTACGGGAGGCGCCCGGATGAGGTGGGGCGGCGGGGGACGGTAGCGAGAAGCGCTAGCCGTGGCCGTGCGGGGCACCGCGGCCGACCGCGGGGGCCTGGCCGTCGACGGCGGTCCGGGAGCTGACGCCCGTCCGGTCCGCGCGGGCCGCACGTGCGGCGGGAGCGGCCTGCGCCAGGCACTCCTCCGTGACACGTGTGCGGTTCATGGGCCGAGTGTACGGGCGCCCGCGCGCCCCGGGCACCACGCCGGGGCGGGGAACACCCTTTCCCGCCGCCTCCTTGGCCCGGGGCGGTGGGCTCCCCGCCGGCGCTGGCGTATATGCGTGGGCTGATAGCTCCGTTGGAGCGGAAGAACGGACCGGATCCACCGGCTGCTGAACCGGATCGACTGGAACGCGGACGAGGTCCTGGACGACGTGCGGGACTACGTCGTCGAGCATCTCGGCGATCCGGATGCGGTGCTGATCGTGGACGATACGGGTTTCCTGAAGAAGGGTGTCCGCTCGGCCGGGGTCCAGCGCCAGTACTCCGGCACCGCCGGCCGGACAGAGAACTCCCGGATCGGGGTGTTCCTCGCCTATGCCTCCTCTCGTGGCCGCACGTTGATCGACCGCCGCCTGTATCTGCCCGCCTCGTGGACGGATGACCGGGAACGGTGCCGGGCCGCCGGCATCGACGACGCAGTCGCCTTCGAGACGAAGGTGGTGACGGCCAAAGCCATGGTCCACCGCGCGATCACGGAACGGATCCCGTTCCGGTGGGTGACCGCCGACGCCGCCTACGGCTTCTCCAAGGGCTGGCGCACCGAGCTGGAGCGGGCGGATGTCTTCCATGTCATGGCCACCACCCGGCACGACACCGTCGTCACCCGCTGGGCTATGGACCACCCCGTCCACGACCTGTTCCCCGGCCTGCCACGGCAGAAGTGGAAGCGTCGTTCCTGCGGGGACGGGGCTCATGGCCCGAGGGTCTATGACTGGGCGAGGGTCGAGGTCCTGCCCTGGCACCGCGAGGACCGCCGGCACTGGGTGATCGCCCGCCGAAGGTCCGCAGGCCCGAGGAGGTCTCCTAGCACATCGCCTACTGCCCGGCCGAAACAACACTGGACGAGCTGATCCGCGTCGCGGGAAGCCGGTGGGCAGTCGAGGAATGCTTCCAGAGTGAGACTCTGGCCATGGCCGCCCACGCCTGCCTCACCGTCCTGCGGGCCCGCGAACTCGACACCGGGAAGGCAGACGCTCCCCGGTGGACCGTGGCAAGCAGGGCCTCAAGCGGTCGGTCGCCTCCGACGCCTGCGGAGTTCCGATCGGGATCGTCTCCGACGGTGCCAACCGACATGACTCGCCCCTGCTCGGACCTACCCTTGACGCGGCCTGGACCCAGGTCGGCACCATGCCCCAGAACGTCAACGCCAACGTCAACCCGGACCGCGACAACGACAGCGCCACGTCCCGTGCCCTGATAGCCGAGTTGGGATTCACCGCCGAGATCGCCCGCAAGGGCATCGCGGCCCCGAGCCAGGCCGGCAAGCGCTGGGTGGTCGAACGCGCGCACTCCTGGATGAACGGCTACGGCAAGCTCCGACGCTGCACTGAGAAGAACAGCAGGGTTGTGGACTTCTACCTCCACCTCGCCGCCGCACTCGTCACGCTCCGCATGGTCATCCGACGCGCGACCAACCGCTACCGCTGGGACAACCGCCCCACCACCCGACGCCTCAGGTGATCCATTTGCCGGTCGATCTTAAGCTCAAGCGGCCGGCTCAGATCAGCCGTTGTGCCCAGCTGAGGGACCGCCCGACGCAAGGCATCGAGCACCGTATGACTGTCCGGGCCCTGAGCTCTACCGCCCAGCGCGTTCAGGCCCTTCAGGCCGAGGCCAAGGAGCTCGAGAGCGAGATCCTCGGCCTCGTGCGTCAGATGGCTCCCGAGCTGCTGGACCTGAAAGGAGTCGGACAGATCACCGCAGCCCAGGTGCTGGTCAGCTGGTCACACCCAGGCCGCTTCCGTTCTGAGGGCGCCTTCGCGTCCTTCGCGGGCGTCTCACCGATCCCGGCCTCCTCGGGGCTCACGAATCGCCATCGGATCAATCGTAGGGGAGACCGGCAACTGAACAGAGCCCTGCACACCATCAGGCTCATCCGCATGCGGCTGGACCCCGCTAGGAAGACGTACGGCGCCCGCAGGATCAGCGAGGGCAAGACCTCCCGCGACGCACAGCGCTGCCTGAAACGAGCCGTCTGCCGTCAGCTGTTCAAGATCCTCGAACGCTCAGATCGAACCACGACGATCTCCTCGGAACAGCTTGACGCGATATAGCAGCCTCGGGGGCAGCGGCAGCGGTACGCTCGCGTGGTATCCGCCAGGATGCGTGTCCGGCAGGCCTGGTGGGCGTTTGCCTGCGAGGATCGTACGGCTGGAGTCGGGGGATCCGCTGCGAAGCGGCTGTCCTTGCGGCTCTGCCCCGCATACCCCGGCCGGCACCCCCCCCGCTGGCCGGGCCCGCCCCGGCCAGCCCACCCCCCCCGGCTGGTCGGGGCTCTTCGTGCGGAGGGGTGTGCGCCGTCGTGCACTGGAACGAGGAGGGCAAGCTCGCGAAGATTTGGGCCCGCTACCGGGTGACCGCAGCCGCATCCGGTTGCCAGGACCCCGGCGGTCGTCCTCCAGGCAAGCGCAGCCCGGCAGACGGTGCCTTGGCTGCTCGGCGGCGCCGCGGCTCTGGCCGTGGTGGGAGCAGTCGGCTACGTTCTCGTTCGGCGCCGCCGCAAGACGTCGCACTGACGTCGATGGTGCAGTGCTCGTCGGTAAAGGCTCTGTCACGGCCCACATCACCTGTCTCGTAACTGGAGTACCAACCCGACTTGGCCCCCTGGATGGCGGTTTGAGCCGGTACTAGCCTCCGCGGCGTGTCCCTGGAATGTGTAAGGTCCTGCCCTGCTCTGCACAAGTCGTACTATGACGCGGCCTACGCGCTGGAAGTCGGCGTGAAGACCAACATCACCAATCTCATTCCGCCCCTGTGGCCGGTGTCAATGATCGGACTGGACCGGCTCAACCGCGCGATGAACGGTGTGGAGCGAACACTGTTCCCAACAGCTCGCGGTATTGCACCCATGGACCCGCGGGCGGCCGCCGCCCTGCTCCACGCGTACGACAGGCTCGGTACGTGCCCCGGGCCACAGGCGGGAGTGGAGAGCGTACCGCGGTGCTTCTCCAGGACCCTGCGGGTGTTCGGGGCGGCGGACTCCAAGGAGGTTCCCGCATACTCCTGCCCGGCGAGCACCGCGCCGACTCCCGGCCTCCTGGGACGCACAGCCCGGTAGTCGGCCCCGGAAAGGGCCGCGGACAGCTCCCGGGCACGGGCGTCACACGTCGCCGCATCCGGACCCCACACCGTCAGGACAGTCACCGACTGGACCTCGACCTCAACCGAGGTCCGCGCCATCCGCGCATCCTGCTCGGCCAGATCCCCGGCGGCATCGGGCAGCGAATGCGGCATCCCGGTGGGCTGCGCGCCGTACTGCTCGGCCTGGTCCAGCAGTTCGCGTTTCTTGCGCTGGACCTGCGCGCGGGCCTTCTTCGCCGGCACCACCCGCAGATCCGCGGTGACGTCCACCGGGAACGGCAGGCCCTCCAGCTGTGCCAGGACATCCGCGCTCTCCACCGATACCGCCGGCGGAATCTCCGCGAGCACCAGGTGCGCCTGATAGCCGGTCCCGGCTGCCTCGGTTTCAACCTGCAGCCACTTACGGCCCACCGGCGAGGCCGTCGCCGCCGACCGCCACCACGAACCCGCACCCCCTGCCTTGCTGCCCTCGCCATCCGCGGCGGGCTTCTTGTCCTGGCCGCCCTCGGCGATGCGGACTTGGCCCAGGTCCGCGTAGGAGGGGGAGTGCAGCTGTCCGTCGTGGACGCGGCTGCCGTAGAGCGGGCTGTGCTCGGCGTCGGATAGGAGCGGCTCCTCCAGTCCCCGGTGCAGGGCGTGCTGGAGCATCCACACGATCTCGGCGGGCGACGCCGGCTGTAGGCCGAGGCCGCCGCCCAGCGACGTTTGGACGCGGCTCGCCTCCGCCTGCGCCGCCCGCACCTCCGCCTGAGACACGGGTACCGGGGCGATGCCAAGGGCCGCAGTAAACTCCGCATACAGAGCCCCAAGAGACCTTGCGGCCGCACCGCCCCTGCCGGGCAGCGGCACGGCAAGCCACAGGGTCCGCTCGTGCATCTCCTGGCCGGTCAGCAGGTCCACGGTGGCGGCGCAGGTCTGCGCCCACGCCGGGAGCCGCTGCCAGTTGAGGCCTTCGACCATCCGCTCGGCGACCTCGCCGGGATCGGTGCGCGCGGCGAGGACGAACAGCCGCGGCTCCATGGCGGGCATCGACCGAACCAGGGAGGTGATCTTGCCCAGGAGTTCCTGTCGGACGCGCGCGGGCAGGTATCCGCCGGTCAGGGCCGTCACCCGCCACACCACCCACACAGTGCCGGACGTCGACCACAGCAGATGACCTGCGATGTGCCGGAAAGGCGTCAGCATCACGCCGCCCTCCGCCCGGCCCCGGCCGCATCCGCCAGGAGGCGGGCCAGGCCCGAACCGGCCGCCGCGCTCTCCGCAGCCGGCACCGCCACCAGCACGGCCGACCGTGCACCCGCCGGGGCCAGAACCGGGGCCCGGGAAGCGGAGACGGGAGCAGGCTCGATGACGAACTGCCCCGCAGGTAGGTGGGCTGCTTGTCGCGGGCGGCCCTCCCGCCGACCCGCCCGGCCGGATGCCGCAGCAGCAGAACCAGCACGCCCAGCGCGGCGGTGAACGGGTTCTGTCCGGCGATCTGAGCCCCGCGCACCGCCCACACCGCGCACAGCCACAGCGCGACAGGCACCGGCCCGGCCCACGACCACCACGCGAACGTCTTGATCAGCGCGAAGGCTCCTCCGCCGAGCACGACCAGCTGCGCGGGCGTGTAAGGGCCGAACGGCACGGTCCAGTCGCCGAGTCTGCCCAGCACCCACGGATGGCGGCGCGCACTGGTGTAAGCCCTCGCGATGCGCGGCCCCGCCGCCGTGCTCACAGCTCACCTCCCGTGCTGGCTGCGGGGCCGGGGGTGATGACGACGGTGACGGCGCCCGCGCCCTTGGAAGGGTTGTTGATCTCGTCGGAGAACATGGCGGCCAGCGAATCGACGGGGGTTGTAGATGGCGAGTGCGGCCACTAGCGCGATCAGCGCTCCGATGCCGGCCTTCATGGAGAACTTGCGGCCGACCGTGACGACCACGACGGTGAGCAGGATCGCTTTCAGACCGCTGTCGCTCCAGCGGGCGAGCGTTGCGATGAAGGAGTCGCCCATGTCAGCGAACTTGCCTGCCAGAACGACCTCGTTCATCGGGCACTGCCCGAGACAACTGAGGCGGCAGGCGACGGCGCGGTCACAGACGGCGAGGTCGTTCCTGCCTCCAAGGCGCTGACTTCCCACCGGCTGGCCCGTGCTGTCACCTCCAGCCAGTAGGCCAGCGGCCAGAGCACCCCGCCCCGGTCCTCGGCGGACACGCGAACCCGTACCCGGGTCTTCGTACCGTCTGCCGGCACTGTGGTGCCCAGGGCGGTGTCGGTGTCCGCTGCGACGCCCTCGACGTCGACCCGCGCATACGAAGCAGCCCGCGGTGCCGAGACCCGCAGCCCGGGAGAGAGGTAGCGGTCCACCCCGGTTCCCTGGCCTCCGCTGAGGTAGGCGCGGACGAACTCGGCCAGCGTCGTCGCCAGTGCTCCGGTGGAAGGGGCAGGGTAGGTGAACGGCGATGCGGGTACCGCGGCCGCGTCGGGGGCGGCAACTTCCGCCGGCGCTCCGCTGACAGTGAGCTGGCCGCCGTCCTTGCCGCCGATCCCGGCCACGGCGAAGTACCGCACCAGCGGCGCCCCCTCAGCGGGCTGCTCGCTGATCACGGCGACGACGACTATCCACCCACTCGTAGTGTGGGAGGTCTGTACGGCCATGACCCGGGAGGCGGCCGGGGCCGTCTTCGCGGCGCGGGGCCGGTTGGGTAGGTCGGCATCCGGGACCAGGGCCCGCACCGGGGCCGCCGCCGGGCTGTCGGGCGCGGAGGCGTCCGCACGCAGCCACAGGTCCACGAACATCTCCGCGGTACCCGCCGGGTCGGCGGCTACCGTCTTCGCGTCGGCCGCCGCCTTCGGGGAGGGCGCTGCCTGGGCGACGGTCGTCCGCGGCACGGCGACGGTGACAGCCAGGGCGAGCGGACCAGCCGCCAGTGCCGCCCACACGCCGATCCGGGTGATACGAGGTCCACGCGAGACAGGCCGGTGCAGGAACGGTCTCGGGCCGGGAGTTGCGTAGCGGCGCCGTGACGGGCCGGGCCTGAGTGGCCGGGGCCGCCTTACGACCCGGGGATGAATTGTTCCGGTGCTGGTGAGGCCGTGACATGAGAAGGGCCGCACGGGTTGGGTGAGTTGTGACGCTTACCTGGGCCC
>NZ_JBFBAH010000058.1:0-19429 GCF_040682115.1 Streptomyces sp. NPDC051364 | reverse complement strand
CCCTGGTACGTCCAGTACAAGCGTGCCGCTCCGCCTTGCGATGCACCGCACCGGACGACGCGAAAACGCACCCCACTTCCCCGAGGCCGCTTAGCCGCTGGTGACCGGGATGTTGATGCCGAGGTTCCGGAGCAGCACCCACTCGACCTCGTCCCCGATGGGGAACTCGCCGGCGACTTCGGTGTCGGTGACGACCGGGAGGACCGTGCCCGTGGGGTCCTCCTCCACCAGGTTGAGGTGGAGTACCTCTGGCGTCGGCACGATCGGCGGGCTGGCGAGCTCCAGCGCGAGCCGGAAGCCGGAAGAGGGGCAGGCCGCCACACCCTTCACCCTGACCGTGCGTCTGCCGTCGCTCGTCCGGTATTCCGTGGCCTTGAAGTGCTCGGTCTTGTACTCGCACGAAGGCCCGCCGGCCGGTTCAGCCATGTTCGCTCCTCTGGGACGGGGTGCTGCCCCGGAGGCCGGTGTTCGGCGCCGGCCCGTATCGGTAACACCCACACGGCATCACCCTCGGCGCTCCCGCCGGGCCGCGCAACTCCGGCGCCCCGGGATACCGGCCGGCCGCCCGGTGGGTGGCTAGCCTGGGCCGCATGAACTCCTCCGCCGCGCCCGGCCCCGCCTCCGCCCCCGACCGGTACACCGTCGTCCTGCGCCCGGGGCTCACCGAGCCCGGGGGCTCCCCGCGCCGTGGTGTGCTGCGCACCGCGCTGGTCGAGGCAACCGGTGAATTCGGCGCCTCCGGCTATCCGCGGTACGCGGGCGAGGGCGTACAGGCCGACATCGACCCGGAGACCCGGACCGTCGAAGCGGTGACGCTCGACGGCGCGGAACTCCCGTACGGCTGGGTGGCCCAGGTCGCAGACGCCTGAGCCCGTGACCGGGGCATTGTCAGTGCTCCCGCCTATGTTCAGCAGTGTCCCGCCGATCGGCGCGGAACTCCCCTTGCTGCATAGGAGATGGGTGCGTTGTCAGACTGGGAGAGGTCGAGCACGGCCCGGGTGGTACCACCCGCGCGGCCGCGCAAGCTCGCCAAGGTCCCGTTCGTCGAGCTGGCCGACGGGCGCTTGCAGGGCGTGGTGTCCAGCGGTTCGGACATAGAGCGCGTCTACGTCTCGTCGGTCGCGGCCGGTACCTATGCGTTCGCCTGCAGCACCAACAACAACCGGCCCTGCGGCGGCGCGCGGGGCTCGTTCTGCAACCACATCAAGGCCCTGATCACCGAGGCCGTGCTCCAGTACGGCGCCCCACGCGTCGCCCGCTACCTGCGGGTCGAGGCCGCGGACGGTGAGCCGACGGCACCGGGCATCGCCGCCGACATGAGCAGCACCCGTCCTCCGCAGGGGGACAACCAGGCCGCCGCGCCCGTCTTCAGCCGGTTCCTGCGCCACCTGGCCTACCTGGAACTCGCCCCGACCACCGCACCGTTGCCGGAGATGCAGTGGTTCCCGCCGACCAGGGCGGTGGCGGTGGGGGTGCCCCCGCGCGAGCTCGGTCAGAGCATGGGGGAGCGTACCGGCCTGCTCGCCGAAACCATCGCCGGGCTCGACGAGGCCCTCGCGGCCGTCGACGCCTTCGACGGGGCTCTCGTCGCCGGTCTGCTTCGTCCCCGTCCCGCCCAGGCCGCCGGCCTGACCGAGCTCGCCCAGGCCGTCGCGGGGACACCGCTGGCCGCCAGGGTCGCCGAAGCGGCCGAGAAGGCAGCGGCCGGAGCCGCCGGCGAAGACCACTTCGTGGCCCTCGCCGCCGCCCGCACCGCGCTGCTCGGCTCCGTTCACGACGCGCTGACGACCCGCGGCGACGAGGTGACCGGCCGAGCGCACCGCGAGGAGACCGCCCCGGCGTCCGGCGGGCAGCAGGCGCCGAACCTGCTCGCCGCCGCCCGCTCCTGGCTCTCCGATCTCGCCCGCGCCGGCTGGCAGGGCATCGACCACGACCTGGTCTCCGCGTCGGCGCCCGTAGTCTCCGCGATGCTTCCCGACCCGGAGCTGCGCCGTCTGGCGACGCTCCTTGACGGGTTCGCCGCCGAACTCGCCGCCTCCTGCCCGGGCGTGTCCCTGGACCGTATCCCCGCTCGCCGCTGGGCCGACCTGTGGTCGCGCGCCGTGCTGCTGACGCTGCCCGGCGCGGCCGGTGTACCCGCCACCGGCACGGCCACCGGCCGGCTCCTGCCTCTCGGGATCGACCTGCACGAGCACGCGACCGCCGTACAGGCCCAGGTCCATGCGGTGTTCGAGCCCGCGGACGGCTCCGCACCCCGCCTGGTGCGGGCCGGTGTCGCGGTGCCGAAGCCCGACACGGTCGTCGAGGCCGGCCTCTGGCAGCTGCTCCGCCCGCACATGTCGCTGCTGGCAGCCGCCGGCGAAGGCCGCTCGATGGACCTCGCCGACATGCCGATCACCGCCGAGGGCGACCTGATCTGGAGCGAGGCGTACGCGCGCCCGGGCGAGCCCGCCGACGCCTTCGCCACCGCCCGCGTGGCCCTGCCCGCTGCGGCCGCTGCGGCGACGGCACCGCTGGACCGGCACCCGGCGCGGATCGCCATACCCGTCTTCCTGGAGGGTTACGCCACCCGGGAGGAGGACGACGGCGCACTGACGTGGACCACCGCAGGCGGCGGCCTCGCCGTCGACGCGGACCGGATACCGACCGCCGGACCCCTCACCCCGGAAGCCGTTGCGGCGTCGAGCGCGTGCATCGGCCTGCTCCGCTGGGACGCCGGGACGTTCACCGTCCAGCCGCTCGCCGTCGAAACCACCGTACGGAAGAAGGCGGTCGCGGTGCATGCCGGGGCGTGGGCGGGCGGCACGGCCGACAAGGCCGGTGTGAAGGCCGAGAAGGCCGCCACCGACGCCGCGGCGGTGTTGCGCGAGCGAGCGGGAAGGCTGCTGCGGAAATGACCGGACAGGAAACCGAGGCGCTCCCCGCCCCCGAAGACAACCGCCGGCAGGTCCTGTACTGGCGGCTCCTCGCCCGGCTGTTCGACCAGGAGGAGCAGGCGACGCTGGAGTCGGCGAGCCTGGCCGTGGTCGAGGACATCGGCCTGCCGGCCTCCCTGCTGGACCCGCAGGTGTCCGTGGATTCGATCGTGCAGCGCCACCCGGAGCTGGCCGCCGAGTTCGAGGGCCTCATGGTGCCGCCCGAGACCGAGACCGAGACCGAGACCGAGACCGAGACCGAGACCGAGACCGCGTCCGAGGGTGCCGGTGACGACGGACGTGACCGCGCCGCCGAAGTACGGCGCGCTGCGCTGGTGTCGAAAGTGCTGCTCAACGTCTTCGCCTCCGCCTCCGGCACCGTCACCGCCGGGCAGCTGTCGCGCTGGCAGTCCGACGCGGCATGGCTGGAGCGCTCCTTCGGCTGCAAGCCGGGACAGCTGCGCGGCGGCCGGGCCGCAGGAGCCGGCGCCGGCTCGACCGGCTCCGGCGGCGGCGGTGCGACCCCCGACCTCAGCCGGCTGATCCCGGCGATCGGCCCGGAACTCGGCGCCATCGAGGCCGACCTGGTCAAGCGGATGCACCTGCGCGAGGTGCTCGCCGACCCCAAGCTCGCCGCACAGCTGACCCCGAGCATGTCCCTGATCGAGCAGCTGCTGCGCGACAAGAACAACCTGTCCGGCGTGGCCCTGGCCAACGCGAAGGCCTTGATCCGCCGCTTCGTCGACGAGGTCGCCGAGGTGCTGCGCACCCAGGTGGAGAAGTCCACGGTCGGCGCCCTGGACCGGTCGGTGCCGCCCAAGCGGGTGTTCCGCAACCTGGACCTCGACCGGACGATCTGGAAGAACCTCACCAACTGGAGCCCGGAGGAGGAGCGGTTGTACGTCGACCGCCTCTACTACCGGCACACCGCGCGCAAGACCACGCCGCAGCGGCTGATCGTGGTCGTCGACCAGTCCGGCTCGATGGTGGACTCGATGGTCAACTGCACCATCCTGGCCTCGATCTTCGCGGGACTCCCGAAGGTGGACGTCCACCTGATCGCGTACGACACCCAGGCGCTCGACCTCACGCCCTGGGTGCACGACCCCTTCGAGACCCTGCTGCGCACCAACCTCGGCGGCGGCACCGACGGCACCGTCGCGATGGCGCTGGCCCAGCCGAAGATCGCCGAGCCCCGCAACACCGTCGTGGTGTGGATCTCGGACTTCTACGAATGGCGGACCGAGCCGCTGTTCGAGAGCATGGCCGCCATCCACCGCTCGGGCGCCAAGTTCATCCCTGTCGGTTCGGTGACCAGCTCCGGCCGCGGCAGCGTCAACCCGTGGTTCCGGGAGCGCTTCAAGGACCTCGGCACGCCGGTGCTCTCCGGCCACATCCGCAAGCTCGTCCATGAACTCAAGACGTTCCTCGCTTAATACCCCCTTTATGCGCTGAGAAAGGCCCTGATATGTCCGACCTGTTGCGTGCCCCTGCCGAGATCAAGTACGCCGAGGAGCTGGCCTGGCTCGAGTCCGTCGACGACGGCCCGAAGCCCTTCTCCTGGCGCCTCTCCCCGAAGATGGTCCGCCTGTTCATCCTGGGATCCGAGTGCTCCGACGGCCTCGACCGGGAGATCTCCCAGAAGTGGTACGGCGACCGCAGTTTCGTCGAGCGTTCCATCGTCACCCTGGCCTCCGACCGCGGCCTGCTGCTGATCGGCGACCCCGGCACCGGCAAGAGCTGGCTGGCAGAGCTGCTGTCCGCCGCGATCTGCCGCAACTCGACGCTGGTGGTGCAGGGTACGGCCGGCACCACCGAGGACCACATCAAGTACTCCTGGAACGTGTCCATGGTGATCGCCAAGGGCCAGTCGCGGGAGTCGATGATCCCTTCGCCGATCATGACGGCCATGGAGTCCGGCGCGATCGGGCGCTTCGAGGAGCTCACCCGCTCCACCAGCGACGTCCAGGACGCGCTGATCTCGATCCTGTCGGAGAAGTACATCTCGGTCCCCGAACTGGACAGCGAGAACATCGTCTTCGCCAAGCCCGGCTTCTCCATCATCGCCACGGCCAACAGCCGTGACCGCGGCGTCAACGACCTGTCCTCCGCGCTGAAGCGCCGCTTCAACTTCGTCCGCATCCCCGTGGTGACGAACAAGAAGAGCGAGGAGGAGATCGTCCGCTTCCGTACCGAGGAACTGCTGCGCCGCCACCAGATCGAGCTGGACGTGCCCCCGACCCTGCTCGACGTGCTGTTGCAGAGCTTCACCGATCTGCGTGCCTCGGCAGCCGCCGCGGGCAGCGACGACGAGAAGCTGGAGTCGGCGCTGTCGACCGCCGAGCAGATCGGCGTCCTCGAGGACGCGATCCTGCACAGCAACTTCTTCGGTGAGCGCACCCTGACCGCCCACACGCTGGCCTCCTCCCTCGTCGGCTCGCTGGCGCGGCGCGAGCCGGAGGACCTGGCCATCCTCAACAAGTACCTGCACGGCGTCGTCGAGCCGCGCAGCAAGGAAGAGGGCGGCTCCTGGCCGGAGTTCCTGGAGGGCGGCCGCAACGCGATCGCCACCCTGTCATGAGTCCCGTTCAGGAGGGGACGACCTTCGACGCGCTGCGCACCCAGCTGCAGGAGGCCGCCACGGCCTTCGCCGACGGCCCAGACGCGCTGGAGGGCATCCTCCTCGGCATCGTCGACGACGTCGACCGCGCGGTACGCGAACCGCTGGAGGTCTTCCCCGTCTGTCACCACTCGCCCGCCTCGGCCGTCGCGATGGCGCGGCGG
Organism: Streptomyces sp. NPDC051364; assembly: GCF_040682115.1. NCBI lineage: Bacteria > Bacillati > Actinomycetota > Actinomycetes > Kitasatosporales > Streptomycetaceae > Streptomyces > Streptomyces sp. NPDC051364. Next base: position 13,730 of record NZ_JBFBAH010000058.1, on the reverse strand, counting down.
CTGCGGGAGAAGCAGCCGAAAGTCGTCTACCTGGAGCTGTGCGAGGACATGGCGCCGCTCCTGACCGAGCTGCGCAACTGCCGGCTCCCGGTGGCGGTGCAGGCGTTCGCGAGCGAGGTCGACGGCTTCCCCGCCGAATGGGCGCCGCTGTCGGTCGTCGCACCGATCACCGAGGCGTCGGCCGAGTACCAGGCGATCGCGTATGCACTGGACACGCCGGGCGTCGAGCTGGTCCTCGTCGACCGCTCCTCGGACCACGTGTTCCAGTGGCAGGCGGCCGGGGCGCAGTCCGCGGCCGAGCCGGCCGATCCTGACGCGCCGCCGGCCGACGAGGAGGCCGCGCTGCACGGCGATGCCGTCGGCGTGGAGATCGGCGACCTGCGTCCGCGCTTCGCCGAGCTGGAGGAGCACCTGCTGCACCACGGCCGCGTGCGGCACTGGTCCGAGTGGTGGCACCAGTACGTCGAACTGCCCCTCGGCGACAGCGACCACGACACGTACCGGCAGGTCATGCTGCTGATCGGCAGCCTGTTCCGGCGCCTCGCGCCCGGGGACCCGGGGCGGGTCCGCGTGGACGAGGACCGCGAGCGCTACATGTGGACCAGGATGCGCGCACACCTCGCTGCGACGGGCACCGATCCCGCGGACTGCCTCTACGTCTGCGGGGCGTTCCACGCGGCCAGCCGCGTCGCCGAGTTCGGCGTCGAAGGCACGGACACCTTCGAGATCAGCCTGCCCAGTGCGAGCACGTGGCAGTACGGACTCATCCCGTCCAGCCATGCCGCGATCGAGGCGCAGTTCGGCCTCGCCGCCGGCTCCGTGTCGATCGCCGCGACCCAGTGGGCGAAGAACCTCAAGCGGACGCGGTTGCAGCCGTTCCGGCTCGCGGGGCAGGCGGGTGCGAAGAAGGCGGCGAAGCCGCGGAAGACGACCCCCGCCCCGGTGGCGCAGGATTCGGCTTCCGACACGGCCGCCGACATGCTCTCCGGATTCCTGCAGCGCCCGCCCGTACTCGACCGGCTGGACGAGGCCGAACTGCTCGGCTGGTCGGTGGAGATCGTGCGCGCCGCGCGCCGCAACGGCTACCTCGCCTCGACCGCCGACGCCATCGCGGTGTTCGAGACATCGATCCTGCTGGCCGGGATGCGCGACCGGGCCAAGCCCACCCCGTACGACTTCCAGGACGCGGCGATCACCTGCATCGAGAAGGACAGGGTGCCGGGCCGGCGCGACGTACGCCGCCTCGTCGAGATCATGATGGGCGGCGACCGGATCGGCCAGGTCGGCTACGAGGCGCTGCCGCCGCTCGCGCGCGACGTGCACGACCGGCTCGCACCGCTGGGCCTGGCGCTCCAGCAGCGCGGTGTGCAGCGGGCCTTGCTGGACATGGCCTCCCGTCCCGAACTGGAGAAGTGCTCCGACGTCCTGTGGATGCTGCGCCACCTGATGCCGCAGGGCTCGGCACGGCCGATCATGGGCGAGCGGCGGCTCGGCGAACGGCCGATCCAGGAGTCGTGGGACCTCGCCCTCGGCACCCACCAGCGGGCGCTCATCGAGCTCGGCTACGAGGGCGTCAGCATCGAGCAGGTCCTGGAGCAGCGACTCCGGCGTACCGCGTACGGGCCGCAGGCGACCACGGCGACGGTCCTGCAGGCCGTCGAGGACGCGACGCTGTATCTGCGCAGCCGCCGCCTCGCCGACGAACTGGGCACGCGCGCGCTGGAGGTCCTGGCGACCGAGCGCAGCGTCGACGGCGCGCCGGAGGTGCTGCGGCGGGTGCGGAGGCTGCTGGGCTACTACCGGACCAGCGAACCGGTGCTGCCGGCGTGGATCGAGTCGTTCGTCAAGACCGGCTACGCGCACTACTGCACCCTGCTGCCGACAGCTTTCACCGACGAGGACGCGACGGTCCGCCAGGTCGCAGCGATGCTGGGCTTCCTGTTCAGCATGGAGAGCCTGGCGCTGTCGCTGGGCTGCGACCGGACCCAGCTGGACCTGGCCTTCGCGCAGTCGCATCCGCAGGAGCCGTCGAAGGTGTCGCTGCTGTGGGCGGCGCAGGTGCACCTCGGGCAGCTCTCCCGTACGGAGCTGCGGGCGCGGTGCGACGTCCTGCTGGGCAACCCCCTGGTGGTGCCCGCCTATCCGCGCTACCTGAGCGGATTCCTGCAGGCGCTGGAGCCGGTGCCGCAGCTGGCCGACTTCGTGGTGGAGGCGGTGTCGAACGCGTTCGCACGGCTGCCGGATCCGGTGCTGCTGCCGTGGCTGCCGACCCTGATCACCTCCCTGCGCTCCGGTGGCGCGGAGCTGGCCCCGCTGCTGATCCGCGAGGCCGGCCGGATCTTCCCCGGCCGGCTCGCGGCACTGGACACCTGGGTCCCGCCGTGGCAGGACTCCCCGCAGGCACCCCCGCCGCCGACCCGCGCGAGGTCCGCCGCACTGCTCACCACCCACCCCGAGCCGTGCAACGCCCTGGCGGCCCTGTTGGGCTGCGACGCCCCCTGGACCCCGCCGACCCCCACCCCCTCAGGCGCAACCCTGACCACCCACCACCCGACAACGGCCCTGGCCCTGGAGGCACTCCTGACCACCTCCTGACCCCCCGGTGGGGCGAAGCGCCGCGGCTACGCCCCACCGGCGCCCGCACCGGGCCCGTCGGGGTGGCCCTCCTGCGGGAGCCCGCCCGACAGCTCACCGCACCCTCGGAGACCGGTCTGCGGCGATCCGCGCGCCCGGCAGGCGCGCGGCGCACGTGCGGGTGACGGTTCGGGCTGGTGCAATGGCTTCTTCGGCTGCCGGGCCGGGGAGGTGTCTTGTCGGAGCATGACGGGAGGTCCGCCGGGCCCCCGGGGGGAGTACGAGGCGCTGCGCGCGCGGCTCCGGACGATGGAAGCCGCGGCCGAGCAGATCGGGACGCGTCTAACCGCCGAGGTCCTCGACCAGGGTGCGCTGGGCGGCCAGTTCCTTGGGGGAGGCCGAGGAGAGGCCGTCGCCGGCCGCGATGTACACGGCGAGGACCTCGCCGCCCGCGCCCTTCCCCGCGAGCCGGGCGGCGCGCCGGATGAGCGTGCGCCCCTCCGGCCCGCCGGTGAGGCCGACGACGATGCGCTCACGGGCCTGCCAGGTGGAGCGGATGTTGTGCTCGCCCCGGTACTCCTGGAGGTACTCGTCCACCCGGTCGGCTACCCACAGCAGCGCCAACTCGCGCAGCGCGGTGAGGTTTCCCGGCCGGAAGTAGTTGGACAGGGCCGCGTCGACACGGTCGGGCTTGTAGATGTTGCCGTGGGCCATCCGCCGGCGCAGCGCCTGCGGGGACAGGTCGACGAGCTCGATCTGGTCCGCGCGCCGGACGACCTCGTCGGGAACGGTCTCCCGCTGCCGGACACCGGTGATCGACTCCACCACGTCGCCCAGCGACTCCAGGTGCTGGATGTTGACCGTGGTCACGACGTCGATGCCCGCTTGCAGCAGCTCCTCGACGTCCTGCCAGCGCTTCGCGTTGCGCGAGCCGGGGACATTGGTGTGCGCGAGCTCGTCCACGAAGGCGACCGCGGGCCGGCGCGCCAGCAGGGCGTCCACGTCCATCTCCGTGAAGGTGCTGCCGCGGTAGGCGATCTCCCGTCGCGGAGTCATCTCGAGGCCGTGCAGCATCACCTCCGTACGCGGCCGGTTGTGGTGCTCGACGAAGCCGACGACGCAGTCGGAGCCGCGCTCGATCCTGCGGTGTGCCTCGGACAGCATGGCGTACGTCTTGCCGACGCCGGGTGCCGAGCCGAGGTAGATCCGGAGCTTTCCGCGTCTCATCTGGTGCCGACTTCTCGTTCCACTCGATGTGCTGTGTCCGTCCGACTGGCCGTCAGGGTTCGAAGCGGTAGCCCATGCCCGGTTCGGTGATCAGGTACCGGGGGTGGGAGGGGTCCGCTTCCAGCTTGCGCCGCAGCTGGGCCATGTACACGCGAAGGTAGTTGGTGTGCTCGGCGTACGTCGGCCCCCACACCTCCAGCAGCAGCTTGCGCTGGGAGACGAGATGACCGGGATGGGCGATCAGCAGCTCCAGCAGATGCCATTCGGTCGGGGTCAGCCGGACCGTGCGCTCGCCGCGCACCACCTTCCGGGCCGCGAGATCGACGGTGAACCCGTCGGTCGTGATCCCGGACGGGTCGGCGGGGGAGGCGGGGTCCTCCTGCCGCCGGGTGGCGGCCCGCAGGCGGGCCAGCAGCTCGTCCATGCTGAACGGCTTGGTCACGTAGTCGTCGGCGCCGGCGTCCAGCGCGCGGATCTTCTCCTCGGAGGTGTGGCGCGCGGACAGCACCAGGATCGGCGCCCGGCTCCAGCCGCGTACGCTCCTGATCACCTCCACGCCGTCCATGTCCGGCAGGCCGAGGTCCAGGAGGATGACGTCCGGTCTGCGGTCGGCGGCGAGCCGGATGGCCGATCGGCCGTCACCGGCCTCCGCCACGTCGAACTTGCGCGCCTGAAGATTGATCTTCAGCGCACGAACGAGCTGGGGATCGTCCTCCACCACGAGCACCCGGGTCATGGGGTGTACAGCCTTTCTTCGTTGCGGCCGGACAAGGAACCGGTGGGGCGCGGAGCTTCCGCGCTCCACCGGATTCCCGTCCGGGGGACCAGGACGGCCGTCAGCTCTTGGTCAGGGCCTTGAGCGCGGTGTTCAGCTCCAGGACGTTGACGCGGGGCTCGCCCATGAAGCCGAGGGCGCGGCCGGTGGTGTTGTCCTTCACCAGCTTCTCGACCTGCCCGACGTCGACGTTGTTCTGCTCAGCGACCCGGTGGACCTGGATCTTCGCGTACTCGGGGGAGATGTTCGGGTCGAGGCCGGAGCCGGAGGAGGTGACGGCGTCGGCCGGCACGTCCGCGGGCCGGACCTTGTACGTCGCCGTGGAGTTGTCCGCGATCACGGCGTCCTTGGCGTCGGTGACCAGCTTGACCAGGTCCTGGTTGTCGCCGGCTTTGTTGGTGGCGCCGGACAGGATCAGGGAGTACTGCTGGTTGACGCTGTTGGATCCGAGGCCGTTGGAGGGGCGCGGCTGGAACCACTTCAGGTCCGGCTTGGCGGCTTCCTCCGGGTCGTCCGGGTTTTGCTTGGGCAGGTTGTAGGTCTGGCCGATGAGGGACGATCCGACGACCTGCCCGCTCTTGTCCTTGATCTCGGAACCGTTGGCCTTGTCGCTGAACGCGACCTGTGCGATGCCGGTGACCGCGAGCGGATAGATGACGCCGCAGATGACGGTCAGGACGAGGAGAGCACGCAGTCCGGCGCCGAGCAGGCGAGCGGTGTTGCCTACGGAGTTGTTCATGGCGGTATCAGCACGTTCCTAATTCAGGCGAGCCCGGGAATGAGGGTGATGAGCATGTCGATGATCTTGATGCCGATGAACGGGGCGACGAGGCCACCGAGTCCGTAGATCCCCAGATTGCGGCGGAGCATCTTGTCGGCGCTGGTGGGCTTGTACTGCACGCCCTTCAGGGCGAGCGGAACGAGCGCGATGATGATCAGTGCGTTGAAGATGACCGCGGAGAGGATCGCCGAGTTCGGTGAGTGCAGGCCCATGATGTTGAGCTTGTCGAGGCCCGGGTAGACCACGGCGAACATGGCCGGGATGATCGCGAAGTACTTCGCGACGTCGTTGGCGATGGAGAACGTGGTGAGCGCGCCCCGGGTGATGAGGAGTTGCTTGCCGATCTCGACGATCTCGATGAGCTTGGTGGGGTTGGAGTCCAGGTCCACCATGTTCCCGGCCTCCTTGGCGGCCGAGGTACCGGTGTTCATCGCCACGCCGACATCGGCCTGCGCGAGGGCCGGGGCGTCGTTCGTACCGTCACCGGTCATCGCGACGAGCTTGCCGCCCGCCTGCTCCCGCTTGATGAGGGCCATCTTGTCCTCGGGGGTGGCCTCCGCGAGGAAGTCGTCCACGCCCGCCTCTTCGGCGATGGCCTTCGCGGTGAGCGGGTTGTCACCCGTGATCATGATCGTCTTGATGCCCATGCGGCGCAGTTCGTCGAACCGCTCGCGCATGCCCTCCTTGACGACGTCCTTGAGGTGGATGACGCCCAGGATCCGGGCGCTCTTCTCGTCCTCGACGGCCACGAGGAGCGGCGTGCCGCCGGCCTCGGAGATCCGGTTGGCGAGGAGGTCCGCGTCGGCCGCGACCTGGCCGCCCTGCTCCCTGACCCAGGTGATGACCGAACCGGCAGCGCCCTTGCGGGACTTGCGGCCGTCCACGTCCACACCCGACATGCGGGTCTGGGCCGTGAACGCGATCCACTCGGCCTGGGCGAGCTCGCCCTGGTGGCGCTCACGCAGCCCGTACTTCTCCTTCGCGAGAACCACGATGGAGCGGCCCTCGGGAGTCTCGTCGGCCAGCGACGACAGCTGTGCGGCATCGGCCAGTTCGGCTTCCGTCGTGCCCTTGACCGGGACGAACTCGGCGGCCTGGCGGTTGCCGAGCGTGATGGTTCCCGTCTTGTCGAGCAGCAGCGTGGAAACGTCACCGGCGGCCTCGACCGCACGCCCGGACATCGCGAGGACGTTGCGCTGGACGAGCCGGTCCATGCCGGCGATGCCGATGGCGGAGAGCAGCGCACCGATGGTCGTCGGGATCAGGCAGACCAGCAGAGCGGTCAGCACGATCATCGACTGCTTGGCGTCCGCGTAGATCGCGAACGGCTGGAGGGTGACCACGGCCAGCAGGAAGACGATGGTGAGGGACGCGAGCAGGATGTTGAGCGCGATCTCGTTGGGCGTCTTCTGCCGGGCCGCGCCTTCGACCAGGGCGATCATCCGGTCGATGAAGGTCTCGCCGGGCTTCGTCGTGATCTTGACGACGATCCGGTCCGAGAGCACCTTCGTACCGCCGGTGACGGCCGAGCGGTCGCCGCCCGACTCACGGATGACCGGCGCGGACTCGCCGGTGATGGCCGATTCGTCGACCGAGGCGACGCCTTCGACGACGTCACCGTCGCCGGGGATGATGTCGCCGGCCTCGCATACCACGAGGTCGCCGATCCGCAGGTCCGTGCCGGGTACCCGCTCCTCGTCCTGGCCGGCCAGGCGGCGGGCGACGGTGTCCGTCTTCGCCTTGCGCAGGGTGTCGGCCTGAGCCTTGCCGCGGCCCTCCGCGACGGCCTCCGCCAGATTGGCGAAGATCGTGGTCAGCCACAGCCATGCCGTGATCGCCCAGCCGAACCAGTCCGTCGGGTCCTTGATCGCCAGCACGGTGGTGGCCACCGATCCGACGAGGACCACGAACATGACCGGCGACTTGATCATGATGCGCGGGTGGAGCTTCTTCACGGCGTCGGGGAAGGACTTGAGCAGGGCCTTCGGGTCGAACAGGCCGCCGCCGACGCGCCCTGCCGGGGCCTTGTGTCCGGTGGGCAGGTCTTCGTGCGGAGCACGGGTGGGGGTGATGGTGCTCATGAGGCGAGCCCTTCAGCGAGCGGACCCAGCGCGAGGGCGGGGAAGTAGGTCAGACCGGTGATGATGATGATCGTCCCGACGAGCAGGCCCGCGTAGAGCGGCTTGTCCGTACGGAGAGTGCCTGCGGTCTCCGGCACGGGCTGCTGCTCCGCGAGCGAGCCGGCCAGTGCGAGCACGAAGACGATCGGCAGGAAGCGGCCGAGCAGCATCGCGATGCCGATGGTGCTGTTGAACCACTGCGTGTCGGCGTTCAGGCCGGCGAAGGCCGAACCGTTGTTGTTGGCGCCGGAGGTGTAGGCGTACAAGATCTCCGAGAAGCCGTGCGCTCCCGGGTTCGCCATCGAGTTGCCCGGGGTGGGCAGCGCCATCGCGGCGGCGGTGAAGCAGAGCACCAGCGCCGGGGTGATGAGGATGTAGCAGGCGGCCAGCTTGATCTGGCGGGTACCGATCTTCTTGCCCAGGTACTCGGGGGTCCGCCCGACCATCAGGCCCGCGATGAACACCGCGATGATCGCCATGATCAGCATGCCGTAGAGGCCGGAGCCGACGCCGCCGGGCGCGATCTCGCCGAGCTGCATGCCCAGCATCGCGATACCGCCGCCGAAGCCGGTGTAGGAGGAGTGGAAGGAGTTGACCGCACCGGTCGAGGTCAGCGTGGTCGCGACGGCGAAGATCGACGAGCCGCCGATGCCGAAGCGGGTCTCCTTGCCCTCCATCGCCCCGCCGGCGATGTCGAACGCCGGACCGTGGTGGGCGAACTCGGTCCACATCATCAGCGCGGTGAAACCGAGCCAGATGGTCGCCATCGTGGCGAGGATCGCGTAGCCCTGGCGCAGGTTGCCGACCATCCGGCCGAACGTACGGGTCAGCGCGAAGGGGATGACCAGGATGAGGAAGATCTCGAAGAGGTTCGAGAACGGGGTGGGGTTCTCGAAGGGGTGGGCAGAGTTGGCGTTGAAGTAGCCGCCGCCGTTCGTGCCCAGCTCCTTGATGACCTCCTGCGAGGCCACGGCCCCGCCGTTCCACTGCCGGCTGCCGCCCACGAGCTGTCCGACCTCGTGGATGCCGGAGAAGTTCTGGATGACACCGCAGGAGACCAGGATCAGCGCACCGATCACCGAGATCGGCAGCAGGATCCGGACGGTGCCGCGCACCAGGTCGGACCAGAAGTTGCCGAGTTCGCCGGTGCGCGAGCGGGCGAAGCCCCGTACGAGGGCCACGGCGACGGCCATGCCGACCGCGGCCGAGACGAAGTTCTGCACCGCGAGGCCGCCGGTCTGTACGACGTGGCCCATGGCCTGCTCGCCGTAGTACGACTGCCAGTTGGTGTTCGCCACGAAGGAGGCGGCGGTGTTGAACGCCTGGTCGGGGTCGATCGACACGAAGCCGAGCGAGCCGGGCAGGCTGCCCTGCAAGCGCTGCAGGGCGTAGAGGAAGAGGACGCTCACTGCGGAGAAGGCCAGGACGCCGCGCAGGTACGCGGGCCAGCGCATCTCGGCCGAGGGGTTGGCGCCGATGGCCTTGTAGATCCACTTCTCCGGGCGGTGGTGCTTCTCGGAGGAGTAGACGCGGGCCATGTAGTCGCCGAGCGGTCGGTATGCGAGGGCGAGCGCGGCGACGAGCGCGAGCAGCTGCAGCACACCAGCGGTTACGGGGCTCATATCAGTGCTCAGAACCTCTCCGGGTACACAAGGGCGAGGACGAGGTAGCCCAGCAGGGAGACGGCCACGAGCAGGCCGACGATGTTCTCGGCGGTCACAGCTTGGCCACCCCTCGGGCGATGAGAGCCACCAGCGCGAAGACCGCGACCGTGGTGACGACGAAGGCCAGATCGGCCATCGTGAGCTCCTGGATGAAGTGATGAAATGGATTTCGGCCAGACGGCCGAGTAGGAGCAAACCGCGAGCTCAGGCGGGCGTTAAGGCCTCTTGACGGGCTCCATACGGGCGGGCCGGAACTCTTGACGCCGCCCTGACGCAGAAACGGCTCGGCGCCTTGGCGGCTCGGCGTGGCAGAGGCTCGGAGGTGCGGGGCGGCCGCTCAGCCGCGGTGCGCGAGACCGGCCGTGTCCAGGGCGGATCCGGCCTGTGCGGCGAGGGCCACGGCGACCCGGCGGGCCTGCTGCGAGGGCAGGGGACCCGGGACCGGATCGAGAACGAAGCGGCCGTAGTAGTGCCCGCCGCCGACGGCGCGCAGCTCGGTTTCGCCCTCCGGCCACTGATCGGGCCAGTACATGGCCTCGGTCTCCCCGGTGCCGTGGCCGAGCCACAGGCTGCCGTCGTGCTCCAGGCGCGGGAGGTGGCCGATGAGTGACCCGTACTCGAAGCGGCAGCCGCGCAGGTTCAGCAGGCCGATGAGCTCGCGGCGCACGTGCTCGACGACGGCTTCGGGGGAGTCCCCGGCTTCGGCGAGCCGGGCCGTGCCCTCCAGCTGGGACAGGTGCGAGGCATCGGTGATCACGGCGCCCTGGAGGCGGCGTGCGCGGACCGCGAGCTGGGAGACGATCAGGCCGACGACCAGCAGGAGGACGGCCGTCTGGACGTCGTCCCCGTCGGTGATGGCGAAGCGCCCGTACGGCTGGGTCAGGAAGAAGTCGAACCAGGCGGCGGCCGACAGTGCGGCGAGGGCGCCGGCCGCCCGGGTGCCGAGAGCGGCGACGGCGACCACCAGGACCAGGGCGGCGTTCGTCGCCGAAAGATCCGTACGGAAGGGCACGAGCAGGAGCGCCACCAGGAAGGGGGCCACAAGGGCCGCGATCAGGGCGATGCGGTCGTGGAGCCGATACCCGGACATGTGAAGCCTCCCGTCCGGACACGCTGGTCCCTCGGGTCAGAACCTCTCGGGCTTGATCAGGGCGGCAATGAGGTAGCCGAGCAGAGCGAGGGCGATGACCAGCCCGACCACGTTCTCAGCGTCCATGGACCATGTCTCCCGGTTCTCCTGGCAGGGGCGGTGTTCCGCCCACCTCCACAGTGCCCACACCGCCCGCCGGTGTATCGGACGGGCACCGCCTTTTGATGTGTTCCATACGGTTTCAGCCGGCCGACGGACCGCGGCATCAGAAACGCATCAGGGTTTCCGGTTCCGCTGTCAGAAGAGCGTCGGCCGGCTAACGACGGCCTCTCACGCCTCATCGACCGGCAGACCGCGAGCACGATCTTCAAGGTGTCCGACATGGACCACTGCTGATGCTGATCGGGGCGCGAGACGGTGGAACGGCGGCCGGCACGCCCACCCACTACTCCACCCGGCGGATCCCCACCACAGCCCGGTCAGGACTCGCTCGGGCCCACCTGGCGAGCATTGCCTGCGGCGGTGTGTTCGAGGATTGCGGGGACGATCGTCGGCCAGTCGGCCCGCTCGACCCCGTGGCCGGTGTCCTCCAGCGCCAACAGCCTGCCGTCGGGGATCTGTTCCGCGAGTGCCGCACCGTGCCGGAGCGGGAACATCGGGTCGGCGGTCCCGTGGATCACCAGCGTGGGCACGGCGATCGAGGACAGGGGCGCGGGTGAGAGCTCGCCGTCCGGAAGCGAGTCGTGGTTGCGGGCCGCGCTGAAGTCGTGCGCGCGCTCGACGTCGCGACGGACGAGGCTGCGGGCGGCAGCCTCGTCGAACGGGCGCCGACCGCCGGCGAGCATGCGCGCGTAGGCAACCTGGTATGCGATCGCCGAGTCGCCGGCCGACCGGTCGACGTGCGCATCGGAGACGAATCGCATGAACTCCTCGGTGGGCGGAGGGAGCTCGCCGTCGCCGGGCACGGCGCAGGACGTGCTGATCAGTACGAGCGAGAGGACACGATCGGCGTAATGCAGCGCGAGCAGCTGCGCGAGCGCCCCTCCGGCCGAGACGCCCACGACGTGCGCGGCAGGGATCCCGTAGGCGTCGAGCACGCGGGCGGCGTCACCGACCAGGTCCGCGCCGGTGTATCCGGGACGGCCGGGCTCGTAGGTGACCGACCGGCCGGTGTCGCGGTGGTCGTAACGGATCACGAAGCGCCCGCCCTCGGCGAGCATCCGGCAAAAGCCCTCCTCCCACCACAGCATCGAGGCGCCCAGGCCCATGACGAGCAGGACGGGCGGATCCGACGGGTCGCCGAAGGACTCGGTGCACAGCGTGATGCCATCCGACTCCACGACATTCTCAGCCATCGTTGCCTCTCCTCTCCTGCGGTACGCCGGGCCGTGGGGTCGGTGGTAGTTGTACCAGTCCAGCCGGTCGGGGATCGCGACCTGACGTTCGTGGTCCGAGGTGGAGGGCCGCCGGCAGGCCCGGCGTTGTCGGTCAGCGTCGATAGGGTGGTTGCTTGCCGACCGGGGAGACGGGTGATGCGGATGACCGCGTCTGAGCAGGTCGATATGGCGCGCAGTCAGGTGTTCGGGGAGGTGGCTGAACTCTACGATGCCGCCCGCCCGGGATATGCGGACGCTCTGGTGGCGGACGTGCTCGCGTACGCGGCTCTCGGTGAGCGTGAGGCGGTGGAGGTCGGCGCGGGGACCGGCAAGGCCACGGTGCCGTTCGCGGCGCGGGGTACGTCCCTGGTGTGCATCGAGCCCGATCCGCGCATGGCCGAGGTGCTGCGCCGCAACACCTCTTGCTACCCGGGGGTCCGGGTTCACAGCGGTGGCTTCGAGGAGTGGCAACCCGGTGGCCGCCGCTTCGGGCTGCTCCTTGCTGCCACGTCCTGGCACTGGGTGGCCCCGGAGCGGCGCTGGGATCTGGCCCGGGATGCTCTTGCGCCGGGCGGGGCCGTGGCGTTGTTCTGGAACCCGCAGGGGGTCCGCGATGCACGGTTGCACGCCGCCCTGGCCGAGGTCGACGGCCGACACGGGATCGACCATGCGCCGCATGGTGAGCCGGCGTCCTCCTACGGCGATGTGCCCGGGAACTGGGCCGGGCTGCCCGGCTGGCCCGAGGAGGAATGCCGACGCGACGGGCGCTTCACCGACCTGCGTGCCGTCCGGTACCGGCAGGGCCGGAACTACGACACCGGACGTTACCTCGGATACCTGGCCTCGCTCTCGCGCTATCGCGTCCTGCCCCCTGACCGGCGCGAGCAGGTCCTCGCCGAGACCGCCCAGGTCCTGGAGGCCCACGGTGGCGGCATCGAAATGGAGCACTTCAGCGACCTCTTCCTCGCTCGGGTGGGGTGAGCGGACGCTGGTACTGCACAGCCTATTTCTGGCCAAAGGATCGCTGATATTCGAGGCGGACATCAGGAGCGCGCCTTTATGATCAGACAATGGGACCCCTGGAACCGAATCTGATAGAGCTCATAGTCGGCCTGATCTGCTTCGCTGCAGTCTTCGCCATCATGGCCAAGGTCCTGCTTCCCAGAATTGAGAAGACCCTCGCCGAGCGCGAGAGCGCCACCGAGGGCACGCTGGAATGCGCTGAGGAAGCCCAACTCGAGGCGCAGCGCATTCATGCCGAGTACCAGGCTGAATTGAGTGCCGCCCGGCACGAAGCCGCGCAGATCCGTCAGGCTGCCCATGAGGAAGGCGTGGCGATCCTCGCTGAAGTGCGTGTGGAGGGGCACAGGGTGCGTGAGGCACTTGTCGCCGCAGCCGCGGTGCAGCTTGAAGCAGACCGAGTCCTTGCCGAGGCCGAACTTCGCGAGGATGTCCTCGGACTGGCCAGGGAACTGGCTGGACGTATCGTCGGGGAACCGCTCACCGACCTCGACCGTGCCCGCGCCATTGCCGACGAGTTCTTCGCCGAGGTCGATGCAGAGGCCGCCACCACGGCGTGAGCTGATCGGGGAGGCGGGCCACACCTCGCCGTCACCGGCGGATCGCCAGGGCTGTCCTGGTCCCAGCAGGGTGTGGGCGAGCCGTCGATGCCTGGACCTCTGATGGCAGCCGGACACCGCTCACGGCCTCCGGCCGCCCTGGAGCACCGCCTCGATTTCGCCCGCGACATCGCCCCGCCCGAGCTGCGCCATGTGGAAGTCCTGTGTGCGCGGCATGCGCAGGACTCGCCGGCAAGTACGTCCGGCCGACCCCGCCGGACTCGTCCGTCCTGAACTGGACGAGGAGCGCCACCGTCGCGAACCTGGTCCAGGCGAGCACCGGCAGCACCGGTGTCGTCGACTTCTGGAACCGCGGCCGGCAGCCGACCGACCTGATCGCCGACCTGTTCGGCATGTGCGACAAGAACTGACGCCCGCGCCCGCACCGTACGGCGGCCCGTGCGATACACCTAGTGCCGCGTCAGGCAGCGTTTGCCCGTCAAGGAGCGGCGTCCGGTGCGTGCTCTCGGCGTGCCGGCCGCAAGCGCTCGTACTGGACGTACG
>NZ_JBFBAH010000057.1:0-20169 GCF_040682115.1 Streptomyces sp. NPDC051364 | reverse complement strand
CCCGCGCTTAGCCCACGCTTAGGGGGTGTCCGCCCGGCGTGCCTCCTCCGCGGCGGCCGCGGTGAGCACGCTGTCGAGCAGCCCCGGGAACAGGCCCTCCAGCTCCGCACGGCGCAGGCCGTTCATCTTCGCCGTCCCGCGGTAGGCCTGGCGGATCACACCGGCCTCCCGCAGGACGCGGAAGTGGTGCGTGGTCGTCGACTTGGTGACCGGGAGGACGAAGTACGAGCACGCCAGCTCGTCCGGCGTGACCGCGAGGTCCCGCACGATCGACAGCCGCATCGGGTCCGACAGCGCGTGCAGCACCGCCTCGAGCCGGATCTCCGCAGGCTCGGGATGGGCGAGCGTACGGGTGGTGGCCGCATCCGTCACGTCTGCTGCTCCGTTCGCCCCCGCTCCGGTGTGTTGTACGAGGAACACCGTAGTACACCGACCGACCGCACCGCCCGGCCGAGTTGCCCTACCAGGCGCGGTGGTACGGCGCGGGCACCCGGACCCCGGCGCCGAGTTCGGCGGCCGCGCGGCGGGCCCAGTACGGGTCGCGCAGCAGCTCGCGGCCCAGCAGGACCGCGTCCGCCTGCCCGTCGGCCAGGATCTCCCCGGCCTGCTCCGGCTCGGTGATCAGCCCGACGGCGGCCACCGGGAGGCCTGTCCGGGCCTTGACCTCGGCCGCGAACGGCACCTGGTAGCCCGGGCCCACAGGGATGCTCGCCTTCGGGGCCATCCCGCCGGTGGACACGTCCAGCAGGTCCACCCCGTGCGCCTGGAGCAGTCCGGCCAGCCGGACCGTGTCCTCGGGGGTCCAGCCGGACTCTTCCAGCCAGTCGGTGGCGGAGACCCGGAAGAACAGCGGCAGCTCCTCGGGCCACACCGCCCGTACGGCGTCGACGACTTCGAGGGCGAAGCGGGCCCGGTTCTCGAAGGAGCCGCCGTACGCATCGGTGCGCCGGTTGCTCTCGCCGGAGAGGAACTGGCCGATGAGGTAGCCGTGGGCACCGTGGATCTCGACGACCTCGTAGCCGGCGGCCAGCGCACGGCGCGCGGCGGCCGCGAACTGGCCGGTGATCTCGTGGATCTCGGCGGTCGTCAGCTCGTGCGGCACCGGGTCGCCCTCGGCGAACGGCGCCGGGCTCGGGGCGCTCGGCAGCCAGCCGTCGGCCTCGGGTCCGACGTAGCCGCCGCCCTCCCAGGGGCGGCCGGTCGAGGCCTTGCGTCCGGCATGGGCGATCTGGATGCCGGGGACTGCGCCCTGGGCCTTGATGAACGAGGTGATCGGGCGCAGCGCCTCGACCTGGGTGTCGTTCCAGATGCCGAGGTCGTACGGGGAGATCCGGCCCTCCGGGGAGACGGCCGTGGCCTCCTGGAGGATCAGGCCTGCGCCGCCCACCGCGCGGGCGGCGTAGTGCGCGACGTGCCATGCGTGGGCCACGCCCGCCGCCAGGCCGGAGGCCTCGGCGACGTGCTGGCACATCGGCGCCATCCACACCCGGTTCGGGACGGTGACCGAGCGCAGGGTGAGGGGTGCGAAGAGGGCGGCGAAGGCGGCGGGAACGCCGGCGGCAGGGGTCGCGGGGGCGAGCGGGGCAGCACTCATGAAGGGCTCTCCGGATGTGGCCGGGCGCGCCGACGATCGTCGGCTTGTACGAGAGTCACCGTACTACGAAACTTCTCGTACTACGAGATCTCTCGTACAAGCTCGTCGAGCTCGGCGTGCAGCGCCTCGGCGAGGGCGGCCAGGTCCGGCACCGCCGCCGCATCGGCGACCAGGCCGTAGTGGACCGTGCCCTTGTACGTGGAGACCGCGACCGCCAGTGAGTGGCCGCGGGCGAGCGGGGCGAGCGGATAGACCTCCCGGACCCGGCTGCCGCCGAGGGAGAAGGTGAAACTGGGCAGCGGGACGCTGGTGACCAGGATGTCGAAGAGCAGCCGGGCCGCCTGCGCGACCAGCGGGCCGCCGAGCCGGTGGCCGAGCGGGTGGACGTGGTCGGCCAGCAGCGCGACGGCCCCGGCGCCGCGGGCGGGTCCGGCCTCCTTGTTGCGGTCCATGCCGATCCGCACCCGGTGCAGGCGCAGCAGCGGGTCCGGCTCGGCGAGGGGCAGCCGGAGCAGGTAGCCGGAGAGCCGGTTGCCGTACTGCGCGCCGCCCGGCCGGCGACGGGAGACCGGTATCAGGGCGCGCGGCCCGGGACCCTCCGGCTCGGGGTCGCCGCGACCCACCAGCCAGCGCCGCAGCGCACCCGCGACCATGGCGATGAGGACGTCGTTGACGGTGCCTCCGGCGACCTTCCGGATGCGATTGACATCGTCGAGGTCGAGCGCGAGGCCCGCGACCGCGCGGGTGCCGGTCTGTGCCGGGACGGCGGTCAGGGCGGCCGGGACGCCGAGGCGCAGTCCGGCGCGGGCGACGGACGCGCCGATCTCCAGGGCCTGGCCGACGTCCTGGACCCGGGCGGCCAGGACCCCGGGAAGGCTGCGCAGGGCGGAGCCGCCGGGCTGCGGTACGGGGGCCGGCCGCGCGGGACCCCGTACGGGCGGGCCCTCGTCGAAGAGCATGGCCGCCAGCGCGAGGGCGCCGAGCCCGTCGGCGAGGGCGTGGTGGAACTTGAAGAGCACCGCGAAGGAGCCCGGGTCCGGCCCGGCCAGGACGTGCGCCTCCCAGGGCGGCCGGCTCCGGTCCAGCGGCCGCGCCATGAGGGGCCCGGCGGCGGCCTGCGGGTCGCCGGTGCGGACGAGGAACACGTGCCGGGCCGGATCGAAGTCCGCGTCGGGCGACCAGGCTGCCGCGCCGATCGGCAGCAGCACGTCGTGGATGCGGCGGCGCAGGCCGGGGACGGCGGCGCAGCGGTCGGTGAGCAGTGCGGCGGCGCGGACCGCGGCGTCGGGGCCGGCGTGACCGGGGCCGGGGCCTGGGCCGGAACCAGGACCGGGGTCCTGCGGGGCGGCTTCGAAGACCGCGAGGGCGCCGAGGTGCATCGGGTGGGCGGCGGATTCGATCCGCCAGAAGGCGAGGTCGAGCGGTGAAAGGTGCTCGGTGACCACGTAGTGCCTCTCGTGCGGTGGCAGAGGTGGAAGTCAACCCCTTTCGGCCTCCTACGATCAAGTAGCCACCCTTTGGATACGCCTGTTGATCGATGGCGACCGGCTGGTCAGCGCAGCGGAGCGGCTGCCCGGCCCCTGTCGGCGGGCGGGTGCAGACTGGCCGGAAAGAAGTTCAGCACGACGACCGTGACGGCGAAGTCCGGAGGTGTCGACCATGTCCGAGGTGCTCCTGCTCGCGGGGACCCGCAAGGGCCTCTTCATCGGCCGCAGGCGCGGCGGCGGCCCCTGGGAGCTCGACGGGCCCCATTTCAACGCCCAGGCCGTCTACGCCGTCGCGGTCGACCGGCGAGGGCCGGTACCCCGGCTGCTCGTCGGCGGGGACAGCTCGCACTGGGGGCCGTCCGTGTTCAGCTCCGACGACCTGGGGGCGAGCTGGCAGGAGCCCGCGGAGCCCGCCGTGAAGTTCCCGAAGGACACCGGTGCCTCGCTGGAGCGGGTCTGGCAGCTGCATCCGGCCGGCCCCGAGGCGCCGGACGTGGTCTACGCGGGGACGGAGCCGGCCGCCCTGTTCCGCTCGACGGACCGCGGGAAGTCCTTCGAGCTGGTCCGCCCGCTGTGGGAGCACCCGAGCCGGGGGAGCTGGGTGCCGGGCGGCGGCGGCGAGGGCCTGCACACGGTGCTGACGGACCCGGCCGACCCCGACGCGGTGACGGTGGCGGTCTCCACCGCCGGGGTGTTCCGCACCCTGGACGGCGGCGCCGCATGGGCCCCGTCGAACGAGGGGGTCTCGGCGGTGTTCCTGCCGGATCCGCATCCGGAGTTCGGCCAGTGCGTGCACAAGATCGCTCAGGACGCCGGGAACCGGAAGCGGCTGTACCTGCAGAACCACTGGGGCGTCTACCGCAGCGACGACGCCGGGGCCCGGTGGACCGACATCGGCGGCGGCCTGCCCTCCGACTTCGGCTTCGCGGTGGCCGCGCACCCGCACCGGCCGGACACCGCGTACGTCTTCCCGCTCAACGCCGACTCCGACCGGGTCCCGGCGGAGCACCGGTGCCGGGTCTTCCGTACCCAGGACGCGGGCGCCGGATGGGAGCCGCTCACGCACGGGCTGCCGGCCGGGGACCACTACGGGACGGTGCTGCGGGACGCCCTGTGCACGGACGACGCGGATCCGGCGGGGGTCTACTTCGGCAACCGCAACGGCGAGCTCTACGCCAGCCACGACGACGGGGACAGCTGGCAGCTGTTGGCCGAGCACCTGCCCGATGTCCTGTGTGTACGTGCGGCGGTGCTGGCTCACTGAATCGGCCAGTAGAGTGACTCACTGTGGCAGCACGACCGTTGAACGAGATCGTCGAGCCGGGCTGGGCCCGGGCTCTGGAGCCGGTGGCGGCGCAGATCGCCGTGATGGGCGACTTCCTGCGCGCCGAGGTCGCGGCGGGGAGGACGTACCTGCCGGCCGGGGCGAACGTACTGCGCGCCTTCCAGCAGCCCTTCGACGAGGTGAAGGTGCTGATCGTCGGCCAGGACCCGTACCCCACCCCGGGGCACGCGATGGGCCTGTCGTTCTCGGTCGCGCCCGACGTCAGCCCGTGGCCGCCCAGCCTGGACAACATCTTCCGCGAGCTGTACGCGGACCTCGGGGTGCCCCGGCCGGCGAACGGGGACCTGACCCCGTGGACCCGGCAGGGGGTGCTGCTGCTGAACCGCGCGCTGACCACCGCCCCGCGCAAGACCGGGGGCCATCGCGGCAAGGGCTGGGAGGCCGTCACCGAGCAGGCAATCCGGGCGCTGGCCGCGCGCGGGAAGCCCCTCGTGTCGGTGCTGTGGGGCCGGGACGCCCGCAATCTGCGGCCGCTGCTCGGCGAGTTGCCGGCCGTGGAGTCCGTCCACCCCTCCCCCATGTCCGCGGCGAACGGGTTCTTCGGTTCCAGGCCGTTCAGCCGGACCAACGACCTGCTGGTCCGTCAGGGAGCACAGCCGGTGGACTGGCGACTCCCCTCCGCCAGTTGATCATTCCGTTGAACGGTATACGACATTCAACGGATAAATACGGACAGAAGCCGCCCGATAAGGCCCTGCCCGAACACTCGGTTCCGATAAGCCAGTAGCATGCGGCGCCATGAGCTCCCCCACTGGGCCCGCAAATGGCCTGCCCGTACGAATGCCGCGACCCCGCCCTGCCGGACGGCACCGCCGACCCGAGCCCGCGGTGGCGCCCGAGGGCGCGCCCGCGCTGGTGCTCGCCGTGCCCGGTGCCCCTTCGGCCGCCTCGCGGGGGCTGGCGGAAGAGATCATCAGCATCGGCCGCTCCGAGCTGCCGGGCCTGGACGCCCGCATCGGCTTCCTCGAGGGCGATGACGCCGAAGGCTCCGAGTTCCCGGCCCTCGCCGCCGTGCTGACCGCTGTCGCGGCCGAGCGCGTCGCGCGCGCGGAGTTCGCCCGCGCCGCCGGCCACGAGGTGCCCGCGCCGACCGGCCCGGACGCCGTGGTCGTGCCGCTGCTGGCCGGCCCCGACGCCGACCTGCTGCGCCGGATGCGCCAAGCCGTCATGGACTCCTCGGCCGCCGCCGAGCTGGCCGAGGTGCTCGGCCCGCACCCGCTGCTCGCCGAGGGCCTGCACGTACGGCTCTCCGAGGCGGGCCTGGCCCGCGCCGACCGCGCCCGGCTGTTCACCGTCACCACCGCCGCCGACGGCATCATCGTGGCCACCACCGGCGGCGCGGAGGCCGTCCAGGTCGCCGGGGTCACCGGCATGCTGCTGGCCGCCCGCCTCGCGGTGCCCGTCAAGGCCGCCGCGCTCGACCAGGAGGGTTCGGTGGCCGCGGTCGCCGAGCAGCTGCGCAGCGAGGGCTCCACGCAGCTCGCCCTGGCCCCGTACCTGATCGGCCCGGAGGCTGCCGAGGGGCTGCTGGACACGGCCTGCAAGGAGGCCGACTGCGCGGCCGCCGAGGTGCTCGGCGCCTACTCGGCGCTCGGCAAGCTCGTCGTCACCCAGTACTCCGCGGCACTCGGCCTCTCCCAGGGTGCCGCCGCCCACTGATCCTTCCCAGGACCGCTCGCACGAGGGCCCGCGCCCCGGGATTCTTCCCCGGGGCGCGGGCCCTCGGCCGTGCGCACGCGCGCGGCCGTGTCAGCCGAAGACCACGCAGGTGGCGGCAGGCACCGCCACCGAGCCGGCCCGGCGCGGCTGCCCGGTCAGCGGGTCGACGTCGAACCAGGTGACGTCCCCGGAGCGCTCGTTGGCCGCGTACAGCCGACGCCCCGAGGGATCGGCGGCGAGGTCCCGCGGCCAGCTGCCGCCGCAGTCCACGCTGCCCGTGAGCCGCGGTTTCCCGGCCCCGCCGCCGAGCGAGAGCGTGGCGATGGCGTCGGCGCCGCGGACGGCGGCCCATACGAACCGGCCGTCGGGTGAGGCCACCACGGCCGAGGGATAGGCCCGTACGCCCCCTGGAGCGCCCGCAGAGGCGACCGGAACCTCGTCGACCGGTTCCAGTTGCCCGGAGCCCGGATTCCAGCGGCAGACGGTCAGCTGCGGCTCCAGCTCGTGCAGGACGTAGACCACCTCGCCGTCCGGGTGGAAGACGAGGTGGCGCGGGCCCGTCCCGGCGCGCAGCGCGGTCTCGCCGTGCAGGCGCAGCGCCCCGGTGGCCGGGTCCGGCGCGCAGACCCGGACCGAATCGGTGCCGAGGTCCACGCTGAGCACCCAGCGGCCGCTCGGATCGGGCAGCACCTGGTGGGCGTGCGGCCGCTCCTGGCGGCTCGCGTCGGGGCCGGAGCCCTGGTGGGCGAGGACCGAGGCGGGTCCGGACGGGGCGCCGTCCGCGGCGAGCGGGAGGCTGCTCACGCTGCCGGAGGTGTAGTTGGCGGTCAGCAGCCGGCGCCCCGCCACGCTGAGGTGGGTCGGTCCGGAGCCGCCGACGCGGACGGCGGGGCCGAGGGCGGCGAGGCCCTCGGGGGTGGGCCGGAAGGCGGCGGCCGCACCCTGCTCGGTCTCGCTCACGGCGTAGAGCACGCGGGTGGCCCGGTCGACGGCGAGGTACGAGGGGTCCGCGACGGCATCGGTGGCGCAGAGCAGGGTCAGTGCGCCGGTCGCCGGGTCCACGGCCGCGGTGGCGATGCCGCGGCCGCCTCCCGAGGTGAACGAGCCGATGTGGACCCGGTGTCCGCCGCTCCGGGCGCTTTCGTACGTGCCCTCCGTACCGTCCGCGTCGCCCACGGGATGCCCCTCTCCACGTTCCGGATCGATCCGTGCGGAGCCGACGGTAACAGAAGGTCTAGACCAGATCCCGTCCTTGGGCGCGTTCCTGCGCGCCGGGGTGGTGCACGTATGCCGTCGAGCTCGGCCGGTCGTCGTACGTGCGGTGGAAGACCGGGGTCGCTGAGCCCGAGATCGGCGGCACGATCCAGGACCAGTCGGCGCCCACCTCGCGCCCCTTGCTCTCCTCGCGCTCTATGTGGCTGAGGAAGCGCCGCGACTCGGTGTGGTGGTCCGCGATGGTGACCCCGGCCCGGTCGAAGGAGTGCAGCACGGCCCGGTTCAGCTCGACGAGCGCACGGTCCTTCCAGAGCGAGCGGTCGCTGGAGGTGTCCAGGCCCAGGCGCCGGGCGACGGCGGGGAGGAGGTTGTACCGGTCGGTGTCCGCGAGGTTGCGGGCGCCGATCTCGGTTCCCATGTACCAACCGTTGAAGGGCGCGGCCGGGTAGTGGATGCCGCCGATCTCCAGGCACATGTTGGAGATGGCGGGTACGGCGTGCCAGCGCAGCCCCCAGTCGGCCCAGCCCGCGTCGTCGGGGTGCTCGATCGGGACCTCCAGCACGGCGTCCGCGGGGGTGTCGAACCAGCGCGGCTTGTCGTCGACGCCCTGGACCACCAGCGGCAGCAGGTCGAAGGGGGTGCCGGCGCCCCCGGCCCAGCCGAGGCCGAGCAGCGCACTGGTGAGGGGCGCGTTGCGGGCATCGCCCACGGTGACGGAGTGGTGGTCGCCGTAGCCGGCGTACCGGACGAGCTGCTCGCTCCAGATCAGCGGGCCGGGGCGGTCCGGGGTGTCCGGGGCGAAGACGGTGATGGTGGGTCTGACCCGGCCCCCGTTGGTCGCGTCGCGCAGGTGCTCGAAGCACTCGGCGGCGATGTCGTCGGCGGCGGTGAGCTCGCGGCGGTCGCGCACGCGCAGCGAGTTCCAATACAGCCTGCCTATGCAGCGGTTACTGTTGCGCCAGGCGACACGGGCCCCGTGGACGAGCTCCTGCGGGGTGTGCCGGTAGCTGCCGGTGTCCGCGAGCTCGGCCCGCACGGCTGCGAGACGGGCCCGCGGATCACCCGCCTGCGGGTTCTCCCGGTGGAAGAGTCGGATGAACTCCTCGGCTGCTTCCCACACTTGGGCTGTGGTCGAGCGCTGTTGAAGTATTTCCATCCCGGGCGGTTACCCCCTGTCCGACCAGATCCACCCTGTACGTGCCGGATGAATGTGCAATCAACAATCACCCGTTGTACATGCCGCAGGTCAGCGGCATACCGCACGTGTGTCCGGAACACTCCACCGAGTGATCTTCGGGCCATTGCCCTGCGGAGCAGGGCCGACAGGGCGTAGGATCCGCCGTCATCAGGTCTCTGACCTCGGGAATCATGCGGGCCCGGCCCTACGGCGGCCGGGCCGTCCTGCGGCCGGATCAGGCGCTGATGACGAGGGGCGAGCGCGGGTCGGTGCGCAGCGGGGCGTGGAGGGCCACGAGGGCGTGCTCCAGGCCGTGCAGGTGCGCGAGGGCCGGTTCCGCGGCGGCGGGCCGGGGTTGGCTGGGAACGGCGGGTTCCGCCGTGGTCCGCGGGGTGGTCAGCGCCTCCACGGCCGCCTCCACCCGCCAGCAGGCCGCGGCCAGTCGGGCGTCGTGCGAGGCCTGCGGATCAGCGGCGACGGCCACCAGCCCGCGCACCTCCCGGGCGCAGTCGTCGAGCAGCCCGAGGACCTGCCGGGCCCGGGCCTTGCGGGCGCGCAGCGGGCTGAGCGGGTGGACGAGGGGCGCGAGGGCCATCCGTACGCGGCCCAGCAGCAGTTCAAGTTCGGCCGCGTACGGGGCGGGGTCGGCGTCGGGGTCCCCGGCGAGGCGGTCGAGGGAGGCCGCGGTGGAGGCCCGTACGCAGTGCAGGGCGCGCTGGATCCAGGCGTCGTTGGCGCCGTGGGTGGTCACCGGGAGGACGAGCACCACGGCGAGGGCGGCGCCCAGCGCGCCGATCGCGGTCTCCTGGAAGCGCAGGACCAGCAGTCCGGGGTGCAGGACGCCGAGGAGTCCGTAGAGCAGCCCGGCCATGACGGTGACGAAGAACATCATCCAGGAGTACGAGGGGGCCGCGGTGTAGAAGATCCCGAAGACGCATACGGCGACCAGTGCGGCGGTGGGCGCGGGCGCGCCGTGCAGCGGTACGGCGATCAGCAGCCCGGCGGCGATGCCGACGACCGTGCCGAGGACCCGGCGGAAGCCGCGGACGAGCGTCTCTCCCCGGGAGGCGGTGTTGACGAAGATCCACCAGGCGGTGCCGACGGCCCAGTACCAGCGGTCGTCGGAGAGCGCCTGGCCGATGCCGAGCGCGAAGGCGCAGGCCGCGGTGGCCTGGAAGGCCTGCCGCGTGGTCGGCCGGGCCAGGCCGGTGCCGGGCAGGCCGGGCGGGGCGGCGGGCGGCGGGGTGCGCCGCTCGATGGGCCACAGCAGGAACCGCACCGCGCCGGCGGAGAGCAGCGCCAGTCCGACGGCGGCGTACAGCTCGGGCAGCTGGCCGGGGACGGCGTGCAGGAACTGGGTGACGAAGAACATCATGAAGCCGAAGATCCCGAGGGCGTGCCCGCGCGGCCCCCAGCGGCGGGCGTAGACCCCGGCGAACACGACGGCAAGGAAGGCGGCATCGCGGGCAAGCGGCACCCCGTGCAGGGTGGTGGCCAGCGCGAGGACGGGGAAACCGGCGACGGGGAGCAGGGCGCTGGTCACGCGCTGGGCCCGCACGGTCGGGTCGAGCACGGTGAACAGGGTGAGCAGGGCCGCGAGTCCCCCGGTGATGGAGGCGGTGAGGGAGAGGCCGCACAGCTCGGCCACCACGACGGCAAGCCCGACGCCCAGCACGGCCCGCAGCGAGTTCCTTAGTCGCAGGCGCCCCGGATCCGGAGCCACGAACATTCTCTTCACGGCGGTGTGCCGCCCCCCTCGAGATGGTGCGCGCCGGCCCGGCAGCCGCCCGGGGTGGTGGGCGGCAGGCGGGCACGACGAAGGCACCGCGCTCCGGACCGGCCTCGTTGCCGCCCGGCGCTGCGCGGCGCCGTAAGTACATGGATAGAGCACAGATAAGCATCCGAGGGCCCACTGGCTCAACACGGCACCGGATCACTGGGCCATTGGTCCAGTGCCGAGGCCTTTGGTTCGGCCACCCTCGGCCAACGGACCAGCACTCGCTCAGGCGGGGCGGCGGGCGTAGCAGAAGAGGTGCTCCTCGGGCTCGACCGCCTCGGCGGCTCCGGCGGCTCCGGCGTGCCCGGCCTCGGGCCGGAACAGCGCGGTGTGGTGCTCCAGCACCTCCAGCCCGGCTGCGCCCAGCAGCCGCAGGTGCTCCGCCGTGGACAGGCTGCTGACGGTGACCTCGTGCCCCATCCACACGATGTCGAGACCGCTGATGTCGCCCGGCACGGTGGCCAGCACGAAGTACCCGCCGGGCGCCACCCACGAAGCCATCCGCTCCAGCGCCGCGGCCACCTCCTGCTGGGACATCACCAGCAGCGGGAAGAAGGAGCACACCGCGTCGAAGCCGCCTACCGCGGCCGCGTACGTCCGGACGTCGGCCTGCTCGAACCGGGCCTGCGGCACCCGGGAGCGCGCGAGGCCGACCATGTGCGCCGAGACGTCGATGCCGGTCACCGTGCAGCCCGCCCGCGTGAGCGCCTCGGCGGTCGGGCGGCCCGTACCGCTGCCCACGTCCAGCACGCGGGCGCCGGGGGCGAGCCGGCCGGTGAGCCAGTCCAGTGCGGCGAGCTGCCCGGGAACCCGCCCGAACACCTCCTCGTACCGTGCGCCGACCTCGTCGAACACCTCCGCCGCGGACTTGCCACCATTCATCGGCGCCCCTCGCCCTCATCCTCGGTTCGCGCTTCCGCCGCCCGTTCGGTCCCGGACGCCGTGGGGTTTCTGCCCGGGCGCACGGCCGGGAAACGGCGGACCCGGGGATCACACCGGGCCGGCGGGTGCCGCCGCGGCGCGGCCCGACTCGATGGTCCGGAGGTCCGCCGTCAGCGAGTCGAGCCAGGCCGTCGTGGCGAAGTAGACGGGCCCCGCGTCGGGCGGCGCCGCCTCGGCGGACACGGGCGTGGCCGGCGCACCGGACCCCGCGGCCCCGGGACCGCCCGGCGTGCCGGTCCCGCCCGAACGGGTCCTGTCACGGTTCTTGTGCGGGACGTCGACCACCACCGCCGCCCGGCGCAGTCCGGCCGCCACGCGGGCGGCGTAGCCCCCGAGCTGCGCCGCCTCGCTGCGCGCCAGCGGCGTCCCGTCCACGCTGCCCAGGACCCGCCCGGCGCCCCAGAGCACGTGGTGCCCGGTCATCACCGTCGCCTGCCAGTCCGGGCCCGGCCCGGCCGGGCGCTGCGTCTCGCTCTGGTACTGGGCGTACGCCGACTCGGCCATGACCAGTGTGATCCGGACCCGGTGCTCCGAGCTGTCCGGGGCCTGCGCGAGCCCCCGGGGCGCCGTGGCGACGGCTGTGGTCGACTCGACGTCGTCGGCGCAGGCGCGCAGCAGTCCGGCCACCGCCCGGCCGAGTTCGTCGTGGGCCCCGCGCGGCCAGGCCAGGATCCCGCACACGATTCCGATCGCGCTGCCGATGGTCACATCGAGGAAGCGGACCTCGGCCAGCTGCCAGGTGACCGCGGACAGCTGGGCGAAGACGACGGCGACGACCAGCGTGAAGAGCGCCTGCGCCCAGCCCACGCCCCGCACGGGCCCGATGGTGAACGTGAACAGCATCAGCGGCGGGAGCACGACCGCGTAGATGGTGGTGTCCTCGCGGGCCAGGGCGAGCACCGTACCGGCGGCGAGCGCGCCCAGGGAGGTGCCGATCAGCGCGGTGCGCACGGTTCCGCGGGTCTGCACGGCGGTGGTCCGGGTGAGGCTGATGACCGCGAGCATCGCCCAGAAACCGTGCGGGAGGGAGTCGAGTCCGGCCACGGTACGGGCCACCGCGAGGGCCAGCGCGATCCGTACGGCGTTCTGGAAGTGCACGGACCGCGGCCCGGTGTGTGCGGCGATCCGGTGCCACCACAGCTGCACCGTGTTCTGCCGGACGTACCAGAACCGGTCCGCCGCGTCCCCCTCCGGGTGCGCGCCGCGCCCCTCCACGGCGATCTCCGCCGCCGTGCGCAGCGCCACCGCGGCGTCCGCGACCTCCAGCAGAGCAGCCTGCCGGCGGCGGGACTCGGGCAGCTCGGCGGGGGTGCGCGAGTTCCGGGCGCGCAGACGGAGCAGTTCCGTCGAGTCCGCGACGGGCCGCCGTCCGTCGCGCAGCAGTGTGGAGCTTCCGGTCGCCGATTCGCGGACCGCGCCCAGCAGGTCGAGTCCGGCCTGTTTCGGCTCCCGACCGGCCGGCGGTGGAGGCAGGTTGCGGAGCCGGGAGAGCAGGGTGCGTGCGGCCAGCCCGGTGTGGGCCAGCGCCCGCTCGCGCAGGCCCGGCCCGGCGGGGCGTTCCGCCTCCGGGACCCGGGAGGACCGCAGCGCCTCGGCGGCCGCCCGGGCCCGTTCGGAAGCGGAATCGGTCAGGACGTAGGGCGGCCGCTCCAGGGCGGCGGCGCAGCGGGCCGCCTCGGCCGTGGAGCCCGCGGCCCGCTCGGCGTACGTCGCCACCCGCGGGTCGGGCAGCACCCACGCCTCGGCCAGGATCAGCAGCAGGAGGCCGGCGAGGGCGCCGCCGAGCCGCTCGTCGAGGGTGTGCGGGGCGTACGGCGGGAAGCTCGGCAGGATGTACAGCAGTTGCAGCCCGGCCGCGGCGCCCGCCGGCCGGGGTCCGGCCGCCGCCGAGAAGGCCACGCAGAAGCCGATGACGGCCATGCCGAGGACGGCGCTCCAGGTCCGGACGGCGAGGAAGGTACCCAGGGTCACCAGGACACAGGCCACCGGAAGCAGCCTGACCATCACAGCGGCCCGCTGCCGTCCCGTGCCCGGGATCCGGGAGAGGCCGGCCAGGGAGACGGCGCCGAAGAGGGCGTAGGTGGCGCTGACGGGCTGGCCGAGTCCGTATAGGAACACGTAAAAGCCGGTGCAGGCGGCGAGCGTGGTCCGGACGGCCCGGCGTGCGGCCGCCGGCAGGGCGCCGGTGCCCGTACGGAGTTCCCCAAGGGCTCGCACGGTTTCAGAATCCCACGGGATGCGGCGGGGCTCTCGGCGGGGACGTCCGCGGGCCCCCGGACCTCAGGGGTGGGTGTTCCAGCCCGCGATCACCGGGAGGCCGTGTTCGGTCGACAGGACGCTGACCGTGCCGGTGCGCAGCAGGAAGAGCCGGCCGTCCTGCGGGGGCAGGCCCAGGTAGCGGGCGGTCAGAACGCGCAGGAAGTGGCCGTGGGCGACGATCACGGCATCGCCGCGGTCCTCGGCGAGGACCGCGGCGGCCCGGGTCAGGGCGCGGTCCGCGCGGGCGCCGACCTGGGCGGCGTCCTCGCCGGGGTGTGCGGCGTCGCCGGGAGGGACGCCGTCGGTCCACAGGGACCAGTGCGGCCGGGTCCGCTGGATCTCGGCCGTGGTGATGCCCTCGTAGCCGCCGTAGTCCCATTCGTACAGGTCGGGGTCGGTGACACCGCCGCTCAGTCCGGCGAGCTCGGCCGTGGCGACGGCCCGGCGCAGCGGGCTGGTCAGCACCAGCTCGAAGTGCCGGTCGCGGAAGGAGGGGGCCAGCGAGATGGCCTCCTCTACGCCGGCGGCGGTCAGGGGTACATCGGTCCGCCCGGTGTGCCGCCCCGTGGCGCTCCATTCCGTCTCGCCGTGCCTCACCAGCAGCAGGTCGCTCATTCTTCGGACCATAAGCCCTGCGGCATGTCGGCGCCGGGGGATCCGGCCGGCATGTCACCGGCCACCCGTCCAGATCGATGCGCAAACGCTGCGAGTGGCCCGCCCGGGTGCGGGGTGGCGAGGCTCGGGCCATGGACGAAACGGCGGATCGGGCGGCGGGTCTCGCGGCGGGTTTTGCAGCCGGCGACGAGCGCTGCATGGAGGCGGTCTACCGGCGCTGGCGGCCGCTGGTCCACTCTCTCGCCCACCGGTGCCTCGCCGACGAGCGGGAGGCCGAGGACGTCACGCAGCAGGTGTTCCTCGCCGCCTGGCACGGCCGCCGCCGCTACCGGCCCGGGCCCGGCGGGTTCGGGGCCTGGATCACCGGCATCACCCGCCACAAGGTGGCCGACGCCCTGGAGGCACGGACCCGGCGGGCCCGGGCGATCGCGGCCGCCGCCCGCGCCGCCCCCGGTGCGGCCGGCCGTCCCGGCAGCCTGCCGCGGCAGGAGTCGGAGCAGGTCCTGGACCGGCTGCTGGTCCTCGGGGAGCTGGCCAGGCTGCCGTCCGAGCAGCAGCGGGTGCTGCGCCTCGCCTTCTACGCGGACCTGACGCAGACGCAGATCGCGGACCGCACCGGGCTGCCGCTGGGCACCGTCAAGAGCCATATGCGAAGGGCTCTGCACCAGCTGCGCCGGTCACTGCCCGCGGCGGCGCTAGCGACTCGATGACCGCGAGGCCCGAGCGCAGCCCGTACAGCCGCTCGGTGCGCGGGGCTTGCGCGTCCGGGCTCCAGCCGGGTCCGGCGAGCAGCAGCGCCGGGCGGCTGCGGGCACCGCGCAGGCCCCACTCGATGCCGGCCACCGACCGGGCCAGGGCCGGGTCGGCGGTCGTACGGGACTGCGCCCACAGGACGACGGCCCGCGAGCCGGTGCGCCGCACGGCGTCGTGCAGGGCTTCGGCGGGCAGGGCGGCCCCGAACATCCGGGCGGGCAGACCCCGTTGGCCGAGGACCGCGGTCAGGGCCTCGATGGGCAGGCTGTGCTGCTCCCCGGGGACGCAGGCGAGGAGTACGGGCGGGGTCCGGGGCGGCTCGGGCGCGGGCCGGATCCGGTGCAGCGCCGAGGAGATCTGCCAGGACAGGAGGTGTTCGACCTCCACGTAACGCTCCCCGGCGGTGGCCCATTTGCGGCCCACGGCGTGCAGGGTCGGCGCGATGACCTCCTCCCAGGCGGTGACCAGGCCGTGCTCGGCCAGGGCCGCCTCCAGCAGCTCCGCCACGGTCGGCGCGTCCAGGCGTACGGCGGCCCGCGAGAGCCCCCGGCACTCCGGGCGGACCGCCCCGAGCGGGAGGGCGCCCGTCCCGCCGGGGGTCGGCGCCGGTGCCGCGGCCCCGGCACGGTGCTCGCCGGCGGCAACGCCGAGGGCTGCCCGGGCCGCTTCGGCCGGCGGTACCCCGTCGGCGGTGAGCCGGCACATCAGCTCCAGCCGGGCGATGTCCGCCGGGGTCCAGCGGCGGTGCCGGCCGGCCTCGCGGCGGGCCGGGCCGATCGCGTACCGGCGCTCCCAGGAGCGCAGCGTGGTCGGCGAGACCCCGAGGAGGCGGGCGACCGCGCCGGTGCTCAGCGCGGCGGCGGGCCGGGGCCGGGGCTGCGGTGGTGTCTGGGGCACGCGGTCCACCCGCTCACGATAGGGCTCCGGGGCCGGGCGCTCACGCGGCTCCGCGTCCGCGCCGGAACCGGTCGAGCCCGTCGGCGAGTTCCACGATCCGGTCCGGGTAGGCGTAGCGGGCCCGCTCCGGCGCTGGCAGCCGCCAGGGCTCGTGCACCTGCGGGGCGTCCAGCCCGGCGAGCTCCGGCACCCAGCGGTGGACGTAGCGGGCCGCCGGGTCGTGACGCAGGCCCTGGCGGACCGGGTTGAGGACCCGGTTGGGGCGGGTGTCGGTGCCCGTCCCGGCCGCCCACTGCCAGTTGAGCTGGTTGTTGGCGAGGTCCCCGTCCACGAGGAGGTCCAGGAAGTACCGGGCCCCGATCCGCCAGTCCACGTACAGGGTCTTGGTGAGGAAGCTGGCGGTGAGCAGCCGGCCCCGGTTGTGCATCCAGCCCTCGTGGCGAAGCTGACGCATGGCCGCGTCGACGACCGGGTAGCCGGTGCGGCCCTCCTTCCAGGCCTCGGTCTCCTCCTCGGCGGCGGCCCCGGTGCGCCAGTGGTCCCGGCGGTCGCGGTAGTCCCGTACGGCGGTCTCGGGGCGGGCGGCGAGCACCTGGTGGTGGAAGTCGCGCCAGCAGATCTGCCGGACGAAGGCCTCGGCGCCGGGGCCGACGGCGGCGGCGCGGGCACGGTGGACGGCCTCGGCGGGCGAGAGGGTGCCGAAGTGGAGGTGCGGGGAGAGCCGGGAGGTGGCGTCGCCGGCCAGGTCGTCGTGGGCGTCCTCGTAGCGGGAGAGGCCCGCGCGCAGCCAGCGCCTGAGGAGGTCGCGGGCCGCGCGCTCGCCGCCGCGGGCGAGGCCCGGGGAGACGCCGGTGACAGCCGCGCGCCGGGGCAGCGGGTCGGAGCCGATGCCGTCGGGCACGCGGACGGAGCGCGGGGCGGGGGCAATGGTGCGGGGCGGCAGTTCGGTCCAGCGGCGGAAGTACGGGGTGAAGACGGCGAAGTGGTCGGAGCCGGCGGGGAGCACGGCCCCGGGGGCGGCGGCCGTGATGACCGCATCGTGCACGTAGAGCCGGACGCCCTCGGCTTCGAGGGCGGCGCGGAGCCGTTCCTCGCGGGCGTGGGCGTAGCCGCTGACCCCGGCCGCCATGTGGACCTCGTCGGCGTCGCACTCGTGGACGAGGGCGCAGACCTCGGCGACGGCGTCGCCGGAGCGCAGCACGAGTCGGCCGCCGCGCTCGCGCAGTCCGGCGTCCAGGTCGGCCAGGCAGTCGGCGAGGAAGGCGAGCCGGTTGGGAGCGGCGAAGCCGGCCGCGTCTACGGCCCGGTCGCGGACGAAGAGCGGCACCACCCGGTCGCAGGAGGAGAGGGCCGCGCGCAGCGGCGGATGGTCGTGCAGGCGCAGATCGGAGGTGTACAGGACCACCGCGACGTTCATGGGTTCTCTCGCTCCGCGTCGGGGCCGGGGGGACGGCTGTCGTCCGGTACTTCGGCGGACGGGGGCCGGTCGGATGCGGATGCGGTGTCCCGGGATGCCGTGTCCGTGGATGCGGTGTCCGTGCGTGCGCGGTCCCGGGTCGCGGCGGCCTGGGTCGCGGCGGCCTCTTCGTCCAGGCGGCGCGCGGCGCGGGCGATGTTGCGGGCCATGCCACCGAAGACGACGGCATGGAAGGGCGACACGCTCCACCAGTAGAGGTGACCGAGCAGCCCGTGCGGATGGAACAGGGCCCGCTGCCGGTAGCGGGCGCCCCGGACCGCACCGCCCTGGTCCCGGTCCGGCGGTGAGGCGGTCGCGTCCGCGTACATCTCGAGCCAGGCCAGCCCCGGCAGCCGCATCTCCGCGCGCAGCCGCAGCAGCCGTCCCGGTTCGATCTCCTCCACCCGCCAGAAGTCCAGGGAGTCCCCCACCCGCAGCCGGGCCGCGTCGCGCCGGCCGCGCCGGATGCCGACCCCGCCGACGAGCCGGTCCAGCCAGCCCCGGACGGCCCAGGCCAGCGGGAACGAGTACCAGCCGTTCTCGCCGCCGATGCCCTCCACCACCCGCCACAATGCGGCGGGCGAGGCGTCGACCGCGCGTTCGCGCCGGTCGGTGTAGAGGCTGCCTCCCGCCCAGTCGGGGTCGGTGGGAAGCGGGTCGCTGGGCGCACCGGGCAGGGAGGCGGAGGACCAGCGGGTGGTCACGTTCGCCTCGCGCACCCGCTGCAGGGCCAGGGACACGGCCCGGTCGAAGCCGATCGGGGCGCCGGGCAGGTCGGGGACGTACCGCGCGATGTCGTGTTCCGCGCACACGACCTCGTGGCGCAGGGATTCGGCGAGCGGCCGGGCCAGCGCCCGGGGCACGGGCGTGACCAGGCCGATCCAGTGGCTGGACAGCCGTGGGGTCAGCATCGGCACGCGCAGGATGAGCCGGTGGGGCAGGGCGGCGACGGCGGCATAGCGGCGCATCATCTCCTCGTACGTGAGCACGTCGGGGCCGCCGATGTCGAAGGCGCGGCTCACCTCGGGCGGCATGGCGGCACTGCCGACGAGGTAGCGCAGTACGTCGCGGACGGCGACGGGCTGGACACGGGTGCCGACCCAGCTGGGGGTGACCATGACGGGGAGCCGTTCGGTCAGGTAGCGCAGCATTTCGAAGGAGGCCGAGCCGGAGCCGATGATGACGGCGGCGCGCAGGACAGTGCCCGGCACCCCGGAGCCGAGGAGGATCTCACCCACCTCGGCGCGGGAGCGCAGGTGCGGGGACAGGTCACCGACCGGGATCCCCGCCGGGGTGAGCCCGCCGAGGTAGACGATGCGCCGGACGCCGGCCGCACGGGCCTGTTCGGCGAAGACGCGGGCAGCGGTGCGGTCGCGGTCCTCGAATCCGGATCCGGCGCCGAGGGCGTGGACGAGGTAGTAGGCGACGTCGATGCCGTGCAGGGCCGCTGCGACGGACTCGGGGTCGGCGACATCGCCGCGGACGACCTCGGTGCGCCCGGCCCACGGGTGGTCGCGCAGCTTCTCGGGGGACCGGGCCAGGCACCGGACGCGGTGTCCGGCGTCCAGGAGCTCGGGCACCAGGCGGCCTCCGATGTAGCCGGTGGCTCCGGTGACCAGGCAGTGCAGACCGGTGGTGGCCTTCATCGTTCTCTCCTCTCCTCGGACGTGTCCGCCCGGCAGTCCCGTAAGGGATTCCGGCGGACCGGCGCCTGCGGATGCACCGCGACGGGAAGGCGCCGCACTGGGCCATTGGTACAGTCCTGTCATGGCGGTGGACGAGCTCGACACCCGGATCCTGCGCCTGCTGATCGAGCAGCCGCGCACCAGCGTCCGCGAGTACGCCCGGCTCCTCGGGGTCGCGCGCGGCACCCTGCAGGCCCGGCTGGACCGGCTGGAGCGCACCGGGGTGATCACCGGGACCGGTCCCGTGCTCTCCCCCGCGGCGCTCGGGCATCCCGTGCTGGCCTTCGTGCACATCGAGGTCACGCAGGGGCACCTGGACGAGGTAGGCGATGCGCTGGCCGCCGTACCCGAGATCATCGAGGCCTTTTCGATCACCGGCGGCGGGGATCTGCTGACCCGGGTGGCGGCCCGGGACAACGCGCACCTGGAGGACGTGATCCAGCAGCTGATCCGGCTCCCTGGTGTGGTCCGCACCCGTACGGAGGTGGCGCTGCGCGAGCGCGTCGCGCACCGGCTGCTGCCGCTGGTGGAGTCCGTGGGACGGGCAGCCCGCAAACCCTGACAGGATGGCCGGGACAGGTAAATGACCGGCAAGACGGGCAGAGCGGATGATTTCCGTCATATTCGATCTCGACGGCACCCTCGTGGACAGTGAGCCGAACTACGTACGAGTCCGGGCGGCGCACCCTGGCCCGGCACGGCGTCCCCGATTTCACCTGGGAGCAGCACTCCCGCTTCATCGGCATCGGCACCCTGGAGACGCTGGAGACGCTGGAGATCCTCAAGGACCGGTACGGGATCCGGGCCCCGGTGGAACCGCTGCCGGCCGAGCAGAACGCCGCCTACCTGGAGCCGGCCCGGACCGGGACCGAGGTCTTCCCCGAGATGCGGAAGTTCGTGGAGCGGCTGTCCGCGGAGGGTGTCCCGATGGCGGTGGCCTCCGGGTCCTCGCGCGAGGCGATCGACGCCGTGCTGGCCGGGACGGGCCTGGACGCGCTGCTGACCACGGCGGTCTCCGCCGAGGAGGTGGCGCACGGTAAGCCCGCTCCCGACGTGTTCCTCGAGGCGGCCCGCCGCCTCGGCGCGGATCCCGCCGACTGCGTGGTGCTCGAGGACGCGGCGCCGGGCGCGCAGGCCGCCCACGCGGCCGGCATGGACTGCGTGGCCGTCCCGTACGTGACCGCCACCGCCGACGACCCGGCCTTCGCGACGGCCGGCCTCCTCTTCCGCTCCGGTCAGGCGGAGTTCCACGCGGACAAGGCCCGCACCTGGCTCTCGACCGCCGTCGCCCCACCGCCTAAGCGACGC
>NZ_JBFBAH010000056.1:0-22092 GCF_040682115.1 Streptomyces sp. NPDC051364 | reverse complement strand
CGGCTCCAGCCTTGCCCACTGTGCATCCGTCAGATCTCCACGCGCCACACCATGATCATCACCGATCAAGATCCACTTTCGCAACAGACCCTAGTGCCGTATCAGGCAGTGTTTGACCCGTTGTGAAGATCGCTAGGTTTGCTGCGCCGGGGACGGATCAAGCCCAATGCTTCGGGCTCAGCTGGTGAGGCGGAGGCTGACCTCCAGTTCGTGCTCGCCCGGTACTGTGCCGCGGTCCTCCACGGCGAAGGCCGCGGCCAGTTCCTCCTTGACTTTGCGCACGGGGTCGGCCGCGCCGAAGAGGTCAACGTCGACGGGACCGGCCAGCGGATCCGCCGGGGCCGCACCCGCCTTGCGCCGGGTGCGGGAATCGACAGCCATGGACCACACCATGGGGTGCCCCGTAGTCGAGGCCTTCACCTCGCTGCGCGGGGGCTCGGCGCCCTCGGGGAACGCGGCTTCCAGGGCGCGGAACACCGCGCCCGCGTCCTGGTGCTCGCAGCCGCTCAGATGGACACTGACGTGATCCGCGCTCTCGGAGCCGCTCATGATGTGGTACTCCCTTGTGCCGTCGAGTCTTGCCGAACCAGTCCTGCTGTTGCGTCTTGCCGTCGAGACGGCTGTCAGTCCGACTGTATGGGCGGCCGTTCCGCGAGGCATCAGCATGGGGGCCGACCGGGGTCCGCCGGATGGGGCCCGGCTGATGGGCTAGGTGTGATCCAGTCTCTTGAGCGCAGGCCCCTTCCTTTAGGGAGGGGTTAGCTCATCCTTGGCGCGGAGCCGCGAAGCGGCGGAGTTCGGTGCGTTGTCAGTGGCCCTCGGTCGGGTGATCGCGTTAGTTGGAGCCGGTCGATCCTCGACAAGGGATGGCACGGCCTCGAACTCGCCCTCACCAGCGCTGCCCGGTACGCGGGCATCCGCATAGCGAAGGTCAATCCCGCATGCACGTCGCAGCGGTGTTCCGCCTGCGGCTTCGTCACCGACAACAACCGTGAGAGCCAAGCGGTATTCCGGTGCAAATCCGACGGGTGCGGACACAGTGAGCATGCCGACGTGAACGCCGCGAGGAACATCAAGGCCGCAGGACATACGGTCTCAGCCTGTGGAGACCTCGGCATCAGCCAGTCCGCGGAGTAGGAACCCGTAAGCCGGGCGACCGGCCGAACTCCCTCATAGGGGAATCCCTCTCCTTCAGGAGAGGAGGAAGGCAAGTGCAGTGGGAGGCGACAGTCCTTGCGCGGGTTGCGGCCTCGTGGTCGAGGAAGCGCCGACGCCGGCGCGGACCGTCTCGGGAGCGATGCCGACACGGCGCTACGCGTCCGCGATCGAGCGGCCCTCTGCAGATTCGAGGACGATTTGGGACTGCAGAGCCGATGCTGAGCCGTCGAGCGACGGCGCACCCCCCGTCCCTCGAGCACGGCCCGCTGGGCTGGAAGTACGGGTCGCGGCTGTGCACCCGCCTGTGACTGGCCCCGTCGGACCTGCTCCAGCGCGAGGCTGCCCGCCAGGACGCCGGGGCCGGGGGTGGCCGCTCTCATCTCGGCCCCCAGCTCCTCATCCTCGGCCGCTGCGACACCTCGGCTGCTTGCGCGTGGACGGTACGGGGATGCGAGAGGGGGAGGGCTCCGGTGCGGCCCGGTGACCAGAGCGCTCTGGCGGGGCGCGTTCTGCTGGCAGCTCCCTTGCTGCCGGCCCGGTCACACCCGGGACCGGGCGGGCATGGCCAGGGTGGTGGAGGGCCGGAGACTTGGCCGGCGCCGTGGGGGTGCAGGGACCCTGACCGCTTTGCTGTGTCGCCGGGTCTTCATGACAGAGCCCGGCTGGGTGATGGTGGGCCCCGGCCGGGCTCTGCGTGCGTGGGGTGGTGGGGTCCTAGAAGTCTTCGTCGCGCAGGCCGCGCTCTTCGCGGAGCAGGTCTTCCTCAGGGCGACGCTCGCGCTCGGGCGGGTTCTTGCCTCGGGACGGCGTGCCGGGTTCGGGGTGTACCGGGTCCTGACCGGGGCGCTGCGGCCGTTTCTGCTCTTCGCGGCCCTTGCCCGGCTCCTGGCGCTTGTCGTGCATACCGCCCATGACGGCGACTCCTCTTGATCCGTGAATCGGGGGGATGCCCCCACGCCTCACGCTGACACGAAGAGCAACACCCCGCACTACGGGCGTCACGGTGAGTGGCGTGCGGGTGATGGTTCCGGCCCGGCGCCCGCGCCGGAATGCGGGCCGGTGCCAGGGGCCCGAGGATGGGCGCGACCCCCCTTGTCAGCAAAAGGAGATCGGCCCGTGCTCGAGCGCAAGCTACGCAACGACTGCACCGAAGTGACGTTCGTCCTTCCCGCCGACCAGCCGCCCGGCCCCGTCAGTGTGGTCGGTGACTTCAACGACTGGCAGCCCGGCACCCACACTTTGCGCCCCCGCACGGATGGCATGCGGGCCGTCTCGGTGGAGCTGGCGAGCGAGCGCGCGCACTCCTTCCGCTACCTCGCGGCCGGGGACTACTGGTTCAATGACGACACCGCAGGAGAGCAGGACGGCCCCAACAGCCGTTTGCGCACCTGAACCGCCCACGCGGACCCGGTGCGCGCGACGCCTGTTGAGGTGGCCGAGTCGGGCTCGGCGCGGGCTGAGGCGCGAGGCCTGCCCTGGTCGTTTGCGTCGCCGTTGCCAGGGTCACCCGCGGCGACACGCCCGGGCCATGTGGCTCTGTCTCAGGCCAGCAGGCCCAGGGCGCTGTACCACAGGGGTCCGGGGTTGAGCCGGTCGCCGTGGAGCTTGATCATCTCGTTGAAGAACTCCTCTGGCGTCGGTTTGCCGTTGAGGAGGCGGATCGCGTCCCGCAGGTACTGGCGGGTTTCGTCGAGGATCTTCGGGTCGTCGGGGAGGTCTTTGTTTTTGTGGCCGGCGACTACATGGTGCGGGTTGAGGGCGGCGACTTTGTCGATGCCGTCCAGCCATGTGCCCAGGCCGTCGCCGGCGCCTTCGAGCATCATCTGGTGGACTCCGTTGTAGGCGACGTCTCCTGCGACGACGAGGCCGATCGAGGGGACGTGCAGGACGCTGGTGTCGTCGGTGTCGGTATGGCCGGTCTCGACCGCGTGCAGGAGTTGGCCTTCCAGGCGGAAGCCGTCCACCGGTACGGGGACGGCGAGGACCGGGGTGTGCTCGGGGACCTGGGGGAAGGTCTTCGCGAATCCTTTCTCCTTGCCCTTGAGCTGTTCGCGCATCTGCCGGATCGTGCCCTCGGTGGCGTACACGACGCTGTCTCCGTCCCCGAACCGCTCGAGCAGCGTCGCGGTGCCGAACCAGTGGTCGGGGTGGCCGTGGGTGATGTACACGAACGCGAGCCGCTTCCCAGAACGCGCCACACCTTCCGCGACCTGGTCGATCTGCCCGAGCGTCAGCGGCGGGTCCACCAGGACTGCCTCCCGCTCCCCGTAGATCAGAGTGGAGGAGATCGGCGAGGACACGATCTCGTCGCCGTCGGGCATCCGCAGATCGATGTTCCGGGGGACACCATCGGAGACGAGGACCTCGTAGGACAAGGAAACAGGCTCGGGCACAGTCGGCACTTCCCTCACAGAGTGGGTGCAGGCCCCCGAACCATGCTCACACAGAAGGCAGCTGTCTGGGCGTCACGGCAGGCGCGTTTGTCAGCCGTGCCGCTCCACGCAAAGGAAGCCTGCGCAGGACGCTCCGCCCGGGAGCCCGAGACTGCAGCCGCGCTTCAGTGATCTCGCCGTCCAGAAGCACCCGGAGCCCGCTCCCGCGTCCGGCGGGTACACGGTCACGGGCAGAATGGGGCTCATCCCTCCCCCTGCCGCTTCCTGGTCATCCAGACGCTGTCCTCCACGCCGCTGCCACGACAGCCCCACCGCAGCAGCGGGACCGCCCCGTTGAGGACTTTATGCGTCGCCCGGGCCACCTGGTCATTGTCAGCGCACACCGGCGCGAATCCTGAGGACGCCCGCTGCAACGTATCTGCGGAGCAGTCAGCCAGCTGGCCGCCGACGACGACTGGCGCTTCGAGGAACCGGCCGGCCGGTGCCAGGAGATGCCCTTCCTCGTCGCCTTGAGCGACCCCCACCACTACTGCCCCTGACCGGCCCGTATGGCTCCAGGGGGCGTTCGCACGAACGGGAGCGGAAGGAGAGCATTGCGGTTCATGCGCCTCCGACGCGCATGGGATGGCGCTGGTAGCTGCCGGAACGCGCCGACCCCGGTCTCCGGTCCCAGGTGAGGGTCGCCTTCCTCTGCCTCTGGCGAGTTGGGCCGCCAGCGGTGGTGACGTCGTGGCGTCCAGCACGTTGGTGAGGCATGAACGCAACAGGTTCGGACACCGGCGGAGTCGACGGGGATGTCTCGGTGGCAGAGCAGCCCGGAGGTCGTCAGCGACGGGGAGGTGTATCGGTGCGGGCTGGTGCACCGGTGCGCGGGGTTGTTCTCCGCGTGATGCAAAGGATCATTCCCGCGCGCTGGGCGGCTGTGATGATGAGGGTGCTGGTGGTGCCCCTGGACACGGTGGTGCAGATGCGCAGTGGCGGCCGGTTCGGTGCCTGCGGGCTGCTGGGGGTTCCGTCGCTGCTGCTGGTCACGGTCGGCGCCCGCTCCGGGCGCCTCATTCCCACTCCTTTGTGCTATGTCGGCCACGCGGGCGGCTACGCGGTCGTGGCCTCGAACTTCGGCCGGGCACACCATCCAGCGTGGAGCAGCAATCTCCTCAAGAATCCGGCGGCCACGATCTGTACGGGAGGCCGGCGCATGCCGGTTTCGGCTCGGCTCGTCACCGGCGTCGAACGAGATGAGATCTGGCAGGGCTTCCTGAGCATTTCGAGTCAATACCAGACCTACCGTGACCGATCCGGCCGTGACCTGCGGATCTTCTGCCTTCAGCCCGTCGGCCCCGAGGAAGAGGGGCTTCCCCGGTGAGGACGAGCGACTGGGGTGGTGCGGTGGACCGTCATCGCTGACGTGGGCTGCGGGTTTTGGCCGGCTCCGGCGGTCTGCGGCCGGTGACCTACGCGGTGTCCGCCGCGTGAGAGGGCGTGATCACGGGGCAGGCAGTGGCGAGTGAAACCGGTTGCATGGTTGAGAGTTCAGGCGGGGGCCTTGATGTTCCCGAGGCGCCTGGACTCTGGCGGCCGTTGGGCCAAGCCCTCGGACGCCCCACTCGGGGGTGGCCGGGTGCCTGCTGCCTTTGGTGAACGTCGACTACATGGGGAGGTGAAGGGGCTTAGGGCGGCGTCGCATGCTCATTCGGTACAGGGTCACCTCTCCTCGATGGAAGAGTACTTCGCAGGTTTTGAGGTAGAGGCGGTAGCGCTGGTAGGTGTCCGCGCCCACTGCCCGCTGCGCGTTGTCACGTTCGGTCCGCAGCCGGGCCGACCAGGCGCGCAGCGTACGGATGTAGTCGCGAGGCTCGCCTTTGACCGCGGTCAGGGAGAAGTGGGCATCGCAGGCCGCGGTGATCTCTGTGAGGCGGGGCAGCGCCGAGGCGGGGAAGACGTCGCTGGCGAAGAAGGCGCCGACCGGTCCGCCGGCGTCAACGCCCGCGTCGAAGGCGATCGTCTGGAGGGACAGCGTGCCGCCCGGCGCCAGCCAGCTGTGGCATGCGGTGAAGAAGTCCGTGTAGGCCCCGACGCGCTCAGCGGTGGTGAGGCCGGGACCGGCGAAGGCTTCGAATGCCTCGATGGAGACGATGGCGTCGTAGGGACATTCCGGGACGTGGGAGCGCCAGTCTTCGAGTCGTGCCTGCACTCCAGGCAGGTTGCACCCCTGGACGTGAGCCAGTTGGGCGCGGCTGAGGGTCAGCCCGGTTGCCGTCCCGGCACGGCCTTCTTCGCAGGCGAGGGCGAGTAGGGCGCCCCATCCGCAGCCGATGTCCAGCAGCCGGCCTCCGGGCGGGAGCGCGGCCTGGTCGAGGTGATGGCGGAGTTTGGCGCGTTGCGCCTGGGCGAGCACGTCGGGATGGGACCCGTCTTCCTCGATGCCGTCCCACAGAGCTGCGGAGTAGGTCAGCGTGTCATCGAGCCACAGGGCATAGAAGTCGTTGCCGACGTCGTAGTGGAACTCGATGTCCGTGGCTGTCGCGCCCGTCGTCGTGGTGGTCACGCTCTGCCTGCTCCCGGTGATGGCCGATGACGCCCTGATGTTCGCGGCCCAAAACCGGTACCCCCACACACGAGGTGGAGCCGTGCGATCAACCGGCCGGACGATGATGCCGCAGCCCCGCGGGTCCTTCGCGGCTTTGGGTCGCAACCGTGCCATCAGACCATAACGTGATCAAATCGACGGTCACCCGAATGGCGTACAAAGCCGCCGCTGCACCGCTGGGCTCATGCCGACGCTCCGGTATCCGGCGGCATCCGAGCCGGCGTGGCAGACCCCTCCCTGCAGGCCCCGCTACCCTGCCACCTCTCCAAAGATCCGGGGATCTGCACGTGCAGTCTCGATGGCCTTTCTGCTGCGGCAGGCACGTCTGGCCGTTGTGGCGGTGTCCTTTGAGGCTTCCACGGCGTTGGGCAGGCGTGATCACGGGATGGGCAGGCACGGATGAGACCGACGACGTTGCTGTAGCCGGCGGGGCCCGGGAGGTTCCCCGGGCGCCTGGACACCGACTGGGTCACCTGCCGCTGT
Source organism: Streptomyces sp. NPDC051364 (assembly GCF_040682115.1). Taxonomy (NCBI): domain Bacteria; kingdom Bacillati; phylum Actinomycetota; class Actinomycetes; order Kitasatosporales; family Streptomycetaceae; genus Streptomyces; species Streptomyces sp. NPDC051364. The sequence goes on along the minus strand of NZ_JBFBAH010000056.1, from coordinate 15,468 downwards.
TGAAGCACGGGTTGCTGCCCGCACTGGCCCAGCTGGGCGCAGCGGCCCCCGTTGTGAGGCTGCAGGTGGGCGCGGTGAGCAAGTATGTCGTCAGTGACGGCGATATGGCGCGCGAGATCCTGGCTGACAAGGGTCAGGCCTTCGGCCGACGCCGGATGGTCCGCGCTTTCCTTCCCCTGACGGGGGAGGGGCTGTTCGCTCTGGAGGGGACTGAGCACCGCGATCACCGCAGCCTTTTGGCCCCTGCCTTCAGCCGGGCCGCTCTTGCACGGATGATTCCGCGGATTTGTGAAGCCGCGTGCGAATTCGCCGGGAGGTGGCCGTCTGACACGGCCCTCGACCTTGTGCACGAAATGCTGGAACTCAGCGCAGACATCACGGTTCGCTGCCTCTTCCGTTCCCATACGCAGTGGGAGACGATCTCGTGGCTGGCGGCCAAGTCGGCATCGCTCTCTAAAGGGGTGCTGCTGCGCATGCTGGCGCCTGCCTGGAGTCCGCCCCTGCCCACGCCCGAAGCCATCGCGCGCAGGCGGGCGACACACCAGCTGCGCCGGCTGGTGCAGGCGCTGCCCGGCCGCCATACCCCCGACGAGCACGGCGGCGACGTCCTGAGTCTTCTTCAGGCCGCTACCTGCCCGATGCAGGGCCCACCGGGCATCACGCCGACAGCCATGGTCGACGAGATGGTCACTCTGCTGGTTGCCAGCAGCGAAGCGACAGCGATGACGCTGGCATGGGCCTGGCACGAACTGGCCGACAGCCCAGCAGCGGAACAAGCCGTGCAGAGCGAGGCGGATGCCCTGTTCAACAGCGGACGCCCCGTGCCGGCAAACATCCTCGACCACCTTCCCTTCACCAGCCGCGTCACCACGGAGATCTTGCGTCTCTATCCCGTTCCGGTGATGCCCCGCAGCGCGCTGCGCGAAGTGACAGTGAGCGGCTTCCGCCTTCCGCGCGGAGCGGAAGTCCTCCTCAACCTGTACGGCATCCACCGCAACCCCACCCACTACCCGAGCCCCCACACCTTCGACCCCCAACGATGGTCACCGGACGCTGCATCCCTGCCACCCCGCAGCGCCTACCTCCCCTTCAGCTCCGGCGGTCACCGCTGCATCGGCGCCCCCCTGGCCGCCCTCACCGCACCCATCGCGCTGGCAGCCCTGGCCGCACGCTTCAAGCTGCGGCCCGTCGACCCCCACCGCAAGGTGCGCGCTGTCCCCGGTGTCGTGACCCGCCCGAACCGGCTGGTGGTGACCGCTACAGCCCGCCACGGCATGCGAGAGCGGGCATCCACCGGGAATCCCGACAGCTGAGCTGTGGTCCGCCGCCCCGCAGCCGTTTCTGCGGCAGGCAGCCGACGCAAGGCGCCGGCCGACATCGCCAGACGGCACCGGCACACCCCTGCACCCCACGCACCTCCCACGCTTCGTGATCAGGCCGCCGTCACCGCAGTGGTGCATGTCCGGGCGGACGTTCGACGGGCGCGAAGCGGGCGTCGCCGTCCTGGAAGGCAAACGCGCCCTGCTCCCGCGCACCGACCCATCGCCCGTGACTTTCCCGGTCCCACGGGGTTGGTGGAGCGACAGCGATTAATAAGGTCAGGGGCAGGACGATGACAGTACAAGCGGTTCAGGACATGGATGAGGCGGCGCTCGCCGATCTGGTGCACGAGTTCTTCGGAGTGCCGCGCGACCTGCTGCAGCCGACGGCCACCTTCGACGATCTCGGCCTGGACTCCCTGGCCCTCATGGAGCTGATGGTGGTCCTGGAGGAGCGCAGCGGCGGCGAACTCCTGGAACGGCTGATGGACCTCTCCCCGGCGACCACCCTGCGCGCGGCCGCGCAGGTGGTGAAAGACGCCGCGGGCGCCGGCGCCGGGACGGCAGTGGCCCCTGCCGTATGACAGCCACCGAGACCACACGCCGCCCTACCGCCGCCGTATCGGTGTGTCCGTGCCACCGCAGGAGAAGGACGCAGTAACGCCGCGATGATTGACCGCCTGATTGCCGCATCCCATACGCGCAGGCACTTGGACCTGCTGCGTGAACTCGAGCCCGCCGTCGCCGTCCACCTGGACCGGCACCTGGCGGCGGCGCCCGAATGGTTTCCCCACCAGTACATTCCCTGGAGCTCGGCCCGCGATTACGACGGCCCGCTGGACGGGGAGCCCTGGCAGAGCGGCCAATCGCCGCTCGCCCCCGCCGTCCGCGATGCCCTGCTGGTCAACCTCCTGACCGAGGACAACCTTCCCAGCTACCACCACGAGATCGCCGCCTCCTTCGGCCGCGACACCGCGTGGGGGACCTGGGTCCACCGCTGGACCGCCGAAGAGGGCCGCCACTCCGACGCACTGCGCGGCTACCTGCACGCCGTACGCGGCGTGGACCCGGTGGAGTTGGAGCGTGGCCGCATCGTCCACGTCAGTCGCGGCTTCACCAGTACGCAGCCCACCCTCGCGCACGGCCTGGCCTATGTGACCGTCCAGGAGCTAGCCACCCGCGAGGCGCATCGCAACACCGGCCATGCCTGCGGGGAGCCGAACGGCACAAGACTGATGAGCCGTATCGCCGCGGACGAGAACCTGCACATGGTCTTCTACCGGGCGCTGTGCGCAGACCTTGCCGACCTGGACCCTGACGGCTTCGTCGACGCCTTCGCCGATGTCGTCTGCGACTTCCAGATGCCCGGACACAGCATCCCCGGCTTCCAGGCAAGGGCCGCACGGATCGCGGCCGCGGGGATCTACGACATCGCCATCCACCGCGACCACGTCCTCCTCCCGCTGCTGCGCACCCTGCGCATCATGGAGCGCACCGACCTCGGCCCCCAGGGCGAGCGGGCCCGCGAGCGCATCGGGCGCCATCTTGAGGTCCTCGAGGACAAGGGCCGGCGCCTTGCCGAGCTGAGGGCCCGCATCGGACCGCGACAGCCGCACGCCGCCCCCACAGGAGGCGACAGGCCCGTCCTTCCCCTCCCGAGGGACGGCTCGGGAGCACAAGGGCGGAGCGTGTGACCCCCCGTGCGGCGGTGGCCGTCACGGGTCTGGGTCTGATCACACCGGCCGGCCACGACACGGAAACGATTTGCAAGACCATGGCCGCCGGCCGGTCCCTGGCCCGCAAGGACCCCGGCCTGGCGGACCTGCCCGTCGACATCTCCTGCAGCGTCACAGGCTTCGACCCGGTGGACGAGCTCGGACTGCGCCTGGCCAGCCGGCTGGACCGCTTCGCGCACCTCGCTCTGGTTGCGGCCCGCACCGCGGTGGCCGACGCACGACTCGACATCACCTCACGCCCCGAACGGGTGGCCGTCGTCCTCGGAGTGGGAGCGAACAGCCTGCAAACCTATGTCAAGGAGTTCAACCGCATCGCCCCGGGAAGATCCGTCTCACCGCTGGCGTTGCCCCGCAGTGTGCCTAGCATGGTCGCGGGCGAGGTCGCCATCGATACCGGAGCCCGCGGCCCCAACTTCACCGTCTCCAGCGCCTGCGCATCCGGCACCACCGCGATCGGCGTCGCCCGCGACCTCCTGCTGAGCGGTGCCTGCGACGTCGTCTTAACCGGTGGCTGCGAATCAGGCCGGGCGCGCGCGACTGCCGCATGCTTCGCCCAGATGCGGGCCCTCTCCACCCGCACCGAACGCCCCGAACAGGCCTGCCGGCCCTTCGACACCGATCGCGACGGGTTCGTCCTCGGCGAGGGCGCGGCCGTCCTCGTCCTTGAACGCGCCGACCACGCCCGCTCCCGCGGCGCACACGTGCGAGCCCGGCTGAGGGGCTACGGAGCCTCCGCGGACGCCCACCACCCCACCTCCCCCCACCCCCAGGGACGCGGCGCCGAACAGGCCATCCGACAAGCTCTCACCGATGCCGACTGCAGCCCCCGCGACGTCGGCCACATCAACGCCCACGGCACCGCGACCCGCTTCGGCGATACGGCCGAAGCCCTCGCCCTGCTGCGCGTCTTCGCCGGCGCCCCGCCCGCGGTCACCTCGTCCAAAAGCATCCTCGGGCACGCGCTGGGGGCCGCGGGAGCGATCGAGGCGGCCCTGACCGTCATCGCCCTGCAGCGGCAGGAGGTCGCGCCCACAGCCAACCTCGCCCAGCAGGACACCGGCAGGGAGATGGACATCGTGACCGGCCGCCCCCGCCCGGTGGCCTTCGACGTGGCCCTGTCCACATCCTGCGGCTTCGGAGGCCAAAACGCCGCCCTGGTACTCGCCACCCCCTGACACCAGCGGTCCGGTCACCACCGAAGACCTGGCCCGGGCGACGACCCGCCCGGGCCAGGCCTCCCGCTACCGGCTTACCGGATCCTTACGATGCCAGGGCCCTTCCGGGTCGTCGTAGGCGGCGATGTAGTCGGCGGATGCGATCGGCATACCCTCGAAGAACTCCTCCGGCACGGCGAACGCCTCCACCAGCACGGCGGCCTGCCCGGCCAGCCGCGCCAACAACCCCTCCATCAGAACCGGCAGCTCCTCCACCTGCTCCCCGGTCAGGAAACCGCGGCACAAAAGGTCACCACTGTGCGCCGCCACGCCCCGCAGCGCGAACAGCCGAAGAACGTCCTCAAGCAACTCCCTGTCCGGACCGGCAGCCATCGCGGCCACAGCGTCGGCAAACGCTCCTACCGCGAGGCGGTGCCCATGCACATCGACACCACGCAGCGCAGCGCCCATCGCGTGGTTACGCCGTGCCAACGCCTCGGCCGGGGCTGCCCGCCTGGCCGCTTGGGCCCGGTCCAGCCAGAGCCCCTCCGCCGCGGCCAAGAGGTCACCGAGGAAGTCCGCATCGGTGAGACTGCGCCCGTGAGCCCCGACCCCCACGGCGGCCGGCCGGTGGGCCAGCAGGAGCTCAGTGGCGGCCTGGACCATGATCGCCTGATTGTCGCCCTCCGCCGTGATCACACCCTCCGTCATCATCAACTGCTGGGCGATACCGTTGTTGACCAGCAGTCCCTGCGCTCCGCAGCGTTCCCTGACCTGCGCGGCGACGTTGCGGCCCTGCCAGGTGATCCACGCCTTGGCGACCGACACGAACCGGGCCGCCTGCCCCAGAGCAGCCTGATCGGAGCGGTCGCGTTCGCTCCAGCGGCGGGCGGCTTCCCGGTAGAGCACGTTCATCGCATACACGGTGGCGATCGCCTCGACCAGGGGACCGTGATGGCTGCGCAAGTCGAACACCGCAAGCCTGGAAGACTCGGTCAGCCCGGTGATGTGCCGGTTGCGGCCGTAGCGGACAGCCATGGTCAGCCCCGCCCGGGCCGCGCCCACCGTGCCGGCGCTCAGGCAGATCCTGCCCGTCATGATGCGGTCGATGGAGGTCATGAAGCGCCGTCGCCGTTCCGGTACTTCGCTGGTGAACACGCCGTCGCCGGTGATCCGGCCGTGCGCGCCGCCCAGCATCGCCTCCCGCGGGACCCGCACCCGGTCGAAGGAGGTCAGGCAGTGGTCATGAGCGCTGCCCAGCCGCGCGGGCAGACGCCGCACCCTGATCCCCGGCAGCGCACCCCTGCCATCAGTGAGCGGCACGAGGAAGAGGAAAATGCCCTGATCCTTGCCTTCGACGAGGAGCCGAGCCCCCACCAGGCCCGTCTTGGGACCCCCCACCGCACTGGTGTTGGCCAGGAACTTTTGCGCGCCCGCGTTCGGAGTGTGCAGCGTGAAGCTGTCCGTGGCCCGGTCGTAGACGGCAGTCGTCTCCAAAGCCGCGGCGTCATGGCCGTGCGCCACCTCCGTCAGCAAGAACGTGCCGAGCTGCCGCATGTCGACGTACGGGCGCAGGTCTCTGCCGCAGGCTGCCTGGGCCGCAAGGCTGCCCAGGAACAGGTTGTAGTGGATGGTGGTCACGCCCGACAGCGAGGGGTCGACGAAGGCCAGCCACTCGTGCAGGCACGCCAACCGGACCGGATCCTTCACCAGGGCCAGCGGGTCCTCGATCGCCGCATTCAGCAGCCGCACCCGTTCATACACCCACTCCAGGTGCTCCTCGCCGGACATCCCGGAACAACGGCGGAATGCGGGTACGGACAACAGCGTGCGCCAGGGCGCGTGCAGCTCTCCTTCTTCCGGCCCGTACAGAACGGACCTCAGAGCCCCGGCCCCGTGCACGGCCGTCATCACATCTGCCTTCGGATTCATGCCCGGCCAACGAACTGCGCACAGTCGCAGACACGGCCGTCGGCGGCGGCCGGGCCGATTCCCCCCCCGGCCCCAACACGGGAGACCGCCTTCGCGCGGTCTGCGGGAGGGACGGATGCGGCCCCGGCGAAGCCCGTGTATACGGCTGGCCGGGGCGCAGCGGTGGCTACGGCTTGGCAGGGCTGCGGAAGGGATTGCTCAGTTCACCCTTGCCCTCATACGACCACAGCGGAGTGTTGCCCGGCGTGGGGCCGGCACCGAAGGCGTGGACGAAGGCCGCCGTCCCCTTGTCCGTCAGCGTCACCGGGTTGTCCTTCATGCTCGCCGTCGTGGGCGTCATGGACACCCTGCTCAGCGAGATGGGCCAGTGCGCGAAATCGACGTTCGTCACCGGGCCGCCGTCCTGCGCCAGATCCGCACTGGTGGAGCCTTCACCGAAACGGACATGCCCTTGCAGGTTGGTGACCTCCAGACGATGCCCACCGCCTGTGAACCGCATGCCCCCGGTCAAGGTGCCCTCCCCGCTGGTGACGTCGGGGGCCAGGGTGCCAGTGCCCTGCAGTGTGACGCAGGTGCCGGAGGCCGTAGCGGGCGCGATGGGTTCCACCTCGACCTTCTGCTCTGTCAGAGTGCGGGCTGCTTCGGGTGCCAGGCAGAAGGTGTTCGTGCCTCGGATCTGGAAGGCGGAGCCGATGGCGCCCGCCTGGACGGCGGCGACGGCGGCGATGGCCGTCGCGGCAACGGACAGGAGGATCAACCGCTTCTTCACGCTGTAGTTCTTCACACACCCTGCAACGACTGGCTGTCCGACACGCACCGCCCGGAACGCAATGATCACTCGTATGTGCCGGGCAATAAACGGCGACCCCTGTCTCGCAGACTGCCCCTCGGTCACCGGCAACCCTGGGGAACGCTGCCCACGTCTCTGCCCCGCAGGCCGTAGCTCAACCGTTCGACCCAACCCTTCCGGGTTACTGTGCGATCACCACCTGCTACGCATTCGCTACGGTGGCCAGGTGGCCCTTCCTCACCGCGCACGCCTGATGGCGACGGCAGTCCACCTGCCGTCCCACTACCGGACCATGGACCAGACCCGCGCCCAGATCGCCGCCTCCGGCAGCCCGGTGGTGCCTCCTCGAGGGCTCCTGGAGCGATTCACCGGCGTTCGCGGCGTGCACGTCAGAGACGAGGGCCAGCAGGCATCCGACCTCGCAGCCGAAGCTGCGACCAAAGCCCTCGCCGCGGCCGGGACGGACATCAGCGACGTAGACCTGCTGCTGTTCGCCTCCTCGTGCCAGGACCTCCTCGAACCCGCCACCGCCCACATCGTCGCCGCCAAACTCGGCGCCTCCTGCCCGGTCTTCGACGTGAAGAACGCCTGCAACAGCGTCCTCAACGCCCTCCAGGTCGCCCGCGCCCTCATCGAAACGGGCCAGTACCGCACGATCCTCATCACCTGCGGCGAAACCCCAACCCTGGGTACCCGCTGGCACTTGCCCGACGTGCGCACACTGCACAGCGCCGCCGTCGGCTACACTGTCAGCGACGCCGGCGCCGCGATGCTCCTCACCGCCGGCCCTGCCGGTGAACAAGACCCCGGCATCCTCACCACCCGTTTCAGCGCTGAGTCCGCCTCCTGGCAGGTCTGCACCGTCCGAGCCGGCGGCTCGATGAACTGGCGGCCCGGCGACGACGACCCCACCTACGTACAGCTGCAAGGCGACATGTCGGCCGCTGGCCGTCGGCATGCCACACGCGCTCTGACCGGCTACCAGCCTGAATTCGAACTGGTCAGGTCCAGCGCGTTCATCGCCGTCCACCAGATCTCAGTAACCCAGTTCCACGAGACCGTCACCGCCTTCGACCTGCCAGCGGAGCGGTGCATGCTCACGGTCGCCGACCACGGCAACGCCGCCTCGGCCTCCCTGCCCCTCCAACTGACTCTGGCCCAGGAGACCGGCCGCATTGGACCGGGGGACCTGGTCACCCTGATCGGCTTCGCCAGCGGCTTCAGCGCCGGCATCACGGTCATCCGTCTCTGACCCAGGGGCAGGCAAGGGCGGGGATGCCGGATCCCGACGGACATGAGGAGACACTGATGACCACCAGCGTGCTGGTGACCGGTGCCCGAAGCGGAATCGGCCAGGCCACTGCCCTTCGGCTGGCCCAGGCCGGATATGACGTGTTCGCCACTGCCCGCACGCAGGACGAAGCCGACGGACTTTCGAAGCGGGCCAGGGCGGAAGGTCTCGATCTGCGAGCGACGGTGCTGGACGTATCCGACCCGCACGCCTGCAAGGCGGTGTTCGAAGACATCGCCGACCTCACAGCCGGCGGCCCTGACGCAGTGGTCAACGCGGAGGGATTCGCAGTGGCACGGGCCGTGGAGGACGTAACCGAGGGAACGGCGCACCGCCTCATGGAAATCAACACCTTCGCCGCAGTTCGCATCGCACAGTTGGCGCTGCCCGCGATGCGCCGGCGCGGCCGCGGCCGGATCGTCAACCTCTCCTCGGCTGCCGGGCGCTCAGTGCTGCCGCTGGGCGGATGGTACAGCGCCAGCAGGGCGGCGTCCGCCGCGCTGACACACGCACTAAGGATGGAACTGGCAGGATCCGGCGTACAGGTCGTGCTGATCGAACACGGCTTCCACGCCACGGGTCTGCTGGAGGACGCGATCCGTTCACTCACACCGCCAAGCGGCATCTCAACGCGCTTCACCGACTGCTACCGAAACGCCGCCGCGGCGCTGAGTGATCCGACGCGGTTCAGCGGCCCAGAACGGGCCGCCACCATCGTGCACCGGGCCCTGACTGCCCGTCGGCCCAGAGCCCGCTACACCGTGGGGATGGACGCCCGCCTGGCCGCTCCTCTGATCGCCTCGCTCCCGTACGCGATCAGCGACCCGCTCAAGCGCCTAGCGCTGGGCCTCTCGGGGCCGCAGGTCGCTTCACGATTGATGAGCACGCTGGGCGGGCTTCCCCAATGTTCGAAGGAAGAATCCCACCCATAACTTCGGCACGGGCTGTTCGGCATCGGGTCCAGCGTCGTCCACATCACGCCCGATGCCTACCGAGGAGCCTGGCCTAGCAGCAGCCCGGAGCCCCCAGAGAACCCCTTGTGCGGCGTGGACAGGCTCCCCAGTCACCGACACGATCAGCGGTTACACGATCCTTTGGATCTTTTGCTGTACAACGGTGCCCGGTGACTACGGTGTCAGCAGCCAGTTCAGATGAAGGGACAGCCGAATGCAGGCCAGCGTAGGGGACAGGCTCCTTGTTCATGGTCGGATCGTGGGTCAGCACGACCGGACGGGAGAGGTCGTCGAGGTGCTTGGCGAGAATGGCTCCCCGCCCTATCGGGTGCGCTTCGAGGACGGGCACGAGACCGTGATGTCTCCAGGTCCGGACACCGTTGTCCGTCATTTCGCGAGTGACGAGTAGCTGGCTGGCTCGTCCGGAGCCTACAGACACCCGGTCAGCTCAGCGGTGCCGGCGCATCACGAACGTCGTGATGCCGGCCTTGCCGGTCTGTTCGAGGGCCTGCTGGAGCAGGCGGTACACCTTCTGGTTCTCGTCGCCTTTGGGCGCGAGACAGTACGCCTTGGCCGCACCCCCGACAGCTGCCTACCCCAACGCGCCGGTCCCACCCCCGCACCGCGCGCAGACGTCCGGGGTACGTCCGAAGCGCGGTGCGCTCTCGTCGTCGAGCTGTTCCAGGAAGCCGCCCAGGGTGTCGGTGACCTCGTTCAGGCAGCGGGCGCTGAAGAGCACTGGCTGGTAGCCGCAGATGTCGTACTCGGTGGCGAGTATGGCGCGGATGTTCAGGGGCCGGATCCGGGAGCGCCGCAGCCGGCGGATCTCCCCGTAGGAGGAGAGCAGGGCCGCGCCGTACGCCTTGGGGTCCCCGCCTTCGTCGAGGACTCCGTACTCCAGTGTGAACCAGTACACGTCACTGATCATCTGGAGGACGTCTTTGCTCTCGACTCGCATCGCCGCCTGCCCGATGAGGCGGTAGATGTCGGCGAAGGCCGGCGAGGCCAGGTGGATCCCGTGACCGAAGACGTCATGGATGACGTCGGGCTCGGGCGTGAACAGCGGCACGGCCGGGTGGCGGACGAACTGCACGGCGTGGAAGTAGCCGTCGGCCATCGACCCCAGGAAACGCTTGTTCTCGACCACGCCTCCCGCGAGGGTGAAGTCGAAACCCGTCAACCGCCGCAGGTGCGATCCGACTTCGCCATGCTGCGGGATGTGGTCCGCGGGGATAGGGGCCTGCCCTCTGGCGTCGAGGACGGCACGGCACGCGTGCTCGCGTTGGGCGGTCCACAGCGCCTGATGGACGATGCGCCAGGTCTGCTCCTCGGCCTCGCTGTAGTTCACCGGCGGTGACGGATCACCGACTCGGTGACTGCGGGCCCGAGCGGCGATGGCCCCACGCCGCCGCAGGTAGCGAGGATCTCTGAGCCCGGGGTGCTCTACGGCCGCGCCCAGCCGGCCATCGGCCGCGACGGGCGTCTGCAGCTGAATATCACTCACGAACCCAATGATTTCCACCGGCACGAAACGGCACACTGGGGCGCGCGGCCCAACCGGCATCGTCCCTGTTCTGAGAGCGGATGGCCGAGAAGCGCTCCTTGACGGAACGATCGCGTGCCCACGACGGCGGAACCGAGCCGCGGCGCGGGATCACCATTTTCCTCCGACCTGGCTAGCGGGGACGCGGGCCGGATCGTCGCCAAGATGACCCCGTCGTCCTGTGGACGCACCCGCGCCCACCGCTGGCAGCGGCGACGGTCGCCGGTAGGGGTGGAGCCAACCAGCCATCACGTCACTGCCCTTCGCTCGCGGGGGCGCGCTTGACCGGTTGGTGTCGCCGGTCAGAACGCTCAACGAGCGTCGCAGCGACTGGGCACGAGGCGGTCGGCCTGGACGGTGGGACCGGCGGCGGCAGCGGATGTCATCCGGTGCCCGAACGCGAATGGCCTCACTACGAACCAGTGGGATCGGTTCGTCAACGCCGTATACGCCCTGCACCGCAGGAGGGGCAGCAGCTACTGCGACCTCACGTCGCCGTCGTATGTGAGGGCCGGCCCGGTCTCCGCGTCCCGGGTCGCCTTGGGGCGTGCCGGAACGCAGGATGGAGCAGGTGATGACGGTTTTGGTGGTCGGAGTGCCGGACGGTGAGCAGCTGGAGCTGCTGCGCTTGGGGATTCAGCGTAATCCGCACTTCCGGGTCGTATCGCATGCCCACGATCCCGCGGTCGCTCTCGCGCACGCCCGCGCCCTTCTGCCCGATATCGCCGTCTTGTCCCTTCCTGCCGGGCTCGACAGCCTCGACGCGGACCCGGACGTCCTCCGCGTGTTCCGAGGGGTGCGCGCCCTGGATCCCCCGAGCGGGGTGGTGCTGCGTACGCCCGCCGCCCGCATGCCCCGTGCACTGTCCGGCCTTGCCGTCGAGGGAGCCGTCCACGTGGTGCGCGCTGGAGACTCCGAAGCCCTGATGCGGGCCCTGAGCACGATCGGGCTGCGCCGGGCCAGCTGCGACCCCGACGGGATGCCCTGACCGGACTCGGCGGTCGGCTGCCTCGTCGCGCCTGGACCGGGCCGCAGTGCACCCCCAAAGACCGGTGAAGCCGGCGCCTCGGCCTACCTCGCGGCGTGCAGCGCGAACAAGTCCCGGTGGTGGGTCCTGCGGTACACCGGCGAGGACGCCACCCGGTGGGTCCTGTCCCCGTTCCTGAACGAGGACCTGGCCGTGACCGGCCTGTACGGCGACGACAACTACGCGCCGCTGCGCGAACTGCCGAACCCGAATGCGGCGACCGCCTCCCAGCAACGGCACTTCACCCGGCAGTAGCTTCAGCAGCCCCCGCCCCCGGTACGAGCCGTGCAGAGCCCGCGCCGGGGGCAGGGCCGTGTCCGCAGGGCGTTCTCGCTGCGGCCAAGTCCCGCTTGGAGGGGGCTTCTCACAGTGTGTGCGCCGGTTGTGCTTGCGTGCTCCGCGGGGCGCGGGAGTCGTGCGCGCACGGGACGGGGAGGAACACGCGTGCCAGGCCGGACGTGGGTGTGGCCTCATCCGGTACAGATTGTCCACGGTGAGAAGCCCCGTGCTGGACCTCCTGCACCGGGCAGCCGAGACCGATCCGCGCGGCTGGGGCCGCGAGCCCGCCATTACGGCGCTGCCCGCACCCGACCACAACCTCGGCAACCCTCTCAACGCCGCATAGCCACAACTGCCCGACGGGGGCGACGTTCTCGGCGGCTTGGGGGAGCCGCGACGTCCTGGACGTGACCCTGGTACGCCCGGACCTGGTGGCAGAGGTCAGCGCCGACCGGGCCGTGGACCACGGCGGGATATTCCGGCATCCACTCCGGTTCCAGCGGCTGCGCCTGGACGTGGGCGTGGGGGATGTTCCGCGATTCGGTGCCGGGCCGGTCGCTGCTGCCGGGTGAGCCGGGCCGGTTACGTAGTGGCGGCGCATGCGGAAGCCTCGTGCTTGATCTGGAGCAGGGCCTTGGTCATGAGGTTGCAGAGTGCGAAGACCCTCTTGGGGTCCTCTGATTCCTGAAGCGCGGTGAGCGCGGTGACGGCGGCGAGGTGGGTGGCGTCGAAGCTGCGGGTGGTGGCGGTGACGGCCGACTTGAGCAGCTGTTCCTCGGTGTCGCCGGTCAGGGTGTCGGCGTGGTGCAGGAGAAAGTCGACCGCGACCCGGATCAGGGTGTTGTCGGTGATGATCTCGTTCCGTTCCTGGCGGTCGCGGGTAACCTGCCGGCGCAGTGCGGCCAGGGAGCGGAGCTGGTCCCGGCGCAGACGCGTTTCCTTGCGGTCCAGGGTTGCCCACCGCGGCTGTTGCTCGGGGATCTCTGCCGGGGCCGGGGCGGGTACGTCGGCAGCGGGTTCCGGTGCTGTGGTGGGGGCAGGCGGGCGCCTGGAGTGTGCTGCGCGGTGGAGCTGGTGTACGCGGCCGGAGTGGGGCATGGGGCCTTCCTGGAAGCGGGTGCCGGGTTCCCGGGGGAGGGGTCGGGGCCCGGCACCCGGGGGACGGCTCGGTGCATCGTCAAGCCCAACGGCTGGGCTGCTGAAACGTCACGGCGCCGACCTGCGCCGATGGTGGACCTGCCTGCGCTGCGCCCGTCCGTGCCTGCTCTGGTACGACGAAGCCCCCGGCGGCTGCCGGGGGCTTGAAGAGGCGTCAGCTGCCGTCCTGGCCCATGCGGCGCCGGGTGCGCTGGGTGTAGCGATGCCGGAGGTAGGCCCGGCGGTTGGTCCACCACTTCAGCTTGTCTTCCGACCTGTGTGGGAAGACGGCCTGGACGACGCCGGCTGCCAGGGCGGCGACTGCGATCAGCGCGATGCACCAGGCGGGTGCGCCGACCAGCGCTGAGGCGACGGCTCCGAGGCTGAACAGGATGCTCGGCACGATGTTGTGTCCCATTTGTCGAACCCTTCTCGTTGTTGGTGTGGGGTACGACATCCAGCCTCCTGACCTGCGGAGAGTTGCGGAACGAGCAACGTTTGCCAGTCAACTGGCAACTCCGCGCTGGGGTCTGACAGCCTGTCTTGCACGATCGGCGTCAGTCGGTTACGGGAGGGGGGACGGCTTGGACGGCCACTCATCGCAGGCATCGCACGGCGAGGTAGCCGGCGGGGAGGCGCAGGAGTACGGCGAGCGGTTAGCGGGGCTGTTCGGGCGGACGGGGGCCAGGCAAAATGAGCTGGCTGCGTTCGGGTCGTATCACCCGTCGGCAGTCAACCGGTACTTCAAGGGCAAGCGAGTCGCCCCGAAGGAGTTCCTGCTCGTCTTTGGGCGCTTCATGGAGTCCCGGGGGGTGCCCCTGGACGCGCAGGAGGCCCGTGAGCTCGATGCGCTTCGCCAGCGGGCGCAGTCGAGCAGTTCGGGGTACAGGGACCAGGCCGCTGTTTCGCGGGAGCGCATCGAGGATCTGGAACGCATGGTGGTCCGCCTGACTGAGCAGGTGCGGCTGCGGCAGGATCAAGGGGCGTTAGACGACGGGCTGAGGCAGGCCGCGCAGGCGATTGCCCAGGAGTGGGCAGTGGTCGGCCCGGACGCCGGCCGGGCCGGGGTAGTTTCACAGCTCGCCGAGGAGATTCGGACGCTGAGCGCGCAGGTCGAGGAGCTCCAGCGGGTTCGTGCCCGGGACATTGGGGGTGGGGGCGCTGTCGACCAGGCTACCGCTTTCCACGTCCACCACGGGATGGCGATGCCCCGGCTGCCCGAGCCACCTTTCGCTGCACGGCATCCGTGGGTTGCTGCCGTGGGTCTGGTGCTGGGGATGGTGTTCTTCTACGCGGTGGGGGCGGCCTTTGGGAGGGCTGCCTTCCGTTTTCCTCAGCCCTGGGATTTCGTTGTCTTTATCCTGTTTCTTCCTTCCCTCGCTCTCGCTGTACTGGCGGGCTTCAGCCTGGTGGGCGTGGTGTCGAGGATGGTGAAGAAGCGCCTTCCCGTTGTCCGTCTGGTCGCTCAGGAGCGACCGCGGTTCCCGCGCTCCAAGCGGGCTTTTCTCCTGTTTTCGGTGGCCCTTGGGGGGTACGCCGTGGAACCGTTCACGAAATCGCCTGCCGGCTTGCTGGTGGGGATGCTTCTCGGCGTCGTGTCGTTCACGGTTGTTGATGTACGCGAGCGGATGCGAGAACACCGCCTGCGGCTGAGCACAGGTACTTCGACGTCCTCCGGCCCGGACCTTGACGAGGATCCGCAGTCAGCGGACCAGTAAAGACCGGCCCCGGCTACAAGCGGCAGGGCGGCGTGATCACGGTCCCGCTGTACTCAGGGGAGGACGTTGCGCTGCTGCCGGTCGTGCGGCCCCTGGCTGGTAGGTGGTCCGCGAGATCCGCCCGGGACGCCGCTCGCCACCATGACTCGCGTGCCGGGCGCCCCTGGGGATAACCTGCGCCGCCCGTGATCGTTTACGGCGCATGAGCCTTTTCAGGAAGTCACACTTGGCGGCCGGCGGCGCCCTTGTAGCGATGCTCATCGGTGGTGTTACTGCACCCGCTCAGGCTGGCGTCGGTTTGAACGACGATTCCAGCGTGTTCTGGAACACCGGTGACAAGAGAACCAACGGACAGAACGGAATGAACCAAGCGAGCTTCAACGACGACAACGTGGGAGGCCTTGGCGGCTTCGGCGGTCTGGGTGGCTTCGGCGGCTTCATTCCGTTCGCGGCCATTCCGCTCGGGGGAGGCGGAGGCCACGGCAAGCTGTCTAAGTGGCCGTTAAGTCCGACTTCTATTCGTTCGTGATCGCTCGATCGTGGTACTGATCGCTGTCCGGCCTGCCCGATGGGCATGTCCATGTTGAGA
>NZ_JBFBAH010000055.1:0-22181 GCF_040682115.1 Streptomyces sp. NPDC051364 | reverse complement strand
AGCTATCTCGCCGGCCTGCACCTTCGCGCCTCCATGATCTGGATCAAGGACCTCACACGAACCGCCCCTTGATCACAACCAGATACACGCCCTAGCCGTGTGGAGCCGGGCCGGCCGTCAGGCGAGCCGCGAGCCGATCCGGAACGGCATCTCGCCCTACGGCTGTTCGAGAGAGTGAAGCGTGGAAGGTCCTCGTTCCGGGGCCACCCTGTGACTGGTGGGGCATGAGGTCATCCCGGGTATGCGCGGGCGGTCTGGGCTGTGTGTGGGGATCGGGCGCTGGTGACGAGGGCGAGCCTGAGAGACAGGGCCATGGCTGTCGAGCGGTCCCTGATGGCGGTAGTGGCGTGGTTGAGGCGCCGCCGTTCGGTGGCCGGCACGGCCACGGCGATGCAGGAGGGCCGGCCGGGCAGTATCAGGGGGCTGGCCGCGCAGACCTCGCGCTCGGAGTACTCCTTGAAGTCGTACTGGAGTGGGGAAAGATCGAATGAGCGGAAGAGGTCGTCCGGGTTGGTGATCGTTTGGCCGGTCAGTTTCATGGGCTGGTAGCGGTGGTCGAGGCGGGCATCGCGGCCGAGTTGCGCGAGGTTGGCCTTGCCCAGGGCGCTGGCGTGAGCGGACTCGCGGAAGTCGACGTGCTGGTACACGGTGGGGATGCCGGGCTGAGCGGCTTCGTGGGAGACCTGGATGTCGCCGTCGACGTAGGCGCCGATGTAGATCGCGCCCTGGGTCTGCTGGCTGAGATGTTCCAGGAACTCCTGCACCATGTTGCGGCCTTCGGTGATGGCGTGGAGGACCGGGCCGGGCGTGTGGCCGCCGTCTTTGCCGGAGGTGATGAAGTGGTGTTCGCGAAGCCATGAGAGGACCTCGGCGGCCTGGCGGGTCGGCAGGCCGCTGGAGCGGGCGAGGGAGGCGAGGCCGACCGGCGTGTTGGCGCTCTTGAGACCTTCCAGGATGTCCAGGCGCCGCAGAACCGCATCGGTGTTCTGGTCGCTGCGGATTGTGCGGGATGCCCACGGGCCTCCTCTCCCGTGTGGACGGCGGGCAGCCGTCGGGCAGCCGGGGTTGGGCTGCTCCACGGGGCCGTGCACGGTGGCGGTGCCGTGGTCCGCCAGCGGCTCGGCGGCGGCTTCCGGGTACGGCTCGGCGCCCGGATACGGCCCGGTGTCCGCTGAGGAGATGAGGGCGGAGGCGACCTGCATCCGCTGCCACAGGGCGCGGACGTCGTCGGGCTGCCCACGCAGAGCCGTTGCCAGGGCGGCTACGAACGGCCAATCGGCCAGGTCCTGCTCAGGGCGGTCGGTTACCAAGGCGCGCGCCACCCGGTGGGGAGTGAGGAGCGGGTGCTGGAAGCAGATGTCGTCGGGGGCGGGGGAGGCAGCCGCGATCCACATGCCGCGCAGCGTGGCCTGCAGCGAGGCGGCGGCCTGCAGGAAGTCTTCCGGGCCCGGCAGCGCCACAGGCGGGATACCGAGCGCCTTTTCCCACAGGGGCCGCAGGTCGGCCGGGTCGGCCCGGCACAGTTGCGCGATCGCCTTGACCACTCTCCACTTCGGGTGTCGCTTGCCCAGCAAGATCAGCGAAAGCAGGGACGGGGACACGCCGGCCTCTCCAGCCAGCCACCGTTGGGTGCGTCCGGAAGCGCGGTGCAGGTGTGTGAGGGCCGTGGTGAGCTGGTAGGCGGGGTCACCGGGCAGGGCAGGGTTGGCGGACCCGCCGTCTCCCTTTAACGCGTTGGGAGCGGAGGTGGGGCGCGGAGCACGCGGCCGCGGCGGTCGGGGCCCGGGTGCCGAGCCGCGCTCGGCCCGCCAGAGCAGGACCTTGGCGACCTGCTCGTCGCTGAACCTGGCCCGTGCGGTCGAGGTGGACACCGACAGCACATCGCCGATGTCCGCCCACGCGGCCCCGTACTCGGCTGCCTGCCGGACAGCTACCGCCTTGAGATCAGCGATGTCCCGTTCCAGCCGCATGACCTCCTCGACCAGCTCCAACGGACGAGCCGGCGCCGGAAGCTGGCTGTACTGGAAGGCGGCGTTCGACCTGGCCGAGACCGACTTCGCGATCCGTACGACGTCTTCATCGTGTTTCTGCGAGTAGCAGAGCACCGCCTTCTGCCGTGCCCGATAGGCGGCGGTACGGCATTCCGTGCCGCAGTACTCTGGGGGCCGGCCTGTCGGCTTCGGACGGTCGAACTTGTTCTTGCAGTGCGCGCAGATGATCTTCGGCGCAGCCTTCTGCGACATACGATTCCCTAACGGACATATCGGGGTAGCGAATTGTGTGTCACGCCACCCCAGTTTCTCTGCAGCGGCCGCCTAAGGCGCCAGGCCCCTGGGGGAGGAAGAAATAGTCCACTCGTCACGGCAAGGCCGTGACGAGTGGACCAGCTGGCAGCCTCAGGCTGCGGTTCCCGGCGTCAGACTCGGAGCGGTCCAGAGCTGAATGCGCCGCACTGACCAGGCCGAACGCCGCGCGTAGGCCAGCAGAACAGGCAGGATCACGAGCAGGGACGGAGCCTGCTCGGGGGCGAGAACGAGAGTCACGCCCACGAAGAGAACAGCCAGAAACGGCATTAACTGCACGTTGACACATTTGTCGACGGCCCCGGAGGACTGGGCCACCCCGTGAGTGGGCATGCTACGGTCGAAACCGCTGCTCAGGGCCATGATGCGCTCAGCAGAACCTCGGATGGCGGACATTGTGCTCCCTTGTTCGAGACGGTGAGAGGAGAGCCCCTGTTCTTGGTTGACGGCCGGGCAGGGGCCTCCGACTTCGAGACATTAATCGGTCAGAAGACGGCCGAAGCCTGGTCAACGCGAGAAACCAGCAGGTGCCGCAAGCTGGGCTGATAAAGCACCAAGCTGAACATACAAAATGCTCAGAATTGATCAAATTCTCGATTCAGGACCACGCAGACCACCACTGACCCGCTGGGCTGGGAGCGAGAGCCCGCCGCCACCATCCGGCCGCTCACCTCAACTTCTCCCGGGCTGCCGACTGGTGGCGCGGCCGAGGCCGCCCCGCGGCCCCCTGTGGCTCGCCGCCCTCCCGTTCTCGTGACCATCCGCATCCCGGCCTCGGCGGGTGCTTCCCGAAGTCATGAAGAACAGAGAGCCCGGTACACGTTGTCGGACGTCCGGACGGACACCGCGCGCACCCGGTGCCGCTGGCGAGCGCGGCAACCGCGTGGCCAGCGTGATCGTTTCCGCGGTGAATCCGGCCACCCACACGGGTGAGTTGGCTGCTGACGCCCTGTCGCAGACCAGGCATGCCGCGCTACACCCACATCGTGATCAAGAACCTGATGCTGCGCGGCCTGCCCGCGCTCACCCTCGCCGCCCTGCCCCTGCTCACCACCGCCCCCGCCTCCCACGCCGCAGACTTGCGGCCGGCCCCGGCCGCCTCTTCACCCGCCGCACCCGGAGCGCCAGGAGTGCGGGCGCCGTTGTCGCTGTTCGACGCGATCGACCAGCTGACCGTGGCGGAGGAGCACCGGGAGGGCTATAAGCGGGACCTGTACAAGCACTGGAACAAGGGCCTGGTCGCCTCGGATGGGTGTGACACCCGCAAGGAGGTCATCCTTGCCGAGGCGCTCGAGGCTCCGCAGGTTGCGGCGGGCTGCAAGCTGACGGGCGGGGTGTGGCGCAGTGCGTACGACGATGTGGTCGTCACGGACGCCGCCCGCCTGGACGTCGACCATTTCGTGCCGCTCGCAGAGGTGTACGACTCGGAGCGGACACCGTGGGATGCGGCGCGGCGTGAGGCGTACGCGAACGACCAGAACAGCCCGGACACTTTGATCGCGGTCTCCGCAGCCTCCAACCGGTCCAAGGCGGACAAAGATCCGGCGCAGTGGATGCCGACGGACGGCTCGTACCACTGCACCTACGCCGCCACTTGGGTCGGTACGAAGCTGCGCTGGGACCTGGCCGTCGACGAGGCTGAGCGCCAGGCCCTGCTCGGCCTCGCTGAGGACTGCCCCACGACGACCGTCGTTTACGAGCCCGCGGCCTGATTGGGCCGCCGATCGGCTCTCCGGGCGCGACATTGGAGGGGGTATCGGTGCCCCGCATGGCCCGTCGCCCGCCCGGCCCGGCAGCCGCTACGGCTACCACCACGAGAGGGAAGAGCATCATGTCTGACGGGTTCACGGAAGACCCCAGCAAGGACAGCAAGCCAAACCTGATGAAGGAGTCGATCAAGTTCTATCCGACGGAACCGGGTGGCAAAAGGTACAGCCGCTTCGACTACGAGGTCGCGGCCTACGGCGGGAGGCTGCAAGGCCCCAACGGGGAGTCCCGTGAAGTGTGGCTCTACGGCGACTCGGATCCCGATGACCCCGTGAGCAGCACAGCGCGGCGCCCAATAAGCCAGCAGACAGAAGCCGCCCATCCGGCAAAGGCCTCGCAAGCCCCGCTATGGGCAGCCGGACAGAAAAGGCCCGCAGTGATCGCCGACGGCGTGACGGGAGTACCGGCCTGGCCATCCCACACCGTCACGAGCCGGCCGGGCCGGGCGCCTGGAAAAACCTGACAGGTGCGACCCGCCATGCTGGGCATCGCCCGACCGCAACGCCTTGTCCTCCCGTGATGGCGAGACCGCCTGTGAGCGGGCCGCTGCGAGGGATGTGGAGGGGCAGTGCTCAGGGATGGTCTTGGTCGACTTCGTCATTCGGCGCTGGGAGTTTCATCTCGAACCAGACGGTCTTGCCTGCGGTGGTGGGTGAGCAGCCCCAGGCGGTTGCCAGCGTGGCGATCAATATCAGACCCCGGCCGTGCTCTGAGTCAGGCCGGTAGGGCTGTGCCACGGGCAGCCGAGAGCCCGGGTCGGTCACCTCCACTCTCAGGCGGTCGCCCGCCCATCGCAGCATCACCGTTCCAGGGGCGGCGCTGTGCTCTACCGCATTGGCTATGAGTTCACCCAACATCAGTGTGAGGTCGTGGTGTGCTTCGTCGCTGAGGGGCAGACACCAGCTGCGGATTTCCGTCAGGATGCGATGCCCTGCTGACGGCACCGCATGGTCGGTGCTGCCCAGAATGAAGCGGGTTTCCCGCGAGGGGCGTGGGCGGTTCATCGGTAAGTGCTCTCGAAGAGGGGCGAGCCTGCCGGGGTGCACTGCGGTCCGGGCGACTGATGGAGTCGGGGAGGGGCACATCAGCGTGCTGTGCGGCCCGCGGGCCGCAGGGCGGAGGCAGCGTTCATCTCGATGTGGACAGATGCCCCCGGAAGCCGGGGCGAGAAAAGGGGTGTCGGGCCGTCCGGATACTGGGTCCGGACGGCCCTGCAGTTCGGTTGGCTCAGGGTTTTGCGGCCAGTGCTTTCAGTGCCTTCTCGGCGCCCGGATTGAGGGGAACCGGCGTGGTCTGGCCGGCGGTGGCGGCGTTGATCTCCGCCGCGGCCTGGTTGACGGTCACCAGTGCGCCCTTCTCGTTGTGGATGAGGTTCACGATTTTCGCGGCGAGGTCGGCGTCGAATCCCTTCTTCACCAGCAGCACATTGGCCACCACGATCGTGGGGACGCTGCCGGGTTGCTGATACACGGCGGCCGGGATACTGCCCTGCTGGTAGATGCCGCCGTAATCTTTGTTGAGTGCGGGCAGTTGCGCGGTGACGTCCAGGAACCGCACCTTCTCCTTGAGCGTGGTGGTGAGGTCGGTGATCCCGCCGCTGGGCAGGCCACCCGACCAGAAGAGCGCGTCGATGGTGCTGTCCTTCATGGCGTCCACGGTCTCGGGCAGGCCGAGGCGCTGCGTCTGTACGTCGCTGTCGGGGTTGAGACCTGCGGCGTTCAACAGTCGGCGGGCGATCACTTCGGTGCCGGAGTTGGGCGAGCCGGTGGAGACCCGCTTGCCTTTCATGTCTGCGAGTGAAGTGATGCCGGAGTCCGCACGGACCAGGACCTGGGTGTAGTTCGGGTAGAGCCGGGTGAGGGCTTCTACCTGCTGCGGCTCGGAGAACGAGCCCTTGCCGTCGACGGCGTCGCCTGCGGTGTCGAGCAGGGAGAACGCAAGGTCGTAGGTGCCTTCTGTGAGGCCCTGGATATTCTGGACGGAGGCGCCGGTGGCGGTAGCGGTGGCGCGGTAGCCGTCGATGTTGTCGGAGATCAGCTTCGCGAGGCCGCCTCCGAGCTGGTAGTAGACACCGGTGGTGTTGCCGGTGGCGATGGTGAGCCGGCCGCCGGCGCTGTCGGCGGCATCCGGGCCGGTCTGCTTCCCGCCGCAGGCGGTGGCGGCCAGAATGATAACCAGAGCGGCCACTGCGAAGCGGGCGCTGCGCATTCGGTGTTTCATGAGCGGCTGTGTCCTTTCACGAGCTTGACCTGGTCGCGGCACTCTCGGGGGAGAGTCGTCGGGAACGGTGGCGGCGGCGCAACAGGTGGATGCCGGCCGCTACGGCGAGCACGGCGGAACCTGCGGTGATCGAGGCGGGTTCGAGGTAGAGCAGGAGCAGGGCGGCTGCGGCGCACAGTGCGCGCTCCAGCGGACCGGCCGGCCCCATCAGCCAGCCTCCGGTGGCTGCGGCGAGCGCGGCGACCGCGAGCGCGGAGACGGCTGTGGTCCACGCGATGCCCCACAGGCTTCCCTGGCCGAGGAGCTGGGCCCCGTTGTCGGTCAGGACGAACGCGAAGGGCACGAGGAACGCGGGCAGGGAGTACTTCCACGTTGCCGTCATCGTGCGCATCGGGTCGCCGCCGGTGATGGCGGCGGCGGCTGCCGCCGCCAGCGCTGTGGGCGGGCTGACTTCGGACAGGACGGCGTAGTAGAAGATGAACATGTAGGCCTCGTGGGTGGCCACCCCCATCGAGATCATGGCCGGAGCGATGATCACTGCGGCGATGATGAACGAGGCGGTGACCGGGACGGCGAGTCCCAGGACGGACACCGCGACCGCCGCGAAGAGCACCGTGAGAACCAGTTCGACCGTGCCGCTGTCGCCGAGTACCCCGGCGGCATCGACGATGATCGCAGCCAGGTTGAGGCCGAGCCCGGTCTGTGTGACGACCGCGACGATGAGCCCGGCCGCGGTGCAGGTGGCAATCACCGGAAGCACCGACCGGCTGCCCTCAGCCAGCGCGGCGTACAGCCGCCGCGACGTCATCCGGTGCGCCGGATCCAGGAACGAGAGCCCGAACTGCAAGGCCGTCGCGTACACCACGGCCTTGAACGGAGGCAGGCCCACAGCCATGAAACCCACGATCATGAAGAGGGAGAGGAAGTGGTAGCCGAACCGGCCCAGAAGCTTCAGCGCCGATGCCTGCCCTACCTCGACGGCCTGGGCGCGGTGCTTGCGCGCGTCGATCTCCACCGCGAGGAGGATGCCCAGGTAGTACAGGAGCGTGGGCACCAGCGCGTACAGCAGGACAGTGAGGTAACTCTCCTTGAGGTACTCGGCGATGATGAAAGCCGCCGCCCCCAACGTGGGCGGGGACAAAATCGCGCCGATCCCGGCGGCGGCGAGGACTCCGCCGGCCTGCTCCTTCGGATAGCCCGCCCGGCGCAGCACAGGCCAGGCGACCGACCCCAAACTCACGGCCGTGGCCGTCCCCGATCCGGAGACCGTACCGAGCAGGAAGCCCGCGGCGGTCACGGTGCGGCCTGGAGCAGCGAGGGACCCGCGGAACGCCGCGAAGGACAGGTCGATGAAAAATTTCCCTGCCCCGGAGTAGTCGAGGACCGCGCCGTAGATCGTGAACAGCAGGATGTAGGTGGCGGCCACGTTCAACGGCACGCCGTACACACCGTCGGTGCCCATGAACGCGTGCGCCGCGATCGCCTCCACGTTGAACCCGCCGTGCGCCAGCGACCAGTCGTACGGCAGCAGCCCGCCGTAGTAGGCGTACAGCAGGAACGCCGAGCAGAACGCGGGCAGGACCCAGCCGGTGGTACGCCGGCAGGCCTCCAGGACCAGCAGGATCACGGCGATACCGGCCGCGACGTCGAGGGAGGACGGAACCTGGCACCTCTCCAGGAACGCGTCGAACCCCAGAAGCGGATACAGGCAGACGACGAGCGCGGCGCCGGTCAGGAGCCAGTCGAACCAGCCCGGGTCATCCGCCGCGGATGCCCCTGCCGTGCCGGACCGGGGGCTGCGCCGCCACCAGAGCAACAGAGCCGGCAGACGCACCGTGCCACGATGCGTGAGGAAGATTAGCGGCAGCCCCGCGGCAAGGAAGATCGTCAGGTAGAACTGGCTTCCCTTCGCCAGCGGGAAGAAGATCGCGTACAGCGTGAACCCCGACAGGGCCACGCACACGCCGGCCACCACGGCAGATATCCGAGGCGAAAGCTTGCGGCCTGGCCGCTCCTGGTCGTACTCGGCCACCAGCTCATCGACCGTGGCCCGTGAAATATCAGATGGCGCCGATTGCAGACTCATGCCGACCACTCCTGGGATCCGGACGATCGCTTGACCCAGAAGGTGACAGCCGATACCCGTCGGCAACAGGGCAGACCCGAGGGATTAACACAGACTTAGGGTGGAGTGCGCCGGGGTCACCTGAGCGGCCCTCGCCGCCACCGCGGCCCTCGCCCCGCATGCCCATGACCGGGAAGCGTCGTGCGTCGGGGTTGCCCGGCTCTCACTGAGTCCTGGTCCGCCGCAGCATCGGCGGTCGCGGCGAGATCTATGAACGGTCCCGAAACCGGTACTCGGTCCGGTCGCGGTGCGAAAGGCCCGACGACTACGCGGGGAGTGCCGCACGCCCGTGGCCCGCAGCTGTGGGGGTTCCATCGCCGACCTCGAGTTGTGCCGCACATGCTTCTCCCCAGGAGGGGAGTATGAGCGGGGAGCGGGGAGCGGGGAGCGGGGAGCGGGGAGAAGGCGGTCATACAGACCGGGTGAGAAGGTGTTGCCGGTGAGGATCGTGCCCAGCGAGCCGGCGCCGAGGGCGGGCCGCAAGGACACCGCGACCCCGCCCGAGGCAGGGCAGACGGTGATCGTCCGGGCGTCCTTCACGATCAGCGGCTCGTCGCGGTCCTCCGTAAGCCCAGCGGCTCTGTCCTCTATGGCACAGGGTGCATGCGATGGAGGGCACGAAGCGACATGCTCATCCGGTGGCACCCAATGGATCGCGGCGACAACTCGACGGGCAGGGGCGGACTGGCTGGTCGCGCTCGACTCCACGATCGTGTGCGACCACCAGCACACCGCCGCCAAAGGGGGCTCGACGAGCGGGGGCTGGGACGCTCCCGCGGCAGACTGACAGCAGGATTCACCTCGCGTGCAACGGCCGGGTCGGGCGGCTTCTGATCGGTTCGAAGCTGCCACCCCAGCAGAGCACGAGGCCTGGGCGTGTCTCGCCGCACGGCTTCCGGGCACGACACACTGTTCAGAATTGCGGGTCAACGATCAGGTTGAGCGTATGACAGTGCGGTGCCACTTGGTGATGACGGTCGCGGGGTCGCCGAAGTAGGACCAGGGCGCTGCGGTTGCCTGGCCGTTGAGTAGTTTGAAGAGGTACGCGGCTTCGGGGTACAGTCCGCCGGCGCACGTCGCGTGCAGCAAGTGGTTGAAGTCGGCGACGTCCTGCGCCCGGTAGACGCCGTCCCAGTTGACGACCCAATGATCCCAGGTGTGACGGGTGTCGGCGAGTGCTACGTCGGTACTCCAATGCCGACGTAGGAAGAGTGCCATGTCACCCTCACGCTCAAGGCGGTAGCGGTACTCCTCCAGCCGCGCGACCTGCAGGAGTACGGCGAGTGGCGAGCCCGGCGGAGTGCTGTCCACCACGTCCCGGGCGAAGTCGTACATGGTCCCGTGCGAGCCGTGCCAGCGAGCGGACACGTGGCGCAGCGCCTGGTTGTGTGCTTCCCGGTTGTCCCGGTGCCGGGATACCAGCTCCTTCCACCAGCGGTTGAACTGGCGGTGCCCACCCGGGTAGAGCCGGGCGATGGTGAGGAGTGATACCCAGGGCACAGGGTCGTGGGGATGTGCGTCGGCTGCACGGAGGCAGGTCCGTACGGCCATGTCCAGCCGGTCCTGGCCGACGGCGCCAGCGTCCCCCGCGGCCACGGCGAGGTTGAAGCAGCGCAGCACCTCTGTATCCGCGCGCAGCACCAGCGCGTCCGGATCACCCGGCCGGGCGGTGTACCACTCCTCGGCGATGGTCGTGCCGGCCGTGGACTGGGCGAGCAGGCGCACCCGGTGGGTGCGGCGGTCCCAGTCGCGCCCGGTGGAGTGGAGCAGCTCGGGAAGACCCTGCCACCGGCCGATGGCGATGTCTTGGCGCGCCTTCGCGAGGTCCCGGTCCCTGAGCGTCGGGTCGAATTCGGGAGTGAAGGGCTTGCTTCCCGGTGTCATGGCTGCGCCCCTCAGAAGTCCGTGGCTATGGTATCGCCGGCGGACGAGGCAGACACGGGTTCCAGGCCTTCGTACTCTTGCTTGATTCGCTCGGTCTTTGCGGCGTCGAGCCGATCCGGATGGTAGTAGGGGCTCTGCCGGTACACGAACATCGGCACCAGGCCCACGGCGAGACCGCCGATGCCGATCGCGATGGCGGTGGAGTCGAGTGCGCTCAGCGACTCGACGAAGACCCAGAACAGGAACAGCGCCCCGGTCAGCGGCCACAGCCCGCCGAAGATGAAGTTCGCCGGGGTCTTCAGCAGTACCTTTCGGTAGGCGACGACGACTGCGACTCCGGCCAACCCGTAGTAGACGGCGATCTGGAGTCCGATGGCGGCCACGGCGCTCTCCAGGATGTCGCCGACCGAGCCCAGTGCATTGGACGCCACGAAGAGGCCGAGGGCGACCGCACCGACAACCACCAGCGCGACCCAGGGTGTCTGGTAGCGGTGGTGAGAGGCGCCGAGCGCGGCCGGCACGGTGCGGTCGCGGCCCATTGCGAAGAGGGAGCGGGTCACCTGGATGAGGGTGGTCTCCAGGGTGGCGATGGTGGACAGCATGACGGCGACGATCAACAGGTTGCCGCCCCAGCCGGGCCAGACGCGCTCGCCGAGCAGGGCCAGGACGTTGGCGCTGTTGGCCTCGATCTCCTCGGCTGTGAGCAGCAGGTTCACAGAGATCGTGAAGACCTCGAACAGGACGAAGACGACGGCGAGGCCAATCAGGCCGGCCAGTCCCGATGTCTTGCGGCTGTTGCGTGTTTCCTCGCTGAGGTTGCTGGTGACGTCCCAGCCCCAGTAGTAGAACGCCGCGATCAACGCTCCGGCTGCGAAGCCCTGCACTCCGTCGAAGTGGCTGAAGCCCAGCCAGGACCAGGAGAACTGCGCAACCGCATTGTCATGGAACAAGGCCGCCACGGCGAAGGCGAGCAGGATGAGCAGCTCGATGCCGGACATGATCAGCTGGGCGTGGACCGTCAGTCGCGCTCCCTTAAGCACGACGACGAGCATCACCAGGAACCACATCGCGCCGACCACGGTCGCCAGCGCGGTGTTCTCGGCCAGGTCCGGGGCGAACAGGGACAGCGTCATGCTGCCGGCCGGCAGCGAGCCCGCGACCATGAAGATCGTGGCCGAGACCACCAGCGCCCAGCCGCTGAGGAAGCCGAGGGAGGGGTGGAGGGCACGGGCCACCCAGGAGTAGCTGGCGCCGGCGTTGATGTCGAGCTTGCCCAGGTAGTTGAACGCCCAGGCGATGCCGAACATGGGTATCGCGCAGTAGAGCAGCGAGGCAGGAGCGGCGAAACCGACCGTGCCGACGAGTACGGCTGTGGTCGCCGCCAGGGAGTAGGCGGGGGCACTGCCGGCTACCGCCATGACGATGCTGTCGGAAGTGCCCAGGACGTTTGCCTGCAGCCCTTTGTGCGTGCTCATGAGATTCTGCGGTGCCCTTCGGATACAGCTGCTGGTGGATGATGTCCCGGCAACGGAGCGCACAGCCAGTGGCACGGACAGCAAGGTGGCTGGTGCGTCGTGCGCGGCCAGGAATCTCACGATCAGCAGGCAGAGTTATGGACGGCTTGCCAGAAGGAGGTGCCCGCGTCGTGGCAGTGTGAGGTTTATAGTCAGCAACTCATCCACCGTGGCGGGCCGTGTCAGTCGTCGATCGAGAGCATCAGACATGAGTGGCAAATCGCGGCAGCGTTGCGCCCCGGGCTCGGGGCAATGCGGCAGCCAGCAGATGCGGGGCCACCACGGCAGATATCCGAGGCGAAGGCTTGCGACCTGGCCGGTCCTGGTCATATTCGGCCACCAGCTCATCGACCGCGGCCCGTGAAGCATCAGATGGCGCCGATTGCAGACTCATGCCGACCACTCCTGGGATCCGGACGATCACTTGACTCAGACGATGACAGCCGATATCCCGTCAGCAACAGGGCAGGTCCGAGGGATTAACACAAACTTAGGGTGGAGTGCGCCGGGGTCACCCGAGCGGCCATCGCCACCACCGCGGCCCTCGCCCCGCATGCCCATGACTGGGAAGCGTCGTACGTAAGCTGGCCGAGGACGACAACCTGGACGCTGTGTCCGATGACAGCGGACCTGGTCAAGGCGCAGGAGTGGCTGCAGTCCTGGACCGATGTGTCCGGCGTTGAGGGCATCGTGGTCAAGGCCAGACCTCAGGCGCCGGGACACCACCGAAGCGATCATCGGCGCGATCACCAGAACCCTGGTCCGGCCGCAGCTTCTTCTCCTGGCCGCCACAACTCGCACGGCCACCTCCACGCGATCGGCCGCACGGTGCCGCTGCGCCCCGAGGCGGCGCTTCTGGTCGGCGGGGACGTGTCCGCCGCCGACCCCGGGCACCCGTGGACGGGCCTGGCTCAGGGCGAGGCGGTCACCATCGGCGCCGACGACGATGCGCAGGAGATCCTGCAGACCATGAGCGAGCACAAGGTACGGCGCCTGCCCGCCATCGACGGCCACCGCCTGGTCGGTATGCCCAAGCCGATGTCGCCCGGCCCGACCCCCAGGTCGACGACCTCCTCCAAACGCTGTCCACCGACTGACCAAGCTCTGACCGCGTCAGCGTGTCTGGCACGAGGCCGACGTGCCAGACCTGGGACGGCCGGGAGCGTGAGCGTCGCTTTGCCGGAGCGGGCACTACTTACCCGGGCCGCTCCGCTCCGGCCCCCGGGCAGCGCCGCGAGGTGAGCCGGGCCGCTCTCCTAGGTCGGGTGGTGTGATGGGGGGCCAGCCGAGGAGGCGGGCCCCCCATGGGTCAATCGCGAACAGGGAAGGGGAGATTGTCCTTGCAGATCTTGACGGTGCTGTCGGAGGTGCAGGGAATCTGCAGGCTCTTGAGACCGTCGGTTCCCTCGGGGACGGCCACGTTGGCGGTTCCCTCTCCGCTCCACTTCGTCCCGAGGTCGTTCACGACGGTCCAGGTGCCGACTACGCGCTTCGTCACTCCGGCGCCCATGATCCAGCCGACCTCTCCGGGCTTGATGCGCATGGTGACGAAGCCGCCCTCCGTCTTGCTGGTCGTGTCGGTTTTCGACCAGTTGAACGCGACCGCCACAGACGCGGAGACGGTGACCTCGAGCGGTCCCGCCTCCTTGACGGCCATCCCTACGGTGGCGGTGACCGATCCGCCCGTGGTGTAGCTGCTGGAGGTGGTCTGATTCCAGTTGATCTGCTTGTCCACCGCGTCGGTCGTTCCGTTGTACACCGGTGGGCCGACCGTCACGTCCTTGAACTGAGTGCGCTCTGCGGCGCTGCTCTTGCCCTCATCGACCTTGTAGGTGGCGGAGGTGATGACGGCCGAGCCGGCGTCTCGCTGTGTCAGTGCGTACCGGGTGGCCAGGGCCTTGAGCTTGCTGTCCGTGCCGTGCGGGTCCTGGTCGGTGATGATCCATGCCTGGTTGTCGTACCGGTTCTTGCAGTCCCAGAGCCCGACCGGGCTTCCGTCGCCGGTGTGGCTGCCGTAGACGTCCATGCACTTGTTGTTGCTGACGTTGCGCAGGATGTAGCGGGGCCAGGGTCCGTTGACGTCGGAGGGCTGGAGGTACCAGTTCTGCTTGCGGTTGGTGGCGTCGCAGTAGACGGGCTCGACGAGGTGGCCGTTGTCGGTGTTGAAGTCGAGACACTTTTGCGTCTTGTCGTTGCGGATGAGGAAGCTTCCGTCCTTGTTGGGAAGGAAGCTCCAGGACCCGGTCGTGGGGACCATGCGTATGACGGCTTCGGTGCCGTAGTCCGGGGAGTCTTTCGCCAGCTCCAGCTTCGGGTTGGAGAAGCCGTCGCCGGAACGGGCCTCCAGGTGCGACCTGAGAGCGAGCCCCGAGAGGGCTGACAGGCCGCCGGGGGTGTCCGCGTGCGCGGTCCCGGCGGTGAGCGGGGACAGGACGGTGACGGCGGAGGCGATCGACATCGCCAGCACAGCGGTGCTTACACGCGGCGCCTGCCGGCGCGCGGGGGCAAGGATCATGGGGGGTTCCGTTTCACGTTTCAGTTGCTGATGCCCGTCCGACAGCGCCCGCCGCCGCGCCCGGACCCGGCGAGCCGGGGGACGACGCGAGGGAGGATGGGGAGGCTGCTGTGAACGGGTGCCAACGTAAGGCCGCTGAAAGGGTGGAGACCTCCGCCAACTGACGTACGGTTCAAGGACACTGTCGGATGAAAGGCTCACCCGGGCCCGGGTGGCTGCGGCGCGGATCCGTTGCGGCGGATCACCTCGGTGGCCAGTTCCACTCGCGAGGTCATGCCGAGCTTGCGCAGGATGTTGGAGACGTGCGTGCTGACGGTGCGGCGTGAGATGCACATGCGTGTGGCGGTCTCGGGGTTGGAGTGCCCGTCGGCGACGTGGCCGGCGACGATACGCTCGGTGGCGGTCAGCGCCTCCCATCCCAGGCGACCGCTGTTGCGTGGTCCGCGCGTGCCGCGGCTGACGGAGACGGCCCGAAGGCGGGAGGTGGCGCGCGCCGCGTCCCAGGCGGCTTCCAGGCGCCCGTAGATGACCAGGGCTTGGTCGAGCAGGACGCGGGCATCACAGAGCTGCCCGCGCATGGCCAGCATCTCGGCCGCGTCGGTGTAGGCGTGTGCCTCGCTCAGCGGCCGGGGGGCCTCGCGATAGTGACGGGCTGCTTGCAGCAGCAGCTCCGGATCCCGGGCGATGAGTCCCTGGCATCGGCAGGCGTCCCCCAGGTGGTACGGCGCGCCGCTGTGTTCGGCCCGTGACCGGGCCGCCTGCGCATAGCGCTGGGCGCCGAGCCTGTCACCCTGCCCCACGGCCAGTCGCACCAGATCGGGTGTCAGGAAACAGAGGATCAGCTCACCGGGCAGATGCCCGATACCGCTGTCGAAGGAGTGCGCGAGCCGGCTGTAGGCGCGTTCCGGATGCCCTTGCGCCTCATCCATCAGCGCCTCGGCACACAAGAGTACGTATTCGTAGAACCAGGCGACCGTCCCGCTGTCCTGCGCCGCCGACGCCTGGGCCAGGTGGGCCTCTGCGTCGGCGCGCCGGCCCTGATGGACTGCTATCAGAGTAGCCAGGGCCCGCAAGGCCCGACTCATCGCGAAGTGGATGCCGGGATCGAGCCCGGCCTCAATCTCCGCGATCGCGTCCTGCCAACGGCCACCGTGGAACGCCAACAACGCGCAGGACAGGTGGTACCAGGGCAGGAACACGCCCCCCAGGGGCTCCGCTCTTTCACGCACGCCAGCCAGAGTGCGCTCGCCGTCGCTGATCAGATCAAGATCCATGTAGCAGTTGGCCAGAGCGAGCTGCAATCCGAGCCACTGCGCCGGGTGGATCGTTTCGGGAGTCAGACGCGAAGCCTGCCGCGCGAGCTCCAGTGCTTCGAAGTCAGGAGCCTCGATGAAACGCTTGGCAGCCAGGACCTGGAGGGCATAGGCCAGAGCCGTCCCGTCGTCCCGCTCCGCTGCCGTGCGCCGGACGCCGGCTGCGACAGCGCCCGCCTCGGCCAGCTGCCCGAGGGCGAAAAGACATACCGCGCCAAAGGCATGGAACCGAACCGCATCGAGCGGGGACACTCCCGCCCTCCTGCATGCCGCCCGGGTCTCCGCCAGCGCCACATCGGGCCGGCCACGCGCGAACGCGGCCTGAACGAGGATCCAGCGCAACACGAACTCCAGACCCCCCTCGCCCACTCTCGCCAGCGCGATACGGGCGCTCTCCTCTGCCTCAGCCAGAAGACCGGACGACAGCTGCGCCACGACATGATGCAGCCGCAACTCGTCGTAGCGCGGATCAGCGGGATCAGCGACATCCAGTGCCGCGCCCAGCAGCCGCAACGCCAGCGCGGGCGCACGGGCCGTGAGCTGCACTGCGGACCGCAGTAGCCAGGGGACCAGCAACCCCCCGTCCGTGGGTGCCGCCTCCAGCAGATGCACGGCGACTCGCTCGGGCACTGCCCCAGCACTCATGAGAGCGTGCGCCGCCCGGATATGGAGCATCGAGCGGACTGAACCCGGAACGGCGTCATACAGAGCCTGCCGCACCAGGTCATGGCGGAACACGATGCTCCGGCCGGTGTCAGCCAGAACACCGGCCGCCTCAGCATCAGCGATGCTGGTGAGCAGGACATGCGTGGGCCCGCCCAGTACCGCAGCCAGATCGCCCACAGTGCAGCCGGCGCCCAGGACCGACGCCACACGCAGCACCTGCAGTACCTCATCACGCAGATACGCCAGCCGGTGCGTGATCAGCATGGTCAGCGGCGGAGCGGGGCAATCGGCCGCGACCTCCGCACTACCCCTGCGTGTGGAGATCGCCCCTTCCCGCTGCAGGGCAGCGATCAGCTCACCCACGTACAGCGGGTTTCCCGCCGCCCCCTCGCACAGGCGAAGAAGCCGCGGACCAGGCCGGCCTCCGCACACGCCGGCCACCAACAACGACACCGCCGACGCGTCCAGCGGACCCAGCTCCAGCACCGCGTGATCGCCCGCCCCCAACCCCCCGCCGAGCAGACCGACCCCGACAACCCTGGGAACCGGCCTGAACGCCCCGATGATAAGCAGCGGCAGCTGGCCCACCGACCACACCAGACGCCGCAATACGCACAGACTCGCAGGATCGGCCCACTGCAGATCATCAAGGAACAGCGCCAGAGGCCCCTGCGCACACATCTCCTCGACCAAAACGATCATGGCTTCCACGGTGGCGAAATCCACGCTCCCCGGCGCACCCGGCAGCCCGTACCGCGCCTCACCACGCAGCACATCGCCAGCCCGCGCCTGCAACACGTCCACCGGGGCATCACTCACCCCCAGACAAGCCGAGATCAAAGAGAACGGGCGAGCCCTGTCCAACTCGTGCGCCAGCCCCCACACCACCTTGACACCCGCGTTCTCAGCGCCCGCCGCTGCGCACCGTAGTAACGCGGTCTTGCCCAGCCCCGCCTCGCCGACGATGAACGCTGCCTGTCCCGATCCACCCGCCGCAGCCGCCGCCAAAGCCGCCAGCTTCGCCTCTTCGGCATCGCGTCCCACCAGGCGATGCCCCAACAATTCCACGACCGTTTCTCCCCGTGTCAGTGCCATACCAGCTTGGCGCAGTCCTTTTTCCGGAACAGCCGTCGACAGGGGATCCCGTACCGGCTCCCGAGAGACGAAATGCCCTAGCCGAGAGCCACCCTCGCAGCGACGACAGCCTGCCCCGCGCGCGGGGAGCGAGGATCAGCGTGCACCTGCCGCCGCCCGCCACCGGACCACCCGCCTTCGCAGCATGCCCGCCAGACCGCGCAGGCGATACCGGCCCCACGAAAGCAGACAATAGGCACGGGCCTGTGCCGATGAGGGCCCGACGGCCATTGCTTGAGCCCGATCTGAGGCTACCGGCGCACAACACTGCCGAGTTGGCCCCACTCCGCTACGCTCGGTAGCCGACGCCGCCTGCTCGACGCCATGAGTCAGCCCTCCAGGACCGCTCCGCCACCCGCCGAGCGAGTTGCCCCCAGGTCAACCCCGCCGGCCCAGGGTGCGGGAAGTTCCCACAACGGACCGCTCCCGGCTGCCGCTGGTCCGGCTGAGCCTCCGACCACTACCCGACGCTGCGCGAGCCGGGAACCGTCGCCGAGCCGATCGAGCACGTGTACGCCGACGCGCTGGGCGCTGCGGGCTTGGCCTACGCGAGGGCCCGCAGCTGCGGGGGAAGGCCCAGACCTGCCCTGCCCAGTGCCGGCGATCGGCTTCCGTGGAGCGGCGCAGTGCGCGCTCCTCTCCGCGTCCGGCCCACCCGATGACGTGGCAGTTCTGCGACATCGTCGGATGGGCCTGACCCGGCGTCGGCCATCACCACACACGTGGGGCCAGAACTGGAACCCGGGAACAGAAGCAGAGCCGAAGGGAGCTACTCACTCACCACGGTTCATAGTGAAGACGAAGCTCTCGGAGTTGTAGTAGTTGGGCAGGTGTGCAAGGTAGGAGCCCTCGTGGGGTGGATTCTTGTTCCACCAGTCCTCTGGACCCAGGGGCATTGCGTAGTCGAGATCGGTCCGGTTCGCCGGGTTCATGAGTGACGTGGCGTCATGTCCGGTGTGCGGCAAGGGGGCCCGGGCAGCGGAGCAGGCACGGTGCTGGTGATCATGTGCTTGTCGAGACCCGTGAGAACCGAGCGAGACCGTGCCTGCCCGAATATCACCGCCTATCCCTGCCGCGCTGGAGCAACTGGGCTCCCGCACTGCCGCCCTCGCCCCGAATGATGTCGTTGACCTACGCCGATTCCTGATCCTTGTAGCTGACCCGCGTGATAGGCGGGGGCGGAGGTATCCGGCGGTCGCGTTGCTGTGCGCGGCCGTCGCGGCGGTGCTGACCGGGGCCCGTTCACTCATCGCGATCAGTGAATGGATCACGGATGCCCCGCAGCAGGTGCTGGACGCCCTCGGCTTCGGTCTCGACCCGTTCACGGGGCTGCGGCCGGTACCGCACGCCGCCACCGTGCGGCGCCTGCTGCAACGGGTCGACGGTGACGCGCTAGACGCGGCGATCAGCGCATATCTGCAGGCCAGAGTGCTACCGCCACCCTCGCCCGAGGGGAAGCGGCCAGCGCGGCGGGTAATCGCGGTCGACGGCAAGGTAGTGCGCGGCTCGCGTACAAAGACCGCCACGGCGATCCATCTGCTGGCGGCGATGGAGCACCACGGCGTGGTCCTGGCCCAGCGGCAGGTCGCCTCCAAGAGCAACGAGATCCCCTCCTTCCAGCCCTTGCTGGACACCCTCCTCGACCTGGAGAACGTCGTGCTGACCACCGACGCCCTGCACACCCAGCATGATCACGGCACCTACGTGAGGAGCCGCGGTGCCCACTATTTGGCCGCCGTCAAGAAGAACCATCCCGGCCTGTACGGACAGGTCAGGAAGCTGCCCTGGAGGGACATTCCGCTTGGGCACCGCACTCGCGACCACGCGCACCACCGTGACGAGATCCGCCGGCTCAAGGTCGCCGTGTTCGTCCACATTGACTACCCCGGCGCCCGCCAGGCGATCCAAGTCGTGCGCTGGCGGCGCGAGATGAGCACCGGCAAGCTCACCATCGAACGCGTCTACCTGATCACCAGCCTGAGTGTCTTCGACGCCACCTGCACCGAGCTCGCAACCTGGATCAGGGGCCACTGGGGTATCGAAAACCTCCTGCACCACGTGCGCGACCGCACGTTCCGCGAGGACGATTCCAAGGTCCGCACCGGCACCCTGCCCCGCGCTATGGCCTCCCTGCGCAACCTCGTCATCAGCGTCTTCCGCCAGGACGGCCAGACCAACATCGCCGCCGCCCTACGCCGCACCGGTCGCGACTACCACCGGCCCCTACAAGCCCTCGGCCTCATCTGACGAGCCCGGAAAGATTTCGATCATGCAATGCCCCCTGCCCCTGACGGCCTTGTCCTCACCGTCGAACAGGTCGCCGACAGCATCCTGTTCGCCCTCACCAGCCCGTCGGCGTCGACATCAACCACATTCAGCTCCGGCCCACCAGCCGACGAACTGACCGGCCGGATCGTGCGCTGAGATGCCGCCCGCCCGCTACTTCAGGGAGAGCCACATGTCGACGCTCTCGATCCCCCGTTCGCGAAAGACTCCGGCCGGCTTGAATCCCGCCTTTTCGTAGGCGCGGATCGCCTGGGCGTTGGAGGTTCGGGTGCCGCCGAAGAGGATGACGTGCCGGCATCCGCGCTGCCGCAGGATGCCGAGCGCTCCCTTGAGCAGCTCGGTTCCGAGACCGTTGCCCTGCAAATGATCGGCGACGACGGGGGCGATGCGGCAGTCCGCGCCGTCCTCGATGGTCCACCCGAGATTCCGGTAACGCGCCTTCTCGCCCTCCGGGATTGCGAACTGGGCCAGCAGATACGCCACCACGCGATCGTCACGGGCATCCGCCAGCACGAAACGCAGGGCGGTCGGGTCGTCGAGAGCAGCACAGATCCGCCCCGCTTCGGTCCGGTCGAGCGGGTGTGGGCTGTAGCGCTCCCTGGTCTCCGCCGAGAGCGCTTCGAGGAATTCCCCGAAACTGGAGGCATCTCCGCTCTTCAGGGCACGCAGGGTGGCGACAGCACCATTGATCCCGGTGACCGGCCTCGCGAGGAACGGGTGCGCGGTGGATTCATCCATACCAGGCAGCGTAACCAACCTGTCCAGGGGAGGGGGAGGCTGTCGCGCAGCGCCCCGGTGTCGTGGCCAGCTCGCGAAATCAGGCCCCTGGTGCGGCGGTTGGCCAGCATGGGCTTGCGCAGACGCAGTAGCCGGTGCACCGTCGCCGCGCGTAAGCGGAGTACGACGCTCTGCCCCTGGCTCGGCACCACTGGTCGACGCCCTTGACTGCGATGCCCCTGGACCGGATGCCTGGTCCTCGTGGCCGTAGAGCCCGGATCTACCCGCTTGACGCGCTGGACCGCGCCGTCGGCCTCTTCCTTGAAACTCGCCTCTCGACGGCCGCCCATGACTACCACCGTCCCCTGTCAACCCTCGGCCTCACCTGGCAAATCCGGACAGAGCCCGATCATGCAATGCCCCTGGGATACAACCCCGGGCGGCCCAATACCTGGCGCAGCGAGCAGTCGGTGTTCGCCGCCGCCTGCGATGCGGTGGCCGCTGCGACGGTGAGGCGGGCGGAGCGTCGTCCCTCGCGGTTCACGCCGGAGCGCCGCCGGCGGTTCCTCGATTATCTGTGGTCCGGGATGGCGACGACGAAGGCCGCGGCCGAGGTCGGCATCACGACCGCGACGGTCTACCAGCGCCGCCGCCGCGATCCCGACTTCGCCGAAGCCATGGACCGGGCCACCGCCACCCGCAGCACACCGGAACCTGCCGGCGCTGCCACCGATACGCAGTGGACAGTGTTCGACGAGCACCTCGCCGTCCATGGAGTGCTCCGCCAGGCGGCTCTTGCCGCGGGGATCCGGCCCTAGACGGTTTATGACCGGTGCAGATCAGACACTGGCTTCGCGAAGCAGACCGACCAGCTTCGCCTTCGAGGCGAGTCGGCACTGTAGACGCAGTTGGCCTGGAGCGGGGACTTGGATGCCTCGGGTGGCTGCGCCGCGGTTTGGTGTGACTTGGTTGGTGGTGTCGAAGGTCGGCGTGCTGGCCCCATCCGGTCCTGCCGGGTGGCGGGCTGTTGCAGCCGGATCCAGTATCAAGATCAGAGGGAGCGCACCGTGTGCTCCCTCCTCGACTGTGGCTGGGCCACGGAGGAATGGGGTTGAGATGCGGTCTGCTCGTGTGCTGGGCAGGAGCCTTGCCATCGCCGCCAGCGCTGCGGTACTGGGCGGCATGGTTCCGGGAGTCGTCCCTGCGGGTACGGCGTTCGCCGCTGACGCGTGCGGACAGGCCTTCGCCGACTACGCCGGGACGTTCACCGGAACAGTGCTCCTGGGCAATGGCCCCGAGCAGCTCACCTACACCCTCACGTTCCCCCGGCCCGGCGTGTACGACATGAGGCTGGCGGTCTCGGGTGCCTCGGGTACGCACGAGGTGCAGGGCTCGGCGAAGATCCAGTCGACGCAGTCGGTCGGGAATCTGGTGCTGACGGTGCCGGTGTTCCGGGCGCAGGGCTCGGCCGAGTACATGGACGTCACGGCCCGGGACACGCAGTGTCAGGCGGGTATGGCGGGAACGATGCCCCCCACGGTGACGGCGTTCACGTTCACGGTGCCGGGGGGCCCGGACATCGTGATGATGCGGACCGCCTGAGCGAAGTGCCTGGGGCTGGCTCTGGACCCACGCCTAGGCCCAATGCCGTTGATTTATGGCGGTTGGATCACGATGGCGTCGTGTGAGGGCCGGGTGGGCTGGGGCCAGTCGCGGTGGCGGCTGGTCTTGGCCTTG
>NZ_JBFBAH010000054.1:0-22969 GCF_040682115.1 Streptomyces sp. NPDC051364 | reverse complement strand
CAGCGCCGACGCCGTCAACACCGGCGATGCGACCGCTGTGGGCGGAGACGGCACCGGCACCGGCGGCCAGGTGAACAAGCAGACCATCAAGGACCGGCTCAAGGACGAACTCAAGGCGAAGCTCGGCAAGTGAGGACGGACAACCCCATAGCTCCCCGGGCAAACTCCCCGGGAAAGCCGCCCGACACAGCGGACGCGGACGCCGGAGAGGCGCACAACCTCTCCGGCGTCCGCATGCCCTGCCGCGACTCCCCCATGCAAGGGCACGAGTCTGTCTGCCTGCTTACGTCCCGTGCCGGCGAAAGGTCGGCGCCGCGCTGGACGGGCGCCGCCGCGGCACCTCGCTCACCAATTCGAACGCATGCTCCACTTGATGCGAGCCCCCTCACCCTCGAGCACCTTGTGAGCACCACCCCACCACCCTGGCACCCACCGGCAGACCGCAGCCCGCAGACCGCCACTGGGTGGGCGGCCGCCGTCCAGGCGGCCGCCCACACCGGTGAGTGCCGGACCTGCTGCGGCGCGACTTCACCGCGAACGCGCCGAACACCAAGTACGTGGGCGACATCACCTGTCTCCCGATGTGTGGCGGCCAGTTCCTTTGTCTGGCCACGGTGTTGGATCTGTGCTCGAAACGCCTGGCGGGCTGGTCGATCGCCGACCACATGCGCACCTTGCTGGTCACCGACGCCCTGAAAGCCGCGGCCGCCGCCCGGGGCGCCGGCGGACTGTGCGGGGCGATTTTCACAGCGACAACGGGACGCAGTACGGGTCGAAAGAGTTCGCCCAGGTCCGCGAGGAGCTCGGCGTCACCAGATCACGCAGCGCAGTGGGCACGAGCGCGGACAACGCCACCGCGGAGAGCCTGAACGCGACCATGAAACGCGAGACGCTCAGTGGCGACGGCCCCGACGGTGCTGATTCCGTACGCGTTGTGGGCGGCCCACCGCATGCGATCGGCAGGCATGCCGTTGACGAACGGCGATGCGCGCGAGGCGGTGCTGCACGGCTTGGGCCTCGCCGCAGTGACGACCGCAACGGTCCACGGAGTGGTCTGGCTTGCGATGCGACGCTCTACCTGACAGTGGCGGTGGCGAAGGACAGTGATCATTCCTCAACGAGATCCTGGAAGCTGTCCACCGGGGCAGCCTGGCGGGACCTGCCGGAACGCCACGGGCCGTGGAAGACAGTCAACGGCCCGCCCCTCACATTCACGATCACCGGGAACCGGCCTGCGGAACTGGGCGCGCGCACCACGGGGACCGACGCACACAGTCGTTCCGTAGGCTGGCGGCATGCGCATGCGCCCCACTCTGAGCTGGACCCCGACCGAGGGCCTACGTCCTGGCACCGCCGATCCCAAGCCGGTCGCCGATGCACTGAGGACCGGCGGTGTGCTCGTGCTCAGCGGGGCGGGCATATCCACGGAGTCGGGCATCCCCGACTACCGGGGTGAGGGCGGGAGCCTGAGTCGGCACACCCCGATGACGTACCAGGAATTCACCGCCGGTACTCAGGCCCGGCGCCGCTACTGGGCGCGCAGTCACCTGGGCTGGCGCACGTTCGGCCGCGCCCGGCCCAACGCCGGGCACCGGGCTGTGGCGGCGTTCGGGCGGCACGGTCTGCTCTCGGGTGTGATCACCCAGAACGTCGACGGCCTGCATCAGGCCGCCGGCAGCGAGGGGGTGGTGGACCTCCATGGAAGCCTGGACCGGGTCGTCTGCCTTTCCTGTGGCACCTTCAGCTCCCGCCGTGAACTCGCCCAGCGGCTCGAGGAGGCCAATGCGGGCTTCGAGCCTGTGGCCGCCGGACTGAACCCGGACGGTGACGCCGACCTCACCGACGAACAGATCGGGGACTTCTGCGTGGTGCCCTGCTCGGAGTGTGGCGGCATCCTCAAACCGGACGTGGTGTTCTTCGGCGAAGCCGTTCCGCCGGGGCGGGTCGAGCGCTGTCGCGAACTGGTTGGTGAGGCGACCTCGCTGCTGGTCCTGGGCTCCTCACTGACAGTGATGTCCGGGCTCCGGTTCGTCCGCCAGGCAGCCCAGGCCGGGAAGCCCGTGTTGATCGTCAACCGGGACCCGACCCGCGGCGACCAGCACGCCGTCACACGCGTCATGCTCCCCCTGGGAAGGACCCTCACCACCTTGGCCGACCGCCTGGACATCCCCGTCGACGGCCAGGCGGCCGGCTGAGTCGGGCAGGAACTGAAGTCTCCGCGGGAGCACGAGCGGGAGCGGGCTGAGGCCAGGGGACCCCAGGCGGGGCGGGCTGCGGACGCCCGCCGGGCCGAACCGTCGATCACAGAAAACGCGGGCATGTTGCCCCAGGGGACCGGGCCCGGACGGGCCGGTGGCCGGACGGCGTGTGCACCAGGGCCGGCTCCTACGTGTCCGAACGACCACTCACCGTCGGTCTCCGCACGCCCTGGACGTCCAGCTTGTTTGGCAGCCGGAATCGCGGTCAGAAGCAACACGTACGACGTTTGTCCCCATCCGTCAGGAGTGATCGGCTGTGTCGAAGAACCAGAAGAGCCGGGCCAAGGCCGAGCAGGCCAAGGGCAAGCTCAAGGAGACGGCCGGCCGTGCGGTGGGCAACGAACCCCTGACCGCTGAAGGGCGCGCCGAGAAGGCCAAGGGCGATACTCGCCAGGCCAAGGAGAAGATCAAGGACGTCTTCAAGGGCTGACCCGCCAACGGTGTCGTCGTAGTCACGGACGCACGGCCGGCGCGGGGCCACGGCGCACGAACGCCGGCCCGTTCGCCACTGTCTGCCACGAGATGATGCCGAACGTCACGGTGCGTGTGAGGTGGGTCGGCACGCCTTCCGAGTACGAGGAGCCAACGTCATGGGCGGTAGGCGGGACGAAGAGCAGCCCGGTCGATCGGGCAAGGGGCCCGAGGAGACGGGAACGCAGCGCAAGCGCGCCACCGGCCGGGAGCCGGCTCACCACCGGCAGCCGGGCCAGCCCGCCAAGCCCGCCCGCGGCAAGCGTCGTGAGGGCGAGGACTCCACACGTCACCGCGAAGAGGGTTTTCTGCGTGAGGAAGACCTGCACGACGAGTAGCAGGCATCCGGACGCAGGGCCTGACCAGGGAGGCTAGCCAACCCGGTCGGGCCTCACCTGTTCCGCACACCTGCGCGGCGTCGCGGGCAGGCGCGGGGACACCTGAACGTGGGAACGATGGGCGGCGGCAGTATGCGAAGCGTGGGTGTGGAAGAAGAGCTGTTGCTGGTGGACGCCCGCAGTGGTGAGCCCCTGGCCGTGTCCGGTGCCGTACTGGCGGCAGCAGACCGGTCAGTCGGGCAGCAACCACAGGGTGGTGGCGCGCCAGGCCACTCCTTCGAGAAAGAACTGCAAAAGGAGCAGGTGGAGTTCGCCACCAAGCCGGTGACAGACATGGGTGAACTCCAGGATGAGATCTCCCGCTGCCGCGACGAGGCCCGCCGGCACGCCGTATCCGCCGGCGCGCTCGTGGCGGCCCTGGCCACCTCGCCCCTGCCCGCCCGGCCCTCGTTGAATGCGGGGACGCGGTACGAGTGGCTGGGCCGGCAGCTCGGCCTGACCGCGCAGGAACAGCTGACCTGCGGCTGCCACGTCCACGTATCGGTCGAGTCGGATGAGGAAGGCGTCGCGGTGCTGGACAGGATCCGTCCCTGGCTTCCCGTGCTGACCGCGATGAGCGCGAACTCCCCTTTCTGGCAGGGAGAGGACAGCAAGTACGCGAGCTACCGCAGCCGGGTGTGGAACCGCCTGCCCTCGGCCGGCCCCGTGGACGTCTTCGGGTCCGCCCACCGCTACCGCGAGCAGGTCCGCGCCATGCTCGACACCGGCGTGCTGCAGGACGAGGGAATGATCTACTTCGACGCCCGGCTGTCGGCCTCCTATCCCACCGTGGAGGTCAGAGTGGCGGACGTATGCCTCGAAGCATCGACGCCCGTGCTCCTCGCCGCCCTGGTCCGCGCCCTCGTCGAGACCGCTGCCCGGGCCTGGCGCGACGGGGAGCCGCCCGCCCGCATCGGCACGAACCTGCTCAGGTTGGCGGCATGGCGGGCCGGCCGGTCAGGTCTGGACGGACCCCTTCTCCATCCCGAAACCATGAAGGAGACACCGGCGGCGGAAGCCGTGCGGGTGCTGCATGCCCATGTCCGGGAAGCTCTGGTCGAGCAC
Organism: Streptomyces sp. NPDC051364; assembly: GCF_040682115.1. NCBI lineage: Bacteria > Bacillati > Actinomycetota > Actinomycetes > Kitasatosporales > Streptomycetaceae > Streptomyces > Streptomyces sp. NPDC051364. The sequence goes on along the minus strand of NZ_JBFBAH010000054.1, from coordinate 18,798 downwards.
GGAGACGACGAACTGGTTCAGGCAGGGATCGCCGGTCTGCTGGAACGGGGCAACGGGGCGCGCATCCAGCACGAGCTCTTGCGCACGCAGAGAAGCCTCGCCGCCGTGGTCACCCACTGCGCGCGCATCACGACCGGCGGCTCCCTCACCTGCTCCCTCCAGCGCCGGTGAGAACGCGACGAGGCCACGGCCCACGGCCACAACGGTGGAGTCCCCGCCCGGCAAGTCCTACCTTGGGAAGAGCAGCAGCTGGAGCGGCCATGCTCGTCACGTCACTCTCGGACCCCGCGTTTCCCTCGCCACGCCCGTCAACGAAAGACCTGCGGGTCGTACGGGGGTGCCTGAGTGCGCCTTGTCGCGATGCCCGAAACTGAGCGGCCCGGACGGATGTCGCCCTTCGGGCGGATACGCAGCGCGATCCGCCGTGCCCGGGCCGGGCGCCGCTGGGGGCGCGTGCGGGAAGTGGACCTGTGGCACCGCGCGCTGGGGTTCGCCGCGCTCGGGTTCCTGACGCTGGTACCGCTGCTGATCGTCGTATCCGCGGCGGACCCCGCCAGCGGGCGGGGGTTCGCCCAATGGCTCGGTGACGGGCTCGGCGTGTCGGCGACCGCCCGGGTGGAGATCGAGCGGCTCTTCGCCCTGCCCGGCCAGGCGTGGCGGACCACGACGGCGTTCGGCCTGGCCCTGCTCGCCGTGTTCGGCCTGTCGTTCGGCACGATGCTGCAGAGCGGCTACGAACGGATCTGGGACCTACCCCCGGTCCGCTGGTGGGCCAGGTGGCGGCACGTGCTGTGGCTCGCCGTACTCATCGGCTTCCTCTACCTGTCGGCGTTCTCCCCGCCGTGGCGCGACTCCCCGGCCCGCGGCTACGTGACGTTCGGGATCGGCACGCTGTTCTTCTGGTGGTCGCAGCGGCTGCTGCTCGCCGGCCGGATCCCGTGGACCGCCCTGTTCCCAGGGGCGGCAGCCACCATGATCGGGCTGCTCGGGCTCCGGATCTTCTCCCGGCTCGTCTTCTCGCCGCTGATCGCCTCCAGCGCCGTCACGTACGGGCCCTTCGGTACCGTCCTTGTCATCCAGTCCTGGCTCGTCGGCATCGGCGTCGTCGTGTTCGGCGGCGCGCTCACCGGCCGATTGCTCCACGACGAGCTGCTGCGCCGCGCGAACGCCGCTCACGGCGGCCGCTGAGGCGCCCTGGTCGACCGGACCGCCCGGGGAGGCAGGCGGCGCAGCACGCACGCCCCGGATCCGGCAGAGCGGCATCGGCTGAGGACAAGGCCATGCGCGGCCGGGACGGGCCCTGGGCCCCGGGCGGGCCGGGGCTCGGCGATCGGCTGATCGCCATGGCCGGCGTCCTGGTCAGCGGCTCGCCGGCGGACGACGCCGTGCCACGGTGGGGTGTCAGCCGACCTGGATGCCGATCAGACACGTGTCGTCGTCCGTGTCGGACCGGCTCTCGGCGAGGAGGCGGTCCAGCTGCCCGTCCAGATCCCCGGCTCCGGCGCCCGCCGCGTTCACGAGATGGCGGAGCGAGTCCTGCACCGAGGAGTCCCGCCGTTCCACCAGCCCGTCCGTGAACATCAGCAGGGTGTCACCCGGTTCGAGCTGCACCTCCCGCTCGACGTACGTGACGTCGGGCAGGGCTCCGAGGAGCAGGCCCTCGATCAGGGGGAAGGCGTCGGCCTCGCCCCCGCGGACGAGTACGGGCGGCAGGTGACCCGCGCGCGCCCAGCGCATCACCCTGGTGTTCGGGTCGAAGAGGCCGCAGACAGCGGTGGCCGTCACGTGCTTGGCCAGGTGATGGGTGACCGTGTTCAGCCAGGACAGGAGCTGGGCGGGGCCCGCACCCGTCACGGCCAGGCCGCGCAGGGCGTTGCGCAGCACGACCATGCCGGTGGCCGCCTCGATGCCGTGACCGGCGACGTCACCCACGGACAGCATGATCAGCCCGGAGGGCAGCACCACAGTGTCGTACCAGTCACCACCGACGAGCGACTCGGTCTCCGCCGGCCGGTAGCGGACGGCGACCCGCAGACCCGGGGCCTCGATGGCCGGTGGGGTGGGGGGCATGATGGCGTGCTGGAGCTGGAGGGCCAGCCGGTTGCGCTCGGCGGACTCGGCCTCGGTGTGGGCGAGCTGGTCCCTGGTCGCGGCCAGCGCGACCTCGGTCCAGTGCTGGGCGGAGATGTCCTGGTAGGCGCCGCGCACGGCGTACAGCTGCTGGTCCGCGTCGAGGACGGGCTCGGCAACGACCCGGATGTGGCGGGTGATTCCGTCGGGCCGCTGGAGGCGGAGATTGACCGAGGCGGGACGGCGGTGGCGGAGCACCGCCCGCAGGAAGCGGCCGAGGGCGGCGGAGTCGTCCGGATGGGCGTAGCCGGGCAGTTCCTGCAGCCGTACCGGGGGCGCGGTGGCCGGGAGTCCGTGCAGCGCGTAGAGCTGCGCGTTCCACGTGGTCTCTCCGGTGGCGAGGTTCTCCTCGAAACCGCCGATCCGGCCCAGGCGCTGGGCGTGCTGGAGGAGGTTGGCCAGCCGGGCCGTCTCGTCCTCGATCCGCCAGATCAGCAGGACGGCGGCCCCGTGACGGCTGACGCTGATGTCCGCGACCGAGGTGAGCGGGATCTGGTCGACGAGCGCGGTCAGGCTCATGCGTTCAGCTCTGAAGGGCTCGCCCGTCGCGTGCACGCGCTCGATGATGTCGAACAGCCCGCTCTCGCCGGCAGCCGTCGGATAGGCCTCCAGCAGCAGCGCACCGTTGACGTCACCGCGCGGCCGTCCGACCGGGTCGACGAACCGACTGCCGGCGTGCCGGATCCGGAAGTCGCTGAGCCGGCCCTCGGGATCGAGGACTGGGGTGAGCACCACGGCGGGATCCTGGAGTCCCTCGGCGAGGTCGATGAGCTCTGCGACATCCGGGAGCACCGCCTCGGTGGTCGAGGGGTCGCGCGGGGGCGAGGCGTCCATGGTGCGGGCACACAGCTCGGCGAGGGCCTCGACTTGGCGCTCGATCTGCGGTGGCTGTGGCGCCAGGGGCTGCGGCCAGCAGATTTCGAGGACGCCGTGGATCCGGCCGCCCGTCCCCGTGGGTACGGCCATCCGTCCGCCGTCGGACCACTGGAGGTGGCCGATCGAGGGCAGCCCTTCGCGTTTGAGGCTGGCGAGCGTGACCAGTCGGCGCTCCCGCAGCGCCAGGCGGGCGACGGTGGAGACCCCCGGGGGTACGTGGCGCCAGCGGGCGGCCTCCCCGGGGCGGAATCCGGCGTGTCCGGCGAGGGTCAGCGAGCCGTCGGGCACCGCGGTCCACACCGCGACGGCAACCGCCCCCAGCGGGCCCAGGGCGTTCGTCAGGAGGGACTCGGCCACTGCCTGGGTGTCGGCGGCGGCGGCCAGCATGCCGCTTTCGGCGGTGCGCAGCCGGACCGACACCGCGGAGTGCTGCTCGGCCGGGTCGCCGGCCGCACCGGCGCGCTCGACGAACTCGGCGGCGATCTCGCTGACGTGGTCACGGGACGCCTGGTTGACGATGTCGGCGGCGAGTTCGAGGGGGGACATCCCGCTGTCGCGGCACAGCACGTCGAGCTGCCGTGCCGCCGCGGCCGGGGTGCCGTGCAGTTGCCCGATCAGAATGCCCTTGGCCAGTTCGACCAAGGCTCGGCCGTCGGCGGCCGCCTGCGCCTCCAGCACCTCCCGGCGCAGCCGTTCGACCGTGGCGACGAGGCGCCCCAACGGGGTCGGGGCCTGGTGCGGGATGGCGCGTGCGGCCGGGTCACCGACCGGCGTTCGCTGCGGGCGCGCATCATCGTGCCGCTGCGTGTCCCCGGTCATCGCGTGAGCCAGTGCCGGACGCGGGCGATGAGGTCGTCGGCATCCACCGGCTTGGTCACGTAGTCGCTGGCCCCCGCGGCGAGGCTCTTCTCCCGGTCCCCCGGCATCGCCTTGGCGGTGACCGCGATGATGGGCAGGCCCTCGTACACCGGCATCCGCCGGATCTCGGCGGTGGCGGCGTAGCCGTCGAGTTCGGGCATCATCACGTCCATCAGGATGAGGTCGACACCCGTGTTGTGGGTGAGGGCGTCGATGCCCTTGCGGCCGTCCTCGGCGTGGAGCACGTGCATGCCGTGCAGTTCCAGGATCCCGCTGAGGGCGAAGAGGTTGCGTGCGTCGTCGTCGACGACCAGGACGGTGCGTCCGGCCAGGTCGCCGTCGAGCACGTGGGAGGCCTGCTGCCGCTCCGTGACGCCGTGTACGGGGGGCAGCACGTCGCCCGGCTGCTCGGCGGACAGGTGGAGCGCGATACGTTCCCGCAGCTCGTCCAGACTGGACAGCAGTTCCACGTGGCGTGATGCGGACCGCTCCCGCAGGGCCTCCTCCTGACCTGTTCTGACCCGGAGGTTGTTGTGGGCGAGGACGGGCAGCGAGGAGAGGGCCGGGTCCCCGTCGAGCGCGTCGAGGAAGTGCAGCGCTTCGCCGTCGGGCATGTCCAGTTCCAGGACGACGCAGTGGAAGGGGTCGGATGCCAGGGCAGCGGCGGCCTCGCGCGAGCTCGTGGCATTGACCACCTGGATCCCGCCGCGCTCCCCCGTCACCTCATGGCGGGGGGCGAAGTCCCGGGCGGCGCTCTCGGCGACGAGGGAGAGCAGGCCGTTCGGCCGTTCCTCGATCACCAGCAGGCGGCGGGCCCGCCGCTGCTCCGGGAGCACCGGCGTGCCCGGACGGCCCGGACCGGCCGCCCCGGAGGTGCCGCCGGGCGGGAACGGCAAAGGAGCGTCGGTACGGGGGGCGTCCTCGTAGTCCGCGCGGCTGACCGGCAGGTAGAGGGTGAAGGTGCTGCCCTGGCCGGGTGAGCTTTCCGCGACCACGGCCCCGCCGAGGAGCTGGGCGATCTCCCGGCTGATGGAGAGCCCGAGGCCGGTCCCGCCGTACTTGCGGCTGGTGGTGCCGTCGGCCTGCTGGAAGGCCCCGAAGACGGACTCCAACTGCTGCTCGGGGATGCCGATGCCCGTGTCCCGTACTCGGAAGGCCAACATGGGCCCGCGTCGGGGTAGCCCGGCGGGGATTTCGGGGGCCGTCGCCGGTTCGATACGGAGCTCGACGCCGCCGCGCTCGGTGAACTTGACGGCGTTGGACAGCAGGTTGCGCAGGATCTGGCGCAGCCGCGAGTCGTCGGTGAGTAGGTCGTCGGGGGCACCCGGGGCGGTGGTGACGGTGAAGTCCAGGCTTTTTTGCATGGTCATCGGCCGGAAGGTGGCATCGACGTAGTCGAGCAGCTGAGGCAGGTCCACCCGCTCGGGATTGATGTCCATCTTTCCGGCCTCGACCTTCGACAGGTCGAGGATGTCGTTGATCAGCTGGAGCAGGTCCGAGCCGGCCGAGTGGATGATGCCCGCGTACTCGACCTGCTTGGGGGTGAGGTTGCGCGACGGGTTCTGTGCGAGCAACTGGGCGAGGATGAGAAGGCTGTTGAGCGGGGTGCGCAGCTCGTGGCTCATGTTGGCCAGGAACTCGGACTTGTAGGTGGAAGCCAGTGACAACTGTTGTGCACGGGTCTCCAGTTCCTGCCGGGCCTGCTCGATCTCCAGGTTCTTGGCTTCGATGTCGCTGTTCTGGCTGGCGAGGAGGGCGGCCTTCTCCTCCAGCTCCGCGTTGGAGCGTTGGAGTTCCTCCTGCTGGACCTGGAGTTCCTCGGAACGCGCCTGGAGTTCGCCGGTCAGCCGCTGGGACTCGCCGAGGAGCTCGTCGGTCCTGGCGTTGGCGACGATCGTGTTGACGTTGGCGCCGATGGTCTCCATCAACTGGGCGAGGAAGTCGCGGTGTACGGGGGTGAAGGCGCTGAAGGAGGCGAGTTCGATCACCCCCAGGACCTGGTCGTCCACCACGATCGGCAGGATGATCAGGCTGCGTGGGTTGGTGTGGCCCAGCCCGGAGGAGATGACGTAGTCGCCGGGGACCTGGTCGGTGGCGATGATCCGGTGGCTGCGGGCTGCCTGCCCGACGAGGGACTCGCCGAGGGTGAACCGGGTGCCCACCTCGGCATCCGCGGGACGGCCGTAGGAACCGACGAGGGTGAGCACGGTGCCGCCGGGGCGGTCCTCGGCGAGGTAGAAGGCGCCGTACTGGGCGGCAACGAGCGGCGTCAGTTCGTCCATGACGAGTTCGGCGACAGCTGCGAGATCCCGGTGGCCCTGCATCAGGCCCGAGATGCGGGCCAGGTTGGACTTGAGCCAGTCCTGCTCCTGGTTGGCCCGGGTGCTCTCCCGCAGCGAACCGACCATGGAGTTGATGTTGTCCTTGAGTTCGGCGACCTCGCCCGAGGCATCGACCGTGATCGAGCGGGTCAGGTCGCCCTCGGCGACCGCGCTGGCGACCTCGGCGATGGCCCGAACCTGGCGGGTCAGGTTGCCGGCCAGCTCGTTGACGTTCTCCGTCAGGCGCTTCCAGGTGCCGGAGACGCCCTCGACCTCGGCCTGGCCGCCGAGCCGGCCCTCGCTGCCGACCTCACGGGCGACCCGGGTGACCTCGGCGGCGAAGGAGGAGAGCTGGTCGACCATCGTGTTGATGGTGGTCTTCAGCTCCAGGATCTCCCCGCGGGCGTCCACGTCGATCTTCTTGGACAGATCGCCGTTGGCGACGGCCGTCGTGACGAGGGCGATGTTGCGGACCTGGCCCGTGAGGTTGTTCGCCATGGAGTTGACGTTGTCGGTGAGGTCCTTCCAGGTGCCCGCAACATTGGGCACCTGTGCCTGGCCGCCGAGTCGGCCCTCGGTGCCGACCTCGCGGGCCACCCGCGTCACCTCGTCGGCGAACGCGGACAACGTGTCGACCATCGTGTTGATGACGCCGGCCAGCGCGGCGACCTCGCCCTTCGCCTCCACCGTGATCTTCTGCGAGAGGTCCCCGCGGGCGACGGCGGTGGCCACCTGGGCGATGGAACGCACCTGCCCGGTCAAGTTGGAGGCCATGACGTTGACGTTGTCGGTGAGGTCCTTCCAGGTGCCGGAGACCCCCCGTACGGTGGCCTGGCCGCCCAGGTTGCCCTCGGTCCCCACCTCGCGGGCCACCCGTGTGACCTCGTCGGCGAACGCGGACAGCTGGTCGACCATCGTGTTGATGGTCTCCTTCAGCTCGAGGATCTCCCCACGCGCGTCCACCCGGATCTTCTGCGTCAGATCGCCCTGGGCCACGGCGGTGGTGACCTCGGCGATCGAGCGCACCTGGGCGGTCAGGTTGTCGGCCATGACGTTGACCGATTCCGTCAGGTCCTTCCACGTACCGGAGACGCCCTTGACGTCCGCCTGACCGCCGAGCCTGCCCTCGGTGCCGACCTCGCGGGCCACCCGGGTGACCTCCCCGGCGAACCCTGAGAGCTGGTCGACCATTGTGTTGATGGTCTCCTTCAGCTCCAGGATCTCCCCCCGCGCAGTGACGGTGATCTTCTGCGAGAGGTCGCCCTTGGCCACGGCGGTCGCGACCTGCGCGATGGAACGCACCTGGGCCGTGAGGTTTCCGGCCATGAAATTGACCGAATCTGTGAGGTCCAGCCAGGCGCCCCCGACTCCCGGTACGTCGGCCTGGCCGCCCAGTGTCCCCTCGGTGCCTACCTCACGGGCCACCCGCGTCACCTCGGAGGTGAACAGCGACAGCTGGTCGGCCATCCCGTTGAAGACGGTGGCGATCTCCCCCAGCAACCCGTCAGCCGTATCCGGCAGCCGGGTACGGAAATCCCCGTCCCGCACGGCTGTCAGGCCCGCCAGCAGCAGGCGCAGTTCCGATTCTCCGATCCCGCCCACGCGCTGAGGCTCCGGCGGCCTGCTCAGTGGCTCCGTGCCCGTCCGCTCAGCCATCCGTCAACCTCACTCTAGACAACGACCGCACCGGCGCACGGGACAGGAACGCGGCACGAGAGCGCACCGGATTCCCTGGCCCGGCCGGGGGTTCCGCTTTTCGCCGCACGGCCGGCCGATGAAGGCTAACGCCACCGAAGGGACCATAAGGCACAGCGATCACTCTGAAGCATCGCTTCCGCCGAGTGGTGCGCAAGCCGCGGGGTGTTTGCGAAAGCGGCGGGTAGACGAATCGGTGACAAACGACACATCGGACGAAGTGGGGTGAGGGCATTGGCGGTCAAGGCAGTGGGCTGGGCACGCTCGTTCCCGATTTCGAGGGGGGTGCCGGCAGCACGGCAGTGGACCGCCGTGCACCTGGCGTCGCTGCCGTGGAACAACTGGGCTGCGGACACGGTGCATTCCGTGCTCCTCAGCGTCTCCGAGCTCGTCACGAACGCCCACCTGCACGCGGCCGGCACCGCTCACCTCGTGCTGACCTGGGACGGCACGTGCCTGCATGTGAGCGTCGCCGACTCCGACCCTCACCTGCCCACCCCGCGGGCGGCGGACGCCGGTTCCGGCGCCACGTCCGGTCGAGGGCTGGGTATCGTCACCACACTGGCCGACTCCTGGAACGTCCACTCATGCCACGGCGGCAAGGCGATCACGGCGTGCTTCCGGCCCCGCGGCGGGCCCGGCCCCCACGCCGGCTGACCGACCGCCCGGGCCGAGCCGCGCCGGTCATGACTCGCCGAGGGCGTCCTCAACGGTCGGATACAGGGAAAGGACGGTATCGGCACCGGTCAGGGCGAACAAACGGCGCAGCTGCTCGCAGGGGGCGGCGATCCGCAGGGTGGTGAGATGGTGCAGCCGCAGCAGCAGGTTCAGGAACGACGAGTCGCCGAAGGTGATGGAGCCCGCGTCCAGCACCACCAGCCGGTGCTGATCCACTGCAGAGACGAGCGCCTCCTCGAGCGGGGCCAGCGTGTCCTGGTCGAGCTCCCCGTGCGCGGCCATCACCCACCCGGCCCCGGCCGGGTAGCTGTCCCCGACCACGCCTTCGTGGTACGCGTCCCGTGCTCCGGTCATGTCCGCCTCCCCGGATCGTCACCTCTAAGGCCTCCGCAAGGGAGTATGCCTGCTCACGGACCGGACGAGGGAACCAGGACCGCGGCGCACGCACCCGGTGGCCGAGACCGCCTCCCCGGCTGGTGGCGGACGCAAAAGAATGGGGCAAGGTCCGTGTAGGACCGCGAAGTCCGGGAAAGAGCGCCCAGCAGCCGTCAGTCAATCGGGAGGGAACGGCCACCATGTCTCGCTCGGCCACCGCCGTAAGCCCCATGCCTGCAACAGACGCGCAGCTCACGCCTGCTCCGACCGGCACCGTGGGAGCCCCAACGCAGGACGTGGAACTGTTCCAGGTGGAGAACGCCCGTGAGATGGCGCCCGCCGACGCACGCGAACTTTCGAAGATCTTCTTCGGGAGGCTTCGCTCCCTGGAGGAGGGCACGCGCGAATACCAGTACGCCCGCAACACTCTGATCGAGATGAACCTCTCCCTCGTGCAGTTCGCCGCGCGGCGTTTCCGCGCCCGCGCGATGGGCGGCAGTCTGGACATGGACGACATCATCCAGGTGGGAACCATCGGCCTCATCAAGGCCATCGACCGCTACGACCCGGAGCGCGGGGTCGAGTTCTCCACCCTCGCCCTCCCCTACATCACCGGTGAGATCAAGCGGTACTTCCGCGACACCACCTGGGCCGTGCACGTCCCCCGCCGACTCCAGGAACTGCGTACCGAGCTCGCCAAAGCCCAGGAGGCGCTGACCGACGTCCTGGGCCGGGCCCCGACGGTCAAGGAGGTCGCCCAGCACCTCGAACTCACCGAGGAACAGGTCATCGACGGGCTGGTCGCCGCGAACGGCTACACGAGCGGCTCCCTGGACACCACCTTCGCCGAAGGCGACGAGCCGTCGACGACGAGCCGGACGACTCGGCCGCTGGCGGACCAGCTCGGTGACCTTGACCCCGCCATGGAACTCTTCGAGGAGTTCCACACCCTCGCACCCCTGCTGGAGCAGCTGGACGACCGCGACCGGCTGATCCTGCAGATGCGCTTCGGCCAGGAGAAGACCCAGGCGGAGATCGGCGCCGAACTCGGCATCACGCAGATGCAGGTCTCGCGTCTGCTGTCCCGGACCCTGACCCGGCTGCGTGCCGGAATGCTCTCGGCGTAGGCAGCCGGCATGCCATCCCCCGGCCGACACGACCGGTCCCTCCCGCCCGGCGGTGCCCCTGCGCTCTACGACGACGAGGTGTGGGCGGACGCGGTCGTGCGGTGTGCGACCGCAGGGACGAGCCCGGGTACGGATACGGGTACAGGTACGGCGCCGATGCTGACCGCCCAGCCGTTGCGCGACCGTCCCGGTGCCCTCCTCAGCGGAAGCTGCGACCTCGACACCCGGCCGATCCTCTGCGCCGCGCTCGGCGTCGTCACCCGGATCCCCGGCCCGGTCGTCCACCTCGACCTCTCCGCCGTGACCTTCCTCGACACGGCAGCGGTCGCCGCCCTGTTGCAGGCCGCCGCCACCGTTTCCGGACAGGGGCGTCGTCTGCTGCTCCACCACCCGCCATACTCGCTCCGCAAGGTAGTGGATATGTTCCCGGACGAATGTGCCGCGCTGGAGGTCGCAGCATGATCAACCTTCCTGCGCCCGCCGCCCCCGGGGCCTTCGTCCACCCCGCCCTCTTCTACCAGGGTCAGGGGGAATACCTGGCAGGAGTGGGAGGGTTCGTACGTGCCGCCCTCACGGCCGACGAGCCGGTGCTCGTGGCCGTGCCCCGTCCGCAGCTGGACGCTCTGCGCGCGAGCCTCGACGCGGGCACGACCGGGGTCACCTGGACGGACATGACGCAGTTGGGCCGCAATCCCGGCCGCATCCTGGCCGCCTTGCAGGATTTCGCCGACCGGCACGTGGACCGGCCGGCCCGGATCGTGGGCGAGCCGATCTGGCCCGGCCGCTCGCAGGCCGAGGTGCTCGAGGCCACGCGCCACGAGGCACTGATCAACACCGCCTTCGCCGGGCGGCGGGCCACCATCCTGTGCCCGTACGACGTCCTCGGCCTGCCGGCCTCGGTGGTGTCCGATGCGCGGCGCACACATCCCACATTGATCGAGAAGGGCAAGGACCTGCTCAGCCCGGACTACGCCGACGCCCCGTCGGTCTGCGCCGACTGCGACCGCCCCCTGCCCGAACCCGACGGCGTTGCACCCCCGCTCGAATACGCCCACGGGGAGCTGGGCAAGGTGCGCGACCACGCCGAGGCCTGGGCCCGCGGCACGGCCCTGAGCGCGGCGCGGCGCGGCGATCTGATCCTCGCGGTCAGCGAGGCCGCCGCCAACTCCCTCTCCCACGGGGGCGGGAAGGGCTCGCTCCGGCTGTGGAGCACCGCCTCCGGTCCCGGGATCGTGGCCGAGATCCGGGACAGCGGCCACCTTGCCGACCCGCTGGCCGGGCGCCGCCGCCCCTCCCTGGCGTCGGCCGACGGCGGCCGCGGCCTGTGGATGATCCATCAGCTGTGCGACCTGGTCGAGATCCGCGCCACCGACAGCGGTCTCACTCTGAGACTGCACATGTCAACCTCCTGAGACCGGAGCTCCCCTAGACTGGCACGGACACGCTCGGTGTCCCGGGTTCCGGGGGGGTACGGAAGGCCCAGGACACCGACCATGAAGAGTCCGGCGGGACCGCAACGGTTCCCGCGAAAAGAGACCAGCGTCAGGCGGGGGTGAGAGTCCACAGTGGAAACCATCGGACCGGAAACCGGCGATCCCCTGCGCACCGGGACTTCCGTTGCGGGGCAGCGCCGTCGGCTCGCCCTGTCCGGCGTCCGCGGCCACGTGGCCAAGGGCCGCGACTTCACGCGCCAGGCCTTGAAGGACTGGGGCTGGGCCGGGAACGCGACCGCCGAGGACGCCCTGCTCCTCGTGTCCGAGCTGCTGACCAATGCGTCGCTGCACGCGGGTGGTTGCGTCGAGCTCGCACTCACGGCCGGTGCGGTCCTGCGGATCGAGGTCTTCGACGGCACGACGACGCTGCCCCGCCGCCACCCGTCCCCGCAGCGTGGCCTCCCGGGCGGCCACGGCCTGTACATAGTGGAGCGTCTCTCCGATCGGTGGGGCACCGTCACCCATGAGAACGGCAAGGCCGTCTGGGCGGAGATCGAGGCATCCCGGCTGACCTCGGGCAGGTCCACGCGCCGGTGACCCGGCCGGGTCCGTGCTGCGCCTCACCGCGGTCGCACGGACCGGCCGCCCTGCGCCTGCGTCCCCGTACGGGAGCGTGACTGCGGCAGACGGGGGCAGGCGCGCGGTATGACCTTCCATCCGTTCAGCTCCCTGGCCCTGGCCCCGACGCCCGGCCCCGCCTGGCTCCACCTGACCGTCATCGCGTTCGCCCTCCTCGTGCTCGTCCACACCCTGGCCCGGCACCGATAGGAATCCCCGCTTCGGGGCAGACGCGCAGGAATCAGTGGACTCAACAGGCCCGGGAGGGAAAGACACCATGACATCGATGGCACGTCCGCGAGTTCTCGTGGTGGGCGCCGGATTCGCCGGTGTGGAGTGCGTGCGCCGCCTCGAACGGCGGCTCACCCCCACCGAGGCGGAGATCACCCTCATCGCCCCGTCGTCCTTCCAGCTCTATCTGCCGCTGCTGCCCCAGGTGGCGGCCGGGGTCCTGACCCCGCAGTCGATCGCCGTGTCCCTGCGGCGCAGCCGTCGCCGCCGTACGCGCATCGTTCCCGGTGGCGCCGTAGGCGTGGACACCCGGGCGAAGGTGTGCGTCGTACGGAAGATCTCGGGCGAGCTGACCTCCCACGGCTACGACCACCTGGTCCTGGCCCCGGGCAGCGTCACCCGCTCCTTCGACATCCCCGGGCTCACCGAACACGCCCGCGGGATGAAGACCCTCGCCGAGGCCGCCCATCTGCGCGACCACGTCATCGCCCAACTCGATCTCGCCGACGCCTGCGAGGACGAGGCGGAGCGCGCATCACGGCTCTGCTTCGTCGTCGTGGGCGGCGGCTACGCCGGTACCGAGACGGCGGCCTGCCTGCAGCGGCTCACCCACCACGCGGTCCGGCGCTACCCGCGCCTGGACCCGCGGCAGATCCGCTGGCACCTCGTAGACAAGGCGCCGGCGCTGATGCCCGAACTCGGTGAGAGGCTGGGCACATCGGCCCTGGACGTGCTGGGCCGGCGGGGCATCGAGGTGTCACTCGGCGTGTCCGTGGCCAAAGCCGGGCCGGACGAGGTGACGCTCACCGACGGCCGCGTCCTACGCAGCCGTACTCTGATCTGGACCGCCGGGGTCACCGCCAGCCCGCTCATCGCCACACTGGACGTCGAAACCGATCGCGGGCGGCTCGTGGTCGCCCCCGACCTGACCGTGCCCGCCCTTCCGGGAGTCCTCGCGCTCGGCGACGCGGCCGCGGTGCCCGACCTCGCAGCGGGCGGGGACGGGGCAGTCTGCCCGCCCACCGCCCAGCACGCCCAGCGGCAGGGGCGCACGGCCGCCGACAACCTCATTGCGGCCTTGCGCCGCCGGCCGCTCCGGCCCTACCGACACAAGGATCTGGGGCTCGTGGTGGACCTGGGGGGACGCGACGCCGTCTCCAGACCACTCGGCATCGAGCTGCGCGGCCTGCCCGCGCAGGCGGTGGCGCGGGGGTACCACTGGGCGGCTCTGCGCACCAACGTGGCCCGGACGAGGGTGCTGACGAACTGGGTTCTCAACGCGCTTGCGGGCGACGACTTCGTACGGACGGGATTCCAGGCCTGGAGGCCTGCGACTCTGCGGGAGTTCGAGCACACCGACGCGTACCTGACGCCCGAACAGGTCCGCGCGCACACGGCCTCCCTGCGTGCGGGACGCCTTCCGTAGGGCGGGTCTCGCCGTTCGACCACCGGGGCGATTTCGCCGACCTGCAGCCGGTGGGGGTGGCGCTTCCCCGTCCGGAGCAGGTACCGGCGCTACCCGCCGCTGCGCTCGCCGGGCGGGTCCCTGGGGGTCGGTCCACGCCCCTCGAGGCGGAAGCGTCGTTCGTTCCGCTGGGAGGCTGGGACCGGCCCCGGTGGGCCGAGGTCATGCATGCCCTTCTCCCCGGAGCCCCTGCTCTGCTCCTCCCCGCGTTTGCCCCTGCTCTTCACCGGGTTGCTTGCCGTGGGGCTTGCCCGCCTCTTGCTTGGATACCGCCGGTCCGGGCCCCTTGGCAGGTGCGTGCTCGTCCGGGGCGAAGGAACGGTGGGCGCTCGAGCTCTCCTGCTGACGGGTCTCGTCGTGCCATCGTCCCACCATTGGCCCAACTGGTCGCGCCGGCGCCCGAGGGGATGGGCGCCCAGCTGGCGTTCGGGGGCGGCCCTCGGGAAGGGTGAAACGTTCCCGCATCCTCGGTGGCGCCTCTGCCGCGCCGCTGTTCGTCTGGGGGGACCAGCACCCCGACCCGAGGATCGAACATGAGCGACCAAAGCCAGCCGAGCAGGCGAGCCCAGGAGATGCGCGACAAGGCTCAGGAACTGGAGCAGGCGGCACAGCACGCCACCGATCCGGCAGAGCGGCAGCGGCTGAAGGACAAGGCCATGCGCATCCGGGAGAAGAGCGAGCAGGAACACGGCAGGGGCAGCGGGACCATGGACCCCATGTAGAGCGGACCCATGGGTGGTCTGTTCCTGTCCGGATCGACGTACCCGCCGCGTCAGCCGGCGGCTGTGGTGCGGGCCAGATCACTCACCACATCACCCAGGCGCCCCCGCCGCAGATACGCGGCGCGCTGACGGGCGGCCCCGCACCCGGAGCTCCGCACCCGGTGGAACAGCTCCTCCGTGAGCTCGAGGTCTCCCGCTGCCGCCAGCCCGGGCGCGGCTCGGGCCAGGAGCCGCTCCACCAGGGTCGAGGCCGGCACCTGCCCGCCGCCCAGAGGATCGAGGCCTTCGCCTCCCAGCCCGTACCGGGCGGCGAGCCGATGGGCAGCGTGCAGGCGCCCGGCGGGCGGGTCGGGCGGCGGCCGCCCGTCCCCGATCTCGAGCAGCAGCGCGGTGGCCAGACCCCGCACCAGGGCGGTGAGCAGCAGCACCACGTCGAGGTCGGCGTTCACGTCGAAGACCCGGATCTCCAGCGTCGGTACGTGCTCGGAGGGGCGCGCGTACCAGTAGATCATCCGGCGGTCCAGCAGGGTTCCCGTCTTCACCAGGTGGTCTGCGAGGCGCTCTAGCCGACTTCGTCCAGGAGGGGCGCGGGCCCCACGCCGGGCCAGCGCGCGTGCTCCACGTACCTCCGGCTCGCCCACGCGCTGTCTCGCCCGAGGGAGAAGGGCGAATTGGCGGCGAGGGCCTGAAGTGTCGGGAGCCAGGGACGCATGTGGTTGGCCAGCGCGAGGGCTTGACCGCGCCCGGTCACCCCGACGTGGATGTGGCAGCCACACACCATCCCGTCGTACGAACCGACCAAGGAAGGCCACCGGGCGGCCATCCGCCCGTAGCGCTCACCCGGGGTCACGGTCGGAGGACGCCCCGGTGGGATCACGGGAGTACCGGTGGCCATCAGGAGGCATCCCTCGTCGGCTGCCACCTCGCCCATCACCTTGCGCAGCAGGGCAAGTTCGGACCTCAGTCCCCGGCGGTCCACCTGGCCGTGCCCCTACGCCTCTCGTGCGTTCACTGCTCTAGGAGTTCAGCGAAGCGGTCCAGCGCAAGATCGGAGCGGCGGCGGTCGCCGGTGGCTGTGAGATCGAACAGCAGACCCCGGACGACGGCCATGACCAACGTGGGTGTGACGGTGTCGTCAGGACCGGTGGAGACGTCGCGGAATGTGGCACCGAGAGTGTCGAACCAGTCCGTGATCGCCTTGCCCTGGTCGGGGTAGGTCTCCGGGTGGACCAGGCCGTCGGCGTGCACCTCGAAGAACAGTCGGACGAACGGCGCACGTTCGTCCGCGCTGATCCACGCCCAGATGCCGCGTAGTCGCTCCTGTACGGAGTCCGTGTCCGCCGGAAGGTGGCTACCCAGGCGCACCGCACCTCGGCGACGGGCCTCGGCGAGGACCGCAGCGACCAACTCCTGTTTGCTGCCGAAGTCGTAGAGCAGCATCCGCGGGCTGGTGTCGAGGGCTGCGGCCAGTGGTCGCAGGCTCAGCCCGGCCAGGCCGTGCGCCAGCACGTAGTCGGTCGCGCGTGCCAGCGTGCGCTCGCGCCGGCCGGGATCTGCGGGTCGCCCCACGGTGGATCTCCTTGCAGCAACTCGGAACCGGAACAGTAGTAGCGAGTATATGGTACGACTGTTTCAATAACGAGGGAGACCACCATGCACACCTTCGACCGGGCACTCGTCCTGGGCCCTGGGAGTCACGTCGGCACGGCCTGGATGGCCGGGCTGGCCTACGGGTTGCGCCGCGACGGCGTGGATCTGGGCGAGGCCGACCTGATCGTCGGCACGTCGGCTGGCGCGATCGTCGGAGCACTGCTTGCCACTGGGCAGGACCCGGGGCGGCTCGCGAGTGCGGAGCGTCCGGCCACTCACCGGCTCAACGCGGACCCCGCGCGGATGGGCGAGGTATTCGCCGTGCTCGGCAACCGGAGCCTGGAACCCGGCGAGGCCAGGCGTCGCGTCGGCCGACTCGCGCTCGAAAGCACCGACCCCGGGGCCGAGGAGGCACTGATCGCGGGGCGCGCCGCCTTGATCGGCGCCGACGCGTGGCCGGAGCGACGACTGATGATCACCGCCGTGGACGCAACCACTGGTGAGCCCGTGGCGTGGGACCGCGACAGCGGCGTGCCGTTGGTGCACGCGGTGGCGGCGAGCAGCGCCTTCCCCGGGGCCGCGCCGCCCGTTGCCGTCGACGGCCGGCGGTACATGGACGGTGCCCTGCGGTCGGGCACCAACGCCGACCTCGCGACTGGAGCCCGTACGCTGATCGTGGTCGAGCCGATGGCGCACCTGTTTCCCCGCGAGCCACTCAACCAGCAGTTGGCAGCCCTGGGTGCAGACACCGTGGTGACCATCGGCCCCGATCCGGCCTCGGTGCGCGCGTTCGGCTCGAACCCGGGCGACCTGGCAGCCTGGGAACCGGCCTACCAGGCGGGCCTTCGCCAGGCCGACGACCTCGGTACTCGGCTCCGCCCCACGTGGAGGCCAACGCTCGAGGCGGGCTGACCGCCGATCAGGTCGGGCTGACCGCTCGGGCAGCTCCGTGCCGAATTGACCCCAGAGTGTTTCGGTCAACCATGATGGAAGTTCAGGCACAGGTCTCCACGGTGATCACAGAGCGTCGCAACTCCATGATTACCAAGACCGTGGAGGATGTTCGCGGTTGCCGGTCCAGCCGCGACGGCCGGCTGAGTGCACTCAGGGGCCGCCTTTGAAAGCCCCCCGTAACTACCTGGCCTTCCTCGGTCTCTCGCCGTCCTCTGCTGCTACAAGCGGCTTCTCCGCATCACTACATAGGACACGGTCTTAACCCTCTTGCCGGGAGGGCGTGGTACGTCTCGATGCCGCGAGGAGTCGCCGCCCAGGACCTACGCCCGGGGGCTGTGGCGCTGTCGGCCCTCAGTTGCCGAGCTTCGCCGTCAGGTTCGCCTTGAACTGGTTCTTGATCACCTGCTTGTTGACCTTGTTCAGAGTGCCGCCCGTGCTGGCGCCTTCACCGCCCACGGACGTGGCATCGCCGGTGTTGATGGCGTCGGCACTGGCGTTGCCGCCGGTGGCGTTACCGGTGGGGATCTTCTCGCACGCGCCCGTGCAGCCGATGGCTACGGAGTTGGCGGTGGCACCGGTGGCGGTACCCGCGACCGTGGTGTTCTCGGCGTTGGAGTCGCCGCCGGTACCGATACCGTCGGCACTGTCGCTGGGTGCGAGGGTGAGGGCCTGCTGCGGGATGGCGGCCGACGCGGCCACCGCGGTCGCCGGCAGCGCGATGCCGCCGCCTACCAGCGCCAGGGAAGCTCCGGCCAGAACGATACGACGGGTCGAGAACAGCTTGTGCATGGGAATTCTCCATTCGGAATTAAGAGGCTTTTAAATCATCTCGCAGAACAGGTCTGGGGTAATCTTTTGGCCTCACATTCTCCGAGAATTCCCCGGTGAGGACGTATTCTAAATAGACCCTGCCGGAGGAAATGTGTCACGCCACTCGAATACGTGGCTGGACATCCAGAACCGATCTTGGTAAAAGCTGCCGCCATGCCGACGCAAGCCGTCCGAGCCGTGCGGCGTCCGGCCTCGGCCTTCGCCTGCGCGTACAGGAAGGTCCGGGGAGTCGAGAGTGAGCCGCACCCGTCCCGCCACGATGATCACGGGGCGACCCAGGGTGGGGGGCCCTGAAGAGACCGGAAACGGCGGCGTGCAGTGGAGGGGCAGTCCTGCCGCGTCCGACAGGACGTGCATTTTGGAACCCGGTTTGCCGCGGTCCACGGACCTGTGAGTTCGCCCCCCCCTTTCTTAGCCCGCACGTGGGTGGAGTCGAGGGCCGAGCGTCCCGCCGCGACGGACGCCGTCCTGGCCAAAGCGGCGTCCGCCGGACGCCGTGCCACCACCGCGGTCGAGCAGCGCCTCGGGGTCGCCTGTACCGCCACCACCAAGACCTGATCAGCAGCTGCTTCCCACCCCGCGCGACGCCCGTCTGACAGCAGAAGGATGCCTCCCCGGCTACCGACGAGCGGGCCCAGAGCAACCTGAGGCGCCTGCGTCAGGAGAACGCCGACCTGCGCCGGACCCTGCATGTGTACGTAGAAGCCATCCGCCGACTCACCCTTGAAAACGACGCCCTCCGCACGGAAGCCCGCATCATCCCCCTGCGCACCCAGGGCTCCCGGCCCAGCCCTCAGCTCTAGGGCGTGTATCTGGTTGTGATCAAGGGGCGGTTCGTGTGAGGTCCTTGATCCAGATCATGGAGGCGCGAAGGTGCAGGCCGGCGAGATAGCT
>NZ_JBFBAH010000053.1:0-23552 GCF_040682115.1 Streptomyces sp. NPDC051364 | reverse complement strand
TATCAACTTCTGGCGTTGATTTTTGGCACGCTGTTGAGTTCTCAAGGAACGGACGCTTCCTTTGTACTCACCCTCTCGGGCTTTCCTCCGGGCTTTCGTTCTTCGTTCTTGCGTTTCCGACTCTATCAGAGCCAGTCCCGCTCGCTTTCCAGGTCCTTCGCTTTCGCGTTTTCCCTTTCCGGCGGTTCCAACCTTACCAGATTCTTTCCGCTCCGTTTCCGGAGTTGATTTGAATTCGGTGGCCGTTGGAGGGCCTTTCCCTTTCGGGCGGATCAGACTTTATCAGGTCTCCCTGGGTCTTGAATCCCACCCGCTCGCCGAACACGTCCGGGCACGCGTGCATGCCGGGGGTCCGTGCGAGGTGGAGCCGTAAACGTACTGGAGCGGGGCCCCCGGATGCAAATCCGGTTGCCCCGCTCCAGTGACGGCGCTACGGCGAGGCTCAGACCTCGATGACGACCGGGAGGATCATCGGCCTGCGGCGGTAGCCGTCCGAGACCCACTTGCCCATGGTCCGGCGGATGAGCTGCTGGATCTGGTGCGGCTCCGCGACGCCGTCGGCGGCGGCGCGGGCGATGGCTTCCTCGATCTTCGGCAGGACCGACGCGAAGGCCGAGTCCTCGATGCCGGAGCCGCGAGCCTGGATGTTCGGGCCGCTGACGACCTTGCCCGTGGTGCTGTCCACCACGACGAAGACCGAGATGATGCCCTCGTCGCCGAGGATCCGGCGGTCCTTGAGCGAGGACTCGGTGACGTCGCCGACCGACAGGCCGTCCACGTACACGTAGCCGGCCTGGACCTTGCCGGAGATTCGGGCCTTGCCGTCGATCAGGTCGACGACCACGCCGTCCTCGGCGATGACGATGCGGTCCTTCGGGACACCCGTCATGGCGCCGAGCTCGGCGTTGGCGCGCAGGTGGCGCCATTCGCCGTGGACCGGCATGAGGTTCCGCGGCTTGCAGATGTTGTAGAAGTACAGCAGCTCACCTGCGGAGGCGTGGCCGGAGACGTGCACCTTGGCGTTGCCCTTGTGCACGACGTTGGCGCCCCAGCGGGTCAGGCCGTTGATCACGCGGTAGACCGCGTTCTCGTTGCCCGGGATCAGCGACGACGCGAGGATCACGGTGTCGCCGGGGACGATCCGGATCTGGTGGTCGCGGTTGGCCATGCGGGACAGGGCCGCCATCGGCTCGCCCTGGGAACCCGTACAGACCAGCACGACCTCGTCGTCCGGCAGGTCGTCGAGGGTCTTCACGTCGACGACGAGGCCGGCCGGGACCCGCAGGTAGCCCAGGTCACGGGCGATGCCCATGTTGCGGACCATCGAGCGGCCGACGAAGGCGACCCGGCGGCCGTACTCGTGGGCGGCGTCGAGGATCTGCTGAATGCGGTGCACGTGGCTGGCGAAGGACGCCACGATGATCCGCTTCTGGGCACCCGCGAAGACTCCGCGGATGGCGTTGGAGATGTCGCGCTCCGGCGGGACGAAGCCCGGGACCTCGGCGTTCGTCGAGTCCGAGAGGAGAAGGTCGATGCCCTCTTCGCTCAGGCGCGCGAAGGCGTGCAGGTCGGTGAGGCGGTTGTCCAGCGGGAGCTGGTCCATCTTGAAGTCACCGGTGCACACGACCATGCCCGCGCCCGTACGGATGGCCACGGCCAGGGCGTCCGGGATGGAGTGGTTGACGGCGATGAACTCGCAGTCGAAGGGGCCGAGGTTCTCGCGCTCGCCTTCCTTCACCTCGAGGGTGTAGGGGCGGATGCGGTGCTCCTGGAGCTTGGCCTCGATGAGGGCCAGCGTCAGCTTGGAGCCGATCAGCGGGATATCCGGCTTCTCCCGGAGGAGGTAGGGGACGGCGCCGATGTGGTCCTCGTGGCCGTGCGTGAGGACGATGCCCTCGATGTCGTCGAGGCGGTCCCGGATGGACGAGAAGTCCGGCAGGATCAGGTCGACGCCCGGCTGCTCCTCCTCGGGGAAGAGAACGCCGCAGTCGACGATCAGCAGGCGACCGTCGAACTCGAAGACGGTCATGTTGCGGCCGATCTCGCCGAGACCGCCCAGCGGGGTGACCCGGAGGCCGCCCTTGGGGAGCTTCGGCGGCGGGCCGAGTTCAGGGTGCGGATGGCTCAAAAGTGTCTCCTCACCACACACGCCACGTACCTCGTCGTAAGGCGCGTGGCGCGCATGTCATTCGTGCACTTGCATTCGTCTGTTTTGTTCGTCTTGCTTATTCAGTTGTGAAGTCTGATGTCAGAGCTGTACCCCGCCGGCGGCAAGATCGATCTTGAGCTGGGCCGTCTCTTCGGCCGTCAGGTCGACCAGCGGGAGGCGGAGCGGGCCCGCGGGCAGGCCCTGCAGGTTCAGCGCGCCCTTGGTGGTGATCACACCCTGCGTGCGGAACATGCCGGTGAAGACGGGGAGCAGCTTCTGGTGGATCTCGGTGGCCTTCTGGACGTCGCCGCCCAGGTGGGCCTCGAGCATCGCGCGGAGCTCGGGGGTGACCACGTGGCCGACCACGGAGACGAAGCCGACGGCGCCGACGGACAGCAGCGGCAGGTTCAGCATGTCGTCGCCGGAGTACCAGGCGAGTCCGCTCTGGGCGATGGCCCAGCTGGCGCGGCCGAGGTCGCCCTTGGCGTCCTTGTTGGCCACGATACGGGGGTGCTCGGCGAGCCTCACCAGAGTTTCGGTGTTGATCGGGACGCCGCTGCGGCCGGGGATGTCGTAGAGCATCACCGGGAGCTCGGTGGCGTCGGCGATCGCCGTGAAGTGCCGGTAGAGGCCTTCCTGCGGCGGCTTGCTGTAGTACGGGGTCACCGCGAGCAGGCCGTGTGCGCCGGTGCGCTCGGCCTGGCGGGCCAGCTCGAGGGTGTGCCGGGTGTCGTTGGTGCCGATGCCGGCGACGACGTGGGCACGGTCGCCGACCGCTTCGAGGACGGCTCGTACGAGGTCGTTTTTCTCCGCGTCGGTGGTGGTCGGGGACTCGCCGGTGGTCCCGTTGACGATCAGGCCGTCGTTGCCTGCGTCCACCAGGTGGGCGGCGAGCTGCTGCGCGCCGTCGAGGTCGAGTGCGCCATCCGCCGTGAAGGGCGTGATCATGGCGGTGAGGACCCGCCCGAAGGGGGTCTGCGGAGTCGAGATCGGAGCCATGGGTAACACGCTACTCGCTGCCATGCTCACGTTGTCCCCTCGGGGGACGTCAAGAGGGTGTGGCTCCCGGCACGGGCTGGGAGGTCTGTTGGATCCCGGCACTGCCTGCTCGGGGGTTCAAGCAGTGCCGGGTCCGTTTGATCAGCCTAGATGAACTTTACGAAACGTGGCAATACGAACACTTCGGACTTGACTCCGTACATCTGTACGGAGTGGGTCCATCCGTGCCCATCAGGCCGTACCGATCCTTACGGGGCGACGCGGCCGTTGGCGTTGTACGCGGCGTACGTCAGCGGCATGAGCGCGGCCCAGTGCTGCTCCATCTTCTCGCCCACCATCTCGATCTCCCGCTGCGGGAAGGAGGGGACGGTCGCGAGCTCGTGCTGCGTGCGCAGGCCGAGGAAGTGCATGAGCGAGCGCGCGTTGCAGGTGGCGTACATCGAGGAGAAAAGTCCGACCGGCAGGACCGAACGGGCAACCTCGCGGGCCACGCCCGCGGCCAGCATCTCCTGGTAGGCCTCGTAGGCCTGACGGTACGAGTCCTCCATGACCCGGCCCGTCAGTTCCTGCTGGGCCGCGGTGCCCTCGACGAAGACGTACTTGCCCGGGCGGCCCTCCTGGACGAGCTTGCGCTCGGCATCCGGGACGTAGAAGACCGGCTCGAGCTCCCTGTAGCGGCCCGATTCCTCGTTGTACGACCAGCCGACGCGGTGCCGCATGAACTCGCGGAACACGAAGATCGGGGCGCTGATGAAGAAGGTCATCGAGTTGTGCTCGAAGGGGCTGCCGTGGCGGTCCCGCATCAGGTAGTTGATGAGGCCCTTGGAGCGCTCCGGGTCCTTCTGCAGCTCTTCGAGGGACTGCTCGCCGGCCGTGGAGACACGGGCGGCCCACAGCACGTCGGAGTCGGCGGCGGAGTGCTTCACCAGCTCCACCGTCACATCACTGCGGAAGCTGGGTTTCAGGTCTGAAGCGGCGGTCTCGCTCACCGGGGGGTCCTTCCGAACGACTCACTTGGGGCGCGCCCACTCTACGGCGC
Organism: Streptomyces sp. NPDC051364; assembly: GCF_040682115.1. Lineage (NCBI taxonomy): Bacteria > Bacillati > Actinomycetota > Actinomycetes > Kitasatosporales > Streptomycetaceae > Streptomyces > Streptomyces sp. NPDC051364. The sequence continues at coordinate 19,365 of NZ_JBFBAH010000053.1, read as the reverse complement.
AGCCGGCGGGTCCCCGCGCAGCTCTCGCGCGGATCAGGCACAGGCCACGGCGGCGGCTCCGTCACCCTTTCAGCCGGCGCCCAGCCATAAAATTTGGTTAATGTCCCGAATTCAGGCACCGATTGGGCGGCTCGTACGTCTTCACCAGTACACGCCACACGCACCCGCCACCGCCGCCCCAGGGCCCTGACCGTGAGGAGAGTCGCTCTATGTTTCGCCGGAGCGAACCCGTCCCGTTCGCCTTCGTCGCCGAGGCCGACCGTTTCCGCAGCAATGTCACTCCGCCGCCGCGCGAGCGGCTGGGCGTGGCCCAGATGGCCGCCCGTAGTCTGGTCGGCCTGACCGTGGTGGCGGGGCTCGTGGGCTCCCTGCTCTTCGGCATGCCCGCACTGCAGCCCCACCAGGCGCCCGCCAAGTCGCAGCAGTCGGAGGCCTCCGAGGGGCGGTAGCCTCACGGGCACAGCCCAACCGAACGTGCATGTGAGTGAGGTACAGCCGTGCCCCTGCCCTTCTTGACGGCCGACCGCGCGTTCGACGCGCACGAAACCACTGCCGACGAGGACGTACTGGCCCACGCGGACCCCGACCGCTGGCGCCGGCCGTACCGACCCGGGCCCTGGCGGGTGGCCGGCGCCGCCGTGCTGCTCCTGCTCGCGGCGTTCATGCTGCTCGCCACCATGATCATCGCGTTCGCGGGCGCCTGGGCCGGTGCCGGTGTCTGCGTGGCCGCCGCGCTCGGCGTGATCGGGTCGGCGCTGCGCCTGCTCATGGCGGGCGTCTGGGTGAGCCCCGCGGGGCTTCGCCGGGTGGGCTTCTTCCGGACCTGCTCGATCGGCTGGGACGAGATCACCGAGGTCCGTACGGTCCAGCAGCCTGTGCGCTGGCTGGGGCTGCCGCGGACCGTCCAGGGCCAGGCCCTGACGGCGGCCGCCCGCGACGGCGCGGAGCTGCCGGTGCTGCTGACCGACCACAACGCCGATTTCCTGTCGCGGGCCGAGGCGTTCGACCGGGCCGCCGACATGGTCGAGGCCTGGGCCGACGAGTACCGGGCCGTGCCCGCCTGACACCGACGTGCAGTGCCCTGGAAGCCCGTACAGGATCCGCTCAGGCGGCTGTACGGGCTTCCAGGGTTTACCTGCGGGGCTCAGGGCTTGCGGGCCGGCTCAGCCGCGCGGTCCGCCGTGCAGGGCGATGGCCCGCTGCATGGCCTTGCGGGCCCGCGGGGTGTCGCGGGCGTCGTGGTAGGCGACGGCGAGGCGGAACCAGCTGCGCCAGTCCCCCGGTGCGTCCTCCGTCTCGGCCTTGCGGCGCGCGAAGACCTCGTCGGCGGAGTCCCGCACGATCCGGCCGTACTCGTCCCGCTCCAGCTCGTCCACGGGCAGTCCGCCCTCGGCCTCCAGCTCGGTCGCGAGCTGGTTCGCCTTCGTCACGAACTGCGTGTTCTTCCAGAGGAACCAGACGCCGATGACCGGCAGGATCAGCACGGCCGTCCCGAAGGTCACGGTCAGCCAGGTGCCCTGCCGGATCAGCAGCACGCCCCGGCTGCCGGCCAGGACGAAGTAGACGACCAGGACGGCGGCCGTGAGGAAGTAAGTGATCTTCGCGCGCATGGGTACTACTGCCTGCTCATCAGCCGAGGTCGAGGAAGTTTTCCAGGCCGAACGTGAGGCCCGGGTGCTGCACGACGCGGCGCGCGCCGAGCAGGATGCCCGGCATGAAGCTGCTGTGGTGCAGGGAGTCGTGACGGATGGTCAGGGTCTCGCCCTCGCCGCCGAGCAGCACCTCCTGGTGGGCCAGCAGGCCGCGCAGGCGGATCGCGTGCACCGGGACGCCGTCGACGTCCGCGCCGCGCGCGCCGTCCAGGGCGGTGGCCGTGGCGTCGGGCTGCGGGGCGCAGCCGGCCTCGGCGCGGGCGGCCGCGATGAGCTGCGCCGTACGGGTCGCCGTGCCGGAGGGGGCGTCGACCTTGTTCGGGTGGTGGAGCTCGACGACCTCGACGGACTCGAAGTAGCGGGCGGCCTGGGCGGCGAACTTCATGGTGAGGACGGCGCCGATGGAGAAGTTCGGGGCGATGAGCACGCCGGTCTGCGGGGAGGCGGCGAGCCAGGTGTCCAGCTGGGCGAGTCGCTCCTCGTTCCAGCCGGTGGTGCCGACCACGCCGTGGATCCCGTGGCGGATGAGGAAGTCCAGGTTCTCCATGACCGAGGCGGGGGTGGTCAGCTCGATGGCGACCTGCGCGCCGGCCTCGGCCACCGTCTCCAGCTTGTCGCCGCGGCCGAGGGCGGCCACCAGTTCCATGTCCTCGGCGGCCTCGACGGCCTTGACCGCCTCGGAGCCGATGCGGCCCTGGGCGCCGAGAACGGCCACCCGCAGCTTGCTGCTCATGCTTCTTCGCTTCCTGTCGTACGGGCCGGGCTCCGGCCGGCGGCCGGTGCCCGGCCTCAAGGTATCCAGGGTCTCGGGGTCTCAGGACACCGCTTCGTCGAGGCGGGCGGCCTGCTTCTCCTTCAGCGGGCCGATCACCGCGAGCGACGGCCGCTGGGCCAGTACATCCTGCGCGACCGAGCGGACGTCGTCCGGGGTCACGGACGCAATCCGGGCCAGCATGTCGTCGACCGACATCTGGTCGCCCCAGCAGAGCTCGCTCTTGCCGATGCGGTTCATGATCGCGCCGGTGTCCTCCAGGCCGAGGACGGTGGAGCCGGACAGCTGGCCGATGGCCCGCTTGATCTCCTCGTCGGTGAGCCCCTCGGAGACGACCTTGTCGAGCTCGCCGCGGCAGATCCGCAGCACGTCGTGGACCTGGTTCGGGCGGCAGCCCGCGTACACGCCGAAGAGCCCGGTGTCGGCGAAGCCCGAGGTGTACGAGTACACGCTGTAGGCGAGGCCGCGCTTCTCCCTGACCTCCTGGAAGAGGCGGGAGGACATGCCGCCGCCGAGGGCCGTGTTCAGCACGCCGAGCGCCCAGCGGCGCTCGTCGGTGCGGGCCAGGCCGGGCATGCCGAGGACCACGTGGGCCTGCTCGGTCTTGCGGTTGATCAGGTCGACGCGGCCGGAGGTGCGGATGCGCTTGGCTCCGGAGCGCGGGCCGATCGGCTCTGCGTCGGTGTGCCGGAGGGCGCCGGCCTTCTCGAAGGCCGCGCGGACCTGGCGTACGACCTTGTTGTGGTCGACGTTGCCGGCCGCGGCCACCACCAGGTGGCGGGGGTCGTAGTGCTTCTTGTAGAAGCGGCGGATCCGGTCGGCGCCGAGGGCGTTGATCGTGTCGACGGTGCCGAGGACGGGGCGGCCCAGCGGGGTGTCGCCGTACATCGTGTGCGCGAACAGGTCGTGCACGCAGTCGCCCGGGTCGTCCTCGGTCATCGCGATCTCTTCGAGGATGACGCCGCGCTCGGCGTCGACGTCCTCCTCGCGGATCAGCGATCCGGTGAGCATGTCGCAGACGATGTCGATCGCCAGCGGCAGGTCGGTGTCGAGCACCCGTGCGTAGTAGCAGGTGTACTCCTTCGCCGTGAAGGCGTTCATCTCGCCGCCGACCGCGTCGATCGCGGAGGAGATGTCGAGGGCGCTGCGCTTGGCGGTGCCCTTGAAGAGGAGGTGCTCGAGGTAGTGCGTGGCACCGTTGAGCGTGGGCGTCTCGTCGCGGGAGCCCACGTGCGCCCAGATGCCGAAGGTGGCGGAGCGGACGGAGGGCAGCGTCTCGGTGACGATGCGCAGTCCGCCGGGCAGGACGGTGCGCCGGACGGTGCCGATGCCGTTCTGCCCCTGGAGAAGGGTTTGGGTACGGGCGACGGCCCGCCCCTCCGAAGAGGGGCGGGCCGTCACACGGGAACTACGCGACATCACTTGTCGGAGTCGTCCTTGTCAGCGTCGTCGCCGGCGGCCTCGCCGTCGATCACGGGGATCAGGGAGAGCTTGCCGCGCGAGTCGATCTCGGCGATCTCCACCTGGACCTTGGTGCCGACCGCGAGCACGTCCTCGACGTTCTCCACGCGCTTGCCACCGGCGAGCTTGCGGATCTGCGAGATGTGCAGCAGGCCGTCCTTGCCGGGCATGAGGGAGACGAAGGCACCGAAGGTGGTGGTCTTGACGACCGTACCCAGGTAGCGCTCGCCGACCTCCGGCATGGTCGGGTTGGCGATCTGGTTGATCGTGGCACGGGCGGCCTCGGCGGCCGGACCGTCGGAGGCACCGATGTAGATGGTGCCGTCGTCCTCGATCGTGATCTCGGCGCCGGTGTCCTCCTGGATCTGGTTGATCATCTTACCCTTGGGGCCGATGACCTCACCGATCTTGTCCACCGGGATCTTGACGGTGATGATCCGCGGGGCGAACGGGGACATCGCGTCCGGCGTGTCGATCGCTTCCATCATCACGTCGAGGATGTGGAGGCGGGCGTCGCGGGCCTGCTTCAGGGCGGCGGCCAGGACGGAGGCCGGGATGCCGTCGAGCTTGGTGTCCAGCTGGAGCGCGGTGACGAACTCCTTGGTGCCGGCGACCTTGAAGTCCATGTCGCCGAAGGCGTCCTCCGCACCGAGGATGTCGGTGAGGGCGACGTAGTGCGTCTTGCCGTCGATCTCCTGGGAGATCAGGCCCATGGCGATACCGGCGACGGGGGCCTTGAGGGGCACACCGGCGTTCAGCAGCGACATGGTGGAGGCGCAGACCGAGCCCATGGACGTCGAACCGTTGGAGCCGAGGGCCTCGGACACCTGACGGATCGCGTAGGGGAACTCCTCGCGGGTCGGGAGGACCGGCACGATCGCGCGCTCGGCGAGCGCGCCGTGGCCGATCTCGCGGCGCTTGGGCGAGCCCACGCGGCCGGTCTCACCGACGGAGTACGGCGGGAAGTTGTAGTTGTGCATGTAGCGCTTGCGGGTCACCGGGGAGAGGGTGTCCAGCTGCTGCTCCATGCGGAGCATGTTCAGGGTGGTGACGCCCAGGATCTGGGTCTCGCCACGCTCGAACAGCGCCGAGCCGTGCACGCGCGGGATGGCCTCGACCTCGGCGGCCAGCGTACGGATGTCCGTGACGCCGCGGCCGTCGATGCGGACCTTGTCCTTGATGACGCGCTCGCGCACCAGGGCCTTGGTCAGGCTGCGGTAGGCGGCGGAGATCTCCTTCTCGCGGCCCTCGAAGGCCGGGAGGAGCTTCTCGGCGGCGATCTCCTTGACGCGGTCCAGCTCGGCCTCGCGGTCCTGCTTGCCCGCGATGGTCAGCGCCTGGGAGAGCTCGCCCTTGACGGCGGCCGCGAGGGCCTCGTACACGTCGTCCTGGTAGTCGAGGAAGACCGGGAACTCGCCCTCGGGCTTGGCGGCCTTGGCGGCCAGGTCGGCCTGGGCCTTGCAGAGGGCCTTGATGAAGGGCTTCGCGGCGTCCAGACCGGAGGCGACGATCTCCTCGGTCGGAGCCTCGGCGCCGCCCTTGACCAGGGTGATGGTCTTGTCGGTGGCCTCGGCCTCGACCATCATGATCGCGACGTCGCCGTCGTCCAGGACGCGACCCGCGACGACCATGTCGAAGACGGCGTCCTCGAGCTCGGTGTGCGTCGGGAAGGCCACCCACTGACCGCGGATCAGCGCGACGCGGACGCCGCCGATCGGGCCGGAGAAGGGCAGACCGGCCAGCTGGGTGGACGCGGACGCGGCGTTGATCGCGATGACGTCGTACAGGTGGTCCGGGTTGAGCGCCATGATCGTGGCGACGACCTGGATCTCGTTGCGCAGGCCCTTCTTGAAGGACGGGCGCAGCGGGCGGTCGATCAGACGGCAGGTGAGGATCGCGTCCTCGGAGGGGCGGCCCTCGCGGCGGAAGAAGGATCCGGGGATCTTGCCGGCCGCGTACTGGCGCTCCTCGACGTCCACCGTCAGGGGGAAGAAGTCGAGCTGGTCCTTGGGCTTCTTCGACGCGGTGGTGGCGGAAAGCACCATCGTGTCGTCGTCCAGGTAGGCAACGGCGGAGCCGGCGGCCTGGCGGGCCAGACGGCCCGTCTCGAAGCGGATGGTGCGGGTGCCGAAGGAACCGTTGTCAATGACGGCCTCGGCGTAGTGGGTCTCGTTCTCCACTAGCGTTTTCTCCATTTTCGTCGTCTCCGTCCGCTGCCCGTGTGGCTGCGGACGGTTGCGGAGAAGCGCTCCTTGCGTGCGGGCCGGTCTTCGATCGAAGTACCCGGTCCGGTGCCCGTGGGGCTCTCCGGGTACCACTACCGAGGACCGGCGGCGTAGGGAGGGCGCTCCTCCTCTTCAGTTGTGCACGTGGTTCGCCATGCACGTGCGTCCAGACTACAAAGCGTCCGGTACGTCCCGCACGTAGAGCGACTGCACGTACAGCAAAGGGAGCGGCCCCCTCAGTGTGGGAACCGCTCCCTTCACAGCGTCTTTACTTGACGCCGGCCGCACCGCGGCGGATGCCGAGGCGCTCGACCAGCGCACGGAAGCGCTGGATGTCCTTCTTGGCCAGGTACTGCAGCAGGCGGCGACGCTGGCCGACCAGGATCAGCAGACCACGACGGGAGTGGTGGTCGTGCTTGTGGGTCTTGAGGTGCTCGGTCAGGTCCGTGATGCGCTTGGAGAGCATCGCGACCTGGACCTCGGGGGAGCCGGTGTCGCCCTCCTTGGCACCAAACTCGGCAATGATCTGCTTCTTCGTAGCGGCGTCGAGCGACACGCGTACTCCTCGTATAGGTCTTCGTGGCCACCGAGTGCCCCAGGTCGAATTCTCTGGGGATCTTCCGTAACTCGGGAGGCGGGGTCCGCTGAGCGCAGCCTCCAGAGGGTTTCCGGGGGCGCGTACACAAACGGCCGTCACACAGCGTACCAGGCTGCCGCGCGGCCCCTGTCTCAGCTGGTGAGAGCGCGGGCCCGGGCGTACACGTCCAGCACGGCGAGGGCCAGCGGGACAAGACTGAGCAGTACTGCCGCCTCGGTGAGGTCGAGCAGCCGTCCCCAGAAGGGTGACAGGCCCTTGCGGGGGATGACAAGCGCAATTCCCGCGAGGAGGGCGGCGCCGGCGGCGACGGCTGCGGAGAGCCAGATCGTACGGAGGTCCAGGCCGCCGCGGTCGTGGTACTGGACGAGCTCCCGGACCAGGTCGGCCGGCGGGTGCAGGGCCAGGCCCAGGATCAGCAGTCCGATGGCGGCCAGGCCGGCGACCAGGGTGCAGACGACCTGGGAGGTGTAGCGGAAGAGGCGGGCGCGCAGCAGCATGGCCAGCCCGGTGGCGAGGGCCAGCAGCCGGCCCCAGGTGTTGTCGGAGAAGCCGAGGACGGCGGCGGAGCCGACGACGACCGCGGCGCAGCCGCCGACCAGGCCGAGGAGCATCTCGTGGCCGCGGCGGGCCTGGGTGGCGATGGCCTCGGCGTCGAGCGGGGTGCCCGGGTCGAGCTGCTCGGAGCCGGCGGGGTCACCGTACGGCTCCGTCTCGTAGCGGTCCGGGGTCTCGTAGCTCTCGACGGCGCTCTGCGGGGCGGCGTAGCCGATGGGCAGCCGGGCGAAGCGGGCGGAGAGGCCGGGCAGGAAGGCGACGAGGCCGATGGCCACGGGGGCGCAGACGGCGGCGGTCGCGGTGGCGGAGGCCTCGGTGACGATGGCGACGAACGTGGCCAGGGTTCCGGTGGTGGCGAGGAAGGTGGCCGCGACGAAGGGGGCGTCCCCGTTGGGGGTGAGCGCGACCAGGGCCACGGAGGCGACCAGGACGCAGACGCACCCGAGCAGGAACTGCAGCCGGCCGGGTCCTTCGCCGGCGCCGGCGGCGATGATGCCGGAGCCGGCGATCAGCAGGGGCGGGAGGGCGCCGAGGCCGAGGGCGACGGCGGAGCCGCGGTCGCCGTAGACCCGGGCGCGCACTCCGGCGGCGGCGGTGAGGAGCACGCCCACGGCGCCGGCAATGATGCCGGGCAGGCCGTGCATGTCGTGGCGGACCGGGTCGGCGTACCAGAGGACGAAGCCGAGCAGGACGAGCAGCAGCGCGGCGCCTGCCAGGCCCGCGCCGCGCAACATGTCGTCGCTCCAGAGGTGGCGGTCGCGGACGACGGCGGAGGCGACGGCGTCGGAGACGTCGTCGAACACGGCCGGCGGCAGCGACTCGGCGAACGGGCGCAGGCTCAGCACCTCGCCGTCGAGGACCTGCTGGGCCGCGAGCGTGCGGGCGCCCTCGAGGACCGTGCCGTCGCGCCGGACCAGGTGGAAACCGGTGGGGGCGCCGACGGGCTGGGTCTGGCCGGTGAGGCGCAGGAGTTCGGGATAGACGTCGGCGACGGCGATGTCCTCGGGAAGGGCGACGTCGATGCGGCTGTCGGGAGCCACGACGGTGACCCTGCAGAAGCCCGTCGTTGCGGCCGTACTCACCTGTGTGACCCCCCTGGTTGGCGAAGCGGATGCATGGGCTCTCGCCTTGGATTCGCGGATGCGCATACTGCGCGGGCCACCCTACCGGGAGTATGAGTGACTGTCGGCAAGTAGGATCACCGTCGCGCAGGGGAGACCCCCTTCGCGCCCGGGACTTGGGGGCGCCGGTTGCGACGTCCCGTCCGTTTTCGAGGGATTGATGCTCCGGTGAGTCAGATCGTCGTCAAACGCCCGCCGCGGTCCTTGCCGCCCGAAGTTCCTTCGGACGAGCTGAGACTGGAGGCTCCGCCGGAGCTTCCCCGTGGGCAGCAGGAGGGCATGCTGATGCAGCTCCTGCCGATGCTCGGCATGGGCTCGTCGGTCGTCTTCTTCTTCATGCCGGGTGCGGCGCCCTTCATGCGCATCATGGGTGTGCTGATGCTGGTGTCCACGGTGGGCATGGTCCTCGCCCAGCTGGTGCGCCACCGGCGCGGTACGCAGGGGCAAATGGCCGATGTGCGGCGGGACTACCTGAAATATCTTGCGCAGACCCGCCGTCAGGTCCGCAGGACCGCGCGGGCGCAGCGCGACGCGCAGCTGTATCTGCACCCGGCCCCCGAGCAGTTGTGGTCGGTTGTGGCCGAGGGTTCGCGGCTGTGGGAGCGGCGCGTCGGCGACGAGGACTTCGGCCAGGCCCGGCTCGGGCTGGGCGCGCAGCGCCTCGCGACTCCGCTGGTGGCGCCGGACACGGCGCCCGTGGACGAGCTGGAGCCGCTGACGGCGGGGGCGATGCAGCGCTTCCTGAAGGTGCACTCCTCGCTGGACGGGCTGCCGGTGGCGGTGTCGCTGCGGGCGTTCTACCACGTGACCGTGTCCGGCGAGCCGGAGTCGGCGCGCGGGGCGGCGCGGGCGCTGGTGGCACAGCTGGCGACGCTGCACTCCCCCGAGGACCTGGTGGTGGCCGTGGTGGCGGCGCCCGGCGCGGTGCCCGCGTGGGACTGGACGAAGTGGCTGCCGCACACGCAGGTCCCCGGGCAGGTCGACGGGGCCGGTACGAAGCGGCTGTTCAGCGATGACCTGGCCGAGCTGGAGGGGCTGCTGGCCCCGCGTCTGGAGGGGCGGCCGCGGTTCAGCCGGGACGTTTCCCCGGTGCTGGACCAGCCGCACCTGGTCGTCGTACTGGACGCGAACTCCCGGGGCGGCCTGGTGCCGCCGGACTCGGCGTTCGCGGCGGCCGAGGGACTGCAGGGCGTGACCATCGTCGAGGTGGTCGCGGGCGAGCTGGACGAGCCGCGCGGCGGGCTGTCGGTCGTGGTGCGGCCGGGCCGGCTGCGGCTGGAGTCGGGCGCGGGGATCGCGTACGAGGGCGTACCCGACACGCTGTCGCTGCCCGCGGCGGAGGCGCTCGCGCGGCAGCTGGCGCCGCTGCGCACCGGTGGCGGGGACGACGACGAACCGCTGCTGGCCAACCTGGACTTCACGGATCTGCTGAACCTGGGCGACGCGGCCTCGATCGACGTGGCCCGTACCTGGCGGCCGCGTTCGGCCGGTGAGCGGCTGCGCGTGCCGATCGGTGTCGGCGAGGACGGCGCGCCGGTCATGCTGGACCTCAAGGAGGCCGCGCAGGAGGGCATGGGCCCGCACGGCCTGTGCGTGGGTGCGACCGGTTCCGGCAAGTCGGAGCTGCTGCGCACGCTGGTGCTGGGCCTCGCGGTCACGCACACCTCGGAGACGCTGAACTTCGTCCTCGCGGACTTCAAGGGCGGTGCGACCTTCACGGGCATGGGGCAGATGCCCCACGTGGCCGCGGTCATCACCAACCTGGCGGACGACCTCACGCTCGTGGACCGCATGGGCGACTCGATCCGCGGTGAGCTGCAGCGCCGGCAGGAGCTGCTGCGCTCGGCGGGCAACTACGCGAACATCCACGACTACGAGAAGGCGCGCGCGGCGGGTGCCCCGCTGGAGCCGCTGGCCTCGCTGGTGCTGGTCATCGACGAGTTCAGCGAGCTGCTGACCGCGAAGCCCGACTTCATCGACATGTTCATCCAGATCGGCCGCATCGGCCGCTCGCTGGGTGTGCACCTGCTGCTGGCCTCGCAGCGCCTGGAGGAGGGCAAGCTGCGCGGGCTGGACACGTACCTGTCGTACCGGATCGGTCTGCGGACCTTCTCGGCGGCGGAGTCGCGTACCGCGATCGGCGTGCCGGACGCGTACCACCTGCCGTCGGTGCCGGGTTCGGGCTACCTGAAGTTCGGTACGGACGAGATGACGCGGTTCAAGGCGGCGTACGTCTCGGGCACCTACCGCTCGGGCGGGCCGGACCTGTCGGTGGGCCTCTTCCCGGTGGAGCGGCGCCCCGCGCTGTTCACGGCGACGCCGGTGCCGGTCGTGTACGCGGCGCCGGACCCGGCGTACCTGGCGGCGCAGTCGCAGCGGGAGGACGACGCGCTCGCGGACACGGTGCTGGACGTGATCGTGGCCCGGCTCGAGGGCCAGGGCGTGCCGGCGCACCAGGTGTGGCTGCCGCCGCTCGACCAGGCACCGCCGCTGGACCAGCTTCTGCCGGCGCTGGCGCCTTCGGCGGAGCGGGGGCTGCACGCGGAGGGGTACACACGGCCCGGCGGGCTCGTCGTACCGCTCGGCCTCATCGACAAGCCCTTCGAGCAGCGCCGCGAGGTGCTGTACCGGGACTTCTCGGGTGCGGCCGGCCACATGATGGTGGTCGGCGGTCCGCAGTCGGGCAAGTCGACGCTGATGCGGACGCTGATCTCCTCGTTCGCGCTGACGCACACGCCGCGCGAGGTGCAGTTCTACGGACTGGACTTCGGTGGCGGCAGCATGTCGTCGATCGCCGAGCTGCCACACGTCGGCGGGATCGCCTCGCGCCTGGACCCGGAGCGGGTGCGGCGTACGGTCGCGGAGGTGGGGGGCATCCTCAACCGCCGCGAGGAGTTCTTCCGCGCGAACAACATCGACTCCATCGGCACATACCGGCGGCGGCGCGCGGCGGGCGAGCTGCCCGGCGAGGCGTGGGGCGACGTGTTCCTCGTCGTCGACGGCTGGGGCGGCTTCCGCACCGAGTACGAGGGCCTGGAGTCGGTGGTCACGGACATCGCCTCGCGCGGTCTGGGCTACGGCATCCACGTGGTGATCACGGCGGCGCGGTACATGGAGGTGCGCGCCGCGCTCAAGGACCAGATGCTGAACCGGCTGGAGCTGCGGCTCGGCGACGTCATGGACTCCGAGTTCGACCGCAAGGTAGCGGCGAACGTGCCGACGGGGATGCCGGGCCGCGGGCAGGTGGCGGAGAAGCTGCACTTCCTCGGCGCGCTGCCGCGGATCGACGGTGCGCACGACCCTGAGGACCTGTCGGAGGCCACGGCCGCCTTCGTGTCGGCGGTGAAGCAGAACTGGGCGGGGGCCGCGGCTCCCGGCGTACGGCTGCTGCCGCGCCTGCTGCACGCCGACCAGCTGCCCAGGGGCGGGGACAACCCCGGCCGCGGGCTGGCCATCGGCATCGACGAGACGGACCTGGAGCCGGTGTTCGTCGACTTCGAGAGCGACCCGTTCTTCCTCGTGTTCGGCGAGAGCGAGTCCGGCAAGACGAACCTGCTGCGGCTGATCTGCCAGCAGATCGCGGAGCGGTACACCCCGGACCAGGCCCGGCTCGTCGTCGGCGACTACCGGCGCAGCCTGCTCGGTGCGCTGCCGGAGGAGCACCTGCTGGAGTACGCGCCGATGGCGAGCTCGCTGCAGACGCACATGGAGGCGCTGGGCGGGGTGTTCTCCCGGCGGCAGCCGCCGACCGACGTCACTCCGCAGCAGCTGCGCGACCGCAGCTGGTGGACCGGCCCGGACGTGTTCATCGTCATCGACGACTACGACCTGGTGGCCACCAGCCAGGGCAATCCGCTGGCCCCGCTGGTGGAGTTCCTGCCGTTCGCCCGTGACACGGGTGTCCGCTTCATCATCGCGCGCAACTCGGCGGGTGCCTCGCGTTCGCTGTACGAGCCGTTCATGCAGCGCTTCAAGGAGCTCGGCGCGCAGGGCGTGGTCCTGTCGGGCGACCCGTCCGAAGGCGACCTGATCGGCAACGTTCGCCCCCGCCCGATGCCCCCGGGCCGGGCGTACTTCTCCTCGCGCAAGCGCGGCACGTCCCTGGTCCAGCTGGGCCGCCTGCCGGGAATGTAGGACCGGACGACGAGCGCAGACAAGAAGCGGGGCCTGGCCGGTGGCCGGGCCCCGCTTTCTCGTGATCAACGGGAAACGCTCCCCCGGGGCCGCGCGGAGCACCGATAATCGGCAGTGAAGACCGCGGTAGCACCGCACCGCCGAGGGAAAGGCCGCACATGGGCACCCAGCAGGAGAAGGACGAGCTGTACGCGCTCGACATCAGCGGCGTGGAGTGGGAGGGCCCGCCCGGGACCAGCCCCGACGAGGAGCGGGTCGAGATCGCCCGGCTGCCCGAGGGCGCCGTGGCCATGCGGTCCTCGCTCGACCGGGACACCGTCCTGCGCTACACAGCGGCCGAGTGGGAGGCCTTCGTGCTCGGGGCCAGGGACGGGGAGTTCGACCTCGACCGCGGCCCCCGCTGACGCCGGTACCCCGGGGTACGACGACGGGGCGCGCCCGGTGCGGGCGCGCCCCGTATCCGCATGCGGCAGCGGTCGACCTGGCTCAGTAGGCCTCGGTGAACAGGCGCGAGGCCTTCAGGTCGGTGGCGCGGTAGTCGCCCTTGCCGCGCTCGATCAGCGCGGCGACCTGCTCGAGCTGCCTGTGCATGTCGTCGGCCTTGCTCTTGTACTGCTTCTGGAGGGTGAGGTACGCCTGGTGCGCGTCACCGTCCCAGGTGTCCGTGACGACCTTGATGGCCTGCTCCATGTCCTGCAGGTCCGTCACGATCTTCTTCGAGACGACGCGGATGCGGTTCGCCATCTCCTGGACGGTCTCATACCGGACCTTGGTGTGGCCGTCGGAACCAGCCATGTTCTTCTCCTTCGCGCTGAGCTGAGTGGGAAACGACGTAAAGACGTAAAGGACAGGTCAGATGCCGTTGAGGCCGGAGCCGCCCTGGCCCGCGGAGGCCTGCACGTTCTTGAACGCCGCGCGCACCTCGTCGTCCTGCGCGTTGCTGAGGTTCTTGGTCTGCGAGACCGCGTTGTGCAGCACCCCGAGCAGACGACGGATCTCGTCGTGGTCCTCGTTGACGACCGTCTGGGCGGAGACGAAGCCCGAGGCACCCACACCGGTCCAGCCGGCGCTCACCGTGGCGAGGATGTCGGCCAGCTCGCGGGACTGGGTGGTGACGGCACGGGCCGTCGTCTCGATCTTGTTCTTCGCCTGGACGATCGGATCGTCTGCGAGTCCGAAATTGCTCATCCGAAGCTCCTCACTTCTCAATTCGCCGGCAGAACCGGCGGATTGCGCGGCAGAGCGGGCGTTCCCGGCGCGGATTCGAGCCGCGCGCCCAGGAACTCCCCCTCCGCCTCACGCGATCCCCCGATCACAGTCGTGAAGCCTGGTGCCACTCTAGCCAGTTCATCGGACGGTCCCAACACCGGTGGGCCGCTTCCGTTGATGAACTGTGACGGTTCACTGCAAACGGCCTCGGCGCTTGCGGGCATCCCGGACCACCGTCGCCGTGCCGGCGATGACCGCGATCAGCACGCCTGCGATCCCGAGAGCGTACGTACCGAACCGCTCCTCGCGCTCCTGCGCCGTCTCGGTCATCCGCAGCGCCGCCGCCTCGGGGGCGGCCGCCGGGGGCGGGCCGGGGTCCGGGACGGGGGCCTTGGGGCGGTCGTGGTCCTGGGTGACCGCGCGGACCGGGTCGACGACGCCCCATCCGACGTAGTCGTCACGGCCGTTGACCGAGCGCTCGGCGGTGCCCTGGATCTGCCACACGATCTCCTGCGGGGACCAGTCCTCGTGCTTCGCGCGCAGCAGGGCGGCGACTCCGGCGACGTAGGGCGCCGAGAAGCTGGTGCCGTTGTCGATGCACTGGCCGAAGCCGGGGACGGTGGAGACCATGTCGACGCCGGGCGCGGCGACCCCGATGAAGTCGCCGGGCTGGGAGAACGCGGCCCGCTCGTTGTTGCGGTCCGAGGAGGCCACGGCGAGGACGCCGGGGAAGGCCGCCGGGTAGGTCCTGCGCTTCTCGCCGCTCATGCCGTCGTTGCCGGCCGAGGCCACGACCACGACCTTCGCGTCGATGGCGCGCTGGACGGCCTTGCCGAGCTCGGAGTCGGCGCTCAGGGGGACGTCGGTGTCCTGGGAGATGTTGATGACCTGGGCGCCCTTGGACACCGCGTGGTCGATCGCCTGGCCCAGGGAGAGGGCGTTGCCCTTGCCCTGCCCGTCGTTCTGCCGGATCGGGATGATCGTCGAGTCGGGAGCCAGGCCGACGAAGCCGGTGCCTTCCTGCGGTCGGGCCGCGATCAGCCCGGCCACCTTGGTGCCATGGCCGACCGTGTCGCTCGTGCCGTCGCCGCCCTTGGGATCGACGAAGTCCTTGCCGGCGCCGACGTCGACGGCGCCGCTGAGCTGCGGGTTCGCCCGGTCCACGCCGGTGTCGATGACCGCGACGCGGACGGGCTTGCCGTTCTTGTCCTTGCCCTTGGTCTGCGCCCAGAGCTCGTCGACCAGCAGCCGCTGCAGGGCCCAGGGGCGGTCGGCGATCTGCTTCTTCATGGGGAAGGTGCACTCGCCGGCGCCCGCGAGGTCCAGGGCCGGTGCGCGGACGGGTTCCGGGTACGGCGCGGCGGCGGTGGCGGCACCGGCCGCGGCGGTCGTGCCGGACAGGGCGGCCACGGCGAGGGCCGCGGTGGCGAGTGCGCTGCGCGTGTACGAGGGCATGGGCATCGGCGGCGTCCTCACGAACCCTGGGGCTGGCGGGCGGAGTTGGTGTCCAGGCGCGGCCCCTTCGAGAGGAACTCGGACCAGGCGATGGGGACCATGGCCGGTGTGACCGTCCCGTAGCCGAGCCGGATCTGCGCCTGGCTGGCCTCGGGGCGGCCGTCCGCGCCGGCCTGTCCGTTCGGCTGGTCGGGGGCGCCGATCTTCGACTTTTCGGCGTCGCTGTCCCCGTTGGCCTGCACGGCGTACCGCAGGCCGGTGTCGGTGACCAGGAAGAGGGAGCCGCCCGCGGTGGTCTGCTTGCCCTGGACCTGCGTGTAGAGCAGTCCCGAGCCCGGCGTGACGTACGCGCTCGTACCGCTGGCGGTGATGTCGATGGGGAATCCGGTGCCGGCCCAGGTGCTCAGCGTCTGGTTGCCCTGGCCGTCGACCGAGCGCAGCACGTTGCAGACGGTGTCGCGGGCTCCGGAGCCGGCGGCCTGGTTGATCCGGTCGGACTTCTTCTGCGGCCACCTGGCCTCGCCCTTGAAGGCCGTGGCGTCCGGGTTGAGCGACTGGAGGTCGACCTCGCGGGGCTTTCCGTGCATGTTGAGGCCGTCGGTCGCGGGCGCCGAGATCAGCAGCCACGCCACGAAGTCGGAGACCGGCGCGACCTTCCCGGGCAGCACGACGTAGTGCTGCGTACCGGAGCCGGTCTGCGCCTTCAGCACCATCCCGACCTTGTTGTCTCCGGTGGTCAGGCCCTGCACGTCGGCCTTCGTGCCGGCCGCGACGGGCAGCTGCGGGAAGGCCAGGTCGTCTCCGGAGTTGAGGGTGGCCAGCCACGTCTCGGTGACCTGCTGCGGGGTGGCGCCGGTGCTGCCGACCAGCGCGTTGGTCATCTTCCCGGCGTCCGCGCCGCCTTCGGGGAACTTGTACTTCGTCCCCGTCGCGTCGACCAGGTAGCGCTCCTTGGCCCCGCCGGTGCTCTGCACGTACAGCATCTGACTGTCGGTGACCTTGCGGCCGTCGTCCATCAGCCCCGCCTCGCGGTCGGCGAGGACGAACGTCGCGGTCTGCACGGTCTTGCCGTTGCCGCCCGGCGCCTGGCAGACGGCCCAGCGCTTCGCCTTGCCGGCGTCCTGCGGAGCCGGCAGCCGGTCGGGCGCGTACGGGATGCCGATGATGGGCCCGCGCGGCGGCTTGCCCGCGTCCAGGACCTTGTCGTCGATCTGGATGACCTTGAACTTCTGCGGATCCAGGAGGAGTCGGGCGGAAGCCAGGTTGAGCACCGGGTGCAGCCGGGTCTGGTCCTTGCCGTTCACCTTGGTCGTGAGCACCACGTACCGGGTCGTCGACTGCTTGCCGACGATGACCTTGGTGCCGGCCTCGTCCCAGCCCTTGGGCGCCTGCGGCTTGAACATTCCCCAGGCACCGAACGCGGCGAGTACGAGCGCCCCCGCCACCAGCCCGGGCAGGACCGCGCGCAGCGGACGCGGCGCGCCTTCCTCGGACCCTGTGGCGGAAGGCTGGAGGAACGCGGCCACCGTGCGCCGCTTCGCAAAGGTGTACGCGTTGAGTTCATCACGTCGTGATGCCATGACCGCCTGCTTCTCCCCGCACGGCCCGGTCGGTGAGTACGGTCCCCGGGCCTCGATTGTCGGACCGGGGACCTACTATGCCTCTTGACGGAGGGTGCGCAGGGGCCGGGTAGGGTGAGGCCGCCGCTCACTGTCTTCCGGACCGCACGATTCAGGGGTCGTCGGGGTATTCAGGGCTTGTTGGGGTGGATTGGGAGATCCGGGGTCATGCGGCGGGCAGCGCCCGGCTCCGGCACTCACGGGGTACGGCCCCGGGAAGGGGAGGTGGGCGAGTGATGGCCACCGCGACGCAGCCGCAGACGGGTGCACCCGCATCCGCTCGCGGCGGGGTGACGCCGTATCCGAAGTCGAGCCCGGGCCGCTTCGGCCCGTTCCGATTGCAACAACTCGTACTGCTCCAGATCGCCGTGGCCGCCCTGTTGGCGGCCTGGGTCGTGGAGCCGATGCTGCTGATCCCCGCCGGCGCCCTGGCGCTCGTCCTGGTGGTGCTCGCCGTCGTACGCCGCCACCAGCGCTCCCTGCCGGAGTGGATCGGCGGCGCGCTCGCGCTGCGCTCCCGGCGGCGCCGGGCCGCGTCGTTCGCGGTGCCCGCGGGTACCGAGCCGGGGCTGGCCCCGCTCGTCGAGGCCGATCCGGCGCTGCGCACCCTCACGTTCGGCGACCGCGACCGGCGGCCCGTCGGGATGGTGGGTGACGGGACGTTCCTGACCGCCGTCGTGCAGGTGGACACGGACGCCACCGCGCTGCGGCCCGACCGCGGCGCCCGGCCGCTGCCGCTGGCCCTCGTACGGGACATCCTCGAAGTCGACGGCATCCGGCTGGAGTCTGCGCAGCTGGTGCAGCACACCCAGCCGGCGCCGGCCCCGCACCTGCCGGCCCAGTCGATGGCCACCCGCAACTACGCCCCGCTGCAGGCCACCACGGGCACTCCGGCGGTGCGGCTGACGTGGATCGCGCTCAAGCTCGACCCGGAGCTGTGCCCCGAGGCGGTCACCGCGCGCGGCGGCGGGCTGGCGGGCGCGCAGCGCTGTGTGGTGCGGGCGGCCGACCAGTTGGCGAGCCGGCTGACCGGGGCCGGGTTCCGGGCCACCGTGCTCACCGAGCAGGAGCTGACGGCGGCACTGGCCACCTCCTCGTGCGCGAACCCGATGGCGATCACGCAGGCGGGGCGCTCGGCGAGCACCGGCCGGCGGACGGAGGAGACGGCGCGGATCTGGCGCTGCGACGACCGGCGGCACACCACGTACTGGATAGGTCGCTGGCCGCAGCTCGGCGGCAGCGGGGCGGCGTCCCTGCCGCAGTTCGTGGCGCTGCTGACCTCGCTGCCGGCGCTGGCGACGAACTTCAGCCTGACGATGGCTCCGGCGGAGCGCCAGGGCGTGACGCTGACCGGCCATGTACGGGTCACGGGGCGCAGCGACGAGGAACTCGTGGCGGCCCGCCGGGAACTGGAACGGACGGCCCGCGGTGTACGCACCGGGCTGGTCCGGCTCGACCGTGAACAGGTACCGGGGCTGCTGGCCTCGCTGCCGCTGGGAGGGGCGCGATGAGGGGCGGGTTCGGGCTGATCGGCCCGCGCCGGGAACGGCATGCGGTCCCCGCGGCGGACCTGGACGCGCTGGCGCTGCCCATCGGGGACGACGGGGTCGTCATCGGCGTGGACGCCGAGGGGCGTCCGGCGGTGCTCGGCATCAACCGGCCGACGCCGTACGAGGTGACGCTGATCGGCGGCCTGTGGACGGCGCAGGTGCTGGCGCTGCGCGCGGCGGCCACGGGCGCGCGGGTGGCGGTGGAGACCGGGCGCGGGCAGGTGTGGTCCGGGCTGGCCCAGGCTGCGGGCGGCGGCCAGCAGTGCGTGACGCTGCACGAGGTCGGCCGGGTGCCGCCGCAGGGCGCGTCGGCGGGCAGCCCGGTGCTGGTGATCCGCGACTGCGGGATGCGGCCGCCGCGCGGGCGCGTGGTGGCGGGACCCTGGCAGTCGGTACTGACCCTGCTGCCGTACCTGAGCCCGACGGCGCCGAGGCTGCTGCAGAACTCCTCGCTGGTGGGCGTCCAGCGGGTGTCCCCCGACGAGGCGGAGCAGCTCGGCCGCCTGATGAACCTGCCGCGGGCGGCGGTGGACTCCCTGCCGACGCTGGGCGACGGGGTCACGCTGTGGTGCACGCCGCGGGACCGCCAGTTCGTGATGACCCAGGGCACGGAACCGGAAACCGGCCTCCTGGGCCCCTCCCGCCGCATCGACTGACCATCCTGATGCCCACAACCACCACGTCGGCGCCAGGGCCGGTCCGGACGACCGAGCGGCCCGTTTGGGCCGACCGGGCTGAGCGGGCAGGGCAGGCCGACCAGGCCGACCGGCCCTGCCGGCATCACCAGCCCCGCCGGAGAATGACGTGCGGTGTCGGGGGCAGAGCCCCCGGGGCGTCTCCGGCCCCGCCGCCACCACCCAGCCCCGTCGCCGTTTGAGGCGCGGGGTCCGGGGCGGAGCCCCGGGGTCTTTCCAGCCCCGACCGGCGTTTGAGGCGCGGGTCCGGGCAGAGCCCTGGGGGCACCTCCCGGCGGTAGCCGGGGGAGAAACGGAGAAAGGGCGGGGCGGGGAGAAG
>NZ_JBFBAH010000052.1:0-28294 GCF_040682115.1 Streptomyces sp. NPDC051364 | reverse complement strand
GGCGTTGATTTTTGGCACGCTGTTGAGTTCTCAAGGAACGGACGCTTCCTTTGTACTCACCTCAGTAACACTTACTGGGGCTTTCCTCCGGGCTTTCGTTCTTCGTTCTTGCGTTTCCGACTCTATCAGAGTCGGTCTCGCTTGCTTTCCAGGTCCTTCGCTTTCGCGTTTTCCCTTTCCGGCGATTCCGACTCTATCAGGGCTTTTCCAGCTCCCTGACCACTCACCCGATTTACCGAAAAGGCATACGAGAGGAGGCAAGAATCAAGATCGACACTGAAGAGGAGGAGTCCCGTCCATCGGTTGTTCGCGAGATGTTCACGCGGCACGTCCTGGCGGGAGTCACGACAGTACAGGGCCCGTGGTGCCCAAGCAAATCGATTCAGGCGTATGGTCTAGTCCACTACCTCGTCGCGGCAGCGTGTCGTGACCTCCGGCAGGGGGTCCACTCATGCAAACCGGGACGTGTCATGACATACCCTTCAAAAAGTATGCCGTCGCAGCACAGACTGTGACGGCGACACGATGAAGCCCCACCCCTGGGAGGCCCCCATGACCACCGTGACGTCCCCACTTGCCGGGCGCGCCATCGGACTCGCGGCAGTGCCCGATCCGGTGTTCTCCGGCGCAATGGTGGGTCCGGGTACCGCTATTGACCCCGTGCGTGAGCCCTCGGAGGCGGTGTCCCCCGTCGACGGTGTGATCGTCTCCCTGCACCCGCATGCGTACGTCGTCGTCGACGGCGAAGGGCACGGCGTACTCACCCACCTCGGGATCGACACCGTTCAGCTCAACGGCGAGGGCTTCGAGCTGCTCGTCAACAAGGGCGACACCGTGACCCGCGGTCAGGCCGTCATCCGCTGGAACCCGCAGGCCGTCGAGGACGCCGGCAAGTCGCCGATCTGCCCCGTCGTGGCGCTCGAGGCCACCGCCGACTCCCTCGGCGACGTGAACGAGGACGGCGACGTCAAGGCCGGGGACGTTCTCTTCAGCTGGCAGTGAGCGTCCGCCCCACACGGGCGGGTCGGACATCCACCGCGGCGGCTGGGCCCGCCGCTCAATCGGAGACGGGTGAAATGGAGACAACGCTGCGAGGCGTCGGCGTGAGCCACGGGGTGGCGATCGGCGAGGTGCGGCACATGGGCACGGCGGTTCTCGAGCCGCCGGCCAAGCAGATCACCGCGGACGAGGCGGAGCGCGAACAGGGGCGCGCCCGCAAAGCCGTGGAGGCTGTATCCGCCGATCTGATCGCGCGCGGCCAGCTGGCCGGTGGCGAGGCTCAGCACGTGCTCGAGGCCCAGGCGATGATCGCCACGGACCCCGAGCTGATGGCGGACGTGGACCGGCGCATCGCTGTCGGCAGCACCGCCGAGCGCGGGGTGTACGACGCGTTCGCCTCGTACCGCGACCTGCTCGCGGGGGCCGGGGAGTACATGGCAGGCCGGGTGGCCGACCTGGACGACGTGCGGAACCGGATCGTGGCGCGGCTGCTCGGCGTGCCGATGCCGGGTGTGCCGGACAGCGACGAGCCGTACGTGCTGATCGCGCGGGACCTGGCTCCCGCCGACACCGCTCTGCTCGACCCGGCGCTCGTCCTCGGCTTCGTGACCGAGGAAGGCGGCCCGACCAGCCACAGCGCGATCCTCGCGCGGGCGCTGGGCGTGCCGGCGATCGTGGCACTGCCGGGTGCCGGTGAGATCGCCGAGGGCACGGTCATCGCCGTCGACGGCAGCACCGGTGACCTGTTCGTCGAGCCCACCGCCGAGAAGCGGGCCGAGCTGGAGGCCGCGGCCGCCGAGCGCAAGGCCGCTCTCGCGGCCTCGTCCGGTCCGGGTGCGACCTCCGACGGTCACAAGGTGCCGCTGCTGGCCAACGTCGGCGGTCCGGCGGACGTGCCGGCGGCCGTGGAGGCCGGGGCCGAGGGTGTGGGCCTGTTCCGTACCGAGTTCCTGTTCCTGGACGACAGCAAGAGGGCGCCGTCCGAGGAGAAGCAGATCGAGTCGTACCGCAAGGTGCTCGAGGCCTTCCCCGAGGGCCGTGTCGTCGTACGCGTCCTGGACGCCGGTGCCGACAAGCCGCTGGAGTTCCTGACGCCGGCCGACGAGCCGAACCCGGCGCTGGGCGTGCGCGGTCTGCGGTCGCTGCTGGACCACCCGGACGTGCTGCGCACGCAGCTCACCGCGCTGGCCAAGGCGGCCGAGGGGCTGCCGGTCTACCTCGAGGTCATGGCCCCGATGGTGGCGGACCGGACCGACGCGAAGGCGTTCGCGGACGCGTGCCGCGAGGCCGGGCTGAAGGCGAAGTTCGGCGCGATGGTGGAGATCCCCTCCGCCGCGCTCCGGGCGCGCTCGATCCTCCAGGAGGTCGAGTTCCTGTCGCTGGGCACCAACGACCTGGCCCAGTACGCGTTCGCCGCCGACCGTCAGGTCGGTGCGGTGTCGCGGCTGCAGGACCCGTGGCAGCCGGCGCTGCTCGACCTGATCGCCATGTCGGCCGAGGCCGCCAGGGCGGAGGGCAAGAGCTGCGGCGTCTGTGGTGAGGCTGCGTCCGATCCGCTGCTGGCCTGTGTGCTGACCGGTCTGGGTGTCACCTCTCTGTCGATGGGTGCCGCTTCGATTCCCTACGTGCGGGCGACGCTCGCCAAGTACACGCTGGCCCAGTGCGAGCGGGCCGCTGCCGCGGCGCGTGCGGCGGACAGCGCCGAAGAGGCCCGCGTGGCCGCTCAGGCGGTGCTGTCCGGCGAGTAGCCGGACAGGGTGTTGTCGATCGAGGGGCCTTCGCCGGTGGCGGGGGCCCCTCGGTCGTCTCCCGATCGGCGGGAGAGACGGCCGAAGCGGGTTCGGGGAAGTGGGGTGCGTTTCCGCGTCGTGCGGTGCGGTGGATCGCACG
Organism: Streptomyces sp. NPDC051364; assembly: GCF_040682115.1. NCBI lineage: Bacteria > Bacillati > Actinomycetota > Actinomycetes > Kitasatosporales > Streptomycetaceae > Streptomyces > Streptomyces sp. NPDC051364. The sequence goes on along the minus strand of NZ_JBFBAH010000052.1, from coordinate 25,405 downwards.
GCGGAGCGGCGCCCCCGTACCGGGCGTACTCGGGTGCCGCGACAACGCCGCGAGGCGCCGTGCCGGGCTGCGCGGGGGCATGCCCCACTTCCCCCAGACCGCTCAGTGGTGCGGGGTGGGGCCGTCCACCTCGTAGCCCGGGCAGTATTCGACGCCGGGCTCGGGGGCCACGGGGTCCCCGGTGTCGGCGTCGGTGCAGTAGGCGTTGAACACTGCCGCCGCGGAGAGCGGGACCAGGCGCCCGCGGTCGAGGCGCCAGCCGTGGACCCGGTCGCGGAAGCCCTCGGTGGTGCTGCGCAGCACCAGTCCCCCGGGGCCGCCGTGGGCGAGGCCGGCGGCGAGGACCGTCACGAAGTCGAGGCCTTCGCGGCCCTCGATGCGCGGTGGGCCGTCCGGGTTCTCGGTGACTTCGGCGTGCAGGACGGCGAGGAGCTGTTCGTCCTGGGTCGGGACGCTGCACACGAGGTGGTGGTGGCCGGGTCCGGCGCCGTCGACGAGGCGGGTGAGCGCCTCTGCGGCCCGGGTGAAGGAGGCCTGGCCGATGTCCTCGCCGCAGTCGGCGCAGTTTCCGACGCCGGCGAGCAGGGAGGTGGCGTACTCCCAGGTGGCCCGGCGGACGGCCTCGTCGACGAGGAGCGGGACGAGTTCGTCGATGGGCTGGCCTGTGTAGGGCAGTACGGCGCCGGCGCCGGCCAGTTCGGCGGTGAAGCGGGTGCGGCCTGCGGCGGTGTCCGGGTCGATGCCGTGTTCCGTACAGAACTCGGCGTACTCGTCGGGGTCGAAGAGGGCGACGGTGGTGTGGATGCCTTGGGCCGCGAGGGACCGGAGCAGGCCCTCGACGTGGCGGAGGTAGTCGCTGTAGTCGTCGTGGTGGCCGAAGGTGAAGCTGCGGTAGCCGCGCATGGCCGCGAAGTCCCCTGCATCGGCCAGGAGGCCGACAGTGCTGGGGACTTCGCGGCGCAGCATGCGGCGCCGGGCGGTGCGGCCGGCCGTACGACCGGTGGTGGGACCGGTCGGTTCGCTGGTCGGGTCGCTGGTGGTGCGGCCGTTGTGGTGGCGCGTCCGTGGCATGGCTTCCCCCTGAGTGGCGCATTCGATTGCTCACTCACGGTAACCAAAGCCACTGACAGTGACCTCAGCCGCGGGTGCGGGTGCGGGCCAGCTCCTCGTAGAAGGGCAGGAGGTCGAGCCGGTCGACCGAGCCGGGGTTGACCGCCTTCGCCATGGGCGTGCCCTGGAGGAGGCGCTTGACCGGGACCTCGATGCGCTTGCCCGTGAGGGTGTGCGGGATGCCCGGGACCTCGATGATCTCGTCGGGGACGTGGCGCGGGGAGAGCTCCTCGCGGATCGTCGCCTTGATGCGGCCGCGGAGGTCGTCGTCGAGGGTGGCGCCGGGTGCGAGATGGACGAACAGCGGCATCCAGTAGCCCCCGTCCGGCTCCTCCAGGCCGATCACGAGGGACTCCTTGATCTCGGGGAGCCGTTCGACGGCCTCGTAGATGTCGGCGGAGCCCATCCGGACGCCCTGCCGGTTGAGGGTGGAGTCGGAGCGGCCGTGGATGATCACCGAGCCGTGGTCGGTGATCGTGATCCAGTCCCCGTGGCGCCAGACGCCCGGGAACATCTCGAAGTAGCTGTCGCGGTAGCGGCTGCCGTCCGGGTCGTTCCAGAAGTGGATCGGCATGGAGGGCATGGGGTTGGTGACGACCAGCTCGCCGACCTCCCCGGTCAGCGGCTTGCCGGACGGGTCCCAGGACTGCAGGTCGGTGCCCAGGCAGGCGGCCTGCAGCTCGCCGATGTGGACGGGGAGGGTGGGGACGGCGCCGGCGAAGCAGCTGCAGATGTCGGTGCCGCCGCTGACGGACGCGATCCAGAGGTCTTCCGCCACCTCGTCGTGGAGCCAGCGGAAGCCGTCGGGCGGCAGCGGCGAACCCGTGGTCGCCACGCACTTCACGGCGGAGAGGTCGAAGTCGCGCGCGGGGTGCACGTCCGCCTTGCGGCAGGCCATGACGTACGCGGCGGAGGTCCCGTACAGGGTGGCCTTGGTCCGCTCCGCGATCCGCCACTGGGCCCCGGTGTCGGGGTAGCCCGGGCTGCCGTCATACAGGACGACCGTCGTACCGGTCAGCAGGCCGGAGACGAGGAAGTTCCACATCATCCAGCCGGTGGAGGTGTACCAGAAGAACCGGTCCTCGGGGCCGAGGTCGCAGTGCAGGCCGAGCTGCTTCAGGTGCTCCAGGAGGATGCCGCCCTGGGACTGCACGATCGCCTTGGGCAGGCCCGTCGTACCGGAGGAGTACAGCACCCAGAGCGGGTGGTCGAAGGGGACGGCCTCGAAGACCGGCTCGACGGCGGCGGAGGTCAGGTCCGACCAGGCGAGGGCGCCCTCGGGGGCCGCCGTACCGAGCAGCGGGATGTGGACGACCGCGCGCAGCGAGGGGAGCTCGGCGCGCAGTTCGGCGACGGTGTCGCGGCGGTCGTGCTCCTTGCCGCCGTAGCGGTAGCCGTCGATGGTGAACAGGACCACGGGCTCGACCTGCTGGAAGCGGTCGAGGACGCTGCGGGCGCCGAAGTCGGGGGCGCAGGAGGTCCACACGGCGCCGACGGCGGCGGTGGCCAGGAACGCGGTGACGGCCTCGGGGATGTTGGGGAGGTAGCCGCTCACCCGGTCGCCGGGGCGTACGCCGAGGGCGCGCAGCTCGGCGGCGAGTGCGCCGACCTGGCGGCGGAGCTCGGCCCAGGTCACGGGGGTGGCTTCGTGGGTCTCGTCCACGTACAGCAGGGCGGCGTCGTCCGCGCGCGCCGGGTCTTCGGCAGCGCGCAGGGCGTGCTCGGCGTAGTTGAGCTCGGCACCGGTGAACCAGCGCGCGCCCGGCATGGAGCGGTCCGCGAGGACGGATTCGTACGGAGTGGTGAACCGGACCTCGAACCACTCGGCGACGGCCTGCCAGAAGGTGTCGAGCTCGTCGACGGACCAGCTGTGCAGCGCGGGGTAGCCGCCGTCCGCGGGGGCGCCGAACCGCTCCGCGGCCCAGGCCTGGAACGCGGTGATACGGGCCGCGGCGATGCGGTCCGGGCCCGGGGACCAGAGGGGTTCCGGCGGGGTGGCTGAGGTCATGGGTCGGCTCCCGGTCAAGTCTGCGGCTCGCGCGTGGTGTGCGTACGGTGCCATCGCGCGGTGGGTGTGCGCGCGGCGGCTCACTGGGACCATGCCATGCGATCTAGATCCGCACCAGAGGGGTCATGGACGAGTGAACGGAAGTTGAACGCAGCCCGCTCGCCCGGCGGCCGGTGGCAGGGTGAGCAGCATGAACGGTCGCGATCTGGTGCGTGCGGTGAAAGAGATCGGTACGGAGCGCGGACGGCGCGCGTGGCGCTCGGCCTGGCGCCACCGGCGCGCGGACGCGGTGGGGCTCCCGCGCCGGGGCGCGGAGCGGGCCCGCGTGCCGGGTCTGCTGACCGGTACGGAACCGCGGCCGGGCGGCGGGGTGCTGAGGTTCGCCCGGTCGGAGCTGCTCGTACGGGTCACGGCGGGCGGCGCGGTGTTCTGGGGCTGGGACGGGGCCGGGCCGACGCCCTCCTACGCGCTGGTCGGCAGCGGCCCGGAGCCCGACCCGCGGGCCGTGCTGGAACCGGACACCGGCGGCGGCTGGCGGGTGGTCTCCGAGCGGGTGACGGTGGCGGTGTCCCGGCACGGGGCGGTCGAGGTGCGCACGCCGGGCGGGACAGTGCTGCGCCGGGAGCTGCCGCCGCGCTGGTGGGAGCCGGCGGAGCCGGTCGCCGGGGAGCCGGTCGAGTCGCGGTGGCTGCAGCGGGCCGAGGTGCCGGCGGACGCCCGGTTCTTCGGGCTGGGCGGACGGGCCGGCGGACCGCGGCTGCGGGACGGGGTGTACCGGCTGTGGAACACGGACCCCAAGGGCGGCTTCGGGCCGGGCGACGATCCGCTGTACATCACGATGCCGGTGCAGATGGTGGTCGCGGACGCGGGGACCCACCTGGTGTTCCACGACAATTCCTGGGACGGCCGGGTGGCGCTGCGCGAGGGCGAGGAGGGTGCCGGCTCCGGGGCGGACCGGCCGGGGTCGAGCGAGCTGCGCATGGAGGGTGGGCCGCTCAGGTGCTGGGTGCTGGTGGGGACGCCGGCGCGGGTGCTGCAGGGCTGGTCGGGGCTGACGGGCGGGGCCGCCGTACCGCCCGAATGGGCGCTCGGGTACCAGCACGCGCGGTGGGGGTTCGGGAGCGCGCAGGAGGTGCGGCGGGTGGTGTCGGGCTACACCGCGCGCGGGCTCCCGCTGTCGGCCGTGCACCTGGACATCGACCACTACGACGAGCACCGTGTGTTCACGGTCGACGAGGAGCGGTTCCCCGATCTGCCGGGGCTGGCGCGGGAGCTGGGGGATCAGGGCGTACGGCTCGTCTCGATCGTCGACCCGGCGGTGAAGGCGGGCGACGCCGTCCACACGTCGGGCCGCGCGGTGGGGGCGGGCGGGGCCTTCGTACGGGATGCGCAGGGGCAGGAGGTGCGGGGCGAGGTCTGGCCCGGTGAGTGCGCGTACCCGGACTTCACTGATCCGGCGGTGCGCTCCTGGTGGGGCGGGCTGTACGCGGAGCGGCTGGCGCAGGGCTTCTCCGGGGTGTGGCACGACATGAACGAACCGGTGTCCTTCGCGCCGTTCGGGGACATGACGCTGCCCCGTTCGGCGCGGCACGCGATGGACGGCGCCGGCGGGGACCACAGGGCCGCGCACAACGTGTACGCGCTCGGGATGGCGCGGGCGGGCTGGGAGGGGCTGGTGCGGCTGCGGCCCGACGAGCGGCCGTTCCTGTTCTCCCGGTCGGGGTGGGCGGGGATGCAGAGGTACGGGGGCACCTGGTCCGGGGACGTGGAGACCGGCTGGGAGGGGCTGCGGGCCTCGCTCGCGCTGGTGCTGGGGCTCGGCCTGTGCGGGGTGCCGTACTCGGGCCCGGACGTCGGCGGTTTCGGGGGCTCGCCCTCGCCGGAGCTGTATCTGCGGTGGCTCCAGCTGGGGTCGTACCTGCCGCTGTTCCGGACCCACTCGGCGATCTGGGCCGGGCGGCGCGAGCCGTGGGAGTTCGGGGCGGAGGTGGAGGAGCAGGCGCGGGCCGTACTGGCGGAGCGGGAGCGGCTGAGGCCGTACTTCCTGACGCTGGCCCAGCTGGCGCGGCGGACGGGGGCCCCGTACGTACGGCCGCTGTGGTGGGGGGCGCCGGAGGACCGGGCGCTGCGGGACTGCGAGGACGCCTTCCTGCTCGGCGACGCGCTGCTGGTGGCGCCGGTGCTGGAGTGCGGGGCGGACCGGCGGGCGGTCCGGCTGCCCCGGGGGCGGTGGTACGACACCGCGACCGGGGCGGCGTACGAGGGTCCCGGGCAGATCCTGCTGGACGCCCCGCCGGGCCGGATCCCGGTGCTGGCCCGGGCGGGGGCGGTGCTGCCGGTCCGCCGGCCCGGTGAGGGCGGGGCGGCCCTGGAGGCCTGGGCTCCGGCGCGGGGGCGCACCGGTGGCGGGGTGGTGATCCGGGACCCGGGGCCGGGCTTCGAGCCGGGCGAGGTCGAGCGGTACACGGTGCGGTGGCTGGGGGACGCGGTGGTGGTGGAGAACGAGGCCGGGGAGCCCGTGGAGGGGGTGGAGGTACGGGGACTCGACCGCGAGGGGGCGACCGGGGCGGGATCCGGGACGGCTTCCGGGGCGGGTCCCGGCTCGGTATCCGGCTCGGCTGCCGCACCGGGTTCCGGGGCCGCTTCCGGGGCGCATTCCAGCGCGGATGCAGGTCCCCTCTAGGCCGCCGGGGGATCCTGCCCTGTGCGGCGGCGGCCGACCTTGCTGCCGTCGGAGCCGTTCGTTCAGGGGGTTTGTGATGGTCTTGGCGAGCCCGGCCGACCCGACGAGGTCTGCGCGGGCCTACGCGCCCGGGCTGCGGGCGCTGCGCAGACCGCGCCGGTGGGACATCGCGCCGGGAGCAGAGGTCGTGGGCGCATGCCAGCTGCTCCTGGCGTGGGGGGTGCTCGTCGCCGCGCAGGAGGCGTCCCCGGTCGGATTCCTGGTGATGTTCGGGGTCGGGTCGGTCGCTGCGGTGGCGGTGGGATTCCTGCACGGGCTGCTGCTCGTCAAGCCGGTGGCGCTCCTGGGGCGCCTGACCGCCCGTCTGACGGCATGGCCTGAGCCGGTCGCGGTCCTGGTCCTGCTGGTACCGGTCTCGGCGCCGCCTGCGCTGCTGGCGCACGGGTGGCTGCGCGACCACGTCACGTCGGCTCCCGGGTCCGGGGCGGTCTGGGCGTGCACGGTGGCGAGCGCGATGCTCCCGATGGTCGCGGGGGCGTGCTTCCGGGCCCGGCCGGTGCCGTTGAAGGCGCTGTGGGGGCGGGGTCTGACGGTGACGGCGGCGGCCGTCGCGGTGGTGATGACGGCGGGCTTCGTGATGGACCTGCGGGTATGAGCGGCGGGCGGCGGGCCGGCGTCCCGCCGGGCCCGGCCTGTACCCCAGGAGTGTGTCGTGTGGATCAGGCCGGATCAGCGAGCCCGGCATGATCCACAAGACACCCCCTGGTCCGCCGTCAACCGCCGTAGCGTCCCGCGAACCACGCCGCCGCAGCCTGGGTGTGCAGCGGGAACGCCAGCTGCGTCGGGGTGCGCAGGACGTGCCAGCCCGTGGTCTCGTCCGTCGGGGCCGACGGTGGCAGGGATGCCGTCGGGCGCAGCGGCAGCAGGCCGAAGAGCAGCAGGTGGCCCGCGGGGGAGCTCATCGCGTCGGCCAGGACGACCTCCGAGGCCGGTGCGCGGATACCCGTCTCCTCGCGCAGCTCCCGGACGACCGCGTCGCGCCAGTCCTCGCCGAAGTCCATGAAGCCGCCCGGCAGGGCGACGCCGCCGAGGGCCGGCTCGATGGTGCGGGTGATCACCACGAGACCGGTGCCCGCCTCGTCCTCGACCGGGAGCAGCGTGACGGCCACGGGGAGCGGGTTGCGGTACGTGACGGCGCCGCACGAGGCGCACGTACGGGGCCAGGCGGTCGTGTCGAACAGCGAACCGCAGGTGGAGCAGTGCGAGTCCCTCGGCTGTACCTGCATGCCGTGATGATATGCCAAGGGGTATGAGGATGACTGCAGTTGCGGGAGTCATGGGCTGTGCGGCGATGCTCGCCGGCGGCGGCACCGGAGGCTCGGCGCCGCCCGGGTTCGTGGCGCTGGCCGAGGTCGATCCCACCATCGGCCAGGACATCAGGTACGCCACCGCGGACAATTTCACCGGCGCGGTCGTGGACGGGTACGAGGAGCCCGTCTGCCTGCTCGCCCGTCCCGCCGCCGAGGCGTTGCCCCGGGCCCAGCGGGAGCTGTTGCCGCGCGGGTACTCGCTGACGGTCTACGACTGCTACCGGCCGCAGCGCGCGGTGGACCGCTTCGTACGGTGGGCGGCGGATCCGCAGGACCAGTCCACGAAGGCGGAGTTCTATCCGGACGTCGACAAGGAGCGGCTGATTCCCGACGGGTACATCGCCGAGAAGTCCGGGCACAGCCGCGGGAGTACCGTCGATGTGACGCTCGTGCGGCTGCCGCTGCGGCGGCCGGTCGACATGGGGACCCCGTTCGACCGCTTCGATCCGCTCTCGCACACCGACAACCCCAGGATCACGGGCGCCGCCCGCGCCAACCGGAAGCTGCTGGGGCAGACGCTCGCCGCGCAGGGCTTCGTGAACCTGCCCGAGGAGTGGTGGCATTTCACGTTCAAGCCCGAGGCCTTTCCCGATTCCTCCTTCGACTTCCCGGTCTCTGTCGCCTCGGTCCGGCCGTGAGTGCCGTGCCCGCATGACTTTCCGCTCTCCCCCGGACATCCGGCGTGGTCGCTGCGCGGGGACGCGCAGATGATCCGGATGATGCCGGCCGGGCGGGATGCGGAACTGGCCGAGATCGCGCAGAAGTGGCTTGCCGAGAACCCGTGCCAGGGCTGCCCGCCCATGACAGACTTCTGACGATCCGTCAGATTGCTGTGACTGGCTAGGGAGGGGTTCCCTTGGGACGCGCACGCACCCCCGTCGTGAGCGGGTGGTTCACCGAGGACGGACCGGACGGCGGCGGCTTCCGGCTGCTCGGCACCCGGTGTTCCGCCTGTACCGCGGTGTTCTTCCCGCGCGAGGACGCGTACTGCCGCAATCCGCACTGTCCCGGCGGCGGCGAGCTCGCCGAGGTGCCGCTCTCCCCCCGCGGGCGGGTGTGGTCCTTCACCGACGGGCGGTACCGGCCGCCCGCGCCGTACGTGTCCGACCCGGACGCGCCCTGGGTGCCGTACACCCTGGTCGCGGTGGAGCTGGAGGCCGAGGGGATGGTCGTGCTCGGGCAGGCGGTTCCCGGGGTCACCGTCGCCGATCTGGCGGTCGGGATGGAGGTCGAGGTGGTCGGCGGTGTGCTGAACGAGGACGCGGACACCGGGACCGTCCGGACCACCTGGCAGTTCAGGCCGACGGGAGGCACCGCGTGAGTGCCGACATCGCCGTCCTCGGGGCCGGGATGCACCCCTGGGGCAAGTGGGGCCGCAGCTTCGTCGAGTACGGGCGGGCCGCGGCCCGGACCGCGCTCGCCGACGCCGGGCTGGAGTGGGCCGACGTCGGGTCGATCGTCGGCGCCGACACCGTGCGCTCCGGGTACCCCGGCTATGTGGCCGGCGCGACCTTCGCGCAGGCGCTGGGCTGGCAGGGTGCGCGGGTGACCAGCGTGTACGCGGCCTGCGCCTCCGGGGCCCAGGCCATCGGGGCGGCGCGGGCGCAGATCCTGGCCGGGCTGGCCGACGTCGTCCTGGTGGTCGGCGCTGACGCGGCGCCCAAGGGGTTCTTCGCCCCGGCGGGCGGGGACCGGCCGGACGATCCGGACTGGCTGCGGTTCCGCGTGCTGGGCGCCACGAACCCGGCGTACTTCGCCCTGTACGCGCGCCGCCGGATGGCCGTGTACGGGGACACGCTCGAGGATTTCGCGCAGGTGAAGGTCAAGAACGCCGCGGCCGGAGCCCTGAACCCGCACGCCCGCTACCGCAAGCCGGTCACGGCCGACGAGGTCGCGCAGTCGGCGGTCGTCGCCGATCCGCTGCGGCTGCTCGACATCTGCGCCACCTCGGACGGGGGCGCGGCGCTGGTCCTGAGCAGCATGGACTTCGCACGCTCGCGCGGGGTCTCCGATCCGGTGCGGATCCGGGCGGTGTCGACGGTGACGCCGACCTATCCCCGTACGGTCCTCGACCTCCCGGACATCGCCACCGACTCGGTGACCGCCGTACGGCCGGCGCCGGGCTCGTTCCGGGCATCGATCGCCCGTGCCGCGTACGAGGAGGCCGGGCTCGGGCCCGGGGACCTTTCGCTCGCCGAGGTGTACGACCTCTCCACCGCCCTGGAGCTGGAGTGGTACGAGGACATCGGCCTGTGCGCCGAGGGCGAGGGGGCCAAGCTCGTACGGGAGGGCGCGACGGCGCTCGGCGGGCGGGTGCCGGTGAACGCCAGCGGCGGGCTGGCCTCCTTCGGGGAGGCGGTGCCGGCGCAGGCGATCGCCCAGGTGTGCGAGCTCACCTGGCAGCTGCGCGGTACGGCCGGGGACCGGCAGGTGCCGGGCGCCCGGGCGGGGATCACCGCGAACCAGGGGCTGTTCGGGCACGGATCGGCCGTCGTCGCGGTGCGGTGAGGAGGCCGGCGGAGGTGACGCCGACGGCTACGCCGGGGTGACGGCGGCGGCCGGGGGCGGACCCTGAACAGGGGCTGTTGTCCGAACGCTTGACGGCCCCCGGCGGCAGGTTCACACTCGCTCCACAGTCCCGCGCCGCGTACGACGCCGCGACCGGGGCCCCTCCGTCCCCCCCATGAGAGCTGCGGCCCGTACCCCAGTCGGCGGGGGTGCGGGCCGCCTCCTGTGCGCCCGGCCCCGGGGCCCGGAGACCGCTGCTCAGCTCCCGGCGGTCAGGCTCCGGCGCCGGGCCCGCGCCAGCGACATCGCGTGTTCCACGACCCCGACCAGCACGTCCTTCACGGACTCCCGGTCCCGGGCGTCGCACAGCAGCACCGGCACCTCGTGATCGAGGTCGAGCGCCTCCCGTACGGTCACCACCGGATGGCGATCGGCCCCGTCGAAGCAGTTGACGGCGACCACGAACGGGATCCCCCGCCGCTCGAAGTAGTCGACGGCGGCGAAGCAGTCGGCGAGGCGGCGGGTGTCGGCGAGGACCACGGCGCCGAGCGAGCCCTGGGCCAGCTCGTCCCACAGGAACCAGAAGCGGTCCTGTCCGGGCGTGCCGAACAGGTACAGGACCAGGTCCTCGCGCAGGGTGATGCGCCCGAAGTCCATCGCCACGGTGGTGGTGGACTTGCCCTCCACTCCCCCGGTGTCGTCGATGCCGACGCCCGGCTCGGACAGCAGTTCCTCGGTCCGCAGCGGTCTGATCTCGCTCACCGCACTGACCAGGGTGGTCTTGCCCACCCCGAAGCCGCCCGCTACCAGGATCTTCAGGGTCAGCGGCTCGACCGGCGACACGGCATGCATGGCACCGGTGCGGCTAGAGCGCCCGAAGGCCATCGATCACCTCACGCAGAATGGATTCATCGGGCAGTTCGGCCGGCGGTACCGGCCGGGTCACATGGACCAGTTCCTCGTCGACCAGGTCCCCGATCAGGACCCGTACGACCCCGACCGCGAGGTCGAGTTCGGCCGCGAGCTCGGCGACCGACTGCGGGCGCTCCCGGCACAGCCCGAGGATGTGGGCGTGTTCCGGGGACAGGGTCATGTCCCAGACCGGATCGTCGGCCGCCGGTTCGGCGACGACGAGCGCGATCAGGTCGAGCCGGTGCTGGCCGGCGTGGCTGGTCCGGCCGCGGGTCATGGCGTACGGGCGGACGACGGGTCCCGCTTCGTCGTCGAACCAGTGCGGGTGGGCGGGCTCCTGCGGTGCCCCGGGCGTGCCGGGGGCGCCCGCGGGGTGGTCCGGGCGGTGCCGGCCTGGATCGCTCATACGGTCCGCCTCACCCTCCGGCTGGCAGCCCGGAGCGGGGAGCGGTCGCCAGGTGGTCGCCTACCCGCTTGACCATGAGGGTCATCTCGTACGCGACCTGCCCGACGTCGGAGTCGGCGTCGGAGAACACGGCCAGGCAGCTGCCGTCGCCGGCGGCCATGACGAAGAGGAAGGCCTCGTCCAGCTCGACGACGGTCTGGCGGACGCTGCCGGACTCGAAGTGGCGGCCGACGCCCTTGGCCAGGCTGTGGAAGCCGGAGGCCACGGCGGCCAGGTGCTCGCTGTCCTCGCGGGTCAGGTCCTTGGAGCTGCCGGTGGGCAGGCCGTCGCCGGAGAGGACCACCGCCTTGCGGATGCTGCCGACCCGGTCGACGAGCTCGTCGAGGAGCCAGTTGAGCGGACCGGAGCCGCGGCCCCGGGTGTCGTTGCCGGTCTGCGGTGCGGTCATCGGCCGTCCCCCTCGTTCTCGGATCCGGGTCCGGTGGCGGCGGAGGTGCCTGCCCCGGTCCCGGACTGCTGCTGTGCCTGCTGCTTGCGGCCCGCCGTCCAGCCGCGCTGGAGTGCGGTCATGCGGGTACGTACGTCTTCCGCGTCGCGGTGGACCACGGGGTCCGCGGCGGCTTCGGCGGGTGCGGGGGCCGGGGTGTTCCTCAGCTGGGGCGCCAGACTGGCCTGGCGGACGCGCTTGGGCAGCCCGCCGGGGCCCTTGGCGGGGGCGCCGCCGGGCTGGGCGGCGCCGGGCGCGGCCGCGCCGGGGCGGGCGCCCGGCTCCGGGTCCGGCGCGGGCTGCGGGACCGCGGACACCGGGCGGGGCTCGACGCGGCGGCCGTGCTCGGCGACCAGCGTCGGGGTGGGCCTGCGGCGCGGGAGCGGTACGGCGCCCGGGGACCGGGGCCCGTCCGGGCGGGTGCTGCGGATCGCCTCGGGGCGGTGGCTGTCGAGGCGGACCGGGCCGGTGGGGGCCTGCGGCTCCCGGTCGCGGTCCCGGCCGCTCTTGCGGTCGGTGTGCGGCCGGTCCGCCGGGCGGAGCCCCAGCAGGGCGCTGCGCGGGGTGCCGTTCGGCGGGGTCTCGTCGTCGAGCGTGGCCATGGCGGGGCGGCCGCCGACGCCGGTGAGCCCGGTGATCCCGGCGGTGACCTCGTCCAGGGCGGCCGGGTCGTCGAGGCCGTCCAGCCCGAGCACGCCGAGCGGGGCCTCCAGTTCGACGGGGCCGCGCAGTTCGGGGGCCGTCAGCTGGCGGCCGGCCGGGGCGCGCTCCACGGCGGCCGGGGCGGGCCGGGCGGGGCCCTGGCCGTTCGCCCGGCCTCCCTTGCCGTCGCCGAGGCGCAGGCCGGTGCCGTTGGTCTCGGGGGCCTCGGTGAGCAGGGCCGCCGGGAGGAACACCACGGCGGTGGTGCCGCCGTACGGGCTGGGCTGGAGGACGACCTTGACGCCGTGGCGCTGCGCGAGGCGGCTGACGACGAACAGGCCGAGGCGGTCGGTGTCGGAGAGCTCGAACTCGGGGGTCTCGGCGAGCCGGAGGTTCGCATCGAGCAGCGCTTCCGGGTTCATGCCGAGGCCGCGGTCGTGGATCTCGAGGGTGAAGCCGTTGGCCACGCGTTCGCCGTGCACCTGGACGGCGGTGTGCGGCGGGGAGAACACCGTGGCGTTCTCCAGGAGTTCGGCGACGAGGTGGGTGACGTCGGCGACGGCGGGGCCGGCGATGCCGAGCCGCGGCAGCCGGCGTACCTCGATGCGCTCGTAGTCCTCGACCTCGGCGACGGCGGCCCGTACGACGTCCATGAGCTGGACGGGCTTGCGCCACTGGCGGGAGGGGGCGGCGCCGGAGAGGATCACGAGGCCCTCGGCGTGGCGGCGCATGCGGGTGGTCATGTGGTCGAGGCGGAAGAGGTCGGCGAGCTCCTCGGCGTCCTCGGTGCGCCGCTCCATGGTGTCGAGCAGGGTCAGCTGGCGGTGCAGCAGGACCTGGTTGCGGCGGGCGAGGTTGACGAACACCTCGGATACGCCCCGGCGGAGCTCGGCCTGTTTGACGGCGGCCTCGACGGCGGCGCGCTGGAGGGTGTTGAGGGCCTGGCCGACCTGGCCTACCTCGTCCTTCTCGTACTCCAGGCGCGGGGCCTCGGTCTCGACGTCCACGTGTTCGCCGGCGGCGAGGCGGCGCATCACGGCGGGCAGCCGGACGCCGGAGACCTCGTGGGCCTCCTTGCGGAGCCGGGACAGGTCGCGGACGAGGTCGCGGCCGATGCGCACGGAGAGGACCAGGGAGACGGCGAGGGCGATGAAGCCGAGGACGCCGGCGATGGCCGCCTGGACCAGGACGTCCATGGCCACGGGTTCGACGCGCTTCTGGTAGCGGTCGCCGGCGGCGGTGCCCATGGTGGCGAGGTCGTCGAGGACCTTGTTCGCGGCCTCGTCCCACTGGGCGGCGGTGATGCGCGGGTTCTTGCCGGCGCCGCCGGAGAGGAACCGCTCCTCGGCGTCGCGCAGCGGCTTGGTCTCGGGGTTGCTCCAGTACTGCTCGAACAGCTCGCGGTCGTCGGCCGGGAGGATCGCGAGGTTGAACTCGTAGAGCAGGGTGCGGTTGGCGGCGAAGTCGGAGACGTGCCGGATGTCCGCGGCGCTGACGTTGCGGGCGGCGAGGGCGGCGGCGATGACGGCGTCCTCGCGGGAGAGCGTCTCGCGGGCGCGGGTGATGCCGACGAGGGCGCGGCCCTGCTTGTCCATCTCCACGTTCTCGAGCGCGTGGAGGTTCATGAGGAACTCGTAGCAGGGGTCGACGAGCCGGCTGTAGAGCTCCAGCGCCTGGCTCGGGTCGAGGGTGTTCTGGTCGACGGAGCGGCGCAGTGCGCCGATGCCGTGGAAGGCGTCGAGGATGGAGTCGAGGCGCTGGGCGGCCGCCGGGGCCAGCTCGTCGGCGACCTCGGGGTCCTTGGCGTTCCGGCCGATCCGGTCGACGATCTCGTCGGTGGCGGCGCGGCGCTTGGCGAGTTCGGCGGTGGCGGTGGAGGCGCGGGGGTCGCCGAGGACGACGAGGGTCTGGCGGCGTTCCTTCTGGATGACGCGGACGACGTCCTCGACGGGGTAGCCGACCTTGTCGATGACGTAGGCGACGTCGAGGAGCTGGACGGCCTGGCGGCCGGTGATCACGGTCGCGAAGCCCCAGAGGGCGGTGAGGGAGATGAGCGGCACAAGGAGCAACGCCACGATCTTCCGGCGGATGGACTTCCCGCGAAAGCGCATGGCCTCCCCAGCCTCCCCCAGCTCAACCCCGTTGTCGGGGGTCGGTGTTCCGTCATTTAAACGGCGTGAGCCTACTACTGCCGGGAAGCGGGTTCGAAGGCGTGTCCGGACATTTTCGGCCGGACGCCCGGGCGTAGATCACGAGTTGTCCGACACATCCGGTCAAGAGCGGCCCGTTATGTGGCAGATGACACTTGGTGGGGTGTGAGTTCCTGCAACCCGATGGATGGCTGGAATTCTTCGTTCCGGGATGGGCAGGTGCTGGGGAGGAGTCCGGGATACGGGAATCTCTCGGCGACGTCGAACGTCTACCTGTTCGAGGGGATTCGTCGGGGTGGGAGCGTGCGATGGGGATCTACGAGGACACCGGCGCGGCGGTGGGCGCGCCGGGGCGGTCACTGTGGGAGGAAGAGCCGGCCCGGCGGCGCAGGATGCCGGACCCGGTGCGGGACTCGGCGGTGCGGGCGGTGCTGATCGTGGCCGTCACGCTGACCGAGGCGACGGTCACTTTCTTCCTCATGCTCACCGGCTCATGGCTGGCCCTGCCGATGGGGATCGGCGCGATAGCCGGGACGGTCGTGGCCACCTGGGGCGTGCTGGACGTGCTGATCACCCGGCAGATGTGGAACCAGCGGTACGGGGTGGTGTCGGAGCCGAGCAGCACGGCGCGGGACCGTCGCCGCGAGCGGCGCCGGGCCCGCCGGGAGGCGCGTGCCGAGGCGTCGTCCGGTGGGACGGAGCGAATACGGCTGCGGGGCGGCGCGGGCGCCCGGCCGGCCGTGTGGCCGCCACCGGGCGCGGACAGGCGCTACCAGGCGAGCTCGGGCCGGGGCTGACCCGTACGGGGCCTGCCGTCAGGAACCGACCGTGGAGCGGCGGAACATGCGGGTCGCCGTGATCTCGCCGTGGATGGTCTCCCCCTCCGGGAACTGCTGGGGCAGGCCCGGGCGCAGGTGCTCCTCGACGCTGATGTACTTCAGGCCCGCCCGCAGGTCCGCGTCGTTGCGCAGCCGGATGACCAGCGGGAACTCGGCGAGGGCCGTGGTGTCGAACAGGCCCGTCGTGTAGAGCAGCTGGACGCCGAGCGCGTCGGACACGGCCCGCTGGAGTTCCAGCAGGTACGTGGCGTTCGCGCGCCCGATCGGGTTGTCGAGGAACAGCGTGCCCGCGTGGCGGTGCTTGTCGCGGCCGCGGTCGTTGCTGCGCAGCGCCGCCATCGTGCAGTACAGGGCGATCGCGGCCGTCAGCAGCTGGCCGCCGGAGAAGACGTCGCCCATCTGGCCGACCGGTACGCGCTCGGCGCGCAGCACCGCGTCCGGCTTGAGGATCTCGACCGAGATGCCCTTGGGCTCCAGGGCCGCCTGGACTCCGCGCAGCAGCAGCGACATGCCGTCGCGGCGGCCCTCGCCGAAGGAGGCGCTGCTGTTCTTCTTCACGGCCGCGCGGGTCGCCTCGTCGATGACCTCGCCGAGGCGCTCCGTGAGGGTGGCCTGGTCCGGCTCCTCGAAGCGGATGCGCAGGAACTCCTGGCCCGACCACTCCCCGAGCCCCTCGGGGAGCTGGGAGAGCCGCTGGGCGGAGCGCAGGGTGGCCAGGGCGGACTCCACCAGTCCGCGCAGCCGGTCGACGATGCTGTCGCGGTTGCGCTCCAGCTGGGCCAGCTCGTCGGTGAGGACACGCAGCCGGGGTGCGAAGGCCGCGGCCCAGGCCGCGGCGTGCTCGGGCAGGGCGGAGGCGGGCAGTTCGCGGATCTGCTGGCGCGCGGGGGTACGTACCTGCTCGTAGCGGTTGGCGTTGGCGTGGCGGACCAGGATGTCGCTCGCCTCGCGGACCGCCGACTCGGCGGCCGAGAGGTCGGCCGCGCAGCCGCGCAGGGAGCGGCGGGCCTCGGCGGCGGACTGCCGGGCCTCCTCCAGCGTGCCCGGGTGGGTCGCCGGCTCCTGCTCGTCGTCCTGGTGGGCGTGGTCGCGCAGCAGGTCCCGCAGCATCGCCGCGGTCTCGTCGAAGCCTCCGGCGCCGTCCTCGGCGGCGCGGTGGGCGCGCAGCAGGTCGGCGTGGGCGGCCCGGGCGGTCTCCACGGCCGCGGTGAGCGCGGCGAGCTGGGCGGTGGCGGTGCGCAGGAAGGCCTGGGCCTGTTCGACGTCGCCGGGGATCAGCTCCTCGGGCAGGTCGGTGTGCGCCTCGCCCTCGGTGGGGGCGTGCCGTTCGGCCTCGCCGCGCAGTCGGCCGAGCTGCTCGCTGGCGGTCGACGCGCGGGTCTCCAGCATCTGCACGAGGGACTCGGCGCGGGCTGCGGCCGCCTGGCGGGAGGGCCCGTCGGCGCCGTCGGTGCCTTCGAGGAGCTGGGCGGCGCGGGTGCGGACCTTGTTGGTGAGCCGGTCGAGCTCGGCGAGGGCGGTGCTCTCGGCGCTCTCGGCGCGGGCCTGCTCGGCGCGCAGGTCGGCGCCGACGCCGACCTTCTCGTACAGCTGGGAGGCGGCCCGGTAGGCCTCGCGGAGGTCGGGCAGCGGCGCCTTGGCCGTGCCGTCGTCCTCGGGCAGCGCCTCGGGGGCGCCGGCGATCTCGGCACGCTCGGCGCGCAGCGCGCGGGCGGTACGGCGGGCGTCGTCGGCGGCGCGCTGGGCTGCGCGGCGGTCCTCGTCGGCGGCGCGGGCCCGGTCCAGGCAGACCTCGGCGCGGGCCTCGGACTCGGCCGCCTCGTCGGCGAGTTCGCGGACCTTGGTCTGCCAGCCGGCGCGCTCGCGCAGGCGGAAGGCGAGCCCGGCGAGGGCATCGGCGGCGCGGCGCGCCCGCTGGGCGGTCTCCTGGCGCTCGTCGCGGACACGGGCGGCGTCGGCGGCGGCCTCGTCGGCTTCGGCGCGTACGGTACGGGCCTCCGCCAGCTCGGCGTCGGCCTCCTCGGCGAACGCACGGGCGGCCTCGGCCTGCTGCGCCAGCTCGGCGAGGCGGCCGGGCGGGCAGCCGGTACGCCAGGAGGCGAGGCGGGCCGCGAGCTCGCGGTCCCCGGCGAGGCGGGTGGCCAGGTCGCGGATCTCGGTGTCGCGGGCGGTGGCGCGGGTGCGCAGCGCCTGGCGCTCCTCGTCGGCGGCGTGCTCGTCGTGCATGGCCGGGTTCGGCGGTACGAGGAAGACCCCGGTGTCGCTCTCCACCGCGGGCGGTACGGGCGCCAGCAGGGCGGCTGCCGTACCGACGGCGACGGTGGAGCGGGGCAGCAGGGCGGCGCCGGAGAGGACCTCGCGGGCCCGGGAGTGGGTGTCGGGGTCGGTGATGACGACGCCGTCGACGAGCTCGGGGCGGGCGGCGAGGACTGCGGCGTGGTCGGCGGGGTCCACGGACTGGGCGAGGTAGCGCCAGCCGGGCAGGGCCGGGATGCCGTGTTCGCCGAGGTACTCGACGGTGGCGAGGACGTCGGGGCCGGGCGGCAGCAGGCCGCCGTCGCCGAGCGCGCCGAGGATGCGGGCGTCGTCGGCGGCGGCGGTGCGCAGCTCGAACAACTGGCGCTCGGCCGAGGCGACTCCGCGGGTGAGCAGTTCGCGCAGGTCGTCGGCGTTCCGGTCGAGGTCGTCCACGGTCAGCCCGCCGGGGGCGTCGGTGCCCGCGCCTGCGGTCGGGGCCGGTTCGCCTCCGCCGGAGCCGTGCGCGGCGCCGGGGGTGCCCGTACGGGGGTGGGGGAGGAAGGTTTCGGGGACCGGCGGGAGGCCCAGGAGCTCCGCGAGGCGAGGGGAGGCGGCGAGGGAGGAGGCCGCCCGGTACTCGGCGTCGTGCGCGGCCTCGGCCGCGTCGGCGGCGTCCGCGGCCCGGGCCGCGGTGAGTTCGGCGCGGGACTCCGCGGCGGCCGCCTCGCGGGCGGCGTCGGCGGTGGTGCGGGCGGCGTCGCGGGACGCGTCCCAGGCGGCCACGGCGGTCTTCTCCGCGTCGGACGCGGCCAGGGCCGCCCGCGCCGGGTCCGCGTCGGGCGCCGAGTCGTCGAGCCAGCCGGCCCGGACGGCTTCGGCGGTCTCCTGCTGGACCTCGGCGAGCCGGGCCCGCAGGTGTTCGGCCTCGCTGCGGGCGCGCTGGGCTGCCGTGGCGGCGGCGGTGGCATCGCGGTGGGCGGCCTCGCCCGCCTCCTGGAGGCCGGCGGACCGCTCCTCCTCCTCGTTGGCGACCCGCTCCCCGTTCTCGGCGGCGGTGTGCAGGGCCCGTACGAGCGCGGCGGCGGCCGTGGCGCGCGCGGCCAGCGCCGGGGCGGCGTCGCGCTCGGCCTCCAGGATCGCGGCGGCGACCCGGGCGGAGCGGTCGGCGGCGGCGCGGTGGCGCAGCACGATCTCGGCGGCCTGCCACGCGGAGTGCAGGGTGCGGGCTTCGAGGAGCTCGCGGCGCTGGGCCGCGGCGGCCTTGTCCGCGACGGTCAGCGCCAGCGAGGCGTGCCGGTAGGCGAGTTCGGCGGAGACGGCGGCGCTGCGGGAGCGCGCGGACTCGGCGGAGGTGACCCCGTGGGCGGCGCCGGTGACCCGCTGGGCGAGGTCGGCGGCGCGGCCGCGCTCCTCGGCGGCGCGGGCGGACAGCCGCCGGGCGAGGGTGCGCGTACGGCGTTCCGCGCCCGCGTGGACGTCGCGGAGCCGGGAGCGGGTCTCGGCGGCCTCGACGATCTTGGTGAGCAGGTCCACCGAGCCGGCGGTGAAGTCCCGTTCGGCCATCAGCTCGGCGCGGCGGCCGAGCTTGTTGCCGAAGCCGTGGACGAGGTCGGCGAGGCCGTCGGTGTCGCGGGTGTCGGTGACGGCGCGCAGCAGGAGGTCGGTGAAGTCGGAGTCCTTCTTCACCGCGAAGAGGCCGGCGGCCTCGCCCTCGTCCGCGTTCATCTCGCGCTGGTAGCGGAAGAGTTCGGGGTCGAGGCCGAGTTCGGTGAGGTGCTCGTTCCAGCGGTCGTGGATCTCCTCGAAGTACACCTCGAGGTGCGGGTACGCCTTGCCGGCCTCGGTGAGGGCGTCGCGGAAGCCCTTCATCGTGCGGCGCCGGCCCTGCGCGCCGGAGGCGCCTTCGACGGGCGGCCGGACGGCGGTGGCCTCGGCAACGGGGAGGTTGTCCAGGCTCAGGCCGGGGCCCGGACGGAAGGAGTACCAGGCCTCGGCGAACTTGCGCGGGTCGTTGGAGACCTGGCGCCCGCGCCACTCGCTGACCTTGCCGACGACCACGCACTCGCCGGTCTGGGTGTGCTGCCACTCCAGGGCCACGTGCCCGCAGTCGTCGGCGAGCAGGAACTTGCGCAGGACGCCGGAGCTGGCGCCGCCGAGGGTGTTGCGGTGGCCGGGCAGCATCACCGAGAAGATCAGCTTGAGCAGGACGGACTTGCCGCCGCCGTTCTCCAGGAAGAGCACGCCGGCGGGCGCGGGGCGACGCGGCGGGCCGGTGGGCTCGTCCTCGAAGAACTCCGCCTGGGCGGGCGCCGGGTGGGGCACCGGCTCGCCGACTCCGCGCAGGTCGAGCACGGTGTCGGCGTAGCGCGCACCGGCGGGCCCGATGGAGTAGAGGCGGATCCGGGACAGCTCGTACATGGCGGCGGACTCTCGTTGTTTCTCGGTGTGTCTCGGTACGAAGGGCAGGTCGGGCGGCGGTGCTCGGCGGCGGGACTCAGGCGTGGAAGGGCAGGCCTGCGTCGGCGGCGAGCTCCAGGTCGTCGCCCTCGGGCGGCGGGAGGAGGCTGGCGGAGCCGTCGCTGACGGGGACCACGCCGAGTTCCAGGAGCTCGGCCATGGCCGCGCTGCCCGCCATGTCGCGGACCTGGAGCTGGTAGCGGGGGGTGGTGCGGTAGGTGCCGCCGGCGTCGTCGCCGGTGCGCTGGAGGAACCCGGAGTCGGTGAGGAAGGCGGCGGCCTTGCCGACGATGCCGGTGGTGGAGCCGGCGAGGCGGCGCGCGTCCTTGGTGGCGCCGGTCGCACTGCGGCGGGCGTAGACGCGCCAGGCGGCTTCGAGGCCCGGGGCGTCGGTGGCCGGGTCGGTGTTCTCGCCGAGCTCCGCGGCGCGCTCCTCGAGGCGGCGGCAGGTCTGCCGGACGAACGCGTCGACGCCGTTGACGGTGACGCGGCCGATGTAGCCGTCGTCGGCGAGGTCCTCGGGGCGGGGGAAGGCGAGGGCGGCGACGGCGAGGTGGGCGAGGCCGTGCAGGAACCGGTCGGCGGAGTCGGCGGTGGTGCGGCGGGCATAGTCGCCCATCCGGACGGCGAAGACGGAGTCCTCGCCGGCGGCGACGGCCATGCCGGCGCGCGGGGACACCTCCAGGACGACGAGGCCGAGGCCGGTGGCGACGGCGTCGGCGAGGCGGCCGAAGGCCGGGTCCTCGCGGTAGCGGCGCAGCAGTTCGGCGTACTCGGCGTCCCGGGCGGGGAGCAGCTTGGGCTGCAGCCCGAAGGCGACGAGCCGGGCCGCGTCCGCGGCGTCGGCGGGGGTGACCCCGGTGGTGCCGGGCGCGGGCGCGACGGGGGCCGCCGGTACGTCGGCCTCGCTCCACGCGGGGTGCTCGGCGTGGTTGTCGCTCACGGGTGGGTCTCCTCGGCGGTGCGGTGTTCTTGATTGGCTGTGCGTCTGTGGTCCGGCCCCTCGCCGGCCCCTGCGGCCCGGGCCGGTGCCTCCAGCGGGGCGCGGCGGCCGTCGGTAGCGGCGTGGCCGGGCAGGGCGGCGGCCGGGGCGGGCCCCAGCGCGGCCGCGGTCGCGACGGGGCCGGCAGCCTCGTGTGAGCGGCCCGGCAGGATGGCCGAGGAGGCCAGGACGGGAGTGGGCGGCGGGGTCACGCCGCCTCCGTGCGGTCCGCGGCCATGCCGGCGGCGTCCAGGAGGGCCGTGCCGACGATCAGGTCGGCGCCGCCGAACTCGGGGTCGTCGAGCTCCGTGCCGTCGTCCACCGCGAAGAGCAGCCGCTCCTCGCCCTGGCGGTAGGCCGTGCCGACCGCCGGGCTCGCCGCGTGTACGGCCAGCAGGGCCACCAGGTAGGGCAGGTCCGGGTCACTGCGCCGGGCCTCGGCCAGCAGGCCCGACAGGCGGCGCGGGGCGTCGTGCGGCAGGTCCAGGAGCTCCATCGCGGCGGCGAGCTGCTCCTCGCTGAAGCGGCTGTCGTCCGGGGTCGCGATGAGGTCCGGCTCCGGCATCTCGGCGCCGAGGTGCTCGCGCTCCACCGGCGGTGTCAGCAGTATCTCGACGAGGTCGGCGACGCGCACGGAAACGGGCGTGCGCAGGCCCGCACCGGCGGCGAAGAAGGCGTCGGTGACCCGTCCGGCCTGCGCGACCGGCAGCGGCAGGATCGGGGCGACGAGCTGCCCGTACAGGTCGATACCGGAGCGCGGCGCCGGGGCCGCGAAGGCCTGCCGGTCCTGCTCGGCACGGAACAGCGGGCCCGCGTCCAGCAGCCGCGACTGGAGCTGGGTGTGGCGGCGGATGCAATCCTTGACGATGTCGACGAGCTCGGCGGCGCGCCGCTTGTTCTCCGGCTCTTCTGCCTCGTCCCGCGCCCGGCGGATGTTCGTCAGGATCGCGTTCTCGTGCCGGTAGCGGTCGGCGACGTGGTCGAGGGCCTCCTCGATCATGTCGGGCACCGACTGGAGCCAGTCCACGGCCCGGACGTTGCGCCGGGTCGCGTCCAGCGTGCGGCGCAGGGTCTCGGCGTACTGGACCGTGCGGTACCGGGCCTGCTCGGCGGCGAGCTGGGCGTCGGCCAGCCGGCCCCGGCTGATCAGGACCTCCAGCTTCACCTCGGCGGCGATCTGCGCACTGGTGACGTCCGTGTCGAGGGCGCCGACCAGCACGTTGACGGCCTCGTCCGTCGTGCGGAGGTAGACCGCGCCGCCGTATCCGGGCACCTCTTCGATCAGCTTGAAGTCGTAGTCCCGCCGGACGTACACCCCGTCCGGGCCGAACGTGCCGTAGATCGCACGGAAGCCCCGGTCGACGCTGCCCACGTTGATCAGGTTCTCGAGCACCCAGCGGGCCACCCGCTCGTGCTCGGCGGCCGGGCGGTGCGGTGCCTGCGCGGCGATGCGCGGCAGCAGCCGGGCCACTATCTGCTCGTGGTCGGCGCCGGTGTCGAAGTCCATGTTGAGCGTGACCAGGTCGATCGCGGCGAGCGCGACCTCCGCCATCGCGTAGATCCCGTACTCGCCGGCGAGATTGGCCTTGCGTACGTCGAGGTCGTGCAGCGGGGCGGTGCAGGCGAGCGCGCGCAGCCGCCGGGCCAGGCCCTCGTCGGCAGCCGGGCCCGGCGCCGGGGACGGAAGGGTCTTCGCCGGGGCAGGGAGAGTCACGGACAAAGACTAGGCGCTGATACTGACAACATCCCAAACGGCACGGTTCGGCCGGATCGGTCCCGGGCGCCTGCAGGCCCGCCGCCGGACGTGCCGCCGAACGCGCGGCCCAACCCGTCACCGCCGTGCGGGCGCTGTTCTACGCTCACCGCATGGCTGCCATGATCACACCTCTGATCGATCTCAACGCCGACCTCGGCGAGGGCTTCGGGCGCTGGACGCTGACCGACGACGAGGCCCTGCTGTCCGTCGTCACCAGTGCCAACGTGGCCTGCGGTTTCCACGCCGGGGACCCGTCCATCATGCGCCGGGTCTGCGAGCTGGCCGCGGAGCGGGGCGTACGGATCGGCGCGCAGGTCGCGTACCGCGATCTTGCGGGCTTCGGGCGGCGCTCCATGGACGTGCCTGCGGGCGAGCTGGCCGACGAGGTGGCGTACCAGATCGGGGCGCTGGAGGTCTTCGCGCGGGCAGCCGGCTCCCGGGTGTCGTACGTGAAACCGCACGGTGCGCTGTACAACCGCACGGTCCACGACGCCGACCAGGCGGGCGCCGTCGTCGCCGGGGTGCGGACGGCGGCCGGGGCCGACGACCTGCCGGTGCTCGGCCTGCCGGGCTCGCTGTTGCTGACCGCCGCCGAGGCGGCGGGCCTGACGGCCGTACCGGAGGCGTTCGCCGACCGGGCGTACACGCCTGCCGGAACGCTGGTGCCGCGCAGCGAGCCGGGGGCGGTGCTGCACGACCCGGACGCCGTGGTCGCCCGCGCGGTCGGGATGGCGACCGAGGGCGCGGTGACGGCCGCCGACGGCTCCTGGGTGGCGCTGGAGGCGCGCTCGCTGTGCCTGCACGGGGACACCCCGGGGGCGGCGCAGCTCGCCCTGCGCGTGCGCGAGGCGCTGGGCGCCGCGGGCGTCCGGGTGGAGGCCTTCGCGTGAGGCCGCTGGTGGTGGGCGGTGAGGCGCTGCTGATCGAGCTGGACTCGGCGGCGGAGGTGGCCGCCCTCCACGCGGAGCTGCTGCGGCGGCGGGACGCGGGCGAGCTGGGCGGCGTACGGGACGTCGTGCCGGCCGCGCGGACCGTGCTGCTGGACGGCGTGCGCGAGCCGCGCGCGCTGGCGGAGCGGATCGCGCGCTGGGAGGTGCCGCCGCTCGCGGAGACCGAGGGGCCGCTGGTCACCGTCCCGGTGCGGTACGACGGGCCGGACCTGGCGGAGGCGGCCCGGCTGTGGGGGGTCGCGGAGCGGGAGGTGGCGGGCATCGTCGGGGGGACGGTCTTCCGGGTGGCCTTCTGCGGGTTCGCGCCGGGCTTCGGGTACCTGACGGGGCTGCCGGAGCGCTACCACCTGCCGCGGCGGGCCACGCCCCGTACGGCCGTCCCGGCGGGCTCGCTGGCGCTGGCCGGCGAGTACGCGGGGGTGTACCCGCGCTCCTCCCCCGGCGGCTGGCAGCTGATCGGGACGACGGACGCGGTGTTGTGGGATCCGGAGCGGCAACCGGCGGCGCTGTTCGCGCCGGGGGTACGGGTGCGGTTCGAGGAGGTGGCGGGGTGAGGGGTGCTGCGCTGGAGGTGTTCCGGGCGGGGGCGCTGACCACGGTCCAGGACCTGGGCCGGCCCGGATACGCGCACCTGGGGGTGCCCAGGTCGGGCGCGCTGGACACGGGGGCGTACGCGCTGGCCAACCGGCTGCTGGGCAACCCGCCGGAGGCGGCCGCGCTGGAGACCACCCTGGACGGGGTCGGCCTGCGGGCGCTGGCTCCCGTGACCGTGGCGGTCACGGGAGCTCCTTGTGCGGTACGGGTGTCCGGCCGGGCGGTGGCCTGGGGAGCGCCGGTATGGCTCCGGGCCGGGGCGGAGCTCGAGGTGGGCCGGGCGGAGTCGGGGGTGCGCAGCTACGTCGCGGTGCGGGGAGGGTTCGCCGTACCGCCGGTCCTGGGCAGTCGCTCGACGGACCTGCTGTCGGGGCTGGGGCCGCCCGTCCTGTCGGCCGGGACATTGCTGCCGGTGGGCCCGCCCGGGCCGGATCCGCTCTGCGGGGCGGATGCCCTGGGGGCACCGGGGGCGCCGACCGAGCTGGTACTGCCGTTGCGGCTGGGGCCGCGGGCGGACTGGTTCGAGCCGGCTTCGATCGCGGCCCTGTGGCGCGCGGAGTTCCGGGTCTCGCCGGAGTCGAACCGCATCGGACTCCGAACCGAGGCCGGGGCCCGGCTGATCCGCAGCCGCGGCGGTGAACTCCCGAGCGAGGGCATGGTGCTGGGTGCCGTCCAGGTCCCCCCGGACGGCCTGCCGGTGGTGTTCCTGGCCGACCATCCGGTGACGGGCGGCTACCCGGTCGTAGGCGTGGTCCCCCCGGGCCCACCCCTGAACGCAGCGGCCCAGGCCAGACCGGGGGTCCCGGTGCGGTTCGTGCGGGGGTAGGGGATGGGGTGGGGGGTGGCTTCGGGGGGCGGGGTCTGCGCACTCGGCGCCGGAAGCGTCGGTCGGGACGTGGGCGGCAGGGTCCACGCACTCGGCGCCGGGAGAGCCGATCGGGACGTGCGGGCCGGGACCGTGTACTCGGGGACGGCAGAGGTCGGTCGGGGTGCCAGGGGGCGGGGTCTGCCGACTCGGCGTCGGTGTGTGTCCGGGGGCGTCCCGTCAGTCCACTGTCCTTCCGCGTCGCGCCGGCCCG
Organism: Streptomyces sp. NPDC051364; assembly: GCF_040682115.1. Lineage (NCBI taxonomy): Bacteria > Bacillati > Actinomycetota > Actinomycetes > Kitasatosporales > Streptomycetaceae > Streptomyces > Streptomyces sp. NPDC051364. The sequence continues at coordinate 234 of NZ_JBFBAH010000052.1, read as the reverse complement.
TCAAGGGCGCTCCTTCGTCGCGTCGCTACGCGATGGCCTTCGGCCACCCTTGACCGACCGGCCCACCCCGGAAAGACGAAGACTGTCGGGAAGCCCCCGAAGGATGGCCGGGGGTTCGGATTCCGACCTGCCCAGATCAGAGATGCCGAGCAGGGGCCCCTGTTCATCCGCACCCAGCTCACCAGGACCACCGGGTCGGGCCGGTGATGGGGGCGCGGGGAGGGGACGGCTCCC
>NZ_JBFBAH010000051.1:0-29319 GCF_040682115.1 Streptomyces sp. NPDC051364 | reverse complement strand
GGAAGTGGGGCACGCCCCCGCGCCGCCCGGCACGGCGCCTCGCCGCGTTGTCGCAGCACCCTGGTACGTCCAGTACAAGCGTGCCGCTCCGCCTTCCGATGCGCCGCACCGGACGACGCGAAAACGCACCCCACTTCACCGAGGCCGCTTAGCGCCCGGGGCGGGCCGGTCAGCTGTGTTGCCGTGGGCTCGCCGTCCCGACCGCGCCTGCGGGAGTTCGCAGGCCCGTGACGTGGCCGTTGACGTGGGCCGTGTGACGCAGTCTGCCAGCCGGCAGGCTGCCTGCCCGCCCGACACGCACACCGTCCGCATGCAGCCGCCCCCGCAGGGTGATGTCGACGGCTGTTCGACGGACGACCCCGGACGGCGGACGCCGTCCCGGCCTGCGCCTCGCTACCGGGGCGCTGCGGACCCGGCGCTGCCGTCCGTGACGCGGCGCCGGACCTGGTCCTCCTGGGCGAGACGCCGGAGCAGCTCGAACACCGGGGCGCAGATCGCGAAGACGATGACGGCGCGCTCTGCCAGGGCCACCGGGTCGTCGAGGCCGGCCGCGCGCTCCAGGTCCAGCCGGGCCACCGACTCGGCCAGCCTCGCGTAGGCGGCGAGCTCGCCCGGGGCGTACTGCGCGTCCAGCCGCCGCAGTTCCTTCAGCGCCGCCGTCAGCCCCTTCACGTGCGGTGAGGTGCCGGGCGCCTGCCACTCCAGGGCCGCAAGCAGCTCCGCCACCTCGGCCCCGGCGGCCGCATCGGCCTCGGCCTCCTCCTCGGGGCCCGCAGCGGGCTGGGCCACCACCGGAACCGGAAGGGCGTAGCTGACCGCTCCCAGGGCGCCTTCGGAGCTGTGGGCCTGGTCGACGGCCCCGAGCACGTCACGGGTGGTGGCGATGGACAGGCCGCCGAGCGTGGTCAGCGCCTTGATCAGCCGCAGCCGCTCCGCGTGCTCCTCCCCGTACTCGGCCAGGGTCGCGGCGGTCGCCCGTCCCGCGGGCAACAGGCCCTGCCGCCGGAAGTACTTGATGCTGGCGACCGGCACGCCGGTCCGCCGGCTGAGCTCCGAGATCTTCATACGGCCTCCCTGCTGGTCGTGTGGTCCGGAATCCGTCATCGGCGATTGGACACCACAACAAGATACTGCGACTATCCGGTAGCTGGATACCTGAAGTATCCAGCTAAGGAAACGCAGCCGCGCCGGAGAATCGATGCCTCATCCCACGCCCCCCTCCGTGCTCCGCCGACCCCAGTTGTGGATCGGAACGGGACTCATCGCCGCAGTGGTCTCGATGTTGTTCGCCCTGCTCTACGTCGGGGGCAACGTCAACCCGAGGGGCAACCTGCGCGACCTGCCCGTGGCCCTGGTCAACTCCGACAGCGGCGCCGACGCGGGCGGCCGCCACGTCAACCTGGGCGAGCAGGTCGTCTCGGGGATCCAGAAGGCCGCCAAGGGCGACAAGAGCATCGACTGGCAACTCGTCAGCCGCGAGGAGGCCGACAAGCGGCTGGGCCGGGGCAAGGTCTTCGGCGCCCTCGTCATACCCAAGGACTTCACCACCACGGTGACCGGGCTCACCGCCCCGCAGCCCGCGCCCCAGGTCAAGGCCGTCCCCCCGGCCCTGACCGTACTGACCAACCAGGCCGCCGGCAGCATCGGCTCCTCGATGTCGTCCCAGGCCGCCCAGAAGGCCGCCCACGCGGCCTCCGCCCAGCTCGGCCAGGAACTCCTCAAGCAGGCCGCAGCCCAGAAGACCCCGCTCCCGACGGCCGCCCAGCTCAAGCTGGCCGACCCGGTGACCGTGAACGTCGCCGACGGCCACCCCGTCGGCTCGCGCAGCGCCATGGGACTGAGTGCCTTCTACTACGCGCTGGTCCTTGTCGTCTGCGGCATGCTCGGCGCCAACGTGGTCAACTCCCAGGTCGACACCGCGCTCGGCTACCTGCACACCGACTTCGGCCCCTTCCGCAAGCGCGAACCCGTCCAGCACACCAGCCGCGTCCGCACCCTGGGCATCGGCATGGCGCTCATGCTCGGCCTGTCCCTGGTCATGGGCACACTGGTCGAGGTCGCCACGGTCGGCATCCTCGACATGGACGCCTCCCACCTCGGCCTGTTGTGGCTCTACTCGGTCGCCACCATCGCGGTGGTCGGCATCGGCAGCCTGGCCCTGTTCGCGGCTTTCGGCACCCCCGGCATGCTGCTGGCCACCATCGTCTTCGTCGCGATGGCCGTCCCCTCCTCCGGCGCCACCGTGCCCGTCCAGGCGCTGCCCGGGTTCTTCCGCGCCCTTGCCGAGTTCGAGCCGCTGCGCCAGATCACCGAGGGTCTGCGCTCCCTGCTCTACTACGGAGCCCAGGCCGACGCGGGTCTGGCCCGGGCCTGGGCGTCTATGGGTGTCGCCCTCGTCGCCGCGCTGGTCTTCGGCTTCGCCGTCACAACCCTCTACGACCGCAGGGGTCTGCACCGCATCCCCCTGCCCGGTGCCGGGGCCGGGGCCCCCGCTGAGACCCCTGCGTCTCCCGCGTCTCCCGAGGCCGCAGCACCCGCCACGGCCTGATACGACCTCAGCGGACTGGCCTTCAGGTCCTGGACCGGTCCACGTCGGCGTTCTCCCCGGTCCCCGCAGTGGTGGGACCGGGGAGAACGCCTTTTCTGCTACGCCCGCCGCCACTGCGCCCCGCGGTGCCCGAGGCCCTCACCGGACTCACCGCGGGCGGCGTGACCAACGGGACCGCGGTGACCGCCTCCCCGTGGCCCCCGAGTAGGAGTTTCACTCGGGCCGCAAGATCACTCATATGAGCCATGCGCACGCCGCACACCCACCCGCGGTAACGCAAACGCCTACCATCGGTCGCTCTGGGTGACTGTCGAGAGCGGTCCGGCACTGGCCGGGATGCTCCCGACGCAGGGAGGGAGCGAGCGTGACCCGTGAAAGTTCCGGCAGCTGCCGTCAGGCGGAGGTCGTCGTCATCGGGGCCGGCCTCTCAGGTGTGGCCGCCGTGATCGCACTGCGTCGGGCCGGGATCGACGACGTCGTGGTGCTGGAGAAGTCCGACCGTCTCGGCGGAACCTGGCGCGACAACACCTACCCCGGATGCGGGTGCGACGTGCCCGCAATGCTGTACGAGTACTCCTTCGCCCCCCACCCCTGGAGCCGGTGCTTCGCCGACCGGTCCGAAATCCTCGACTACCTCCGGACCACCGCGTCAACCCACCGGGTGGACGAGGCGATCCGCTACGGCACGGAGGTCCTGGACGCGCGCTGGCAGCCGGACGCCAGCCGCTGGAACCTGCAGACCACGGCTGGCGCGTACACGGCCCGCGCCGTCATCGTCGCCACCGGCCCGTGGCACCGGCCCCGCCATCCCGACATCCCCGGCCTCGACGCCTTCCCCGGCCCGGCCTTCCACTCCGCCCGCTGGAACCACGACGCCGACCTCACCGGTCTCCGTATCGCGGTGGTGGGCACCGGAGCGTCCGCCGTCCAGTTCCTGCCCGAGATCCAGCCGAAGGCCGCGCACGTCGACGTCTTCCAGAGCACTCCCCACTGGGTGCTCCCGAAACCCGACTACCCGCTCCCCGCCCGCCTGCACCGTTTCCTCGGACTCCACCCGACAGCCCGCCGCGCACTGCGCGGCCTGCACCACTGGACCCAGGAAGCCGTCGGCCTACCCCTGCGCCACCCCCGCCTGCTGCGGCCGCTGGAAGCCGTGGCCCGTCTCCACCTGCGCACTTCCGTACCGGACCGAGCCCTGCGCCAGGTGCTCACCCCCGACTACCACCTCGGGGCCCGCCGCCTGATCACGTCCGACACCTACTACCCCGCCCTCATGCGGCCCAACGTCCGGCTCCATCCCACCAGGGCAGCTGCCGTGGAGGGCTCCCACGTCATCGGTGCCGACGGCACCCGTACCCGCGCCGACGTCATCGTCCTGGCCACCGGCTACCACGTGGGCGACGTTCCCCTGGCCGGCCGGCTGTACGGCACCGGCGGCACCACGCTCGCCCGGACCTGGGCCGACAACCGCCGTGCCTATCTGGGCACCAGCGTCAGCGGCTACCCCAACCTCTTCCTCCTCGTAGGCCCGAACCTGCTCACCGGCACCACCGCAGTACCCACCGTCCTCGAAGCCCAGCTGCGCTACATCGCGACTGCCCTCACCCACTTGCGCACCAACGGGTATGCCGCGCTCGACGTCATTCCCGAAGCCGAGGAAGCCCATCAGCAGGCCCTGCACGAGGCGCTGCGCACCACCGTCTACAGCCCCGCGAACGGATCCGGGTACTACTTCGGCCTCCCGGGCGTCAACACCTTCTGCTGGCCCTGGTCGACCGCCAGGCTCGTCAAGCGTCTGCGCGCCTTCTCCCCGGACGTCTACACCTGGACCCTGCCGGGGGTGCTGCCGGCACCCCGCGCTGCACAGGACGGCCTGCCGGCGGCGCCGTCGGGCAGGCCGTAGTACGCGCAGGCCGGCTCAGGGCCGTGGTGCGATCTCCCTGAGCACTAGGCCCCGACGGCATCACCCTCCGCGACCCCTGTCACCCACCGTCCGACCGCCGCCGTACTCGCCGCTCCGGCACGGGAGGGGGCCGGGAAGAACAGGGCGGGCCGGCCCGCCCTGCCGGGCGGCATCCGGCCCCGGGGGATTCGGGCGGGCTCCAGGGGGCAGGCGCAGGCGTACCGTACCGGCGCCGGGCGCAGGTAAGCCCCTTCGACCACGACCGCAGGAGAAGGTATGGGTACCCCTCCCAACGATCCCGTTCCTCCGAATCCGACCCCGGCACCCGGTCCCGGACCCGGTCCACAGCCGGGTCCGCTACCTGGTCCGGTGCCGGCTCCCGGCGGCCCGGACCCGGTGCCTCCGGCCCCGCCGCAGCCAGGACCGGACCCGCAGCCGCCGCCGGCCCCGAGTCCCGGACCCGAACCGCAGCCGGGCCCGCTGCCGGGCCCCGCACCGGCTCCGGAGCCCGTCACCTGAAGCCGTGCCGTGCTGTACATGGCGTCAGAGCAATCCGGGCGAGCCACCGAGCCGAAGACGGGTACCGGGCGGGGATGCGCACCGCTCGCGATGTGACGGCCGGGCCCGGCCCCTTACTTGAGCAGAGTGCCGCCGTCGACCGCGCTGATCGCCACCCTGGCGGAGGACTACGGAAACCGGTGACGGTCGGCGGGGGACGTCGTTGGCGTGGGTCGCGGCCGCTATGACCTTGCAGGTCAGAGCCCTGGAGTGCACGGTCGGCATGCCGCCCGGCCACGGCGCCGTCCGGCCTGTCGCATGCGAACGCTTCGGCCTGCGCGGGTCACCGCCCGAGGGTGTTCATCAGGATGATCGCTACGAGATCGGCGAGGATGACCGTGACGACGCAGGCGATCGCGGCCCAGGCTCTCTGTGACTCGTCCAGGTTCATGCGTGGCCTCCGGCTGGGATGTGCAGTCACTTCCGCGCCAGCGTGTTCGGGCACGGGCGCAGCGGCCACCGCCATGATGACCCGGTACGGCGCGGCACACATCTCGGAGCTCTGCCCGGTGCCGGCGCTGCAGGGCGCGGGCGGGCCGAGCGGAGGCTCCGGACCCGGCAGAGGGGGATCAGGGGCGGTGTCGGCACCGCCCAACGGCAATGCCCGGTGCGGCCGGTTTCACCGTACGGCGCCATCGTCCGACCGGCGGTCGCGAACCCTCGAAGTCCGCTTGAACTCGAGCAAGTTGGGGCAAGGCGCCTCGCGGTGGTGGTTGGTACGGGCGTACCCGACCCGGATGTGTGCCGACCGAGGAGCCGGACCCAGTCGCGGACTCGTAGCGGAGCAAAACGGCGGTAACCGGGTCGTTGCGGACGCGGGGCTCGTCGATCATAATCCGCGTGTCAGGTTCGAGCCCGTCTTCCGGCATCCGGGAGCGGCTCCACCGACCATGCACGTGCAATCGCCCGCCCCAGTGCCTTGACCAGGGAAAGGAGCTGACCGGGGTGCTCAGCAGTGGGAGGTACCCGGCCGTGCTGAGGACCGCTTCCGTGGGGGCGGCGCTGCTCATCGCCGGCTCTGCACTCGTCTCATGTGGCGGCGACGGCAACGCGGCCGGCCCGAGCGGCGAGGTCACGGTCGTCTACGAGGACAACACGAGCAAACCGAAGGACCGGCATGCCGTGGAGGTGATCCGGAAGTCCGGCGTGCTCGAGCAGGCCGCCGACTGGGTGAACGAGTCGGTCGCCCTCCCTCACGACCTGGTCGTCAAGGTCACCGACAATGTCCCACCGGGAGTTACGGACGCGGTCGCCCAGCCCGACGGCAGGACGATCTTCGTACCCCCGGCGTTCCTGACCCAGATCGAAGAGGCCTTCGGTGACGTGGTCAAGACCGTCAAGCGACCTGCCCTGTTCCCCGAGGCCAGGTTCAACGCCGACGACCTGACCTCGCTGTCGACCCAGTTCATCTTCGGCCACGAGTTGGGCCATGCCCTGCAGCGTCAGCTCCAGCTTGCCAACCTCGGCCTCGAGGAGGACGCCGCCGACGGGTTCGCGTCGTTCTACACCGACAACGAGGTGGGGCCGGAACCGTCGTTGGCAGCCGCCATCCTTTTCGACGCACTCGCCCGCGAGGAGGGCAAGCTGACGATGGAGGGGCTCGCGAGCGATCACCCCGTCACCCAGCAACGGGTCTTCAACTTCCTCTGCTACCTCGAGGGGAGTGACCCGAAGAGGTTCAACGGTCCCCTGGTCGGTGCGGGCTACCTGCCGAAAACCCGCGCGCCGTTGTGCCCGCAGGCCTGGGCGATGCTGGACTACGGCTGGTGGACCCAACTGAAGCCGCACTTCACCGAGTCGTTCAAGGAGCAGGGCGACAAGAGGCAGGGGAGCGCACACGACCACTGGATCGCGGAGATGAAGGCTTTCGAGAAGCAGATCGACGAGTTCCGCAGCGCGCAATGAGCATGCGTTCGGCTGCCGGGCCGGCCCCCACCGGTCCGCCCGTGAATGCCGGCGGATGTGGTGCGAGCAGGCTGCGAGGAGGGCGGTCAGCGCGATGGTGCATGGGTCCGGTTCCGCCACCGCTCGCGACGTCACATGACACCGCGTCTACGCCTCGTCCCGCCCGGCCTCCGTCCCGGCCTCCGTCCGTGAGGGTGGGGCCCCGGTCTGCGCGGTGGGCCACTTGAATTCGATCTCCAGCTCGATCTGCCCGTCGCCGACCTCAACTTCGATTTCGGTGCGGAGCTCGCCGGGGATGCGCAGGCTCAACGTCCCAGGTCCGAGTTCCAGTTCGGCATTGCCGCCGTGCCTCAGCGCCGCCGCGAGCGCGGAGAGCTGGTCGGCGGCCTCGAAGCGTGACAGGGAACGCTTCTGCTCAAACTTGAGGTCCGTCATGGATGCCTCCAATCCGCAGCGAACAGCGGGAACAGCGGGAACAGCAGGTAAGGCCCATTGTGACGCCGCGCGGCAGGTCGGGCATCCCCCGGGCTCGGGGGAGGAAGCCGGAGCGTGCCGCGCGCAGTCATCGCCCATCGCCCATCGCCGCGCAGCCGCTGCCCAGCAGCCCGGGCCGCTGGTTCAGGACCGGCTTCCCCGACCTGGTGGTCGCCGGGCAGCTGCCGGACGGCCTGGTCCTCGACGGCGACTGCTGGTCCGGGACACAGAGGCTGGCGGGCTTCGTGTAAGGCGTTGCAGCACCGCGCGCCGCCGGTCCGTCCACCGATCAGCCCCGCCCGTGTGGCTGCTGCTCCACGAGCGCCCATAGCATCGGCAGAGCACGTCGTAAAACGTGTGGCGTCGCGTGGAGCAAATCGTTGGAGGAGCCCGTCAAGAGGGGGCCGAGGTGACGTCTGAGGCACGCGACCATGGCATCTCCGCGGGTAGCGGAAACGCTCCCGACTCCGCGCCCGAACCCAGAACGGGCTCCCGGCCGCTTGTGAACAGCCGCCTTTCGGTCGAAAGACGGCGCCGTCGGCGGCTGCTTACCATCACGCTGGGCCTTGTATTGTGCGGGATGGCCTCGCTCCTGCAGGTCGGCACCGCACTTTCCCACAGCGGGCAACACGCCAAATTCCGTGGAGGTGTGGAGCCGGATGCGGACGACTGTCGGCCCACCCTGGTAGGTGTGGCGCACCAGGACGACGACCTCCTCTTCATCAATCCGGAGATCCAGCGACTGATCCGGCACAGATGTTCTGCCGGGACCGTATACCTGACTGCCGGTGACGCCGGCCGCTCTTTCTTCGACGACTCGTACATACGACGTCGAGAAGAAGGCCTGCGGGCGGCCTACTCGAAAATGGCGGGTGTCCCGAATCGCTGGCTCCGCAGTGACCTCATGGTGCGAGGCCGCGGGGTCGTATCCTACGTACTGAATGGCCGACCGGACGTGCGGCTTGTTTTCGTCCGCCTGCCCGACGGGTTCCCGACGGGCACGGGAAGCGCACGATATTTCAGACAAAGCCTGCTGAAACTGTTTCGTGGGCACATCGGCGCGATCAGCCCGGTGGACGGATCGGTGTCCTACAGTCGGGAAGAGCTCGTCTCGGTGGTATCCGACGTCATTTCGCTCCAGAAGGCGGAGCGCATCCTTACACTCGATTATGACAGCGCTACCTTCGGGTTCGGACCACCGCACCCTGCCGATCACAGCGATCACGAGATATCGGGAAGGATTTTCAGGAAGGCCGCCTTCATGAATCCGTCCCGCCCTTATGTCGCATCGTACGTCGGCTACGGCGTGTCGCGCCTCGCGGTGAATCTGACTCGAAAACAGCAGGCCGAGAAAGAGGCCGTCTACCACGCTTATGCCGAGCACGCGGGATGCTTCACGGTCCCATGCCCTTCCGGGATTGCTCTCAGTCACGGTTTTCACCGGTGGATCGAGAGGGAACATCGGCGGATGCATCGGCAGCCTCGTCCCGGCGAAATCATGTCGACCATAGGGCGCACCAACGCGACTGTCGTGGTCGAGCGTTGCCTCACGAGGGATGTCCGCCAGTCGACGGGGGGATCGGTCACGACGGCCGACTGCGATGGCGGGCCGGCCCAGCGGTGGATGTTCACGGCGGGCGCCATCAGGTCCGTTGCGTCCGGGGGCTGTCTCACTGCCTCCCGAAGGGTCGACGTGTCACCGTGCGATGGGTCGCGCGCCCAGGTGTGGTGGCGTGACGCCGACGGGAGAATCGGATCGGGCGATCGCTGTCTCTTCCAGGACGACCTGGCCATGTCGAATCCTCGACTGGGTCTGAAGCGCTGCACCCCCTACCAGCCGGAGTTGCGATGGCAGTGGTGGGAACGTGTCGGAACCGGAAGGCCCTCCGCGACTGCCGTTGGGCCACCAGAACCCCGCGGCTACGGTCTCGCGGTGGCCCTCACCGTCAGCCTGCCGGGATGGCGGGCGGCGGACCTCCAGCCCCTGCTGCACCGGGCGGACGCGGTCTGCCTGTACCGCTCCCTCGGTGCGCCTCGTGCCCTGGACCTGCCTCACGAGGGAGAGGCGTACGCCGTGTTCAACCTGGCGGACGGTCCGTAGCCGGGCAGGGAGAAGATCGCACTGATGACCAAGGAGAAGTGCTCCGACACGGTGTTCACCGACTACATTGTGCGCGCCGTAGTTCCCGGCTGTCCCTGGCCGCGGACTCGTTGCCGGTCCCGGGTTCGCGAGCCTGACCATCGCGTTCCCGTTTGCGACAGGCCCGGTGAGCAGGGTCGGGAACTTCGGGGGTGGTGCCCGGGTCGGTTGCCGGCCCGGGCACGGTTCCGGACGTCTACTCCATGAACTGGAAGGTCCATGCCTGGCGCCGGTTGTCGACGTCGAGCGGCCTCAGGGCGATACGGGGCGGGAAGATCCGCAGCAGGCTGAGGTCCAGGGCCAGCTCCATGCCGTCGATAGGACCTCCGGGGACGACGACGTGGAAGGCGTGCGGATCGGCGCTCGGGTAGAGCGCCCACTCGCGCGGCTCGGGGTATCCGACGACCGGCTTGTTCATCTCCGGGTCGCCGTCGTAGGAGACGTAGGTTTCGCCGCGGAGATTGCGGATCGTGTAGTTGCCGTTGCTGAGTTTCTCCAGCTGCCATTCCTGCTCGCCGGGGTTCCCGGTGGGCGGCAGCAGGACAACGGGTGTCTTCGGCTCCGACGCCCCTCCCTCCATGGTGAGCAGTTGCTCGGGAGGACGGGTGATCATGTAGGTGCCGTTCGGTACAGGTGCCAAGACCGACTCCACTTCTGGGGCGCGGCGCACGAGCGCGGTCGCCGCTGATCTTTTGGGTCGGCGAATCCCTTCCCCGCCAACGTGCGGCAAGGGCCGGAAAGGCTCTGAGTCACCCGTCAGGAGTACGTCGGATCCGTCCCGGTGTTCGGCAGCCTCTGACCATCGGGTGCCGCGAGCACTGATGCCGTTCACGAAGCCCCGTGCGTCCTGATCCGCGCGTGGCCAGTGTGGTTTAACGCGGCGGGAGGCTAGCACGCGGGGGAGGAGCCCTTCTGGCCGGTGAGGTCGCGGTTGTACAGCCACCCGGTGGTGTTCGTGCCGTCCACGCGCACGTACGTCCATTGGTTGCCGTACGAGTTGACGGTGTAGCAGTGGTACCAGAGCTTCGTGCCGTCCTTGACCAGGGCACCGGCGGGGCAGTTTTGGTACGGAGCGGCCAGCAGGTGATGGTCGCCGGACATGTAGCCGTAGGTGCCCGGCTTCGGGTCCTTGTGGGTCCAGCCGGCACAGCCCGTCGGTACGGGGCTCGGCTGGGCCGGGGCGGGCGAGGCCGCCGTCGAGGAGGGTGGTGCCGTGTTCGGCTTCTTCGAGGCGGCGGCGGACGGCTTGGCCTGGGGCCCGGAGCTGGAAGGAGAGGGCCCCGGGGTGTCCGCGCCCGGCTGGCCGCCGGCCGCAGGGGAGTCGCTACCGGACACGGGCGTCGGCGCCACCGCCCGCACCTGGTCACCGCCGCCCCCCGTAGCCGCGGCATAGGTGACACCGCCGGCGGCGAGTACTGCGACGGCCGCCGCGGCTATCGTGACACGGCTGCGGCGGCGCGCCCGGTCCGCGACCTCGGAGTCTTGTGTGGCGGTCGGCGGCTTGCCCGGCGCGGGGAATCCGCTGTGGGGAGCCGGGACATGGGGTTGCACAAACGGTACTGCGCCCCCATCATCATCGCCCCCACCACCGAAGACCGGCGGCGGCCCGAAGCCGACAGGTGGCCCTACGACGGACGGCGCCGTCGGGGTCGGCATCCCGGAGGCGGGAACCAGCTTCGCGGGGTGCGCTCCGGCCCCGCCCGCCGCCACCCGCTCCAGCATCGCGCGGGCCTGGTCGGCGGTGGGCCGGCTCGCCGGCTCCTTCGCCATCAGCGCCAGCAGCACCGGCGCGAGTGGCCCTGCCCGCCGGGGCTCGGGCAGCGGTTCGGCGACGATCGCGGCCAGCGTGGACCACACCGAGGTGCGGCGGAACGGCGAGACGCCCTCCACCGCCGCGTAAAGGGTCATCCCGAGGGACCAGATGTCCGAGGCTGGGCCGGGCTCACTGCCCTGCGCGCGCTCCGGCGGCAAGTAGTCGAGCGAGCCGACCAGCTGACCGCTACGGGTCAGTTTCGCCATGGCCTCGTCGCCGGAGGCCTCCATGGTGGCGATGCCGAAGTCGGTGAGTACGACCCGGCCGCCCCGCTCCAGCAGCACGTTGCCCGGCTTCACGTCCCGGTGCAGGACGCCCGCCTGGTGCGCGGCGTCGAGCGCGTCCATCAGCTGGGCGCCGATCGCGGCGGCCTCGTACGGGTCGAGCGCGCCGCCCTGCGCCACCACGTCGTCGAGCGAGGGTCCGTCGACGAGTTCCATGACGATGACCGGCAGGCCCTGCTCTTGGGTCACGTCGTGCACGGTGACCACCCCACTGTGCCGGATGCGGGCGGCGGCCTGCGCCTCGCGCTGCATCCGGGTGCGCAGGTGGACCAGTTCGGACTCGCTCGCGTCGGTGTAGGCCCGCAGGACTTTGACGGCGACCTCCCGGGCGAGCAGTTCGTCGACGGCCCGCGCGACCACTCCCATGCCGCCGCGGCCGACCACGGAGGTCACCCGGTAGCGCCCCCCGAGTACCTTGCCGACCAGATCCCCGTCGTTCTCTTGCCCCTCTTGGCCCGCTGGCACCACATGCTCCGTTCCACGACCGGTCATTCGTCTCGATCGACGATCTGACGGGACACAAGCGTAGATGCCTGATCGGCGGGCAGGTCGCGCGGCCTGCGCCCGCGCCCCGGCTACCCTCCGGTTCGCGGCAGATGCGACGTCGCGTCTTCGTGGTCGGCGCTGCCGGGCCGCTCGGCCGGGGCGTAGAAGAGGTTCAGCACTCCGGGCTCGAAGGCCTCGCAGGAGACCAGTTCGAGGGGGATCGCGGGCTCGCCCTCGTCGAAGAGGACCACCGCGACGGTCCACCAGCGCCGCCGGCGCGATGCCGACGCCTACGCCCTGCAGGACCACCGGCCTGATGGGGCGTCCTCGTCGGTGAGGAAATGGACGTGGTGCAGTTCGGCAGGCGCCAGGGGGCCGAGATCGAGAAGGGCGTAGTCGTCCTGGACCTGTTGCCAGAACTCCGCTTCGGTCGTTGCGGTCCCGAGGACCATCCATGGCGCGCCGTACTTCGTCCTCGCTGCCCATACCGCGAGATGGCGGCGACCGGAGCCGAACAGATCCTCCCCGACCGGTTCCTCCTGCATCTCGGCGGCCAGGCTCGACGTGTGCTGGTGTGGGCATTCGGGCTGCAAGCGCCACTGCTCCCACCACGCGCGAAGATGCTCCGTCGCCGAGTCGGCGACGCCGTCGGCGGCATCCAATGCCCCTTGATCGGCGTTCGAGGCGGCGGGCCGGACAACACGCACCAGCAGCTCGTGCCCGCAAGGCTGGTAGCTGAAGAGCCTGAAGATCTTGATCGGGGCGCTCACGGGACCATTGTGCCGCTCACACTCGGACGCGGTCCTGGTCCGCATCCACGTCGTCGCAGTGACCCGTGCCGACCGGGCCGTGCCCTGGCCGACTTCCTCGCCGGCTGGGGCACGGCGGGGCGAACACCGGCCTGACCGGAAGGGGGCGAGCGGACCGGTCGGCCGTAGCCGGCACCGAACCGGTCACGAAACCGGCCCGCTCCGGGCCGACCCACGTGCTCGACCGGCTCCTGGGGGGGCTGGCCTGCTCGGTCATCATCGTGTACCCGATGCGCACCATGGGGGCGTCGTACCGCTCTGTCCCGGCGTGAAACCCGACCGTGGGCCGTACGGGGGAGGTCGGCGGGGGCGTGCGGCGCGCTCGGGCGTGCGAGGGGCCAGGCTGGGCAGTCGAAGGGACATTCCCTCCTCAAACGGACGTCAAGGGAGCTCGTTGTGGCTCACGCAACCGACCCGCCCGCCCACCGGCCTGCACCCGACGGCGGCCCCGGACCGGCGCCGCGCACGCCGGACGACGCGCTCGCCGGGGCCGCCCGCTCCCGTGTGACCCTCCGCGTCAACGGTGTCCACCACGACCTCGACCTGGACCACCGGGTCACGCTGCTCGACGTCGTGCGCGAGCACCTGGACCTGACCGGCGCCAAGAAGGGCTGCGACCACGGGCAGTGCGGTGCCTGCACCGTCCTGGTGGACGGCCGGCGCGCCAACAGCTGCCTGCTCCTCGCCGTGGCCCTCGACGGCTGCGAGATCACCACCGTCGAGGGCCTGGCCGGCCCCGACGGCGCCCTCCACCCGCTCCAGCGCGCCTTCATGGAGCACGACGCCTTCCAGTGCGGCTACTGCACCCCCGGCCAGCTCTGCTCCGCGGTCGGCGCGCTCCGCGAAGCCGCCGCCGGCCACCCCTCGCACGTCACCGCCGCCGCGGCCTCGGTGGCGTCCGGCCCCGCCGTGCTGACCACCGAGGAGATCAGGGAACGGCTCAGCGGGAACCTCTGCCGCTGCGGCGCCTACCCCGCGATCGTCCGAGCCGTCGCCGACGCGGGAGCCGACGCCGCGGCCACCGCGACCGGTGCGGAGGTGACTGCATGAAGCCCTTCGCCTATGTACGCGCCACCAGCCTCCAGGAGGCGGCCGACGCCTACGCCGCCCACCCCGGCTCCCGCTACCTCGGCGGCGGCACCAACCTCGTGGACCTGATGAAACTGGGCGTCGAGACACCCGGCGCCCTCATCGACGTCTCCCGCCTCCCGCTGGAGGAGATCCGCGAACTCCCCGACGGCGGCCTGCGCGTCGGCGCCACGGTGCGCAACAGCGACCTGGCCGCCGACCCGCTGGTGCGCACCCGCTACCCGCTCCTCAGCCGGGCGCTGCTCTCCGGCGCCTCCGGCCAGCTGCGCAACGTCGCCACCACCGGCGGCAACCTGCTCCAGCGCACCCGCTGCGGCTACTTCCAGGACCTCTCCAAACCCTGCAACAAGCGCGAACCCGGCAGCGGCTGCGGGGCCCGCGACGGCCTCCACCGCGACCATGCGGTACTCGGACAGTCCGAGCACTGCATCGCCACCCACCCCTCCGACATGGCCGTGGCCCTCGCCGCGCTGGACGCCGAAGTCGAGCTGTTCGGCGAGGCGGGCACCACCCGTACCGTCGCGGCCGCCGAGTTCCACCGGCTGCCCGCGGACCGGCCCGAGCAGGACACCGTCATCCGCCCCGGGGAGATCATCACGGCGGTGATCCTGCCCGCCGCCGCGCCGGGCGCCGTCTCCCTCTACCGCAAGGCCCGCGAACGCGCCTCGTACGCCTTCGCCCTTGCTTCGGTCGCCGTCGTCCTCGACCTGGACGACGGCCGCGTGCGCCGGGTCGCACTCGCCTTCGGCGGCCTCGCCCACCGGCCGTGGCGCGCGACCACCGCGGAGGCCCGGCTGACCGGTGCGGTACCGCACCCCGACGCCGTCCGCGCGGCCGTCGAGGCCGAACTCGCGCAGGCGAGGCCCCTGCGCGACAACGCGTACAAGATCCCGCTCGCCCGCAACCTCGCCTGCGACGCCATCGCCGAGCTGGCCGGCACTCGCCCCGGTTCCCCTGCCACGCCGTAGCGGCGCCACCGACCAGGAACAGGACCACGATGAGCCCGACCTCCGCCACCCTCGAATCCACCGCCTCCTCCGCTGCCGCGCTCGGCGCGTCCGTCCCGCGGCGCGAAGGCCGGGAGAAGGTGACCGGCGCCGCCCGCTACGCCGCCGAACAGCACCTGCCCCTGCGGGCCTACGCCTGGCCGGTGCCCGCGACCGTCGCCCGCGGCCGGATCACCGCCGTCGACACCGCCGACGCCCTGGCCCTGCCCGGCGTACTGGGCGTCCTCACCCCCTACGACGCCCCCCGCCTGGGCCCCTCCGACGACCCCACCCTGCAACTCCTGCAGGACCTGCGGGTGCCGCATCGCGGCTGGTACGTCGCGCTGGCCATCGCCGACACCCTCGAGGGGGCGCGGGCCGCCGCCGACGCCGTGCGCGTCACGTACGAGAGCGAGCCGCACGACGTCACCCTGCGGGAAGGGCACCCGGGCCTGTACACCCCCGAGGAGGTCAACGGCGGCTACCCCGCGCACCGCGAACAGGGCGACCCCGACGCGGCGTTCGCCGATGCGCCCGTACGCGTCGACGTCCGCTACTCGGTTCCGCCGCTGCACAACCACGCGATGGAGCCGCACGCCGCAACCGCCGACTGGGACGCCGGACGCGGCCACCTCACCGTGTACGACTCCTGCCAGGGCACCACGGTGGTGCGCAGCGTCCTGGCCGGGCTGTTCCGGCTGCCGGAGCACCAGATCACCGTTCTGGCCGAGCATGTCGGTGGCGGATTCGGCTCCAAGGGCACACCGCGTCCCCACGTCGTCCTCGCGGTGATGGCCACCCGGCACTGCGGACGCCCCGTCACGCTGTCCCTGCCCCGACAGCACATGGCGGCCACCGTCGGACACCGCGCGCCCACCCTGCACCACCTCCGGCTCGGCGCCCGCCCCGACGGCACCCTCACCGCCCTCACCCACGAGGTCACCACATACACCTCGCAGGTCCGCGAGTTCGTCGAACAGGCCGCCGTGCCGGCCCGGGTGATGTACGCCGTCCAGAACAGCCGCACCACCCACCGCGTCACCGCGCTCGACGTGCCCACGCCCTCCTGGATGCGTGCCCCCGGCGAAACCCCCGGCATGTACGCCCTGGAGTCGGCCATGGACGAGCTGGCCGACGCCCTCGGCATGGACCCCGTCGAGCTGCGCGTGCGCAACGACCCGGCCACCGAGCCCGACAGCGGCCGCCCGTTCAGCAGCCGCCACCTCGTGGAGTGCCTGCGCGACGGCGCACGCCGGTTCGGCTGGGCCGGCCGCCGGCCGCCCCGCCGTGAGGGGACGCTCCTCATCGGGACCGGTGTGGCCGCCGCCACCTACCCCGTGTACATCGCCCCTTCGGGCGCCCGGGCCCACGCCCGCCCCGACGGGAGCTACCTGGTCGAGGTCAACGCCACCGACATCGGCACCGGCGCCCGGACGGTTCTGGCCCAGATCGCCGCCGACGCCCTGCACGTCCCGCTCGACGCCGTCTCGCTGGCCATCGGCAACAGCGCGCTGCCGCCCGGCCCCGTCGCCGGCGGCTCCACCGGAACGGCGTCCTGGGGCTGGGCGGTGCACGACGCGTGCACCGCGCTGACCGACCGGCTGGCCCGGCACCAGGGGCCGCTGCCCGCCGCCGGGCTCTCCGCGTCCGCCGACACCACCCAGTCGGCGAAGCAGAAGTCCCCGTACGCGCGCCACGCGTTCGGGGCGCACTTCGCCGAGGTCCAGGCCGACACCGTCACGGGCGAGGTACGCGTCCGCAGGCTGCTCGGCGTCTTCGCCGCCGGCCGCATCCTCAACCCGCGCACCGCCCGCTCCCAGTTCACCGGGGGGATGGTGATGGGGCTGGGCATGGCGCTGACCGAGCACAGCCGGCTCGACCCGGCGTTCGGCGATTTCGCGGAGCGGGACCTGGCCGCCTACCACGTACCGGCGAACGCCGACGTCCCCGCCATCGAGGCCCACTGGATCGACGAGCACGACAAGCACCTCAACCCGATGGGCAGCAAGGGCATCGGGGAGATCGGCATCGTCGGCACCGCCGCGGCGATCGGCAACGCCGTGTGCCACGCCACCGGCCGGCGGCTGCGGGAACTGCCCCTGACCCCCGACCGGGTCCTGGCCGCCCTCGACGCCGGCCCGGAGGTCGCGGGCCGCGCCGGATGACAGCCGGACGCGCCCCCGCCGTGGCGGGCCGGTCCTGCGTCCGCGCGCCAACCGGGGCAGGACCTACCGGGACCCCCGCCGTCAGAGCAGAAGGGCATTCCCCTGACCGGTTCCCCCGCCGCTGCGGCGCGCCGGCCCACCGCGGCAGTGGTCACCGGAGCCGATACCGGGGTCGGCCCCGGGCCACTGCCGCCCCGCTCGACCTCACCGAACTGCCCGGGGCGTCAGACGTCATCGACCCCTCGCCGGGGACCTCGGCCGGATCGACCTACTGGTCAACAACGCCGGTACCGGCACGGCCGAGCCGTTCCTCGACCGGCCTCGGCCAGGTCCTGGGCGTGTCCTCGGCGACTGCGGGTAACCCGCCACCCCCGGCGGATACACGGCACGGTCAGGCCGTCAGCGCCCCAGCGCGTTACGGACCGTCAGCCCGTGGTGGCGGTGCAGTCGGTGCATCTCCCACCAGGACAGGGCCGTGACGGTGACGGGGGCGCCGAGGATGAAGACCGCCCGGGCACCCGCCGGGACCTGCGGGTAGGCGCCCGTGGCCACGTCCAGGAGCGCCATCTCCCACACCAGGATGCCGGCGAGGACCGGCGGCACCACCTCGTGGATGTCGGCAGTACGGAAGACGTGCACGAGCGACAGGCCGATGCCGTAGAGAGCGAAACCGATCGACCACAGGCACAGCACCCCGATGACGATCTTTCCCGGCAGCCCGACAGCATCCCGGAGCCCCGCCAACTCCGGCGCCATCGCGAGTGCCGAGGTGCCCATGGACGCCATGATGGCCACCACCGCGCCGAGCGAGCGCAGGGCCCGTCGCAGGTAGACGCGCCGCAACCCGCCCCGCGCGGCCGCCACGAACGCGCCGACCACCACGGGGATGGTGCAGACCAGCACCAGAACGCTGGACCAGCTCTGGTCGAGGCGATCGTCCGCCACGGCCTTGACGTCGTCGGCGCTGACGACCGCCTTATAGGCGACCATCAGGCCCACCCAGGCCACCAGCCCCAGCGCGGTCCGCCACAGCTGGAGCTTGCGGACCTCCGGATCGTTCACGATCCCCGGACGCGAAGGACGGAAGGCCGACTGGGCGGCGTACAACGGGTTGTAGAGGCCGCGCAGGATCTTCCGGCCCCGCGACGGTTCGACGCGCGGCGGCGGAACCGGCGGATGGCCCCACGCGTACGGGTACCCCGGTGGCGGGACCGGCTGCGCATACGGATACCCCTGCGGCGGGACCGGCTGCGGATACGGATACCCCGGCGGCGGGGCGTACGGAGGCCCCTGCGGCGGGACCGGGGAGCCCTGGCCGCCCCACCCCGCCGGCGACCGACTGCCCGCACCGCCCGCCGGACCCCCGTACCCGCCCCCGCCGTAACCGCTCATGCCACGCACCCCCGCTTTCCTGCCCTGTCGAACCCACGCATCGTAGTCGCCACGAGCCCACGAAGCGGGCTGCCGACGGCCCGTGATGGAGCAACACCCGGCGGCGGGATCCGCTGGTGCGACGTGGCGCGTGCCACTCCCGGACGGCGGCCGGCCGCTCCGGCGCCGGAAACGTATACGCCGACGAGGGCAGCCACTGGGACGTGACCTTCTACAACTGCGGTGGCTGCTGACCCGCAAACCCGGCACCACTGCACAAGTGCTCGAGGACGACAGCCTCTTCGGACGTCGCCGGACTTCCGGAGAGGGTTTCCGGACCGACAGCAGTCAGGGACGGGTGCCCACCGGCAGGCCGTGCTCGGCCGGACGCTCGGGACCGACCCGGCGCAGGACCTTCACTGTGGCTCTGCCCAGCCGTGTCGGACGGCGTGACCGCCGAGCTGCATGCGGGTCCGGACCCTGGCTATGTCCATGAGGTGGCGCAGGCGTCGCTGCAGCGTGCGCGGTGAAACACCGAGCTGTGTCGCGACCGCCTGGTCGGTCAGGCCGGCCAGGAGGAGCGCGAGGATCCTCCGGTCGAGGTCGGTCGGGCCTTCGGGCCCGAGTTCGACGGCGGCCTCGGCTGCTCCGCCGGTGCCCGACAGCTCGAGGGGGTGGGCGGTGCGCCATATCGTCTCGAACAGCGCATCCAACGCGTCCAGCAGACCGCTACGGTGCAGCAGCACGGCGCCGGGCTCTCCGTCCGGTGTGACCGCGAGCGGCACCAGGCCGAGGTCGGCGTCGGCCAGTACGAGTTTCATCGGCAGCTGGTCGGCGACGCGCAGTTGTACGCCGTTGTGCAGGGAACGGATCGCATCGGTCACGATGCCCGGCTCTGCCAGCGCGGCCCGGTCCAGAATCGCGCGGAATTGCACGCCGCGGCTGAGGGCCACGGGTTCGGCCGTGTTCTCCTCGGGGGGCACGGCGACGAACGGTGCGGTGATGAAGGTGCGGACCTGGGTGCGGGCTGCGTGCTGTACCTGCAGGAAGCGATGACCGATGGCGTCGACGCCCGTGACGACCTCGATCAGATCGTTGATGCTGCTCCCGGTCATCGCTGCCCGGTGCTCCTCGGCGAAGGTCACCAGGGCCTGCTCGGCCATGCGCAGCCCGTCTCGGCGCTGGCTGATGAGAGAGCCGAGCGCCATGGCCGGCGGCGCGGCGGTGAACTGCTCGTCCGCCGACCTGATCACCAGTCCCCACCCGACCAGGCGGGACAGGGCCTTGTCCACGTCGGCTCGCGGTACGAGGAGCCGGTCCGACAGCAGCTTCGCGGTGGAGTTCGGCAGCCCGAGGAGCGTCCGGTAGACGCGCTCGTCATCGGGTTCGAGGCCCAGCACATCCAGCATCGACGACCGACTCCGTTCCGCTTGCCACAGCGGGGTGAGTATGCGCCACGGAGGCAGACCATGAGTAGTCCCTGCCGGGAGCAGCGGTGACGGGAAGGGCCCCGGGGAGTCGCCTCCCCGGGGCTTGACTGCGTGGTTCATCGCAGGCCGTACGCCCGGATGATCTCGTTCTTGACGCTGTAGCCGCTGTTCGTCTCGGCGCCCGCGCGGACCGAGATGAAGCCGCCGGGCTTCTTGGCCGTCCTGAACGAACCCTTCCAGTAGCCGTCGGCGCCCTTGGCCAGGGTCACCTTCTGCCAGGTGGCGCCGTCGTCGTACGAGACGTCCAGCTTCACCGTCTTGACGGTGCCCGGCAGGGGGCCGCCGTCCATCGACACCGGCTTGAGCGCGATCTGCTGGGTCGCATTGGCCTTGACGTCGCCGTGCAGGTCCGACTCCAGCTTGTAGTCCAGGTTCAGCACCGAGAACCGCTCGAAGAATGCGGAGTCGACGGTGTCGGACATGAACGTCCACTCGGTGTGGGTGCGCGTCGAGAGCCGGAAGACGTCACCGGGCCGCTCCGCGTCGAGGACGGCGCGGTAGGGCAGGTTGCCCTTCGGCACCTCGATCCACTGCATGTCCGTGCTGTGTGGATTGTCGTGGATCAGCGTCTTGCCCTGGAAGACCTGCAGGCGGGTCGGCGTTTCACCCCACGGCAGGTAGCCGCCCAGCCGCATGGTGTCGCTGGAGGAGGCCCATGCCTGCACGTTCCACGTCATCTGGTTCTGCCAGCGGGAGTTGTACACGCCGAAGGACTCGCCCTGGCCGGGGCGGATCGCCGGAGCGAACCAGTCCAGCCGGGTGGTCCTGCCCTTGGCGTACGTGTTGTCGCCCGACACCATCACCCACGGCATGGCGCCTTGGACGCCCTGCGCGTGGAACTCCCTCCAGACCTGGCCTGGGGTCACCCATTCGGTGCGGGTACCCGGGTGCCATTCGCGCTCGGGGAGGTTGAACGACGGGTTCAGGGTGAAGTCGGAGCGGTAGCCTTCCGCCGCCCCGCCCCCCGTGGCCGAGTAGTAGCGGGCATCGATCCGGGCGAGATCACCATGGGCCGGCTTGTAGACCAGGGCGCGGTCCGGCACCTGGCCCGGGTAGTCCCGGGTCAGGTCGTAGACGAACGGCGTGTACTCGGTCTGCTTCACGGTCAGCTTGAAGGTGCCGGCCTTGGCCATCGCGATGAGGGTCTTGCCCGCGTCGCGGTGCACGGTGGCGACCGGGATGGTCGACTCGCCGACGTACTCCATCAGGGCACCGACACCGTCGTTGACCACGATCAGCGCCTTCGCACCGGCCGCCACCGCAGCCTCGGCGCGCGCCTGTGACGAGACCTCGTCGCTGCGCTCGACGACGACGGCCTTGCCCTTGGCGCTGACCTTCTCGTATGCGGCCGCCGCGCCGTTGCCCGCGTAGACCGCGTCCAGCTTGTCCGTGGCGGTGCTCAGCGCGCTTCCCGCCTGCACCAGCGCCTCGAAGCCGAGCCGGCCGCCCAGCGCGCTCAGAGTGAGCGGGGGCTCGCCCTTGCGCCAGCGGGTGATCAGCATGAACTCGCCCTGCGTCATCGGCTCCGTCGGTGAGACGTAGACGTCGTCGTACGTCGGCGGCACCACGTACCCGCTGCGGAAGTCCGTGAACGGGTCGAGGCCCTTGTAGTGGACGTTGAAGTCGACCTTGCGCTGGCGGTCCTCGGTGCGCTGCGGAGCCTCGGTCTGCAGCAGGCGCGCCTTGCGGGCGTCCAGCACCACGTCCGCGGAGCGGTCCTTGAGCAGGGTCTCCGGGTCGACCATCACGGCCAGGCCGGAGCGGTCCGCGTCCTCGCCGGCCACGTCGAGGTACGCCGCGACGGTGTACGTACCGGGCGCCATGCGCAGGGTGGTCTGGCCGTCGACGTACACCGACCACGGCCAGAGGTCACCGGCCAGGTTGATCGTGGCCCAGCCGGCGGCGGGCTTGCCGTCCCGGCCGACCAGCTTGATGTTCAGGTCGTAGCGCTCCTCTTCCTTGAGCAGCGCCACGGAAGTGCGGGTCACCGGCTTCCCGGTGGTCGCATCGGTGCCTATCACGTAGCCGACGTCCCGGCCGGACGGGGCGGTTCGCGGGTCACCGGTCACCGGGACGGCGGCGGTGCCGCCCGCCGGGACGGTCACCGTAGTGGCTCCCAGTCTGAACGGGCCGCCGTCGTCGGCCAGCGCCAGGTTCAGCCTGACGTCGGATGAACCGGAGTTGGTGAAGGTCAGGTCCTTGGTGACGGCGGCGTCGCTCGGCTCGTGCGGCCACGTGTAGTTGCCGAAGAAGAGCGACCCGGTGCTGCGGACCGTGGTGCGCACCGCGGCGGCCACGTCGAGACGGCCGGTGCCGACCTCGTACGGCGAGTACCGGTCGCCCAGCCCGTTCGCGGTGCTCATCAGGTGTTCCTTGAGCCGGGCGCCGGTCCAGTCCGGGTGCTGCTGGGCCAGGATCGCCGCCGCGCCGACCACGTGCGGGGTGGCCATGGAGGTGCCGCTGAGGGTGCGGTAGAGGCCCTCGCCGCCGCTCATCTCCTGCGAGCGGGCTGCTGTGATGTCCACGCCGGGCGCCGCGATGTCCGGCTTCATGGCGCCGGAGTAGGCCAGCGGGCCGGTGCTGGAGAAGGACGCGAGCTGGTCCTGCTTGTCCGTGGCGGCCACGGTCAGCGCCGAGGCGGCCGCACCCGGGGCGGAGATGCTCTCCGGGCCCGCGTTGCCGGCGGCGATGACGAACAGCGTGCCGTACTGCGCGGACAGGGCGTCGACCGCCTGCGACATCGGGTCGCTGCCGTCCGTCGGGTAGGAGTCGCCGAGGCTCATGTTGACGACGTCCGCACCGGACTCGGCGGCCCACTGCATGCCGGCCATGACCCAGGAGTCCTGGCCGGAGCCCTCCGGGCCGCCGAGCACCTTGCCGACGACCAGGTCGGCGCCGGGGGCGACGCCCTTGTTGGCACCGCCGGAGGCGGCGCCCGAGCCGACGATCGTACTGGCCACGTGTGTGCCGTGCCCGTTGACGTCGGTGACGGCCTCACCCGGGACGAAGCTCGCCGTGCCGTCGATCAGGCCGGCGAAGTCGGGGTGGTTGACGTCGATGCCGGTGTCGAGCACCGCGACCTTGACGCCCTTGCCGGTGTACCCGGCCGCCCAGGCCTCGGGCGCGCCGATCAGCGGCACGCTCTCCTTCAGGTTGGCCTTCACGCGACCGTCGAGCCACAGCTTCGCCACACCCGCGCCCAACGTCGTGCTGCCCCGCGGGGCGACGTCGGTCCAGAAGGTGCGGGCCTGCCGCTTCTCGGTGCTGAGAGCGGCACCGCGGATGCCCTTGAGGTCGAGGGTCAGCTTGCTGCCGCGGGGGGCCGTCGGCTCGCCGGCCGAGCGGGACTTCGACTGGGCGTACGTCGCGATCAGCGGCACCGCGGGCGACTTCGCGTCGTCGTAGCCCATCTCGATCAGGTCGGTGACGTTGAACAGCCGCCGGTCCAGCTTGTCGGTGCCCAGCAGCGGCACCGCCTCGTCCGGGATGACGAACAGGTCACCCTTGACCTGTTGGACCTTCACGCCGCCGACGGCGCTCTCCGGCCGCTTGACGTCGGCCGTCTGCCGGCCGTCGGCCATCGTGGTGACCGTGACGACATCGCCGGTGACCAGAGTGACCTTGTGGGTCGCCGAAGGCTGGGCGGGAAGGGTGGGCTTGCTCGGAGCGGCTTGAGCGGGCGTCTGCAGAACTGCGAGCCCGGACGCCAGCAGCGGCACCACGGTGGCGGCCGAGATCAGCTGCCACCGCCTGCGCCGGGAGGCGAAAGCCTGAGAGGGGGAGAACATGCCATGGGTCTATCGGCCCGGTAACACCGCCGTGAAGGCCTGGCGACGGCAAGTCCTCGCCATGGCGAGGACTCGCCAGCCGTGAACCGCGCGAATCCGGGCAAGGCGAACCCGGCAATGGCGAGCGACACTTGATCCAGCCATTCCCGCTGGTCGGAGGCGCCAAAGCCGCTGGCTCGTCAGCGACTTCACGGCGCGGCAGCGTCAACCTCGCCCCGTCGCCTTCGTCGTGCCGACCCACGAGGCGGCTACGCGCCGTAGGCCCGGCTTCTTCGAGCTCCTGGGACGGAAACGGCCGGGCGACATGGCAGTTCGGGTCGGAGATGGTCCGCGGCACACAGCACATCGTGTGGCGCGGCATGCCAAGAGCGCGGTGGCCGTGTGTGCCCTCGCCGACGCCGCCGGTCCTGAGTGGTGGAGTAGATGGAAAGCCCTGGTGAGGTGCGCACCGGCCCGGCTGACCCTTGACCAAGTTCGGCCGGACACACGTTTTCCCTTGAAAAGGTTCGCTGCCCAGCACGTTCCCCTTGACCAACGTTGCGTCGGCCGCCGATCAGGCCGCGGACAAGACATCCGATGCAGTTGACCCGTCAAGCGGCGGCGGTTGGCTGTGGTGTGCATGACCCTGAAGGCTGCGTTCCGTCCCAGACCCGTCGCGGCGACCGGGCTGCCACCGGGGATCGGCTGGGGTGAGACTTCTCTCCGGCGATGGCCCCGGCGATCTGGGCGGGCACGTAGGCCGCCACCTCCCGTGGGCTGGGACCGTCGGCCGTACGGCGGCCGGCGAACCAGGCGGCGAGTGTCACGACGGGGTTGAAGTGCGCCCCGGAAATGGGGCCGAGCAGGGCGATGATCACTCCCAGGCCGAATACGGTCGCCAGAGAGTTGGCCAGCAGCTGCACACCGATGTCGCGGGTCAGCTCACTCGCCTGGATCCCGGAGCCGACCACCACGGCCACCAGCACCGCTGCGCCGACGGCTTCGAC
Source organism: Streptomyces sp. NPDC051364 (assembly GCF_040682115.1). NCBI lineage: Bacteria > Bacillati > Actinomycetota > Actinomycetes > Kitasatosporales > Streptomycetaceae > Streptomyces > Streptomyces sp. NPDC051364. The sequence continues at coordinate 4,524 of NZ_JBFBAH010000051.1, read as the reverse complement.
CGCGGCCCGCCGCGCGAGAGGGGCTGAGGCGCTCACGCGGAGGCCTTCGCGGGTACGACCGGTGTCTCAAGGAGGGCGGACAGCTTGGCCAGGGCCTCGGGGAGCACCCAGTAGTACACCCAGGTACCCCGCCGTTCGGAGCCGACCAGCCCGGCCTCGCGCAGCACTTTCAGGTGGTGGGAGATGGTCGGCTGGGAGACGTCGAACGGGCCGATCAGGTCGCACACGCACGCCTCTCCGCCCTCGTGGGAGGCGATCAGGGACAGCAGTCGCAGCCGGATCGGGTCCGACAGCGCTTTGAACATCCGCGACAGCTCGGCCGCGTCCACTTCGCCCAGCGGCTCACGGACCATCGGGGCGCAGCATGCCTCGTCCTGGCCGAGCACCGGCAGATCAGCTTGTTTCGACATCCCTCTATGTTGACGTCTGCCTATCCAGGTGGCAACCTTGACTGTATCGACAGCTGTCGATACAGCATCGTCTCGGATGGGAGCCCGCAATGTCACGAGTCCAGCTCGCCCTGCGCGTCGCCGACCTGGAAGGCTCGATCGCCTTCTACTCCAAGCTCTTCGGCACCGAGCCCGCCAAGCGGCGCGAGGGCTACGCCAACTTCGCCGTCACCGAGCCCCCGCTGAAGCTGGTCCTCATCGAGGGCGAGAGCGGCGAGGAGACCCGCCTGGACCACCTCGGTGTCGAGGTCGCCGGCACCGAGGACGTCAACGCCGCCACGACCCGGCTGAAGGAGGCGGGCCTGGCCACGTTCGAGGAGAACGACACCTCCTGCTGCTACGCCCTGCAGGACAAGGTGTGGGTGCACGGCCCGGGCAAGGAGCCGTGGGAGGTGTACGTGGTCAAGGCCGACGCCGACACCCTGGAGAAGGCCGATGCCTCCCCGGACGCCTGCTGCGGCACCATCGCCTGCTGCACTCCCCAGGAGCAGGCCCTCGATCCCGCGCAGAGCCCGGCGGAGGCGAAGGCCGCCGCAGGGTGTGCATGCGGAAGCTGACCGGCTGCCTGCCGGGCAGGCGTCTGCGCCTGCAGCACGCGCACGACCGGATGTGCTGTGGGGCTTCCAGGGCGGTGGCTGAGGCCTCGTTCGGCTCTTGCCGGGCCCGCGACGCCTGGCACCATACCTCGCGAGCTGGGCCGGCTGCGGCTGCTGTGTGAGCGGTCGGCGGGGGCCGCCGGGGCCACGATTCGTCCGTACCGAGCTCCGGCGGCCCGTCCCGGCGATACCGTGGTGACACACGCCAGATGACTGCCCAGGAGCCTCGGATGAGCCAGCAGCCGGCCATCGCGCCCGCGCCCGAACGCCAGCCCCTCGACGGGCGCGGAGCCGCGGCCGTCCTCGCGTGCGCAGCCGACCAACGCGCGAAGGTCAATGTCAGCGCCTCGGTGCTCGAGGACATCGCCGCGAACGGCTACCCGTCCCCGGAGACCCTCAGGCTGTGGGAGACCGCTCGCGAAGGCCACCTCGACCGTCTCGCGGACGAGCAGTCCCGCGTTGCCTGACCACTCCGCGCGCCGCTCGCGCGTCGTCATGGTGGAGCCCGCGCTCACCCAGCTCGCCAAGCTCACCGCGAACGAGACGCACCGTCTGGACCGCGCGATCGTCGCCGTCAGCGTCAACCCCGAGCTCGGCACCGAGGTGCCCGGCACCCTGCTGCGCGACTACGCGGACGAGATCGACGGGGTACGCGTCATCTACTACGTAACTGCCCTGCGGACCATCACGATCGTGGCCTACGTCGAAGCCTGAGTGCACACCAGCAGCGCCCCGGATCCGCTTGGGTCATCTCCCCGCACCGCTTCAGCATGTCGTCATCGAAGACGTCACGTCGGTTTCTGGCGACGAACAAACCGATCAGCCACGCGGGCGGCTCGGGCAGAAGCCGCCGACGCGCGGCGAGCGCCTCCCGCTCCTCTGCCGTGCTCGGCGCCCGCTCGGCCTGGCTGGGCTCGGCGCGTAGCGAGCCGGTCGAGGATGCGAGTCGAGCCACAGCCTGCCGGCTGCAACCGACGGCCGCCGTGGGCGCCGTTCCTCCGCGGCTCTAAGATCAACGCCAGTCATCGAGTGCCGGATCGTCTGGTCCGGACCACGAGGGAGGGACGCCCGTGCGGTATGCCGAGGGGCCGAGTGTGTGCTGTGACGTCTACGTCGAGGCGGCTCCGTCTCAGGTGTGGGGCCTTGTGACCGACATCGGTCTGCCGGCGCGCCTGAGCCCTGAACTGCAGCGCGCGGAATGGCTGGATGGTGCGGAGGGGCCGGCGGTGGGCGCGCGCTTCGCTGGGTACAACCGTCATCGAATGATCGGTGAGTGGCGGACCGTCTCGCACGTCGTCCTGCTGGAGGACCAGCGGGTGTTCGGCTGGGCGGTCGTGGACCCGGACGGCCGGTACGGTGACCCTGTCCCGGACCCGGCGCTGCCCCTGGCCACGTGGCGCTTCGAGCTCGATCCGGAGGGGGCTGGCACCCGGCTGCGGCAGATCGCCCGTATCGGGCCGGGGCGTTCCGGGGTAAGCCTGGCGATCGATCGCACGCCGGAGCGGGAGGAGGAGATCCTGGCCTTCCGGCTTGCAGAGCTCCGCGCCAACATGGAAGCCACCCTGCGCGGCCTCAAGGCGCTCGCCGAAGAAGCCGACCAGCTTGATCTTTGACCTCTGACGTCGAACGGTGCGTCGAACTCGATCACTCGGTTCGGTAACCGCCGTACGCGGAAGCGGCCTTCGTCAGCGGCCTTCGTCTGGATCATGTGCCGACCAAGGAAACACTCACATCCAGCGCGAAGGCCGTGGGGGATGAGTCTCCTGCCTCACCGCCACCGCCACCGGCCTGGCTCTGACACCACCGACCCCACCCTGAAAACCTCAGTAGCTGTGACTCGGCGCTTCACTCGGCGAGTTGAGCGCCTCGGTTGGCGGCCATGGTCGGGAGCGGGCGCCAACTGGCGGGAACGTTGCGCATGACCAGGGCACAGTCCAGGGTTGCGCTCCCTGGCGGGAAGCGGTCTGGGTCGTCGAAGAAGGTCGACGCGGCGGAGCGGACCCGGCCGGCTTCCACGTGCCAGGCGTCGGTGTGCAGTTCCATGCCGTCCAGGTGGCGGCCGGACCTGGTGGCCGAGTAGCCCTTTGCCCCGTCTTGAAAGAAACGGGAGGCCTCGGCGAGATCGGCGAAGAGCTCGCTGCCCCGCAGCTCGTCGGACGGCTCGACGGTGACGTCCACCCGGGTGTCGCCGTCCCACGTCGCGAAGGCGACACGCACCTGTCCGGGTGTCTCGTGCACCTCGAAACCGGCGCGGCCGTGTTCGCCGGGGAAGACGCGGCCTCCGGCCCAGACGTTGAGCCGTGAGGCGGTGTCGCGACGCGGGATGTAAACGCCGGTCTCGATGCCGTCCGGTCCGTCCCATTCGACGGCGATCCGATGCGCCGCGTTCTCGCTCCGCAACCCGAACGCTCTGGGGGCCCAGACCGGCCGGACACTTCCCAGCCGCAGTAGGCAGATGCCCGCGACCGCGTGGCCGTGCACCAGTTGCGGCCGCAGCGGATCAGGAAGCAGGCGTGCCGCGGCGTCCGGGGCGACCCGGTAGTTCACCAGAAGCCGTCGTTCAACGACGCTGGTCAAACGTAGTTGCCTCATGATCCCTCGCTCTGCGCCCCGGGGCGCCATTTGGTATGGCGCAGGACGATCTGCTCGGGGCAGACGGCGCTGAGAAACCGGCCGATGCAGGTCGCCAAGCGATCCTCGGCCAGCGTGTAGAGGATCCGGTTGCCGTCCCGGCGCTCGGTGACCAGCCCCGCTCCCTTGAGCACGCCGAGGTGCCGTGAAATGGACGGCGCACTGATCGCGAATCTGCTCGCGATCTCGCCTGCCGCGAGCTCACCGCCTCTGAGGTCCTCAAGGATCTGGCGCCTCGTCGGATCAGCGAGTGCGCGGAACACCCCTGCCTCGTCCTGAGCTTCTGTCATGTTCAATATTTAGCACATTAGCTAAAGACCTATCGATCGGACCGGCAGCCTTTGATGGCATTGTCGCGGCCCAAGCCTCAAATGGGAGCAAGGTGGACAAGGATCCGGCGCAGTGGCTGCCGTCGGACGGCTCGTACCACTGCACGTAGGCGGCGACCTGGGTCGGGACGAGGCTGCGCTGGGACCTGGCGTAGACGAGGCGGAGATGCCGGCAATAGGAAGAGGGCTGGACAGGTTCCGGCGGTCACAGCCCAGCGGTATCCCGGATCCGGCACAGAGCTGGGCCTGCTGCCCGAGGCAGACCTGGCACGCATGCCGTGTGGGCCGGGGGCGGGCTTTCCGGGGCTGATGCGGGTGTATCGGCAGCGCAGAGGCTAGGTGCGACGATCTCGTGACACCTGGGCCCGAGCTCCCCGAGTACGGCAGAAGGGCCCGGATCCATATGAGGATTCGGGCCCTTCCGGTGTAGTAGCGGGGACAGGATTTGAACCTGCGACCTCTGGGTTATGAGCCCAGCGAGCTACCGAGCTGCTCCACCCCGCGTCGGTGAACCCCACC
>NZ_JBFBAH010000050.1:0-30036 GCF_040682115.1 Streptomyces sp. NPDC051364 | reverse complement strand
GCCTCGGGGGCCTGGACCGCCCCCCCGCGCCCCGCAACCCGCCCCGCCGGCCCGCCCCGCCGGCAACCCGCCCCGCCGGGGGGTGAGCGGGGGGGGGGCGGGGGCCCCGCCCCCGGCACCCCCGCTACAGCGGCGGCGGCTCCGGGCGGTCGCGGTCCTGCGGGCCCCGGCCCGACAGGACCTCCCCGTACGCCTGCATCAGGTCGGGCAGCCGCAGCGTCGACAGGTCGTCCCGGGAGGGCTCGCCCGGGAACCCCGCCAGCCGCAGATCCCGGTACGCGCAGCTCTTCTCGTACAGGGTGCGCAGGAACCGGCCGTTGCCCAGCTCGTCGATCCAGCCCTGCTCCACCACGTGCCCGCTGATGCTGCGCAGCTCTTCGAGGGCCTCCTCGTCCCAGCGGTCCCCGTTCGCGTCCGCCAGCACCCCGCCGATCGAGGTCAGTTCCAGCGGCCGGTAGCTGGGGAAGTCCACCCGGGTGGTGAACCGCGAGGACAGCCCCGGATTGGCGGCCAGCAGCCGGTCCATCCCCGCCGGATAGCCGGCCAGGATCACCACCAGATGGTCCCGGTTGTCCTCGGCCCGCTTCAACAGCACCTGCAGCGCCTCGTCCCCGTACGCGTCGCCCTTGCTGTAGCCGGTGTTGGAGAGGCTGTACGCCTCGTCCACGAACAGCACCCCGCCGATCGCGGAATCGATCAGCTCATTGGCCTTCACAGCCGTCTGCCCGAGGAACTCTCCCACCAGATCGGCCCGTTGGGCCTCCACCAGATGGTCCCCGCCCAGCAGCCCCAGCGCGTAGAAGACCCGGCCCAGGATCCGCGCCACGGTCGTCTTGCCCGTGCCCGAGGGCCCGGAGAACACGAAGTGCCGCTTCGGGGGCTGCACCGGCAGGCCCTGCCCGGCCCGCAGCCGGGCCATGTGCAGCTGCGCCGAGAGCGCCTTCACCTGCCGCTTCACCGGCTCCAGGCCCACCATCCGCTCCAGCTCCGCGAGCGCCTGGGCGAGCAGCGCCGGATCGGCCGGCCCGGCCGGCAGCCCCCCGGGCGCGGTCTGCGGCGGAACCGCCACCTTGCGGCGTGCGCCCTCCGCCCGGCCGGTGCCCGTACCCGGAGCCCCGGACCGCGGATCCGGCTCCGGCGCGATCAGCGGGTCCGGCTCCACCTGCGCGTCCGCCGCGATGTCCTGGACGGGGCCGCCGCCGAGGGCCACCGCCGCGAAATCCCCGCCGACCGGCGAGAGATCGTGCCCGGCGTACCCCTCGTAGCCGGACGCGGCGTACCCGGCGTATCCGTCGGCCCCGTCGACGTAGTCGCTGTCCTCGATCGCCGTCAGCCGGGCCGCCGTGTCCATGAACGCCGGGTCCACCCGGTGGACCGCCCGGTACAGCGGCAGCGCCGCCGCGCTGCGCCCGGTCCCCTCGTGCGCCCGCGCCAGCCAGTACCGCAGCTCCTTGCGCTGCGGCTGCTCGCTGCGGCAGCGCATCAGCGCCGCCGACAGCATCGGCTCGGCCTGGCCGTACATCTCGAGGCGGACCCGGGCCATCCCGCCGAACAGGCCCGCCTCGATCCCCAGCAGCGGATCGTCCACCAGAGGCTCGGTGTGCCGCACCAGCTGCTCCCAGTCCTTGACCAGGTAGGACCGGCAGGCGTGCAGGAACCGCACCTGCGCATCGGTGTCCACCGGCGGCAGCGCGGCCAGCGCCTGGTCCAGTTCGGGGACGTGCCGGCCGTCCAGCCAGTGCGAGGCGTGGGCCAGCAGGAGGTCGCGCCGGCTCTCCAGGACCGGCTGTACCCACCAGCCCAGCCAGTACCAGGAGTTCAGCGTCCGCCGGTGGCGGGCCCGCTGTTCGCCGAAGCGGTCGCGGTGGGCGTACATGCGCAATAAGGCGTTCGTGGTGTCCACCCGGAGCGCGTGCAGGCCCAGCCATGCGTCGGCCATCGAGGGATCCAGTCGTACGGCCGCCCGGAACTCCTCCTCGGCCTGCGGATAGGCGCCCATCGTGCAGGCGTCCACCCCGCGCAGCCAGGCGAGTTCGGCCGGGGCGTGCGTGCCCGGCGTGCCGAAATCCATCACATCCCCCACAAGCCTGCCCCCGTGGTGCACAGCAACCCCCGCGTCGCGCCCGCGAGTTGTCCACTGCGCCGATGAAATCAGGGATGCATCGTACCTGCGGCTACGCACCATACGTAGGGTGCGGCGGGCACCGGTCGGCCGGGCTCCGGGGGCGCGCAAGGTGACTCAGGGTGAAGGTTTCGGGGAGGCCGGGCCCCTGCGGCGCCGGCTCCGAGCCGGGCGGGGGCGGAACGAAGCCCCCGATCACGGGGGAACGATCGGGGGCTTCGCGTCCACTGCGGCCTGGAAAGGCCGCGCATTCAGAACGTAAGGCCGGTGCGGGGCCCAGGTCAAGCAAGTCGGTCCAGGCCCGCGCAAGCGGTTTTCCGGAGCGGCTCAGGCCCGGGGGAGTCCGTCACCTTCGGTGACGGAAGCGGCCCTTCCGGCGGTCGCATCCGTCCCGGAAGTCCACTCGTATCCCGTACCTCTCTGGCGTACCAAAGTGTCGGCGAAGGGGCGCGAAGGATCATCCGAGAAGTGCGCGAGCTCCGCGCGCTCCCATCCGTCCCAGAAGTCGGAAAGTTCACGCCCGTCCCGATTTCGCCCGCGCCCCCAGGACTGTGCGCGAGGTGTCTCCATCCACAGCAGCCGCGCCAGATGCGGGCGCAGCGCCCGCCGCCCGGCGCCGACCCCCTCGATCAGCAGCACCGGCACCGGCTCCAGCACCTGCTCCGGACCGAACCGGCGCTCCACCCAGTCGTACGGGGCCCAGTGGGCCGCCCGCCCGGCGGCCAGCGGTTCCAGCACCTGCGCGCGCAGCCGCTCCGGCCAGCCGAACAGCTCCTCGTGGGTGGCCACGTCGTCCAGGTGCAGCACCGGAACCCCGCCCAGTGCCTCGGCGAGCCGCCCGGCGAACGTGCTCTTCCCGGACCCGGCGTGCCCGTCGATCCCGATCAGCCGGACCGGGCCGAGGGAGGGCGGCAGGGCGGCGAGTTCGCGCGCGAGTGACTGAAGTGACTGCTGAGGCTCCACCCGGCCAGCGTATGGCCCCGGGGAGCGGGCAACCCCCGCCGGGCCCCGGCAGCCCCCCGGCCCGGGCCCCCGGCCCGGCGCCCCCCGTCACCCCCGACACGGGGCACGGCTTCGCCGCCGGGTGGGCGGGAACTGGAAGGGTGGAGGAGCCGATCCACCGCACCGACCCCTGGGGGCCACGCCGATGACCGCACCCACACCACGCAGGGCCCTGCTGGCCCTCGCCCTCGCCGCGGCCACCGCAGCCGCCGTCCCCGGCGGCAGGGCTTCGGCGGCCGGAGCGCACGGAGACGGAGGCCCGCAGGCCGGGACGGGAGCCGCCGACGGCGCGCCGGCCGAAGCGGCGCCTGCCGAAGCCGCCGCCGACGGGACGGTCGACAACCTGTTCTGGTACGCGTACGTGCACTGGCTGGCCGGCACGCACCAGGGCACCGCCGCCCTCGCCGGCGACCGCCCCGGCCTGGTGATCGAGGCCCCGGCCGGCCGCACCGAGTACACCGACCCGCACACCGGGAAGAAGAGCACCTGGGAGTACGCCGCCTGGACCTCCCCCGTGCACCGCTCCGCCGTGCCCGGCACCGAGACCATCGCGTCCTGGAACGCCCACACCCCGGCCGGTACCTGGATCCAGGTCGAACTGCGCGCCACCTACGGCACCGGCGCCACCACCCCCTGGTACGTACTGGGCCGCTGGGCCTCCGGCGACGGCGACATCCGGCGCACCTCCGTGGACGGCCAGACCGACGGCACCTCCACCGTGTGGACCGACACCCTGGCCGTCGACGCCCCCGCGCGGGCGAACGGCGTACGGATCACGGACTGGCAGCTGCGCCTGACCCTCCACCGCAAGCCGGGCACCGCCCAGGGCCCGACGGTGTGGCTGGCCGGGGCCATGGTCTCCGACGTCCCGGACCGGTTCACCGTCCCCGCCTCCGCCCCCTCGGGCACGGCCCACGAGCTGAAGGTCCCGCGCTACTCGCAGGAGACCCATACCGGCCAGTACCCCCAGTACGACAACGGCGGTGAGGCCTGGTGCAGCCCCACCTCCTCCCAGATGGTCGTCGAGTACTGGGGCCGCAAGCCCGCGGCCGAGGACCTGGCCTGGGTCGATTCCCGCTACGCCGACCCGCAGGTCTGCCACGCGGCCCGCTTCACCTACGACAGCGCCTACAAGGGGTGCGGCAACTGGCCCTTCAACGCCGCGTACGCCGCCACCTACAGCGGGCTCGCCGGGGTCGTCACCCGGCTGCGCTCCCTCGCGGACCTGGAGGCCCTGGTCCGCTCGGGCATCCCGGCGATCACCTCGCAGTCCTTCCGCACCGAGGAGCTCACGGGCGCGGGCTACGGCACCGCCGGCCACCTGATGACCGTCATCGGCTTCACCGCGGCCGGGGACGTGGTCGCCAACGACCCGAACTCCCGCGACAACACGGCCGTCCGGCGGGTCTACAAGCGGCGCGAGTGGGAGAACGTGTGGCTGCGGACCAAGCGCCACAACGCCGCCGGCAAGACCGTCACCGGCTCCGGAGGCATCTGCTACCTGTACGCCCCGGCCCGCCCGAGCCTCGCCCAGATCGCGGCCCTGCGGGCGGTGGGAGTGCTGTGATCCGAGTGTCGGAACTTCCCGTTGACCCGGGGCGCAGATAAGCGCAACATAAGGTCGTAAAGGGCACATAAAGTCTTCTACAGGAGGCGGCCCGCCATGACCACCCACAGCATCGAACACCACCCCGACCTCGCCGAGATGCGCTCGAGGTTCGAGCGGGTCACCAGCACCCCCGCCGCGCAGGCCGTGGAGGCGCTGGCCCTCGTCACAGGCCTCTACCTGGCGGCCTCGCCGTGGATCGCCGGGTTCAGCGGCCTCAGCTCGCTGGCGATCAACAACCTGATCGCCGGCCTGGCGTACTGCCTGTGCATGAGCGGACTCGGCTCCGCTTATGAACGCACCCACGCGATGGCGTGGACGGCAGTCGGCATCGGAGCCTGGACGATCGTGGCTCCGTGGGTCATCGCCGGCGATGTCAGCACGACCCGCAGCGTGGTCAGCAACGTGATCACCGGCGGCGTCGCCCTGTGCCTCGCCCTTGCCATGGCGGGCATGGCGGGCCGCAACCGCGCCGCCTCCGGCTGACCTCCGTACGCGCCGGGCCCCGACCGCAAGCCGGCCGGGGCCCGGTGGCGTGCCGGGACGTGATGCGCGCCACGAATGGCGGGCGTCTCTACCGCGAAAGCCGCAAACGCTGTCACATTGGACGGCATGACCGCATACAGCTCCGCCCTCGCCTCCCGCGCCCGGAACCTCGTCCGCACCGGCGGCCCCAAGGATCACTCCAAGTGGCTGGAGCACGTGCTCGGCTGGACGCTGGTGGTCGTCGTCGCCATGTTCGTCACCCAGGTCGGCTGGCTCTGACCCGAGGCTCCCTGGTGACCCGAGGCCCTCTGGTCACGAGGCGTCCGGCCGCAGCCCGTCGGTGACGATCACGTCCGAGGTGAGCAGCGCCTGCTCCGCACCGACCAGGGCCATCTGAACTTCCTGGCGTGGAACCGCGGCCTTCAGGCCGGGGAGGAAGTACCTTCTTGGACCGGAGCCGTGTAGCGGCGTAGCTCAATGCGCCTCTGTTCCGGCGAAGCGGCCATCTGCCCCCTGTGCGCTCGCTAGCCTGTGCGGTGTGAGCCCTCCAGATGTTCCTTCAAGGCGGCCACTGGCTTTGACCGGTGGGGGAACCGATTCCTTGGAACGGAGCCGCGAAGGGCTGAGCCCACTGTGCTGTCAGTGTCGGCCGGTGTCGTGATCGCATCAGCCGTGAGCGGGGAAATGCGAGGGGAGGGGCCGGGCGTGATACGTGCGTAGGTGTGACGCACTTCCTGACCATCGGCGACGGCATGCACGTCGCCAACCCGTGCTTCCTTACGGCCTTGTGTACGAATGGGGTCCGGGCGTGTTGGCCTGGCGGGTTGTCTGATTGGTGCTCACCTCTCGGTGGCGCGGTCGGAGACCAAGGCGGCGACGGCCGCGTAGGTCTCGTCGAAGTACTCGCGGCGTCCGAGGTAGCGCTGGAGGGTTCGCCACTGCTTGTGTTCAGCATTGGCGTGCTCGACGCAGATGCGCTCCGAGGACTGCTGATGGCGGGCCGCGTCCCAGGCGGCGATGCCTTCGGGCGGGGCGCCTTTCTTCGGTTTGAGCGGCGGGGCTTGGCTCTGGTCGGGGAACTGCTTGGCAAGTCCCCGGTAGCCCGCGTCGACCTTGGCTCTGACCTGGGGGTACTGTTCGAACAGGTCGCAGATTCCCTCGGTCTTCACGGCTGTCTGGTCGTGCGTACGGCCGGGCCGGAAGGCCCCGGCCCACAGGGTGCGGCCCTGTCCGTCAGTGACGACGGTGGCCTTCTTGGTGTTCTGCCGCATCTTGCCCGAGACGAAGGCGCGACGGCCTGGCTTGTTCGCCCGGTGTCGTCGAACCCGGACCTCCGTGCCGTCCAACCGCAGCTCGACATCCTCAGCCGCCGCATAGGCGAAGACGTCCGCGAGAGTGCGAAGCCGCAGGTCACCCTGCCCGGGAACAGCAAAGCCACGAGCGGCCAGAAGGGGACGGACCTCGTGGACAGCCCGGGTGATCGTGGAGCGGTCCACTCCGTAGAGCAGGGCCAGAGCTCCGTGCGGGAGCTGGAACCTCAGGACGACCAGCGTGGCGATGACCCGGTCGGTGAACACCAGCTGGTGATTCGGTCCCGCACCGGCCGCACGCAACCGGCTGCGGCCTCGACGCTCGTGCAGTCGGCCCTCCTCTGCGGCCATCCACGCCTCGGCCAACTCCGCGATCACCGAACCGAGTCGACGGCGCTGGAGGCCGGTGAAGAGATGATGAGACAAGGCCGTGCGGCCAAGGTGTTGCGTCACAACAACACCCAACCCGCACGGCCCTGTTCATGTCATGGCAGAAGCGTGATCGTTACAGCGCGCCACGTTGCTGTGTTCTGGCATCGGTCAACCCGAGCTCGGGAGGGCGGAGAGCAGGGCTGCGGCGGCGCTGTCGAAAGGCGCGATGCTGCCCGCTGCGCGACAGAGGATGTGGGCGCCTTCGAGTGTGACGATCATGAGGGTGGCCAGATCAGCGGCCTGGGATGAGCTCATTCCGGCGTGGGCGAGTTTTCCGGTGAGCTCGCCGACCCAGCCGGTGAACGCGTCGGCCGCGACAGTGCGAAGGCTGCTCTGGTCGGCAATGGCCGCACCGCCGTCGATGGTGACCGCCGCGATTGCGCAACCGCCGCCCCCGGCGGACGCCTGCATGACAGGGCGGACGTTGCCGAGGAACGACTCCATAACTTCGCGTGGCGTGCGGGCCGGCAGTGCGTGCAGGTGACCGCGGACGTCCTCCGCGTTGCGGCGAGCGGCTTCGAGCGCGAGTTGCTGTTTGCCGCCCGGGAAATGGTGATAGATCGCCCCGCGCGCGGCACCGCTCTCGGCCAGGACGTCGGTGAAGGACATCGCGGCCAGGCCGTGGCGTTGCAGCAGCCCGATCGCTGCGCTGATCATGCGGGACTTCGTATCGACGGCCATCGCGACCCCCTTGACTAGTACGGCCATCCTACTCCATGCTCAGATTACTAGGACGCACGTACTAGTGACGTGGGCCGGACAGGCCCCGAAACCGGAGGTTCGTGATGGGCAAGACGTTTCTCTACACCGAGATCCAGGCGGCAGTGCCGTTCGAGCAGTTCGACTGGCACCAGGTCAACGTGGCTCTGAAGACCGCACCGGGCCTGATCCGCAAGACGTGGCTGTCCGGGATCGGCACCCACACCATCGGTGGTTTCTACGAGTTCGACAGCGCCGAGAACGCCCTGGCCTTCGCCCAGGGCCCCTTCGCCGAAGAAGCGCGCCGGGCCGGAGCCCCAGCAACGACACGACTGTTCGACGGCGAGATCGTCAAGGACGCCAGCATCGACCTGAACTCGCCCTACTACACCTGACACCGCAGGGCGCCGCGGAGTCAGTCTGGACACCGCCTCGCTCCACTACCGGGGCGAGGCGGCCCCAACGGAGAGGCATCTCGATGAACATCACGCGGCACCCCGAGAACAGCGTGAGCTGGATCGACCTCGGCACTCCCGACACGGAGACGACGACGGCCTTCTACACCGCGCTGTTCGGCTGGACCGTCGCCCCATCGGACCCCAACGGCTACAGGCTCTGCACGCTGCGCGGACAACTCGTCGCCGCCCTGGGGCCGGCCGAGGACGCCGGCGCACCCTACTGGACGATCAACGTCACCGTGTCGGACATCCAAGCCACCGTCACCCGCTTCACGAACCTGGGCGCCCAGATCATCGTGGCACCCACCGAAGTCGGGACACTCGGCCACTACGCCGTCGCTCTCGACCCCGTCGGCGCACCACTGTCACTCTGGCAGCCCGGCACCCACACCGGCATGCAGCTGAACCACGAACCGGGCACCTTCGCCGGCATCAGCCTGCTCACCGACCACTCCGAGCAGGCCGCCGCCTTCTACCGACCAGCCCTGCACTGGAACTCCAACCCTGAGCACACCGAGTTCCGGTTGCCGGACAACTCCATCGCCGCCACCAGCCCGCCGCCAGGCGAACCAACGGCGCAGCGATCACTCTGGCTGGTCAGTTTCGCCAGCAACAGACCCGATGCCGACGCCAAGCAGGCCCGACAGCTCGGTGCGACCGAAGTTCGCCAGGACTCCAACGGAGACGTGGTCCTGCGCGATCCCACCGGCGCTCTGTTCGGCCTTACCCAGCACACCCGATAGCTCCGACTCCGTCCGAACGCGTTGCCCCAGGCAATCGCGCACCAAGTTGTTAGGGTCTTGGCCGAGGACCTGGCAGCGGCACGGCGGCATCTGGCCATCTTCCCCAAGCGCACCCGGCGCCCTGCGAAGAACCACCGGGCCGCCGCTCGGAGCGTCGCCCAGCTGCACGCCAGGATCCGGCGCCGGCGTCTCGACCATCACCACAAGACGGCGAAAACGCTGATCCGTGACAGCGACGTGATCGGCCACGAGCGGCTCAACATCGCGGGTATGACGAAGTTGCCCACGCCAAGGCCCGGCCCCCAGAGTGACGGCGTGTTCCTTGCGAACGGTGCCGCCGCGAAGGCCGGACTGAATCGGAGTATCCTCGATGCGGGTTGGGGGCAGTTCCTTGCGATCCTGGCGAACAAGGCTGAGAGTGCCGGTCGCCGAGTGATCGCGGTGGACGCCCGCAACACATCGCGCAGCCGCCCTGAGTGCGGGCACGTCAGCGCGGAGAACCGCACCACCCAGGCGAAGTTCGAGTGCACCGCGTGCGGCTTCCTCGCGAACGCCGACCACGTAGGCGCACTCAACGTCCACCAAAGGGCCGGGCCGGCCCTCTGTGCGGCGGCCTAGCCGCTGACGCAGGAAGCCCGCACGTTTACGTACGGGTGGAGTCACACTGCGGGCATCCTGTGGCAGTTCGAGGCTAGGGCTGAATTTGAATAATAGTCAACAGCGTGGTGCAACCGGGCGTTCGCAGGTCCGTAGGGCTGAACTCATAGCAACCGGACGCAAGTTGTTCGCCGATACCTCGTACGACGTGCTCGCTATGGACGACATCGCCAAACAGGCGGGCGTCGCCAAGGGGTTGATCTACTACTACTTCAAGAGCAAGCGCGGCTACTACCTCGCCATCGTCGAGGACTCGGTCGCCGAACTCGTCGCCCGCGCCGCCGGGGAGCCGGACCTGCCCAACGCCGAGCGGGTGCGCCGCACCATCGACGGCTATCTGTACTACGCCGAACACCACCAGGCGGCCTACCGGACCATCGTCACCGGGGGAGTCGGCTCCGACGCCGAGGTGCTCGCGATCCGCGACGCGGTCCGCGAGGAGCTGGTGGCCACCATCGCCGAAGGCGCGTACGGGCGCCGCACCATCCCGCCGATCGCCCGGCTCGCGCTCGTGGGCTGGCTGTCCGCGGTCGAGGGGACCACCCTGGAGTGGATCGGCGCCCTGGCCGCCCCTGCAGAAGCCTCCGACAACGCTGTCACCTCCGACGCGGGTGCGGGTGCGAATGCCGAGGTGGACCCCGGCGGCGAGGCCGACGCGGAACCGGACGCGGAACCCGACGCCGACGCCGAGGCCGCGTCGCGGCAGCCCGACCGGGCCGGGCTCGGCGCCCTGCTCGTGCGCCAGCTGCGCGCGACGCTGACGGTGATCGGGGAGTTCGTCCCGGAGTGTCCGCCGCCGCCCCTTCCCGAAGAGGCGTTCGAGAAAGCCGATGATCTTGCCCCGGTGACGGGACGCTCCTGATCGGGCATACTCAAGCCGCCGCAGCCACTGAACTGCCCCTTCCGTGATCCGGGAGGGCAGTATCGGCTGTGAGAGCACCGAGACCCGGTGGCGCGTCCCACACCTCACGCGTCGCCGCCGTGCCCGACGAGGGAGGAGAGCGCCGCCATGACTGACCGCGCCCCGCAGCCGGTGGACCGACAACTGCCCACCGAGGAGTCCCGGGACCTCCTCGCGCTCGTACGAGAGATCGCCCAGCGGGAGATCCGTCCCGTGGCCGCCGACGAAGAGGACGCCGGGCAGTTCCCGCGTGCGATCTTCACCCTGCTGTCGGAAGCCGGCCTGCTCGGTCTCCCGTACGCAGGCGAGTACGGCGGCGGCGAGCAGCCCTACGAGGTCTACCTCCAGGTCCTGGAGGAGCTCGCGGCGGCCCGCCTGACCGTCGGGCTCGGCGTCAGCGTGCACTCGCTGTCCTGCCACGGCCTGGCCGGATACGGCTCCGAGGAGCAGCAGAAGGCCCACCTGCCGGCCATGCTCGGCGGCGGCCTGCTCGGCGCGTACTGCCTGTCCGAGCCCGCCTCGGGCTCCGACGCCGCCTCGCTGACCACCAAGGCCGTACGCGACGGTGAAGACTGGATCATCACCGGCACCAAGGCCTGGATCACCCACGGCGGGGTCGCCGACTTCTACACCGTCCTCGCGCGCACCGGCGGCGAGGGCCCCAAGGGCATCACCGCCTTCCTGGTGCCGGGCGACGCGGAGGGCCTGACGGCCGCGGTCCCCGAGAAGAAGATGGGCATGAAGGGCTCGCCCACCGCCCAGCTGCACTTCGACGGGGTCCGCGTCCCGGACACGCGCCGCATCGGCGAGGAGGGCCAGGGCTTCACCATCGCGCTGGCCGCGCTGGACGCGGGCCGTCTGGGCATTGCCGCCTGCGCCATCGGCGTCGCGCAGGCCGCCCTGGACGAGGCCCTGGTGTACGCCCTGGACCGCAAGCAGTTCGGGCACCCCATCGCGGACTTCCAGGGCCTGCGCTTCATGCTCGCCGACATGGCGACCAAGATCGAGGCCGGTCGGGCGCTGTACCTGGCGGCGGCGCGACTGCGCGACGCGGGCAAGCCGTTCTCCCGCCAGGCGGCGATGGCCAAGCTGTTCTGCACGGACGCCGCCATGGCCGTCACCACGGACGCGGTCCAGGTCCTCGGCGGCTACGGCTACACCGCGGACTTCCCGGTGGAGCGGCTGATGCGCGAGGCGAAGGTCCTCCAGATCGTCGAGGGCACGAACCAGATCCAGCGCATGGTCATCGCCCGCCACCTGGCAGGCCCCGAGTCGCGCTGATGACCGACCCGGTCCTGGAGATGCGCCCGGTCCTGGCCGACGCCGAACTGAACGAGCTGTTCGGTGCGGCCTGGCCGGGGCACCGGGCGGCCTCCTTCGGGCCGGTACTGGAGCGCAGCACCGCCTGGATCACGGCCCGGCGGGACGGCCGCCTGGTCGGCTACGTCAACGTCGCGGGCGACGGCGGCGCGCACGCTTTCATCCTGGACACCACCGTCCATCCGGACGAACGCCGCCGAGGCCTCGGGGTCCGGCTGGTCCGGGCCGCCGCCGAGGCCGCCCGGGCATCCGGCGCGCAGTGGCTGCACGTGGACTACGAGCCGCACCTGGAGCCCTTCTACGCACGGTGCGGCTTCCGCCCGACCAAGGCCGGGCTGCTCCCGCTGGAGGCGACCTAAGCGGTCAGCGGCTTCGCGTCGTGGTTGACGAAGTAGTCCGGGCGCGCACCGGGATGGCCGGCGGGCGGGGCGTTGGACACCGCGTTATAGCTGATCAGGGCGAGGGTGCGGGTGTGCGGCGACCGGTTCGGGCCCGAGCTGTGCACCAGATTGCCGTGGAAGAAGACCACCGTTCCGGCCGGCCCGGTGGCCTCGTACACGCCCCGGGTACGGGCGAGCTCCTCCGTCGAGGTGTCCGGGAGGGCGTAGGCGAGCCGGCTCGACGTGATCCACGCCCAGCCACCCTCTTCGTCGCCGGTGCCCCCGGGAGGTTCGGCCGCGGCCGGCCGGTCGGTGTGCGTGCCCGGGATCAGGCGCAGCGGGCCGTTCTCCTCGGTGACCTCGTCGAGGAAGACCGCGGCGGTGAGGGCCGCCGGGCGCCGCATACCGTCGGCCGCCTGCCAGAAGTCGAAGTCCCGGTGCCATTGCCAGCGGTCGCCGAGCCGGGCCGCCTTCGGGTTGACCTTCCACTGGTACACGTACACGTCCTCGCCGATGAGCAGCCGGGCGAGGGCCGTCAGCGGTGACGCCTCGGCCAGGGCCCGCCAGGGGCCGCCCTTGCGGTGGAGTCCGTAGACGGCGCGCACGGTCATGCCGTCCTCCTCGAAGAACCGCTGCGGTCCCGCCTCGGCGAGGACGGAGGGCAGTTCCCCGGTCAGGGCGGCCCATATCTCGTGCGGGGTCATGGGGGGTACGACGACAAAGCCGTCGCGGCGGTATTCGGCCAGGAGCTGCGTCGGGTTGGTCATGGCCCCAGGGTGCCGCGCGGCCCGGGGCCCGGCGAGGCGTACGAGGAGCGCACGAGGGGTGCGCCGGGTCACCCCGGCGGCTCCCAGGACACCCCTAGGTGCCGCCGTCACCGAAGAGTTGGCCGCTCGGCCAGATCGGGGAGGAGACGACGCGGGACCACTCCGGATCGCGCCGGCCCGGCAGGGTGCGGCCGTCGTCGGCCCAACGGGCCAGCAGCGCATGGTAGATCGGCGGATCGGGCTGCCGCTGCGGAACCGATTCTTCGTAGCCGGGCGGCGTCGGCCGCCGCCGCCGTCCCGTTCTTGCCCCAGGGGCTTCGAGCGTGGTCATACAGCGCCAACGCGCCACCCGACCCGCGCGTAACCGCCCCTGCCCTCCGGGTATCCGTTCGAGGTGTCCCCGCCGCGCCCTCCCCGAAGTGGCCAGACGTGCCGGGATGTCAGGGAGTGACAGAAGTCTGGCCCCGGGCCCAGTTTCTGACGTACCGTCATATCCGCTTCAGCCGACGCCGCGCCCCGCACCCCGCACCCCGCGCCACCGCCCCGCCCAGGAGGTTTGCCATGCCCGCGGACCGACCCGTACCCCTCGACGAATACCCCGTCCACCAGGCCCCGTTGTCGATGAAGCACCTCGTCAGCGGTGACCGGAACGCCTACGACCGCTGCATCTTCCACGTCTTCGACCACGCCGGCCGGGCCGTCCTCATCCTCGGCCTCGGCGTGTACCCCAACGCCGGGGTCATCGACGCCTACGCCACCCTGCGCACCGGCGACGAACTCCTCGCCGTCCGCGCCTCCGACGCCCTCACCGACGACCGTATGAACCTCTCCGTCGGCCCGCTGCGGATCACCGTCGACGAACCCCTGAAGCGGATCACCCTCCAGTGCGACGCCGACCCCGCCGACCCCGCAGGGCTCTCGTACGACATCACCTGGACCGCCGAGTTCCCCGCCGTCTGGGAACCCCACCACGTCCAGCGGCGCGGCGACCGCCTCATGCTCGAAGGCCGCCGCTTCGTCCAGGCCGGGCACGTCACCGGCACCATCCGCGCCCAGGGCGAGGAGCACACCCTCACCGCCGCCGAGTGGACCGGCACCCGCGACCGCAGCTGGGGCGTGCGCCCCATACCCGGCGAGGACGGCGGCCGGGCGGCCGAGGAGTACCGGCCCGAGGGCTTCCACTGGCTCTGGATCCCGGTCCGCTTCGAGGACCGCTTCGTCATGGTCATCGCCCAGGAGGACGCCGACGGGCACCGCACGCTGAACGAGGCGGTCCAGGTCTTCCCCGAGGGCAGCGGCCGCCACGACGTGCAGCTCGGCTGGCCCCAGACCGAGATCCGCTACCGCCCCGGCACCCGCCACCCCGAGAGCGCCGTCGTCCACCTCGCCGACCCGGCCCGCAAACCCCTCGAACTCGGCGTCGAGATCCTGAACTCCTCCCCGCTCGCCGTCGGTGCCGGCTACCCGCCCGCCGCCGACTGGCAGCACGGCACCTGGCAGGGCCGCGGCTGGACCGACCGCCGCGTCTACGACCTCTCCGACCCCGCCGCCCACCCCATGGCCGCCTTCGGCGTCACCGACCACTCCGCCCGCTTCACCCTCGACGGCCGGACCGGCTTCGGCATCTTCGAGCACGGCAGCTTCGGCCGTCACGACCCGAGCGGCTTCACCGACTACAGCTCAGTGGCCCCGTAGCAGCGCCCGTACCAGAGCCAGCAGAAGAGAGGGGAAGTCATGGCAGCACCGGCACCACGCCCGCGCACCTCCACCCGCGAACCCGAGGAACTCGGCCGGCGCCTCGCCGCCTGGCTCGACGCCGAGCTCCCCGGCGTGAAGATCACAGGCGTCTCCGTCCCCGGATCCAACGGCATGTCCAGCGAGACCCTGCTCTTCGGCATAGAGCACCCCGACACCCCGGTCCGCGCCTGCGCCCTGCGCCTCGCCGCCGACCCGGCCGCCTACACCGTGTTCCCCACGTACGACATGCCCCGCCAGCACCGCGTGATGAGCCTGGTCGCCGCCCACACCGACCTGCCCGTCCCCCGCGTGCTGTGGCTGGAGCCGGACCCCGGGCCGCTCGGAGCGCCCTTCTTTGTCATGGCCCGCGCCGAGGGCCGGGTCCCGCCCGACGTCATGCCCTACACGTACGAGGGAAACTGGCTGCACGCCGCGAGCGACTCCGAACGCGCCGTACTCCAGGAGGCGAGCATCTCGCTGCTCGCCCGGCTGCACGACCAGTTCCCCGTCAAGGAGGCCGAGTTCCTCCTCCCCGAGGGCACGGGCAGCCCGCTGCGCCGCCACGTCGACGCCCAACGCGCCTACTACGCCTGGGTGGTCGACGGACTCTCGCCGTCCCCGCTGCTGGAGCGGGCCTTCGACCGGCTGGAGGAGCTCTGGCCCGCGGACGAGGGCCCCGCCGTCCTCAACTGGGGCGACGCCCGCATCGGCAACGTCGTCTACGAGGCCGACGGGTTCCGGCCCGTGGCCGTCCTGGACTGGGAGATGGCCGCGTACGCCCCCCGCGAGGTCGACCTCGGCTGGACCGTCTACCTGCACCGCTTCTTCCAGGACCTGACCGTCGGCTTCGGCCAGAGCGGCCTGCCGGACTTCCTGCGCCGCGCCGACCTGGAGCGCCGGTACGCCGAACTCACCGGGCACACCCCGCGGGACATGGAGTTCCACACGCTGTACGCCGCCCTGCGGCACGGGATCGTGATGCTGCGGATCGCCTACCGGCAGGCGTACTTCGGGGAGGTCGAGGTCCCGGCGGATCCGGACGGCCTGATCCTGCACCACGCCAGCCTCGCGGCGATGGTGCAGGGCACGTACTGGTAGGTCCGGCCGATCCGGCGCACCCGGCGGCCGATCCGGCACACCCGGGATGCCCGGGATGCCCGGCAGATCCCGATCCGGTGGATCCGGCCGGGAAAGTCCTCAGGCCGCCTGCGCGTGCTGCCGCATCTGCGGCAGCAGCGTCGGCGCCGGCATCCGCACGGGACGCGAACCGGGGCCGCCGACGTGCGAGAAGGGCTGCGTCCGCCAGTCCAGCCCCTGCGGCAGGTCCAGCAGCACGACCTCGAGCTCCTGGGGCTCCTCGATGCCCATGCCCACGGTCGGCAGCGCCTCGGACGCCGGGCGGCCCGTGCCCGCGCAGACCGTGAGCCCGAAGGGGTTCCACGGGGTCAGGCAGAGCGCGTGCTCCGGCAGGTACTCCTCGTCCGCGACGAGGGCGATCGGCTGGCCGCAGTCGGGGCAGATCGCGTGGTGGATCTCGAACCCGTCGACGTCCTCGAGGTACTCCCCGTGGTCCGCGTACTCGGTTTCCTTCAATTCCACGGGCTCCGGTTCGGTGCGACCGGCGCGCTTGGTGTTCAGCATGGTTGTACTCCCCCTTGGGTGGGCCGGGCGGGCAGGTTCTGCGGCCTCGGCCACACGAAGCACTTCCCGCCGCGCGGCACGAGTAACCACAACATCCCGCCGTACGCCTGCATACCCTTGTGGCCTTGGTCACATGCCCGCCGCAGGTGCCACTTGTAGGCGGACAGCACTGTGCCTGGAGCGCCCTTGGGCCTTAGGTTGAGCGGCTATGAGCGCAATGGAGGAGCTGGACCGCCAGATCGTGGATCTGCTCGTGCGGGACGGGCGGATGAGCTACACGGATCTGGGCAAGGCCACGGGACTGTCCACGTCGGCGGTCCACCAGCGAGTACGCCGTCTGGAACAGCGCGGGGTGATCCGCGGGTACGCGGCCGTCGTCGATCCCGAGGCCGTCGGCCTGCCCCTGACGGCCTTCATCTCGGTGAAGCCCTTCGACCCGAGCGCGCCGGACGACATCGCCGACCGGCTGGCCGGAGTACCGGAGATCGAGGCGTGCCACAGCGTCGCGGGCGACGAGAACTACATCCTGAAGGTCCGGGTCGCGACCCCGCTGGAGCTGGAGGACCTCCTTGGCCGCCTGCGTGCCCTGGCCCACGTCTCGACCCGCACCACGGTGGTCCTCTCCACCCCGTACGAGGCCCGCCCGCCCCGCGTGTGATGCCTTTGCCCGGGTCCGCCTCCTCCGGGTGGCCGGGGCGCGGTCGAGGAGGGGCCGCGGACCCGCGAAACTAGGCGCATGACTGACCGCACCGCCAGCTCCGTCGACGCCCCCGCATCCGAACGGACCGTCCTCCTCCGCGGGGGCGAAGTACACAGCCCCGCCGACCCCTTCGCCACCGCGATGGTCGTCGAGCGGGGACACATCGCCTGGGTCGGATCCGAAGGCGCCGCCGACGCCTTCGCGCAGGGCGTCGACGAGGTCGTCGACCTCGGCGGGGCGCTCGTCACACCCGCCTTCACCGACGCACACGTCCACACCACCTCCGCCGGCCTCGCCCTCACCGGGCTCGACCTCACCGGCGCGGCCTCCCTCGCCGACGCCCTCGGCCTCGTCCGCGCGTACGCCGAACGCCGCCCCGCCGACCGGGTGCTCCTCGGCCACGGCTGGGACGCCTCCCGCTGGCCCGAGCGCCGCGCACCCCGCCGCGAGGAGCTCGACGAGGCCGCCGGCGGCCGACCGCTCTACCTCAGCCGCATCGACGTGCACTCCGCCGTGGTCACCACCGCCCTGCTGGACCTCGTACCGGCCGTCTCCGTCCGCGGCGACGAGCCGCTGACCCGCGACGACCACCACGCCGTCCGCAGGGCCGCGCTCGCCGCGGTCACCCCCGCCCAGCGCGCCGAGGCCCAGCGGGCCGCCCTCGACCGGGCCGCCTCCCTCGGCATCGGCTCCGTCCACGAGTGCGGCGGCCCCGACATCTCCTCCGCCGAGGACTTCGCGGACCTCCTCAACCTCGCCCGCGAACGGCCCGGACCGCGCGTCTTCGGGTACTGGGCGGACCGGGACCTCGAACAGGCCAAGGCGCTCGGCGCCATCGGCGCCGCCGGCGACCTCTTCGTGGACGGCGCCCTCGGCTCCCACACCGCCTGCCTGCACGCGCCGTACACCGACGCGGGCCACACCGGTACCGGCTACCTCGACGCCGCCGAGGTGGCCGAGCACGTCGCCGCCTGCACCGAAGCGGGCCTCCAGGCCGGTTTCCACGCCATCGGCGACGCCGCCCTGACCGCTGTCGTCGAGGGCGTGCACGCCGCCGCCGAGAAGGTCGGGCTCGCCCGCATCCGCGCCGCCCGGCACCGCGTCGAGCACGCCGAGATGATGACTCCCGCCACCATCGCCGCCTTCGCGGACCTCGGCCTCACCGCCTCCGTACAGCCCGCCTTCGACGCGGCCTGGGGCGGCGAGGACGGCATGTACGCCGACCGGCTCGGCGCCGAGCGCGCCCGTACCCTCAACCCCTTCGCCGCACTGCTCAAGGCCGGCGTGCCCCTCGCCTTCGGCTCCGACGCCCCCGTCACGCCGTTCGACCCCTGGGGCACCGTCCGGGCGGCCGCCTTCCACCGCACCCCCGAGCACCGGATCTCCGTACGGGCCGCCTTCACGGCCCACACCCGGGGCGGCTGGCGGGCCCTGGGCCGCGACGGCGCGGGCGTGCTGGTGCCCGGCGCGCCCGCCGACTATGCACTCTGGGAGACCGCCGAACTGGTCGTCCAGGCCCCCGACGACCGGGTCGCCCGCTGGTCCACGGACCCCCGTTCCGGGACCCCCGGACTGCCCGACCTGACCCCCGGCGGCGAACTGCCGGTGTGCCTCGCCACGGTCGTCGGCGGGCGGGAGGTATTCGTACGGCCACAGGGGTGATCCGGTCGGCCTCGGTTCGGTACGGGCGCTCGGACCCGGATAAGTTCGGCCGGGTCCACCACCGGACGTCCGTACCGGGCGGATCCGTCTGCTCAGCGCGCCCGCGCCTCGGGGGCGAGGGAAGGTTTCGCCGGGATGGGGGTCCCCCCTGCTCCGAAGGAGCTCGGGGGAGGGTGGCCCCGTGTCGGGGCCCTGCGGTCCAGTAGACAACGGTCACGGCGACCCGCAGCCAGCGGGAGCCTGACCGGCCCGAAGGACCGCGGGCCCCGACCACTGTTCTAAAGTCATCCTCTGTGACAGGACGTACAAGAACACGAAGGCGGACTCAGTGAGCGACGGCGGACAGCGAGGCCACGGACCGCTCGGCACGGCCTTGGTGATCATTCCGACCTTCAACGAGGCGGAGAACATCGGGCCGATCGTCGCCCGCGTGCGCGCGGCGGTGCCCGAGGCGCACATCCTCGTCGCGGACGACAACAGCCCCGACGGCACCGGCAAGCTCGCCGACGAGCTGGCGGCCGGCGACGACCACGTGCACGTCCTGCACCGCAGGGGCAAGGAGGGCCTCGGCGCCGCCTACCTCGCGGGCTTCGCCTGGGGCCTGGAGCGCGACTACGGCGTGCTCGTCGAGATGGACGCCGACGGCTCCCACCAGCCGGAGGAGCTGCCGCGGCTGCTCACCGCGCTGGCCGGGGCCGACCTGGTCCTGGGCTCGCGCTGGGTGCCGGGCGGCCGGGTGGTCAACTGGCCCAAGAGCCGCGAGTTCCTCTCCCGCGGCGGTTCGACGTACTCCCGGCTGATGCTGGACGTCCCTATCCGCGACGTGACGGGCGGCTACCGCGCCTTCCGCCGCGAGACCCTGGAGGGGCTGGGCCTGGACGAGGTGGCCTCCGCGGGCTACTGCTTCCAGGTCGACCTGGCCCGCCGGGCCGTGCGCCAGGGCTTCCGCGTCGTCGAGGTGCCCATCACCTTCGTCGAGCGTGAGTTCGGCGACAGCAAGATGAGCAGGGACATCGTGGTGGAGGCCCTCTGGCGGGTCACCCAGTGGGGGCTCAAGGCCCACGCGGCGAAGCTGACCGGCCAGGACAAGCCCAAGGGCTCGGGCAAGGGCTCGGGCAAGGGCTCGGACAGTGGCTCGGACAAGGGCGGGAACCGCGCCTGACGGGTCCCCGCCCCCCTAGGGGATGTCCGGTACCTCCGGCTGAGGTCGCTTTTACGCCGCCCCAGGCACACTGGGTGTCATGACGACCGGCGTTCCCCTTCCGACGGCCCCCCGGCGGCGTTCGCGCGCCCGCACGTTCCTCCCTCTGGCGGTCGCCGCCTGGCTGATCCTGGAGATCTGGCTGCTCAGCCTGGTCGCCGACGCGGCCGGCGGGCTGACCGTCGCCGCGCTGCTCGCGGGCGGAGTCGTGCTCGGCGTCGTGGTCATCAAGCGGGCCGGGCGGCGTGCCTTCAAGAACCTGACGAACACCTTCCAGCAGGCTCAGCAGGGGCAGCAGCCCCCGCCCCAGGCGACGAAACAGCAGCCGGGCAGCGGCAACGGCCTCACCATGCTGGCCGGCCTGCTCCTGATCCTGCCGGGCCTGATCTCCGACGTGGCCGGCCTGCTCTGCCTGCTCCCGCCCGTCCGGGCGTGGATCGGCCGCCGGGTCGCCGGCTCCCTGGAGCGCAAGATGGCCACGGCTCCGGCCGGGAGCTTCGGCGACGCCTTCCAGCAGGCCCGCATCCACTACCCCGACGGCAAGGTCGTCCAGGGCGAGGTCATCCGCGAGGACGAGCCGCAGCAGCCGGGCCCGGACGCCGGGTACCGGCCGCCGCTGGCGCCCTGAGGCCCGTACGGCACAAGAAGACAAGCCGAGGGCCCCTGCCACAGTTCGTGGCAGGGGCCCTCGGCTTCGTTCTCCGTGTCCGGCTGTCAGGCGGACTTGCGGCTGTCCCGCGGATGCACGGCAATGTTCATGGCGCCGGAACGCAGGACCGCCAGCCTCTCGGCCAGCACTTCCTCCAGTTCCTCGCGGGTGCGCCGCTCCATGAGCATGTCCCAGTGCGTTCGCGCAGGCTTGCCCTTCTTCTCTTCGGGCCCGTCCCCGTCAACCAGGAGTGCCATGGCGCCGCACGCCTTGCACTCCCACTCCGGCGGAATGTCTGCCTCAACCGAGAACGGCATCTCAAATCGATGTCCGTTCTGGCATGCGTACTCCACCGCCTGGCGCGGGGCCAGATCGATGCCGCGGTCCGTCTCGTAGCTGGTAACCACGAGCCGCGTACCGCGGAGAGCTCGCTCACTCATGAATCGTGCCTCCCGGGCTTGTCGCCCACAGGACAGGTGTCGCTGTCGTCGTCATCCGGTCAACGTCCGGTCGGCGGTATAGATTCCCGCTCCGGGTGATGCGTCGCCCGTCGTGCCGCCCCTTGTTGTACCCACCAATGCCCGTTTTGTCACATCTGGCAGCAGATGTCACCCAACGTCTTCACTTCTTTAGCGCGCAGTAACGGTCCGCCTGGCAGGCCAAAGGCGTACACTACCGGCCCTTCGCTTCAACGTCGAAATCCGTTCGGAATTCGTATGAAGATCCGGGTCGGATCCGCTGCCGGAGCGCCCGTCGGATCCGCTCAGATCCGCTCGGGAACAGGATTCCCCGCCGCCTCCACCGCGCGCCGCACCGGCACCCGTGCCAGCAGCACGAAACCCAGTGCGAAGAACACCACCAACGAGATGATCGCGTCCCGGTAGCTGCCCGTGACCTGGTACGTCAGGCCGAACACCAGCGGTCCGATCCAGCTCAGCCCGCGGTCGCTCATCTCGTACGCGGAGAAGTACTCGGCCTCCTTCCCCGCCGGCACCAGGTGCGAGAACAGCGAGCGCGACAGTGCCTGGCTGCCGCCCAGCACCAGTCCGATCATCGAGGCGAGGGCGAAGAACCACACCGGCGTGCGGGCCGGCAGGAAGTATCCCGCCGCCAGCGTCAGCGCCCACGCCGCCAGCGAGCCGAGGATCGTCCGCTTCGCGCCGTACATCACGGCCAGCCGGCCCATGCCCAGGGCGCCCGCCACGGCCAGGACCTGCACCAGCAGCACCGCCACGATCAGCGTGGACTGCTCGAGCTCCAGCTCCTGCTTGCCGTAGATCGAGGCCTGCGAGATCACCGTCTGCACGCCGTCGTTGTAGATCAGGTACGCCAGCAGGAACGACAGCGTCAGCGGATAGCGCCGCATGTCCTTCAGCGTCGCGACGAGCTGCTTCCAGCCACTGACGGCAGGCGCCGCGCCGGGCTCCCGCACCACAGCGCGGTCCCGCAGCCGGCGCAGCGGGACGATCGCGAAGGCCCCCCACCACAGACCCGCCGAGGCCAGGCAGATCCGTACCGCTTCGCCCTCGCTGAGCCCGAAGGAGTCGTGGCCCAGGTAGAGCACCAGGTTGACCACCAGCATCACCGAGCCCGCCGTGTAGCCGAAGGCCCAGCCCCGCGAGGACACCGCGTCCCGCTCGTCCGGCGTGGAGATCTGTGGCAGGTAGGCGTTGTAGAGCACCATCGAGACCGAGAGCGCGGCATTCGCCACGATCAGCAGCAGCCCGCCCAGCAGGTAGCGCTCGCCGCCCAGGAAGAACATCCCGGCGGTGGCCGCCGCGCCCGTGTACGCCGCCACCGCGAGCAGCGGCTTCTTCCGGCCGGTCCGGTCGGCGACGGCCCCCACCAGCGGCATGAGCAGCAGGGCGAGGATCACCGACGCCGAGACCGAGTAGGCGAAGAAGGACCCGACCCGCACCGGGATGCCCAACGGGTGCACGAACCCGGGGGTCCCCTGGGCCTTCGCGGCGGCCTCGGCCACCGAGGTCAGGTAGGGCCCGAGGAACACGGTCAGAACGCTCGCCGAATACACCGAGACGGCGAAGTCGTAGAAGTACCAGCCCCGCTGCTCGCGCTTGCGCGCGGCCGCGCCGGCTCTGCCGTCCTCGGCCCCCGGTTCCGTTTCGTCCATGGTCTGCGCACTCATAGGTGCCCCCTCGCTGGTCCCCGTACCGCACGGGCCGCCGGATCCGTGCGGCGGCCGTACGGGCTCGTCAGGCCCAGGCCCCGCGCCGGTCCAGCACCGTGCGCAAGATGTCGATCCGGTCGGTCATGATGCCATCGACTCCCAGGTCCAGGAGAGCCTCCATACGTTCCGGTTCGTTCACGGTCCAGACGTGCACCTGGAGCCCCCGCTCGTGCGCCGTGCGCACGAACCGCCGGTCGACCACGCGGATGCCCGCCTGCGTCTCCGGAACCTGAGCCGCAATCGCCCCGACCCGCAGCGCCGCCGGGATCGCGAACGAGCGCAGCCGCAGCCCGAGTACGCCGCGCACCCCGTACGAGGTCGCCAGCCGGGGCCCGGCGATCTTCTGGGCGCGGGCCACCCGGCTCTCCGAGAACGAGCCCACGCACACCCGGTCCCACACGCCCGCCCGGGCGATCAGATTGACCAGCGGGTGCAGGGCCGACTCGGCCTTGATGTCGATGTTCCAGCGGGCGTCGGGGAACTCGTCGAGGAGCTCCTCGAACAACGGCAGCGGCTCGGAGCCCGCCACCCGGGCCTCGCGGACCTTGCGCCAGGTCAGCTCGGCGATCCGGCCCTGCCCGTCGGTGACCCGGTCGAGCGTGGAGTCGTGGAAGGCGACGAGCTTCCCGTCGGCCGTGGCGTGCACATCGGTCTCGAAGTACCGGTAGCCGGCATCGGCGGCCCGCCGGAAGGCAGCAGCGGTGTTCTCCAACCCGTCCGCGGCACCTCCACGATGCGCGAAGGGGATCGGAGCCGGGTGGTCCAGATACGGATGGCGAAGGCGTACGTGCGTCACCCGCCGCAGTATGCACGGTGTCACCGGTGGGGAGGGAGCGGCCGGATGGCTGCATGGTGAACGCCGCACCGCCCCCTGGCCCGGGTGGACCGCGGCGTGACAGGCTGTGGGGGCGGAAGCAATCCAATACGGGCCGCGCCCGCGTTCGGGCGGGGCCAATTCGATGAAGGTGGACCGGACAGCATGGCAGAGTGGACCTCGGCGGTGGGTGCCGCACAGCTCGCCCGTCTCATCACCTCCCAACAGGAGCGGCCCGGCGTCCCCGGGGCACGGAAGCTGCCCGCCTACCGGACCCTCGCCGACGGCATCCGGCTGCTCGTCCTCGAAGGCCGCGTCCCCGTCGCCGCCAGGCTGCCCGCCGAACGGGAGCTCGCCGTCTCCCTCTCCCTCTCCCGCACCACCGTCGCCGCCGCGTACGAGGCCCTGCGCGGGGAGGGCTTCCTGGAGTCCCGGCGCGGCGCCGGCAGCTGGACCTCCGTCCCGGCCGGGAACCCGCTGCCCGCCCGGGGGCTGGAACCGCTGCCACCCGAATCGCTCGGCTCGATGATCGACCTCGGCTGCGCCGCGCTCCCGGCACCCGAACCCTGGCTCACCAAGGCAGTACAGGGCGCCCTCGAAGAGCTCCCGCCGTACGCGCACACCCACGGGGACTACCCCGCCGGGCTCCCCGCCCTGCGGCGGATGCTCGCCGACCGCTACACAGAGCGCGGCATCCCCACAATGCCCGAGCAGATCATGGTCACCACCGGCGCGATGGGCGCCATCGACGCCATCTGCAGCCTCTTCGCCGGCCGCGGGGAGCGGATCGCCGTCGAATCCCCGTCCTACGCCAACATCCTCCAGCTCATGCGCGCCGCCGGCGTCCGGCTCGTGCCCGTCGCGATGGCCGACGGTCTGGGCGGCTGGGACATGACCGTGTGGCGGCAGGTGCTGCGCGACGCCGCGCCCCGCCTCGCCTACGTCGTCGCCGACTTCCACAACCCCACCGGCGCCCTGGCCTCGGACGAGCAGCGCCGCGCCATGGTGGAGGCGGCCCGCTCGGCCGGCACCGTGCTCGTCGTCGACGAGACCATGGCCGAGCTCCAGCTGGACCCGGCGCTGGAGATGCCCCGCGCCGTCTGCTCCTTCGACCCGGCCGGCTCCACCGTGATCACCGTAGGCTCCGCCAGCAAGGCCTTCTGGGCCGGCATGCGGATCGGCTGGGTCCGCGCGGCGCCCGACGTGATCCGGAGCCTGGTCGCGGCGCGCGCGTACGCCGACCTCGGCACGCCGGTGCTGGAGCAGCTCGCGGTCAACTGGCTGATGCGGACCGGCGGCTGGGCGGAGGCCGTGGAGATCCGCCGCGACCAGGCCCGCGAGAACCGGGACGCACTGGTCGCCGCGGTGCGCCGGGAGCTGCCCGACTGGGAGTTCGAGGTGCCGCGGGGCGGGCTTACCCTGTGGGCCCGCGCGGGCGGGCTGTCCGGCTCCCGGCTGGCCGAAGTGGGGGAGCGGGTCGGCGTACGGGTCCCCTCGGGGCCGCGGTTCGGCGTCGACGGGGCCTTCGAGGGCTACGTCCGGCTGCCGTTCACCGTCGGCGGCCCGGTGGCCGAGGAGGCCGCGGTCCGCCTCGCGGCGGCCGCCCGCCTGGTCGGCACGGGCGCAGGCGGCAGCGGCGCGGAACCCCCGCGCACGTTCGTCGCGTAGGGCGCAGGGGACCGCGGGGCCAGCGGTTCAGCAGCTCAGGGTCCGACCGGCCAGGGCCCGCGGGCCGGTGGGGTCTGCGCCGGAACCTCCTCGATCTCCTCGGCGTCGATCGACGGGTCCTGCCCCCGGGCCGGCGGCTGGACGATGTGCAGCGGCTTCGACAGCGTCACGCGGCCCGGCCCGCCCGGGGCCGGCAGCTGCCGCCCGGGCAGCAGCTCCTGCACTGCCTGCCGGTGCGCCGGATGCGTGGCGTCGTCGTACGGGTCCGGCGTGGCGGGCACCTGCAAGCGGTGCACGGGACCCGCACCGAGCCGGGCGTACCCGCGCCCCGGCGGCACCTGGGCCGTCGGGGTGGTGTGCGGCGGCAGCCCCAGCACGTCGGTGATCTGCTGGATCGCGGCGGGCCCGAGCACGACCCGGGCCCGGGTGTGCTGCCAGACCGCGTCGTTCAGCAGCTCCAGGTGGTCGAACTGCTCGGCCACCACGACCGTGATGTGCGCGGTGCGCCCGTGCCGCAGCGGCACCTGGAGCTGGGCGAGGGGGTCGGGGCCCCCGTCGGCGGCCGCGAGGTGCGCGAGCACGCTGGGCCGGTCCAGCAGGATCCACAGCGGCCGCCGGGTGTCCTCGGGCGCGGGCCGGCCGGCCTCGCGGGCCCGGTGCGTGGCGATCAGCCGCCGCTCGGTCTCGCGCGCCGCCCACTCCAGGGTGGCCAGCGCCCCGGCCGGACCGCACTCCACGGCCAGCACGCCCGTACGCCCGGACAGGCAGGAGAACTCCCCGCTGCCGCCGCCCTCGACGATCAGTACCTCGCCCCCGTGCTGCAGGGCCTGCAGGGCGATCGAGCGCAGCAGGGTCGAGGTGCCGCTGCCGGGCTGGCCGACGGCCAGCAGGTGCGGTTCGGTGGAGCGGGGGCCGGTGCGCCAGATCACCGGCGGCACGTCGCGCGACGCGTCGTCCTCCAGGACGGGAAGGGTGCGGTGCACGCTGCCGGCGTCGGTGAAGCCGAGCACGGTCTCGCCGGGTGAGGTGACGAACGGCTGGGCGGCGATTCCCGTCGGCAGCGCCGTGAGCACCGTCAGGTCGAGCCGGTTGCCCTCCTCGTCCCAGTCGAAGAGGTACTCCCGGCCGCGCCCGGACTTGGCGTGCAGCAGGGCCTCGATGCGGGCCCGGGAGGCGGCCTCGCCGTCGGTGAAGTAGGCGGGGTAGCGGATCCGGAGCCGGGTGATGCGGCCCGCGTCGTCGAAGGCGTAGTCGCTGAACGCCTTGTCCCACTCCCCGCCGTGGGCGAAGAGCGGGCTGGGGTCCTCAGAGGTGGAGAAGTACGGCACGAGGGCCTCGTAGAGGGACCCGAGCCGTTCGGTCTCGCCATCGCTGGGCCCGGTCTTCACCGGGGTCCGGCCGCGTCCCTGCCAGGCCGCCGCCCCCATCAGGGTGATCAGGGCGAGGAGGGGTCCGTACGGTGCGAGCGCGACCACGAGGACGCAGGCGGCTCCCAGGAACAGCGCGGGACCACGCTTGTCCTTGGGGGTCTGCATCCACTTGCGCCGCCCGGCCGAGGCCAGGATGCGCAGGCCGCGCCCGATGACGAGGAGCGGATGGAGGACGTCCGTGGCGCTGTCGGCGGCCGTGCGAGCAAGGTCGCGGCCCCGGGACAGCGACGTGGAGCCGCTGCTGAGGATGCGGGGGAGTGGGCGCCGGGCCACGGGCGTCTCCTGGAGTTGTCGTGGTGCGGGACGGTGCGTGCGGTCGGGGCGCTACAACTTGATCCCGCCGAGCAGGCCGGCGAGGCTCGCGGTGCTCGCCGTGATGCTCGGCGCGATGGCGGAGCCGGCGAGGAAGAAGCCGAACAGGGCACAGACGAACGCGTGGGACAGCTTCATCCCGTCCTTCTTGAAGAAGAGGAAGGCGATGATGCCGAGCAGGACGACGCCTGAGATGGACAGGATCATGAGAAGTTCTCCTGGTCGGTGGGGACAGTCACCATCAGTTGTTCCAGGCTCACAGGAAGTATCAATGCGATAAAAGGTGCATACGGGTGAGTGCAGGCTTTTTTCACTTGACCGGCGCAGCCCGGCTGGCGCGTCCGGCGCGAAGCAGGGCCAACCGGACCAGCCCGGCGCCAACCAGCGCCAACGGGGATCCTTGCCGCGGTCCGGCCCCCGTATGTGCAGGTCCGGGCGCTACTCTGGCGATTCACCCGTACGGCCGCAGCGCCGTACGCCCCCCTGCCCGCCGGCCTGGGGAACCTCATGCCGACAGCGAGTGAAAGGCGGTACGACAGATGAGCGAGCACGAGCCCACCGAGGGCGGCTCCGAGGGCGCTCCCGACGAGGACGTCATCGAGCTGGCCACCAAGATCTTCGACCTCGCCCGCCAGGGCGAGACCGAGACGCTCACCGCGTACCTCGACGCCGGAGTCCCGGCCAACCTCACCAACGACCGCGGCGACACCCTCGTCATGCTGGCCGCGTACCACGGGCACGCCGCCACCGTCACGGCCCTGCTGGCCCGCGGAGCCGAGGCCGACCGCGCCAACGACCGCGGCCAGACCCCGCTCGCCGGCGCCGTCTTCAAGGGGGAGGAGGCCGTCATCCGCGCCCTGCTCGCCGGAGGCGCCGACCCGACGGCCGGAACCCCCTCCGCCGTGGACACCGCCCGCATGTTCGCCAAGACGGACCTGCTGGAACTCTTCGGAGCCAACTAGTCCGTTTTTGCCCGTGACCTGGCACGGTCCGACCGGTCCGCCACCTCACGGGTTGATCACGGCGGCCGTAAATGTGGTCGCGGCGCACAAACCGGCTGGGTCATCATGGCGTCGGATTCGATTTGCGAACACGGCGGACGGGCAGGAGCGGGCAGGACACGACGAGTGTCCGGGCCCACCCCCTGCGCAGACCGGCCGCCCTGGTCGCGAAGCACCGACGAGAGTGAGAAGGCAATGGTCTACATCGAGCGGAACATGACGGCGAACGTCCTCACATGCTGTTACGCGGCCCTGTGAATCCCGATTCCCGGTTGCGTCCCCAGCTTGATTTGAGGCCATTCCCATGTTCGAACCAGTCATAGCGCCAAGCGGCACCCTGCTCGGGCTCCTCCAGCGGGGCCGCGGCGACGGCACGCTGCACGCCCTCGCGGCGCCGCGCACGGAGGCCCTCGCAGCCCTCAACCGGTGCGTGGTCAGCGATCCGCGCCAGGACTGGCAGGTCGAGAACCGCTCGCTTTACTACGCCCGCCTGTACCTGGATCTCGACGGCCCCCTCGGCGAGATCGAGAGCCACCTCTTCAGCGCCGACGACCTCGTCGACGACACGGACCACCGGACCGGCCTCGCCCTGTCCGTCCTGGGCCACCTGGCCTCGTACGGCCGTGACGACGCGCTCATGCTGCTGCGCCGCTACGCCGCCTCCGGCGCCAACTGGGCCTGGGCCCTCGACGAGCTCGCCCTGCGCGACGACGACGAGGGGCTGCGCAGCCTCGCCACGCCCGTCCTCGCCAGATTCCCGGCCTCGGCCGAGGGCGAGGCGCGGCTGGCCGCCGCCGTCCGCGACGCGTACGAGCCCCGGCCCTGGTGCCTGTGGGAAGAGTCACCCGAGTACGGCGACCGCCTGCGCGCAGCCCGCCAGCAGGGCTCCTTCGACCGCTGGCAGCGCCAGCTCACCCCGAACGGGCCCCGTCCCGGATGGGGCGTGCAGGCCGTCTTCGACTGGGCCGCCGACGGGCTGAACCGCGGCACCCCGCTGCACGTGCCCGCCGCCCGCTGTCTCGCCGCCGTCGCGGCACCCGAGGACCGCTCCACGATCCTCGCTGCCGCCGCCGGCGCCGCAGGCGAGGCCGCCCGGGCCACCGCCCTGCACCACCTGGTCCTCGCCGAGCCGGAGAACCCGGCCGTACTGGACCTCATCGAAGCCGCCGGGGACGAGCCCGCCGTGGCCGCCTACGAGCGCATGTGCGGCCCCGCGGCCGTAGACCGGGCCCGGCAGTGGGTCCACC
The DNA here is from genome assembly GCF_040682115.1 of Streptomyces sp. NPDC051364. Taxonomy (NCBI): domain Bacteria; kingdom Bacillati; phylum Actinomycetota; class Actinomycetes; order Kitasatosporales; family Streptomycetaceae; genus Streptomyces; species Streptomyces sp. NPDC051364. The sequence goes on along the minus strand of NZ_JBFBAH010000050.1, from coordinate 903 downwards.
GCCCCGACGCGCTGGGCGCGGCCGCAGCCGCCCTCCTGGCCGCCCGGGGCGGAGCCGAGGACACCGGACTCGTCCTGGGCGCCCTCCGCTCCACGGTCCGCGGCTCCGGCCCGGACGCCCAGCGGCTGTTCGCCCTGGTCGACGGGGCAGGCCGGCTCTCCATCGGCTGCGCGGCACCGGTGCTGCGCCACATCTACCGCGAGACGGCCTCGTCCCACCTGCGCGGTCGCGCGGCGCGCGCCCTGGCCAGCACGGACCCGTCCTTCGCGGCCGGCTTCGCCGTGGAATGCCTCTGGGACTGCGAGGAGACCACCCGCGAGGTGGCGGCCCGCCACGCGGAAACGGCGGACGCCCGCGTGGCGCCGAGGCTCCGCAGACTGGCATCGGACCCGGCGGAGGAAGAGGACGTCCAGTCGGCGGTCCGCAGCAGGATCGCGCCGGAGTCGGCGGTGTAGGGCGGGGTTGGGCACCCGGGGCCTGAGGGGCGAGGGACACGTACTCCGCGCCGGGAGGGCCGATCGGGATGCCGGAGGGCAGGGGTCGGGCCCGGCTCCTGCCCCCCGTTACCGCGTCGGGTGGGTCGGCGGGCCGCCGGGGTCCGGGCATTCGGCGCGAGGTGGGCGGATCGGGACTTCGGGGGAAGGGTCCGTGTGCTCGGGGTCGGGAGAGCCAGCCGGAGATTCGGGGGCGGGTTCCTGTACTCGGGGACGGCAGAGGCCGGTCGGGGCGCCAGGGGGCGGGGTCTGTCGACTCGGCGTCGGTGTGTGTCCGGGGGCGTCCCGTCAGTCCACTGTCCTTCCGTGTCGTGCCGGGCCGTCAAGGGCGCTCTCTTCGTTCGCGTCGCTTCGCGATGGCCTTCGGCCACCCTTGACTGCCCGGCCCGCCCCGGAATGCCATAAGACT
>NZ_JBFBAH010000049.1:0-33237 GCF_040682115.1 Streptomyces sp. NPDC051364 | reverse complement strand
GCTGCGAGTTTGCCCCATACCAGTCCGCTGCCCAGATGCCCGAACAGCCCGAGCGCGAGCACGAAGTACACCCCGACGCGAGAGGGGAGGATCCGCAGCCGTCGCTCGCGAGCTCCAGTCTCGTCCAGTACCGCATCCACCAACTCGGGCGGGATGACCTGCGTTAACTCACCGATATGACCAGGCGCGAACACGTCACCGGTTCCGCCCGCGACAGACTGAGCCACTGAGCCCCTGCTTTCTCAGGAAGATCTTGGTCGATCCCCTGGATAGCAGAGGCCCCTCACACATCTCGTCACCCCTTGACACCGCTGCCGAGCGCTTAACTTCGCGGCATTGGTCCAGCATCTGCCGGTGGCAGTAGCCCTCGGGCTGTCCGCCCCGGCCCTCCAGCCAGGCCGGCACCGGCAACGCCGCCCGGATGACCTGCCACTGTTCGTCCGTCATGTCCGACGGATATCGCCGCACCCGCCCCAGGCTGTCAGCCGCGTTCCCGAACCGGTGAGGGAGGCAATCGCACGACACGCCCACGGAGTTGAAACCGACCGGCGGCACCGCGTACAACTGCGACAACAGGGCCTCCTGGCGCTTCTTCTTGGGCTCGACAACCCGGAGATGTTCAGGAGGCCCTGCTTTCATGCGCGGCCACAGCCGGATTCACCCGCCGCAGCCTCGGTTTTCGATCACAACGTTCTCCTGATCGATAGAGATACGGCTTCTTACTGAACTGCTGTGGGCCAGAGCCAGCGCCTGGCGCCCGTCCTCTTACAGGATGGACCTGATCGACCCGGAACTCGACGGGGAGCTCTTCACACCTTTTCCCGAATACGCCCGGCCCATCTGGGAGCGGTGGCTTGCCGGGCCGCCGAGCACCCCGGGATCCTGGGCCAGCCTCGACCTCCGACTTCGCGGAGCCTGGCTTGATCCCGTCCGGGAGCGGGCTTGCCTGCGCGCTCACAACGACTGGCCAGCTGGTCATGCCTACGAACTCAAAGGTCGGCACATCATCGATGAACAGGGCCTCTACGCCGATGCCATCCGTCGTGATGACAGTCAGCCATTCACGCCATAGGGACGGCCTCGTCGCAGGTCGGACCGGCCGCGGACATGATGGCCTGCCAGGGGGCGGCGTCGAAGATGAGCGTAATTGAGGTGATCCGGCCGTCGTGGAGGCGGAAGTGCTCGGCCGTGTGCTGGGTGATGCCGACGGCCGGGGCGGTGTGGACGTCGTAGAGCAGGGTGGCCTCGGTCTCGCCGTACAGCTCGCTGATCAGCTCCACGCATGGTCGAGAACCAGCAACGCTCAGCCCCTGAGCCCTGCCCTGACGGCCGCCGCGCCGCGGTACGGCCGATGGACGCGGACCACCCCCGCATACACGGGGAACACCTCGCGGGCCTGGCCTTACCGGGGACCTCGGCGAGCACCTGCCGCAGCGCACGCGAAGGTTGGATGCGGCCTGGCAGCAGATGGCCGAACGGTTCGCCGGGGCTGGTGACGCGGCGCAGGTGGAGGTCGTCGTTCCCAAGGGCGCCGGCCGCGCACACCCTGTCGGTGGACAAGTTCGGCGCGGTGGCCGAGCCGAAGTCGCTGACTGATACTCAGTGGCTGTTCTTCAGTGGTTCGGCGTTTTGTTTCCAGTGGGGTCCGCAATGCTCTGACCTCGTGGTTCGCTGGTGGCGCGTAGGCGTACTAAAGACGGGATGCCGAATTGGGGCTGGAAGCTGGCGCCGCATATCGGTGAAGACTGGGAGCCGAGTGTGTGGGCGAGCTGCTCCCTGGCGGCCCTCGACGAGCGTGGGCCGTTGACGGGTTTGGTGAGGTCCTGACGTGCACACGCCATGGCGGCCAGGAGCGGGCAGCCTACAGAGGGGTGCGGAATCCATGAGCTGAGTGGCGCCGTCGGCCGTCCGAGGGCCCGCCCCCGGCATGGTGCGTCTCTCACGCCACAGAAGGTCGCGGCGTGTGACGTAAAGTGATTACATGGACACGCGATGTCATCGTTTCAGTCGCGCGCACATACCTGGAGCCCGCCATGGCCCGGATCATCATCAACGGTGTGACCATCGATCCGCTGAGGCAGTCCCACGCGCTGGCCAGCGCGTCGCTGGTCTCGGAGGATGCGTCCGCCTCCAACTATCTCCTCGTCCGGACCACCCGTATCCCCTCGGTGCAGGAGAAGGAGCAGCTCGCGGAGCTGGGCGTAGTGATCCATGAGTACGTACCGGAGAGCACCTATCTGTGCGGGTACCGGCCTGCCGACCTCGGCGCCGTCCGGGCCTTGCCCTTCGTGGCCTGGGCGGATGTCTATCTGGAGGGCTTCAAGATCTCCCCTTCGTGTCGGCCAGGCGGGTTGCAATCCGATCTGGCCGCACCCACGGCGGCAGTGGATTCACAGGAGCATGCGGTCGATGTGGCGCTTCCTGACAATGTCGATCCGGAAGTGGACGGTGTCAGACAGCGGATCGCCGATGCGGCCGGCGTCAGTGCCGATGACGTCCAGCTCACGAGGAACAAGATGCGTCTCACGCTTTCAGGAGACCACCTCGGCGCTCTGCGCTGCACTGGTGCACCCCACACGCTCCGCTCGGCCATACCCGGCTGGAGGCAGCCATGCGTCTGCTCAGATTGCTGATCGCCACCGCGTGCGCGGTGTTCGCACTGGCGATACCCGGCGTCGGCGCCGGCCCCGCCCAGGTGACCGCCGGGCCACCGCAGACCGTACCGGCCCTTCGCCAATGGACAGCCGGCACCGGTACCTACACCTTCACCGACGCCACCCGGATCGTCGTCGACCCCGCCTCCACCGCCCAACTGGCGGACGAAGCCGCCACGTTCGCGCAGGACCTGGGCGCGCTGGCCGGGCGCGGCGTGGCCGTCGTCACCGGGAACCCGACCGCCGGTGACATAGGGCTCGGCCTCGGTGGCACCGCCCTGCCCGCCGAGGGCTACCGGATGTCGGTCGCGGGAAACCTCACCCTCCAGGCCGGGACCGACGCCGGCGTGTTCTACGGCACCCGCAGCGTCCTCCAGCTCCTGCACCAGTCCGCCACGGTGCCCGCCGGCACGGCGGTGGACTGGCCCGCCAAGGCCGAGCGCGGGCTCATGGTCGACCAGGGGCGCAAGTTCTTCACCGTGGACTGGCTCAAGCAGCACATCAAGGAGCTGGCGTACCTCAAGCTCAACTACTTCCACTTCCATCTGTCGGACACGTACGGATTCCGCCTGGAGAGCTCCACGCACCCGGAGATCGTCTCCGCTGACCACTACTCCAAGCAGGACATCGCCGACCTGGTCGAGCTCGGCCGCAAGTACCACGTCACCATCGTCCCGGAAATAGACACGCCCGGGCACATGAACGCGGTCCTGGCCGCGCACCCCGAGCTCAAGCTCAAGAGCAGCTCGGGCGCGGTCAGCCCCGACTTCATCGACCTCTCGCTCCCCGGCTCGTACGCGCTGATCAAGGACCTGCTCAACGAGTACCTGCCGCTGTTCCCGGCCCCGTACTGGCACATCGGCGCGGACGAGTACGTCACCGACTACGCCAAGTACCCGCAGCTGCTCAGCTACGCCCGCGCACACTACGGCGCGAACGCCACCGCCAAGGACACCTACTACGGGTTCGTCAACTGGGCCGACGACCTGGTCCGGGCGGCCGGCAAGACCACCCGGATGTGGAACGACGGCATCAAGTCCGACGACGGGACGCTCCGCCCCCACCCCGGCATCATCGTCGAGTACTGGTACACCTACGGCCTCACTCCCCAGCAGCTGTCCGACGCCGGGCACATCGTGGCCAACGAGTCCTGGACTCCCACCTATTACGTGCTCGGGGGCCCGAAGCCCGACACCAAGTGGATGTACGAGACCTGGACCCCGGACCGCTTCGAGGGCGGCAACACCCTGTCCGACCCCGCGAAGAACCCCGGCTCGGTGATCCACGTCTGGTGCGACATCCCCACCGCCGAGACCGAGGAACAGATAGCCGCCGGCATCATGTACCCGCTGCGCGCGCTGGCCCAGCAGACCTGGGGATCGCCGAAGCCCGCGGCGACGTACACCGCGTTCACCCCGGTCGTCGCGGCCGTCGGGCACAACCCCGCCTGGCCCGGCCTCGCCAGCCTGGCAACCTGGCCCAGGGCCGTCCGACCACCGCCTCCAGCCCGAGACGGCGAACTTCCCTACGGCGTCGGCCACCGACGGCGACCCCGCCACCCGCTGGTCCAGCACCTACGGCGACCCGCAGTGGCTGGCCAGTCGAACATGGCCCTTCGGGTCCAGCCCCACGTGAGCGACCAGACGTGCAAATGGCACATCAACGCCTCATACACCGATACCACCGGCTCGCACACCCAACGCATCCCGACCGGCACGGCCACCATCACCACGGAGGCAGTGCCCCAGAACCCCGCTCAGTACTTCGGGTGGGTCATATCCCAAGGGTGGGGCTGCATCGGCCAGGTGAGCCAGCAGGGCTGCAAGGCCACCAAAACCCTTGAGCGAACACACCCCCAACGGCCAGCCTGATCCACTCATGCTCCTCCAGTAGCGCAGGCACAGGGCCTGCCGCATACGGGCTGCTCGAGCAGTTCGGCGCGGTGGCCGGGCGACCGCGGCCAACGGGCCTCCACTCCAGGCGCTCGGGCGGGCCACCAGGCCTCGCCCGCGTCGGCGACAGCCGTACTTCCCCAGCAGTTGCTCCGCGCGCCAGGTGCCCTCGTGCCTCTCCGCCAGCCGGTAGATGGCTTCGGCGAGCGGGAGCCGTCGGCGGCCTTCCGGTCCAGCGCGTAGGCGGCCCGCTCCCCCGGCGGGTGACCCTGCACCTTTTCGTAGTCGGCCACCAGGGCGGACATCACGTCCGCGATCTGCTGGCGGCGGGTGGACTGCCAGCCGATCAGCCGCCCGCCGATGCCCGCGATCTCCATGACCGGTCTCTTGCCGGGCGTCACCTCGCGCGGCTTCTACGCCCACCCGAGCCGGGCGGAGACTTCCTCCATGAAGTAGAGGGAGTACGGGGTGCCGGCCGCCACAAACCACCGAGCGTGGTCGCCGACGGACCCACGCGCCCTGCCGGATCTCGTCGAGCGGCTCGTTGTGCCCTACCGGGACATGCCAAGCCAGGGCTACTGCCTCAGGGACCCAAGGCAGCCGGACGCCGTCGACGTACTCCGGCCGCTGCGCGCACACCGTGGTGCAGCGGCGGGAAGCGGGACCCCACGAGCCTCTGTCAGCCGGGCCGCCACCAGCCACCCTCCGACGACCGGGCCCAGCAACGCCGCAGGCACCACCTACGGACCGGCGGCGTGTGACGGTCGACGGTGTGGGGCGTGGTGTCAGTCGCCTCCGCCGCCACCGCAAGAGGAGCCGCCACCGCAGGACGCACCGTCCCCGCAGGAGAAGCTGACGCCGTCGTTCTTCCACGTTCCGCTACGCCGTCGCCTCCGCGATGACCTGCCGCCGAACGCGCCGCCTCGCGCGGCCTGGAACAGCCCCCAGACGAGACCGATCCCCACGACTACCAGAAATCCCATTTCCGTTACCCCCGTTCCCGTCCATTCTCGCCTGTGCGGGCCCGGGCGTGCTCGCCGAGTGTGTCGAGGAAGGCGGTTGTCACCGGGTCGGGATGAGGGCGCGCGTAGGCGGCCAATACGCGGCGCACCGGTGGGTCCGGGTGCAAGTTCCTCGCAGGGGTCGTCGCCGCGTGCAATCGCGCAGGCCGCACGGGAACCCCGAGGACCTGGTGGGGCGGTGCTGTAGGCGATGGCCAGCCCGTTCGTCACCGGCACCGTCCTGCAAGTCGACGGCGGCGCCCGGCTCGTCTGACCTACACTTCCCGTCCATTCACCCCTCGCTCATTCACCCCCTCGTCCTTCGGAGAAACACTCATGCGTACCCGCCCCGTCGTCGCCGGATCCCTCGCCCTCGCCACCCTGTGCACCAGCCTTACCGTCGACGGCTCGCCGAGCTAGAAGCGCGCCCGGCAGGAGTGCGCCTCGCGCAGCAGCGTTGCGGGCTGCACCAACGCGGCCTTGCCTCATAGCCGAACGTAGTTCATCCGTCGCTCAAGGTCGCGCCTGTCGCATGCGGGGTGCCCCCCTGGAGTCCAGACGTGGAGCCAGGCTGAATCAACTGGCTTTAGCGGTCATGAGGTTGACTTCTCCATTGGGAAGCCTTACGGGCCGCCCCGCTCCGCCAGCAGCCCGGCCAGCTCCGCGGCGGCCTCGTCGATCTCCCGCCCGCATGTCAGCAGTACGTCGTACGAAGCACCCCAGGGATCCGCGATCCCGTCTGCGGCCCGCTCCACCGGCGCCAGACTGCCGCGGGTGGCCGCGGCCCGGGCGATCATTTTCCGGGGTGGGACCACCTCCCCCTGCGCCAGCCGCAAGAACTCCCTGACCGTGAAACACTTGCGCAGGGCCACCGGCCACAGCCGTACGGCCGTCTCCCGGTGCTCCCGCTCGAGACCCAGTACGAGATCGGCCTCCGCGACCAGCTCAGGCCTCAACAGCCGGGACGTGAACCCGACGTGGTTCCCGCCCAGCTGCTTCAGCACGGAACCGGTCGCCGGATGCATGCCCGCGATGTGCTGGGCCCTGGTGCCCGCACTGCCCACCCGCGCTTCCGGGAGCCTGGCAGCCAGCAGTCGCTCGGCCAGCGGGGAGCGGTGCACATTGCCGGTGCAGATGAAGAGGATGGTCAGCCGAGCCGCGGCGTCAGCCCTGGGTACGTCTCCTCGATGCCCTCGCGCAGTCCGGTCTTCGGCTTCCAGCCCGCGGAATGGATCAGCGTCCATTGACCCCACCTCTCAGCAGCCTCGCCCCGCGGAGCAGCTCATCCTCGGCGCATGAACGCGGCGGCGGGGTCTGCGCGGCTGACGGGTCGCCGTATCCGTATCCGTATCCCCCCTGCCTCGGCTTCGGGCTCATGCTGAAGACCGTGCCGAGGGTCCGCACCCCCACCGTACGCAGGGCTTCGGTCGCCGCTGCGACCCGGTCGCGCGGGGTCTTTCCGGCCCGTACGACCAGGAGTGCGCCGTGGGCGAGAGTGGCGAGGGCCACCGTGTCGGCCACGGGCAACAGCGGGGCAGTGTCGACGATCACGGCCTCGTAGCCGGCGGCGAGCTCGCGCAGCAACTCCGCCATCCGGTCGGAGGCGAGCAGCTCGGTGGGGTTGGGCGGGACGGGGCCGCTGGTCAGGACGGAGAGCCCGCCCGCCGTCTGCATCACATCCCCGATCCGCGCCTGGCCGATCAGCACGCTGGTGAGGCCTGCGTCCTGGACGAGCCCGAGGGTGGGGGCCACGCAGGGGCGGCGCAGGTCGGCGTCGACGAGGCAGGTGGAGGTGCCGGCTTCGGTGAGCGAGAAGGCGAGGTTGACCGCGGTGCTGGTCTTGCCTTCGCCGGGCAGCGAACTGGTGACGACGATGACCCGAGGCCGATCGCCGATCTGGGCGAACTGCAGGTTGGTCCGCAGATGGCGGAAAGCCTCGGCCCGCGCCGAGTGCCCTGCGGCACCGGCGGCGAGCGGCTGCTGCGGGCTGTCCTTGTCGAAGGGAATGGAGCTGAGTACGGGCAGGCTGGTGAGGGCAGCCAGGGCGTCTGCGGTCTTGAGGGTGACGTCGAGGGTTTCCCGGAGCAGGGCGGCCCCTGCGCCCAGCAAAAGGCCGGCGATCAGGCCCGCGGCAAGGTTGAGAGCAGGACGCGGGCTGACCGGGTCCGAGGGGACCGAGGCGGTCTGCGTGACGCCCAGTTTCACCGGGGACTTGGCCACCCTCTTGGGGGACGGGGCGTCGAGGGTCTCCAGGCGCTCGACGACATCGCTGAAGCGGTAGGCAACCGCATCTGCGACGGCCGCCGCGCGACGCGGCTCGGTGTCCCTGACCGTGATGTTGACCAGCACGGTGCCGATCGGTGCTTCCGCGGTGATCCGGCCGGCGAGTTCGTCCGGCGTGGTGTCGAGGCCGAGGGAGGAGACGACGTGCCCGGTGACCTGACGACTGGTCACGATCGATGCGTACGACTGGACCCGGGCCAGCGAGAAGCTGTTGCCCTGCTGGAGCTCGCTGGTTTCGCCACCGGACTGGGCGGAGACGAACAGCTGGGCGTGCGCCTGGTAGACGGGGGTCGAGAACGCAGTGGCCGCCCAGCCGGCAGAAACCCCGAGCAGGATGCAGACGATCACGACGAGCCAGCTCCTGGCCAGCACTCTCAGGATCCTGCGAAGTTCCAAGATGTGCACCTCATCGGGTCGTTCGGGCAGCGCGCCCGGCCAGGTTAGACTAATTTGTCGGGCTTGTCTGGCAACCATGGGGGCCTGACCGGAGGAGTCCTTCGTGCTGCCAGCCCATATCGCCGTGCTGATCACCAGTCACAACCGCCGCGAGAAGACACTGTCCGCCCTCGCTGCCCTGCACGTGCAGCGCGGATTGCCCGAGGACACCGAGGTGCGGATCCACCTCGTGGATGCGGGCAGTACCGACGGCACACCCGAGGCGGTCCGCGCGGCGCACCCGCGGGTCGAGGTGGTGACGGTCGGCGACGACGTCTACTGGGGCCAGGGCATGCGCATCGCGAGCCGCGTTAGCCACGCCGCGGGCCTGCCGCCCTGGGAGTACCAGCTCTGGCTCAACGATGACGTGGTGCTGGAACGGGACGCCCTCGCCGTCCTGCTCGACACCGTACGGAACGTGGGGCCCGGCGCCGTCGTCGTCGGCGCGGTGCGCGCGCGAAACGGCGTGCATACGACGTACTCCGGACGGAGCGGCCGCGCACTCGCCCTGGTCGAGCCCACAGGACGGCCCGAGCCCTGCGACACGTACAACGGCAACGTGGTGCTCCTGCCCCGCGCAGTACATGAACGAATCGGCGACATCGACAACGTCTTCCGGCACGGCATGGGCGACTACGACCACGGCTTCCGCGCCCGTCGGGCCGGCATCCCCGCCTATGTGAGCCCACGCCACGTGGGCAGCTGCGACCGCAACCCGCCGGACACCGGCTCTCGCGAACCGGGCATCGGGGTGCGTGAGGCACTGCGCCGCGTCACCTCGCAGCGCGAACTGCCGCCCCGCCAGTGGTGGGTGTACTGCCGACGGCACGCATGGCCATGGGCACCGTTGCTGATGGTCTCGCCGTACCTGAAGACGGTGGCGCTGGCTCTGGCCGGGCGGCGCGTGGGGGGCGGGGAGTACCCGCGGTGACCGGGCCGATCGCGCCGGTCGGCGGGGGCGGCGCCCTGCTGCTGTGGATCACCGGCCTCGGCACCCTTGCGGTGGCCCCCCTGGTCCCCCATCTCTATCACGGGCTCGGCACGGCAGCCGGCGAACCCCTCTCCGGCCTGCAACTGCTCTTCTCCCAGGGCGTGATCCTGCTGGTGTCCGTCCTGGCGGCAGCCCTGGTGACCCGCGGTGTGTTCCAGGGCGCAAGAGCCGGTGCACGCCCATCCAGGACCGGCCAGGGGCTCGCCTGGGCCGCCGTCGCGTTCGCTGCGGGCCCCGTCCTGTCGGCCGTGTTCGGCGAACACGGAGCTCTGGACGCGACAGTGGTGTTCGCGCCGCTGCTGTTCGCCGCCCTCTACCTGTGCCCACGCCGCCCCTTCCCCGAGGTATTGCGCCAACTCCGGTTCATCTTGCGCTGTTACGTCTGGGGCAGCTTGCTCAGCATCCTGGTCGCACCGGGCTGGGCCTTCCTGTTGCCCGCCCACGGCGACGGGGGGCGGGACTTCCTCGGCCTCGGCTGGGGCCAGTTCATGGGCCTTGCCCCCAACCCGAACCATCTGGGGCCCCTGATGGCCGCGGCACTGCTCCTCGAAGTCACCCCGGTGGGGCGGTGGCGCGGCCGTGCGATCCATGCGGCTGCTGCGCTCCTCGCGCTGACGCTCACCCAGTCCAGAACGGGCTGGATCTGCGCCGCCTCGGTGCTCTTCGTGCACGGCGCATGGGGCCGGACCGTGCTCCGCAGGCAGCTGCTCACCGTCTTCGGGGGCGCCGCCGCCCTGATGGTGCTGCTGGCGGCCCCCGTACAGGCCGCGCTCGCCCGGCTCGCCGCCGATCCGATGTACGGGGACTTCAACGGCCGCACCCTTGCCTGGCGGCTCGCCTATACCGAGTTCGAGCGCAATCCGCTCTTCGGTTACGGGCCCACTCTGTTCAGCCCGGGCCACCGACTGGAGCTCTTCGGCACCACGGACCACTGGATCGGCCAGGCGCACAGCCAGGTCATGCAAACGCTCGGGGCCTCCGGTCTGATCGGGTTCGCCGGGCTGTGTCTGCTCGTGAGCTCCCTGGTCGTTCAGGCCCGGCGGGCCTCCGCGCACACCAGCGGCCTCTCGACCGCGCTGGTGACCCTGCTGATCGTGGCGTGCACCACCGAGGCTCCGTTGCGTGCTCTCGGTGGACTGTCCGCCGCCGTTCTGCTGCTCACCGTGGTGTGGTGCGTTCTGCTCCACGGAAACCCCTTCCCCACCTCCGCAACCCAGGAGCCGTCAGATGTCCCGTAGAACCGCGCTGATCACCGGCATCACCGGACAGGACGGCTCGTATCTCGCCGAACTCCTGCTCTCCAAGGACTATCTGGTGCACGGCCTGATCCGCCGCTCGTCCACCTTTACCACCCAGCGGATCGACCACCTCTACCAGGACCCTCACGAGCCGGACGCCAGGCTCCGCCTGCACTACGGTGACCTGGCCGACGGCTCCCGGATCGCCGCCCTCTTGGAGCACATCCAGCCCGACGAGGTCTACCATCTGGCTGCCCAGTCGCACGTCCGCGTCTCCTTCGACGAGCCCGAGTTCACCGGCACCACCACGGGTCTTGGCACCACCCGGCTGCTGGAGGCCATCCGGATGACCGGGCTGCCGTGCCGTTTCTACCAGGCCTCCAGCTCGGAGATGTACGGGATCACGGCGCCCCCGCAGTCCGAGACGACGTCCTTCCACCCGCGCTCCCCGTACGCTGCCGCCAAGGTGTACGCGTACTGGATCACCCGCAACTACCGTGAGGCGTACGGAATCCACGCGGTCAACGGCATCCTCTTCAACCATGAGTCACCCCGGCGCGGCGAGACCTTCGTGACCCGAAAAATCGCCCGGGCCGCGGCTCGGATCGCCCGCGGCGAGCAGGAGTTCCTGCACCTCGGCAATCTGGAGGCCCGCCGTGACTGGGGTTACGCACCCGAATACGTGGACGCGATGTGGCGGATGCTCCAGTGCGACCGGCCGGATGACTACGTGGTGGCCACGGGCACCAGCTACAGCGTCCGGGACTTCCTCACCTTCTGCTTCGAGCGCGCGGGCCTCGACTGGGAGCGCCACGTACGGTTTGACGAGCGTTACTTGAGGCCCTCCGAGGTGCCGGACCTGATCGGCGACGCGTCGAAGGCGGAACACGAGCTGGGCTGGCGGCCGACCGTGCTGACCCCCGACCTGGCCCGTCTCATGACCGACGCCGAGCTGGGCGCGCAACTGCCCGAGGGGCAGGCGGCCCGGTGATCTCGCCGACCGTCCTCCACCTCACCAACGACCGCGAACCGCCAGGCCCGGGGCTGAGCTTCGGCGGCGCGTTCCGTGCCCTGGCCGTCGACGGCGCGCTCACTCATGTGCCGCTCGCCCCCGCGGCACTGCTGGCGGCAGGCCGCGCGGCCGCGTTGGCCGAAATCCGCCGGGCCGCCGAACGGGCGCGACCTGAAGTCCTGTTCGTCCAGACACCGGGCAACTTCCCCTGGACCGACGCGGATGTGGCGGACCTCCTGCGGCGCCTCGGCTCACCGACTGTCGTGATGTGGGAGGGCGACCCGTGGGGCGGGCGCAAACCCGTCCTGCCTTCCATGGAGCCCTGGTTGCGGTACGCGGACACCGTCTTCACTCCGGGCCTCGGCATCCAGGCCCTTCTCCTGGGCAGGTACACCCGGCGGCCAGTGCGGTACATCCCGCAGACCGTGCCCCATCGCCTCTGGGACGACGGGCCCGTCCCGGGCGTCGACGCCACGGCACACGACGTGATGCACATCGGCAGCTGCTTCGTCCGCTTCGGGGTGTTCGAGCGGATCGACGGCGCTCGGGAGCGTCGGCGGTTCGTACGGTCCCTGCAGCGGCTGCCCGGTTGCCGGTTCGCCGTGCACGGCCACGGCTGGCGCGGCCGGGGCGCACTCGGACCCGTCCCGTTCGACCACCAGGTGGACGCCCTGCGCACCGCCCGGATCAGCGCCAACTGGGACCACTTCCCCGGCCGCGACGGCTATTTCTCCAACCGGCTGCCGATCAGTCTGTTCGCGGGACGCCCGCACGTCACGACCAGGCCCCTGAACACCGGCTGGCTACCGGGCCCGGAGTGCGGCCTGCACCTGGTGGACTCCCCCGCCCAAGCGGTCGACCGGGTCACCGAACTGCTCCGCGCCGACCCCGCACAGCTGCATGCCGCCGGACTCGCCGGGCACACGTGGGTCCGTACCCGGCTCACCGAGACCAACGCGCTGCGGCACATGCTCACCCGCCACCTGGCTACCGTGCCCGCACCGCGCGCCGACCCCTGGCAGGAGATCGCCGCGATGGACGCCGTCGGCGTATGAGCGCAGTCACGCGCAGCCTCGGCTGGAACTACGGCGGCTCCGCGCTCGGAATGCTGTTCCAGCTCGGCTACACGGCGATCGCCGCGCGCCTGGTGTCCCCCGACCACTTCGGCGCGTACGCCACCGCGTGCAGTGTCACCGTCCTGCTCGGCTACGTCGCCAACTCTGGCCTGGCCACCTGTGTGCTGCGCGCCGAGCAGCTCACCAGGTGCCTGTTGCGTACTGTCTTCACACTCGCCTCCGCCTTCGGGCTCGTCTGTTTCTGCGCCGCGCTGCTCGCCGCCCCGCTGCTCACAACGGTCTGGGAAGGCCCGCAGACGGCCGGGATGCTGCGCGTGCTGGCGGCGCAGTTCCTGGTCCAGCCGGCTGCGCTGGCGGCGGTCGCTGCACTGCGCAGGCTGGAGCGTCCTCGTACGGCGGTACGCGCCGAACTGGCCGGCCAGGTCACGGGATCGGCCCTGGCACTGACGCTACTGCTGGCGGGCTGGAACCCTTACGCCCTGGCCACCGCGTTCCCGCTGTCCGCGGTCTGCACCCTGGCCCTGGCCGCCTGCGCCCTGCTACCCGAACGGCGCCGCTCCCCGGCCGACGCACGGCCGTGGCGCCGCCGTCCCCGCCCGGCGTCCGCGGCGCAGGCGCCGACGGAGCACGGCGCACCGTCGGTGCCCGCTGCGCCCGCACGGCTGCCCGTCGGCCTTCCCGTTCCGGCCCGCGAACTTCTCCGCTCCTCCGGCTTCTTCACCGGGTACGGCTTGGTACAGTCCGCGACCAACAACGCCCCACTGTGGCTGGCGGGCGCCACCCTCGGCGCCACCGCGGCCGGTCACTACTCGCGGGCCGCACTCCTGACCGGTATCCCGCTGACCGTCCTCGCGCAGGGCCTCCACCGGGCCGTCACCCCGGCGCTGGCCGACGCCCGCGCGGCCGGGAGGATTCCTCCGCAGGCGGTGCATGACGTGCTGTGCTCGGCATCCGCCGTGGGACTGATGGGCCTGGGCGCCCTCGCCGGTCTCGGGCCGGCCGCGCTGCTCCTGCTGCTGGGGCCGACCTGGGAGACGGCCTCGAGCCTGGTTCCGGTGCTCGCAGCCGGGGCCGCACTGTGGATGCTCTGCTCCACCGCCAGCTCCGTCGACACCGTCCGCAGGGACACCAGAGCCCTGCTGCGTGCCCAGCTCGCCGCCATCGGCGCGACCGCGCTGATGCTCTGCTTCGCCTGGGCGTACCAGAGCCTGTTGCTCGCCGCCTGCGCCGCCGTGGTCGCCCCGCTGGCCGGTCATCTCGCCCAGCTCGCCCACTGGCATACCGCCAAGGTCCTCGGTGTACGTCCGCTGCTCTTCGCGCACGCCGTGCACGCGGCGGTCGGCACGGCACTCGGTCTCTCGGCCGCGCTCGGCCTGCGCTCCCATCCCCCCCACTACGGGCTGCTGCTGGGCCTCGGCGCCATGCTCCCGGTGGCCCTCGCCTGCGCCGTGCTCCGCACCCGTCTGCCCGTCTATGCCACGGCTCGCCGCCACGGTCTCGTCAGATCCCATCCGAGGAGCCACCCATGCACATCGGCCTCGCAGGCCCCGTCGATCTGACCCCCCTCCAGCACCTGCTGCCCGCGCGGCTACCCGCCGTCTACAGCGGACCGTGCACCGGCTGGCTCGCCAGGACCTGGCTGGAGCAGGGGCACCGACTGACGGTGTACGCCCTGAGCGGCGCCGTCGCCGGGCGGCAGGTGTACAGCGGCAAGGGCATCGACCTCGTCGTCGTACCGCAGCGCGCGCGGGCCAGACACCGGCTGAAGGACTTGTTCCGCGCTGAACGCCGAGGGCTCGCTGCCGCGATGCGGGCTCACCCCGCCGACCTGGTCAGCGCCCACTGGACGTACGAGTTCGCGCTGGCCGCGATCGCCAGCGGCCTGCCCTCCTTCGTCACCGCACACGACACCCCATTGCGCTACGCCTGGGAGATGCGCAGCGCCTACCGCTGGCTGCGCCACTCCATGGCCCTTCCAGCCGTCCACCGCGCCACCGCGCTCAGCGCCAACAGCCCCTACACCGCACAGCATCTGCGCCGGGTGCTGGGTGTACGACGGCCCATCGAGGTCATCCCCAACGGGGTGCGCATGGAGCATCTGCCCAGCGCCATGGCGCCGCCCGACGCCGCCCCGGTGTTCGCCACTGCCGTCCAGGGCTGGGGGCCGCTCAAGAACACGGCCACGCTGCTGCGCGCCTTCGCGCTCCTACGGGTCGAACTGCCGCACGCCCGGCTGCTGCTGTGTGGCGACGGACACGACGCGGGGGGACCGGCCCGGCAGTGGGCCGCCGCGCACGGGCTCACCGCGGGGGTCGAATTCGCCGGCCCGCTGGCGCACGACACCTTGCTGCGCCGGATCGCCGCCGAGGCCCACGTTCTGGTCCACCCGTCCCGTATCGAGTCGTTCTCGATGATCACAGCCGAGGCGATGGGCATGGGGCTCCCCGTCATCGTGGGTGAACGCAGCGGGGCGGTGCCCTGGGTCGCCGGGGACGGCGGCCTCGCCGTGGACATCGACTCGCCCCGGACGCTGGCCGCCGCCATGAGCCGGCTGGCCCGCGACCCGCAGTTGCGGGCCCGGCTCGCGACGGCGGGGCGCCAGCGGACGGCAGGCCGCTTCGAGCTACGGGACGTGGCCGCCGCGTACACACGCTGGTTCACCACGGAAGGCAGCCGCCCATGACCACCACGCCCCTCGTACTGCAGATCAGCAATGAACCTGAGCCCTCCGGCCCGCGCACCCGCTTCGCGCGTGCCTTCGAGGACCTCGCCGATGCGGGCCTGCTGCGGTACGCGTGCGCCGTCCCTGCCGCCGGGGACCAACTGCCTTCCTCCCGTCCGGACCTGGTCTTCGTCCAGTCCCCCCAGTCGTACCCGTGGACGAACCGGCATGTCCGGAAGTGGTTGCGGACCGCCGGGGAGCCGCCGGTCGTGGTGTGGGAGGGCGACGCGTGGGGAGGGCTCACCAAGCCGTTGCGCGAGCGGAACCTGGCCTGGATGCGGGCCGCGGTAGAAGTCTTCAGCGTCGCCGCGGGTGGGCAGGCCGCGATGCTGCGTCGGGCCTGCGGCCGGCCGGTGCGGTACGTGCCGCACGTCGCGCCGCTGCATCTGCTCGCCGCACCGCGCGGCCCGGAGCCGGCCGCGGGCGGAGTGACGCTGGTCGGCAAGCGGCTCACGTACCTAGGAATCGAACTGATCCCCGATGATCGCGAACGGGCTTTGTTTGTCGCGGAGTTGCACAAGGTCGCGGGAGTGCGGCTCGCGGTGTACGGCACGGGATGGCGAGGCCCCTGCGCACGCGGCCCCGTCCCCTTCCCTGAGCAGCTGACCGTCATGGAAGGGGCGTTGATCAGCGCGGGCTGGGACCGCTATCGCAAACACACCGGCTACTTCTCCGACCGGCTGCCGATCGCGATGTGCGCGGGCCGGGTCCATGTCACCTCCCGCCAGCCGGGACTCGGCTGGCTACCGGGTCCCGACCGCGGCCTGCACCTGATGGACACCCCGCGCGCCGCGGCCGGGCGGGTCCGCGAACTACTTCGCCGCGACCCCGAGGAACTTCTCGTGCAGGGACGGTGGATGAGCGAGTGGGCCCGTGCCCGGCTGACCGAGCGCCAAGCCCTGCTCCACATGCTCTCGCCGTACATCCCGCTGCTGCCCGCCCCTCCCAGCGACCCGTGGGCCGGGCTCGCCGCCCTGGACTGCTAGGAGTCGGAGCCGTCCAGAAAGGACCGGCCGGACGGGTCCTTCTCGTACGCGTTGTAGACCTTCGGCAGCGGCCGATCGTCGCGGATCGCCCGGAACAAGGCCTCGGCTTGATCCTCGACCATCGTGTACCGGCCTCGCTGATCGGGGTGCTCCACGCTCGGAACGGTCAGGATCTGCGTGTCGCTTGCGGGGATCGCCCGCGCGCTGTTCACCAGCCGGTAGAGCTCGTCCAGCGAGTCGAGGCCGGGGTCTGCCACCAGCGAGGACGTCGCCGCGTCCAGCAGCGGATACAGCTTGGTGGGGTTGGTCAGCACTCCGTCGCTCTGCGCCTTCTTCAACAGCTCCCGAGTGAACTGCTTCTGCCGCTCCACCCGTTGGAGGTCGCTGCCGTCGCCGACGCCCACCCTCGTGCGTACGAACACGAGTGCCCGTTGTCCGCGCAGCAGCTGCCTGCCGGGCTGGAGCGTGATGTTGTACTCAGGCTCACGGACCTTCTCGGACACGTTCACCTCCACGCCCCCGACAGCGTCGACGACCCTTCTGAAGCCGGAGAAGTCGACGACGAGATGGTGGTCGACCGGAATACCGGAGAGGTCCTCGAAGGTACGGACCGCACAGGCGGCCCTGCCGAACTGGAAGGCCCAGTTGAACGGGGCGTGCTGGGCCGTGCTGCGGGAGCCGTCCGGCTGCAGGCAGCTGGGGATGTCCACCACCAGGTCCCGCGGCACGCTGACCACGGAAGCCCGGCTTCGGTCCGCGGAGAGGTGGATCAGCATGGCGGTGTCCGAGCGTTCGCTGCCCCAGTTCGCTTCCTTGTCCGAGCCGAGCACCAGGATGTTCTGGGCCTTGCCGGGCGCGGGGCGGGGCCGCTTGCCGTGGTCTGCGGCGAGGGCCCGGGCGGCGGCCTCGTCGGTGCGGATGTTGCCGTCGAGCCGCTGGTAGAGCAGCCAGCCGGCGCCTGCCGTCACCGCGAACAGCAGGACGGCGCCGATACCGAGCCGTCTCAGGACCTTGCGACTGCGCCACCAGCTGTCAGGTACTGGCATCGATCAGGCCCTCCACTCCGTCGGCAAATCGCTGTGCCATTGACTCGACCGTGTACAGCTCGGCATCCGTCCGGCAGGCGGAAAGCAGCCTGTCGTAGAGTGCGGGCCGGGTGAGCAGATCCGCGACGGCCGCGCTGTACGCGTCCAGGCCACCATCCACGACGAGTGCATTGCGGCCGTGCTGCAGATACTCGAACTCGGGCCCGTGCGCCGCGTGGGTGGTGGTGACCAGGGGCGTGTCCAGCGCGAACGAGTCGACCGCGGCGAGCCCCACCGCGCCGGGCACCAGCAGGACGTCGGCGACAGCGCCGAGCCGGGCCTTCTCCTCGGCGGTGGCCGTCCCCACGTACACGACGGGACCGCCCGCACGCTGGACTTCCTCCACCAGGTGTCGCTGCGCCCCGTCGCCCGCGACGAGCAGCCTGAAGCCGGGCAGCAGTTGCGCAACCAGGTCGGCCGCCGCCAGCAGGAACGGGATACGTTTGGCGGCGTCGAGGCCGCCGACGTACAGCGCGGTACGGCCGGGGCGCAGCCCGTACGACTGCCGCAGGGCCGAGAGTTCGGTGCCGGGGATACGGGAACGGGCTGCGACCAGGGCCCTGGTGTCCACGGTGTTGCGGACCGTCGTGACCCGCTGTTCGGGGAAGCCCTCGCCGATGACGTGCCGGGCGCCCGTCTCCGTATAGGCGAAGAACCAGCGGGCCCGCTGGGTCAGAGCGCGCTTGGCTGCGCGCAGCGGGGCCGGGTGGCTGCGCGTGTAGGTCCCGCCGTGGCCCCACAGCCCGACGGGTGGGCCGCCACGGCTCAGCAGTGCGCGGTAGTTCTCCAGGCTGTGCAGGGACTGCCCGAGGATCAGGGCGTCGCAGTCGCGGGCGAGGGGGCCCAGGCCCCGCCAGACAAGATGGCGGCCGGCGAGGCGGAAGGTGCGCTGCGGCAGTAGGACCGTTCCGGCAAGGGCGCAGGCGTCGGCGCGCCGGATGTCCTTGCCCCAGGGTCGGCCGTGGGCGATGGTCAGCTCGATGTCTCGGCGGGCGAGTTCGCGGGTCAGGCGTTCGTAGAACGCGAGGCGGTAGCCCGGCACGTACTGCTGGACGACGACGGCTCTTCTCACCGGGCCGCCCGCGCCACCTGGGTCGGCATGCGCCCGTCGTGGGGGGCGGTGTCCGCGCGGAAGAGCACCAAGTCGCACTGGAGCATCTGGCCGGTGCGCGGGTCGGTGAACCCGGGCACGACGGACATCAGGGTGAGGCCCAACTCGCCCTGGGTGAGGGCGAGGGCGTCGTCGAAGAGCAGGCCGTCCCGGTACAGGGGCACGAAGGACGTCTCGGTCTGGATGCCGGCGCACTCGCTCGCGTACCGACCGGCGCCGCGCAGAACATGCGCCTCGTACCCCTGCACGTCCATCTTGAGGAACACCCGCTCGCCCGGGGCGACGATCTGCTCCCACAGTTCGTCGAGGCGGCGGATCTCGGCGGTCTGTCGGCTCAGGTAGGCGGCGTGCGGGGCGGCCGCGCGGTGGCGTTCGAGCATGGGAAGGACAGAGCTGCTCGCACCCGCGTTGCCCGCAACGTTCATGACGACGGTGCCGGAGTGGTCGCCGAGCGCGTACGGCAGGACCGTCCAGGCCGGGTCGGACACCGCCCTGCGGTGGAGCTCCATGCGTGGGCCGGTGAGCGGCTCGAAGGAGACGATACGGCCGCGATAGCCGGAGTGGCGGAGCATCGTGCCGTAGCCGCCGGCGTGTGCACCCGCGTCAATGACGAGGCCTACATCGAACTTTCGGAGCAACTGCACGAGCTGCTGACCGCTCCAGCTTGCCGGATAGCGGGCGATATCGATGCCGAGGCGCTGCATGGCGCTGCGCGCACGGTGAAGGAGGGTCACTGTCGTGCTCCTTTGTATGCGGCCCAGAGGAAACGGGGATGCCCCCACAGCACCCGGCGCCACAGCCGGCGCGGTTCGCTGCAGAGGCGGAAGAGCCATTCCAGGCCGTGCCGCTGCATCCACAGCGGGGCCTGCGGCTTGTTGCCGGAGACGAAGTCGAATGCGGCGCCGACGGCGGCGAACACCGCGGGGTGCGCGGCGGCGAGCCGGGCGGCCTCGTAGTCCTGTTTGGGGGTGCCGAGGCCGAGCCAGACGATCTGGGCACCGCTCGCGCGGATCCGGTCAAGCTGCGACTGCCGTTCTCCATCGGTCGGTTCGCGGAACGGCGGCGACTCGGCGGCTACGATCAGGGCGCGCGGGAAGCGGGCGCACAGCTCGGCGCCCAGCTGTTCCAGTACCGCGGGGGTGGAGCCGAGGAGGTAGTGGCGCAGGCCCACATCCTGGCCGGTTCGGAAGACGTCCAGGAAGAGGTCGGGGCCGTACACCCGCATCGGCGGCAAGGAGCGGCTCCGGTGGATGATCCGGTTGGCCCACACCACCCCTTGTCCGTCGGGGAGGTTGAGCGTCGCGGTCCGCAGCACCTGGCCCAGTCGCGCGTCCCGGTCGGCGAGGGCGATCGTGTACGCGTTGCAGAGGTGGACGTCGGCCGCCACGCCCTTGGTTGCAAGCCGGACGACCGCGGCGGCCGCGGCGGCCGGAGTCGCAGCGGCCACAGGAACCCCGGCGCACAGGACGGTGGTCAGGCCGGTGGACACATCCGTGCGCGTTGTGGCCGGCAGGCGCACGTCCCTGCCCGTCAACTGCTTGCCGTATCGATCGCCCTGGCAGCACGGGGTCTGCCAACGGTCCGGCGGCCCCGTCCCCGGCGCCTGGGCCGGCCAACCCGACCGGCCTCGTACACTGGCACCCTGAGCAGTCCGCCGAGGGCCAGAAGCGCGGCGACCGCCACCGGCAGTACGACGGAGGGCGGCAGCCAGGCGTGGTGGATCAGCAGCCCGATGACCGTCCCGACGAACGCGGTGACGCCCAGTACCACGGCCGTTCCCTGCACCGTCAGCCCGAGCCGCTGGAGCCGGTGCGCGATGTGGTCGGTGCCGCCGAGCAGCAGCCGGCGGCCGGCCCGGCGCCGGGAGACGAGGACGAGCGCAGTGTCGGCGGTGACGACGAGGGTGAAGGCGAGCACCGCGCCCATGGTGCGGGCCGGGGTGTCGCCGGTGTGCAGCAGTACAGCGGCGGAGGACAGCACGAAACCGGTGAACAGCGAGCCGCAGTCGCCGAGGAAGATCCGGGCGGGATGCCAGTTGTGCAGCAGGAAGCCGGTGAGGGCGGCGGCCAGTACCCAGAGCAGCAGGGCGAGACCGGTACGGCCCTCGATGATCGCGCAGATGGCGAGCCCCAGCGCGGTGACGGCAGCGACCGTCCCCATTGCTCCGTCGGAGTTGTCCAGCAAATTGAAGGCGTTGGTGACGAAGACGATCCACAGCACGGCGAGGACCCCGGTCAGCAGCCCCAGTCCGCTGCCGTGCGCGACGGCACCCGCGGCACCCGTCTCGACGACGAGTCGCGCCCGGGGCCCCAGCGGCCGCAGGTCGTCGAGCAGTCCGAGCACGGCGACGGCCGCTGCGACCGCGAGCAGCGTGCCGTCCTCGGGGCCCAGCGGCGCCTGCCCGGTCCACAGTCCCGAGGTGGCCGCGGCGAGGGTTCCCGCGGCCACCGCGACCCCGCCCAGATGGGGGGTGGGGCGGGTGTGCGCCTTGTGCGCGCCGGGCCGGTCCAGGAGACCGGCACAGGCGTGTCGCCACCGCAGCGCGAGGGCACGTAGGAGTTCGGTCAGCACGGCGGTGAGCAGCAGGGCAGCCGCTGCGACCGCAAGCGCGTAGGGCACGGTGAAGGTCCTCTCAGAGCAGGTCAGGCCGGCAGCGGCACGCGCTCGGCACGCGCCTCGGCGATGGTCGCGTCGAGGATGTCGTCGAGGGTGCGCTGCGGCCGCCAGCCGGTGAGGGTGCGGATGCGTGCGGTGTCGGGCAGCCGACGCTCCATGTCCTCGAAACCCTCGCCGTACGCCTGGTGGTAGGGGACCAGCCGGATGTCCGAGTTGCTGGCGCTGCGTGCGACGACGCGGGCGGCCAGCCCGGCGATGGTGGTCTCTTCGTTCGTACCGATGTTGAAGACCTTGCCGACCGCGTCCGGGTGGGCAAGCAGCCGCAGCAGCGCGTCGACGACGTCGACGACGTGCGCGAAACAGCGCCGCTGCGTGCCGTCGCCGTGCACGGTGAGGGGTTCCCCCTCGACGGCCTGGCGCACCAGCCGGGGCACGACCATCCCGTACGCGGGGCTCTGCCGCGGTCCGACTGTGTTGAACAGCCTTACCACGATGGTGGGCAGGCCCAGTTCGCGGTGGTAGGCGAAGGCGAGGATCTCATCGACGGCCTTGGCGGTGGAGTACGACCAGCGCGCCACGCTCGTGCTGCCGAGGATCCGGTCGGCGCCCTCGGCGAGTGGTCCCGAGGAGTTCTTGCCGTAGATCTCCGAGGTGGAGGCGACGAGCACTTTGCGGCGGTAGCGGTGGGCCGCCTCGATGACGGTCTCGGTACCGCGGAGGTTGGTGGTGAAGGACTGGAGGGGCCGTTCCACGATCAGCCGGACGCCGACGGCGGCGGCCAGATGGATCACCGTGTCGCACCGGCGGACCCATTCGTCCACGAGCAGCTGGTCGAGTACGGAGCCATGGACGAAGCGGAAGCGTGGATTCCGTCGGGCCTCTTCCAGGTTCCTCTCGCTTCCGGTGGCGAGGTTGTCGAGCACGACGACCGCATGGCCCCGCGCGAGCAGGGCGTCGGTGAGATGTGAGCCGATGAAGCCGGCACCGCCGGTGATCAAGTACGTCGAGGGATTCATACGCCGCCTGTTCGGTTGCGGTATCCGAGTGATGCGGAACGGCATTTGTGATATGCCGCTGACAAAATAGCCCATCTTGTCACAATCTGTAACGAACAACACGGCTCACATCGCACGTAGATCGGAGAAACGTCAGATGGGACCAGCAGAGACCTCAGCACGACGGAACGTTCTGGTAGTCGGACTGGGATATGTGGGGCTGCCGCTGGCGGTGCGTGCTGCGGAGGCGGGCTTCCGCGTCACCGGCCTGGACACCGACGAGCACCGCGTCAAGCGGCTGGAGGCCGCCGACTCGTACATCGAGGACATCCCGGACGAACGACTACTGCCACTGCTCGATTCCGGGCGGCTGAGGGTCAGCACCGACTACGCCGACGCGGGCACCTTCGACGTCTGCGTGATCACCGTGCCCACTCCCCTGCGCGACGGCGCCCCGGACCTCCGGTGCGTCGAAAGCGCGGGGCGGTCGGTCGCCCCGCTCCTGCGTCCGGGTGCGGTCGTGGTGCTGGAGTCGACGACGTACCCCGGCACCACCGAGGAGATCCTTCTGCCGATCCTGGAGGTGGGCAGCGGGCTGCGGGCCGGCGACGGATTCCGGCTCGGGTACAGCCCGGAACGCATCGACCCGGGCAACGCCCGTTGGCAGCTGGAGAACACTCCCAAGGTCGTCTCCGGCATCGACGACGCCTCCCTCGAAGCCGTCACGGAGTTCTACGACCGGATCGTGACCCGGACCGTGCCGGTCTCCTCCCCGCGCACCGCCGAGCTGACCAAGCTGCTGGAGAACACCTTCCGGCAGGTGAACATCGCGCTCGTCAACGAACTCGCGATGTGCGCCCGGCCCCTCGGCGTCGACATCTGGGAAGCGGTGGACGCGGCCGCCACCAAGCCGTTCGGCTTCATGCCCTTCACGCCCGGACCCGGGGTGGGCGGTCACTGCCTGCCGGTGGACCCCTCGTACCTCTCCTGGCAGGTACGGCAGAAGCTCCAGCACGATGTGCGCTTCGTTTCGCTCGCCCACGAGATCAACGAACGCATGCCCGAGTACGTTGTGGGGCGCATCGAAGGCGGTCTCGCCGGCCTCGGCCGACCGCTGGCCGGTGCACGGGTGCTGGTGCTCGGGCTCGCGTACAAGAAGAACACCGGGGATGTACGGGAGTCCCCCGCCGCCACCGTCGCCGGGCTGCTGATGGCACGCGGCGCGCGAGTCCGGGCCGTGGAGCCGTACGCCGATCCACAGTTGCTGCCGTCCGGGGTGCTGTGCGTCGAGCTGACCGAGGCGGAGATCGCGACTACAGACGCAGTCGTTGTCCTGACGGACCACGACAGCCTCGACTACGGCCTGGTGGAACGCCATGCGACGTACGTCTTCGACGCCCGCAACCGCTGCCGGGGAGACCTGATCGACCGCCTGTAGCCGCACGGTGCCACGGTCAGGGCTGCGCGACACAGATGACCACGCGCCGACGCAGGCGAGGGCGACCATCAGCCATCGCTTGCGAGGCGACTGGCACACGACCCCCACCTGCGCTCCTGCGCTCCTGCGCTCCTGCGGGCACTGCACGTTCATCTCCGGCTCACCGGCAATGGCGTGGGTCGGGTTCCGCCCACCTGGCTCGACAACCAGCCCAACCCCGAGACCACACCACATACCGGCGATCAGTAGCTACGCCGTCGGGCAAATCAGCTCCAAGACAGACCTGTGGAAAATCAGCTATGCCCCGGAAGGAAGTAGCAACACTACCCAGGCAGACGTAACGGAGGTATGGCGGTGACGCTGACCCGACCCACCCCGGGACTCCCCTGTCGCCAGGCTCCCGCTCCAGGGCAGGGACTGTAAACCGTTCGGAGTAACTCCTGATCAAGGAAGAGGCATCGATGACCAGCGACAGCATGACCGAGGCCGAGTCCCGTCGAGGCGGCTGAGCCGCAGCCGGCAAAGGGGCGAGGGCCAGACGAGCTGGTGGGCTGTGCGCCGACCCCGCCAGGGTGCTCAGCCAGCGGCCGCGGCCGGGCCCGCCCCGAACCTCGGCACGTCCTCCGCGGTCACGTCCAGGCGCAGCCGCTTGAACCGCAGCGGTGACGAAAGACTCCGCCGCGGTCGACGGCCCGGTCGGCGCTGCTCTCCGCCACCAGGTCCGGGCGGACCAGGACCGCGTCCAGGACGTCACGGCTGCCCTATTCGGAGACTGGCTTGACCCAATAGGTAGCTAGAATTCCCCGTCGCCCTCGACGTTGGCGACCATCGTGCGCAGCACCTTGAGCGCGGCCACGTACTGCTCGTCGCTGATGCCCTTGTGGACCACGGCGCGCAGCTCGGTCACCAGCTCGCGCAGCTGAACCCTGGCAGCCTCTCCCGCGTCGGTAAGGTGCAAACGCTGCTCGGCGTCAATTCGAAGCCAGCCACGGTAAAGCAACTGATCGACGACTCGAGCGATCTCGTGCGGCCCGTCAGCGAGGGGCGTCAGCGGGGTGACCACCTCCTCACGGCTCGGCGCCGTCGGCCCGCGGTTCACACGGTTGAGCACCCAGTACTGAGGCTGCGTGACGTCGACCCTGGCCATGGCGTCACGCAGATGCCGGGTCACGGCCGCGTGGGCAAGCCCGCACCAGTAGCCG
Organism: Streptomyces sp. NPDC051364; assembly: GCF_040682115.1. Taxonomy (NCBI): domain Bacteria; kingdom Bacillati; phylum Actinomycetota; class Actinomycetes; order Kitasatosporales; family Streptomycetaceae; genus Streptomyces; species Streptomyces sp. NPDC051364. The sequence goes on along the minus strand of NZ_JBFBAH010000049.1, from coordinate 8,500 downwards.
ACAGGTTGGGTGGCCAGCATGTCATCAGTGGCGGCCGGATCGGCCGGTGCCTGATCGGTGCCGCTGCCGGTCAACGATTTCATGATCACGACGCTACATCCCCGTAGCGCACGTGAACACCGTCAAACGCATCAACCGCCTCAGACTTGGGGCGTCCCCAAGCGGTGACCGCCGGGAGCGGTGCAGGTTCGTGGTGTGGGGTGTGGCGGGTCAGGCGGTGTGGGGGGAGGGACGTGGGGATGAGGGGTTCGCGTACGGCTGCCGAGGCTACGTAGCCGCGGTCCACCGGAACGTCCAGGAAGTGCCAGTCGGCCCGGGGTTGGGGGGTGCCCAGGCCGATGTAATCCGTGGCGGGGTCGCGGCCGAGACCAGTGCCGAGGCCCTTGAGGTACGCCTCCTTGCGCGTCCACAGGCGGGCGACGGCACGCGGGCGGCGGACCGGGTTCAGCGCTTGGGCTTCCGCCTGTTCGTCGGGGTGCAGCATCAGGGCCAGTTCGTCGCTCTCCTGGATGTCGGACACCAGTTCCACGTCCACCCCGATCGGGGCCTGTGACACGCCGATCAGGACCAGATCGCTGCGGTGGGAGAGCGAGAAGTGGAGGTCTTCGGGGAAGCCGTGGAGGGCCGGGCGGCCGTGCGGGGCGCCGCAGCAGGGGCATTCCTCTCGCGCGTAGCGGACTTCGGTCGGCGGGACCGCCAGGTAGGAGCCAAGGACGGCGCGGAGCGCGACGTGGGCCGCTGTGAAGCGGATACGGTCCGCGGGCTGTGCGAGGGCCTCGGCACGCTCGCGTTCGGCAGCATCCAGGGTGGCCGTGTCCGCGAAGGAGTCCGGGGCGTCGGACAGCCGCAGCAGCCAGAGGTCGGGGGAGCCCAGTGCAGGGCGGTCACGCCGTACGGGCTGCGCGTTGATGTCCACTGACTGCTTCCGACCTTTGCCTCGGTGTTCACGCCTGCCTCTGCCGTGAGGCCCGTCACATGTCGCGGTCTGCGGCCGCGGACACTGCCGTACGCTCCGCCCCGCCGCTCGTCCTGGTCGGCGGCGCCGTGGGCAGGTCGCGGCGGCCGCCCAGGGGTTTCACCGCCAGCAGGAGGCTGCTGACGGCCAACCCCGCGGTCAGGAGCCACAGTGTCGGGCGCAGGCCGATGGCGGTGCCGAGGACACCGCTGAGCAGTGCGCCGATCGGCACCGCGCCGTAGTTGGCCACGGAGTGGCTCGCCGTGATCCGGCCGAGCAGTTCAGGAGGGCAGTACGCCTGGCGGAACGCGCCCTGGATGACGCTGCCGCAGACCACGCCCACCGACAGTCCCGCGCAGCCCAGGGCCACAAGCGCGACCCGCCATCCCTCGGCGGCCATCGGGATCAGCAGTCCCAGCGGAGCGGTGAGCAGTTTGCACAGCAGCATGCCGCGTGCGGTGCCGAAGCGGCGAGCCGTCGGCGTGGCGACGAGGGCGCCCAGGAGTCCTCCCATGCCGCCCGCTGCCAGCAGCCAGCCCACCGCACCTTCGCTAACGGCCAGTTCGCGCACGAGGAAGACGGTGAGAAGGGCATGGCAGCCGGTCAGCAACAGGTTGGTGACCGCCCCGTACGCCGTGAGCAGGCGCAGGTACGGATCGCGCACCGTGTAGCGCAGGCCTTCGCGGATGTCCTTGCGCAGCCGGGCGGGCACCGCCGGCTTCCCGGGGGGCGGTTCGCGGCCCGGGATCGCGATCAGGCAGAGCGTGGACACCAGGAAGGTCACCCCGTCGGCCAGCAGGCCGGTCACCGCGCCGAGGGTCTGCGCCAGCAGGCCGCCGACGCCTTGGCCGCCGAGCTGCGCGACCGACTCGCTGCCCTGCAGTTTCGCGTTGGCCTCGGGCAGGTCCTCCCGGGCCACCACCGATGGCAGGTAGACCCGGTAGGCGATGGAGAAGAGGACGCTCGCGCATCCGGTCAGCAGGGCCACGGCGAGCAGGTGGGCCATGGTGAGGATGTCGAGCCAGGCGGCGACGGGGACGCTCGCCAGGAGCAGCAGCGAGCCCAGGTTGCACGCGATCATCAGCGGGCGTCGGCGGACCCGGTCCACCCAGGCTCCCGCCGACAGCCCGAACAGTAGCCAGGGCACCCAGGCGGCAGCGGTCAGCACGCTCACCCACATCGTGCCGGCCTGCAGCGTCACCACGGCCACTAGCGGCATGGCGACCGCGGAGATGCTGCTGCCGAATCTGCTGACGGTCTCCCCGCACCACAGCAACCTGAAGTCGTACTGGCGCAGCAGACCGCTCCGGCCTCCGCTCATGAGGACTCCACGATCCCCTGCTCCGCCGCGGTGAGCTGCTCGGCGGCGTGTGCCCAGCGCGCCTGCCGTGCGGTCACCTCGCTCTGTAGCCGGTCGAGTTCGGCGCCGAGCTGGTCGAGGGCCGCTTCGGTGGACGCCGCGCCGGGGCCTGCGCCGTGGACGCAAGCCGCAGCGACGTCTGCGGGATCCAGCCAGGAGGAGCCGTCTCCCGGCGCGGCGGCGGCGACTTCGGGCCGGACACGGCCCGCCTCGGTCAGCGAGACGCCCAGCTCCAGGGCGGCCAGTACGGTCTCGCCCACCAGGTGGTGGGCCTCGCGGAACGGCATGCCACCGATCACCAGGCGCTCGGCCAGGTACGTCGCCGAGGTGAAGCCGTCCACGGCCCGCTGTGCCATCCGCTCGCTGTCCGGCTCCGCGCCACCCACCACCAGCCGCAGCAGGGTGACCGCGTCCGCGGTGCTTCGCAGGCCCGGCCATAGATGGCGTGCCGCCTCGCCGCCCACCGCGATGGCATTGGTGAAGCCGGCCGTGCCCATCGCCGACGCGGCGGCAGTGAAGGCGCCCAGGGAGGCGGTCGACCGGCCCTGGATGTGCTCCAGCAGGAAGGGGTTGCGCTTCTGCGGCATCATCGAACTGGAGCCGACCAGGTCGTCAGCCATCCGCAGTAGTGCGAACTCCTCCGAGGTCCACGAGCTGAGATCCCGGGCGGCACGGGCCATCGTCACGCCGAGGACGGAACAGGCGCCGAGCAGGCGCAGCACGAAGTCACGCGAGGCCACCGCGTCCACCGAGTTCGGCGCCGTGGCCGTGAATCCCAGCAGCTCGGCGGTGCGCTGCGGGGCGATCGCGACCGAGGTCCCGCCGACGGCTCCGGCGCCGAGCGGGTTGACGTCGATCTCCCGGCCCGCGTCCAGCAGGCCGTCGAGGGCGCGCAGTACGGCACTGGCCACTCCGGCCAGCCAGTGCCCGTAGGTGATCGGGACGGCGGGCTGTCCGTGGGTGTACGCCGGCATGGTGACCTCGCGGTACGCACCGGCCCGGGCGAGCAGGGTCCGAGCCAGCGCGGCGACCGCGTCGAGCAGTTCGCCGTACGGGCCGCGCGTCTTCAACCGGGCGGTTGTCGCGTTGAGGTCGTTGCGGGAGCGGCCGGTGTGCAGGACGCCGCCGACCCGCTCGCCGAGCAGTTCCACGAGCCGGCCTTCGTACGCCAGATACACGCCTCGTGGCATGGGCAGGCCACGCAGCCGGGCGAAGTCGTCGGCGCGCAGGGCGGAGATGGTGCGCAGGAGGGCGGCGGCCCGGCCGGTGTCGACGATGCCGCGCTCGGCGAGCATGACCAGGTGGGCCCGGTCCACCTCGCTGATCAGGTGCAGTTCCTGGCCGAGACCGTCCTGGCCGGGGTCTGGGAGGTACTGGTCGTAGACGATACGGTGCGCCTCCTCGTGGAGGGTGGTCCGCAGTCGGCCGGTGTCGGCCCCCGGGACAGTGGTGGGGACGGCGGTGCTCACGCGGCCTCCTTTTGGTTCGAGGGGATGCCGGAGACGGCGGGCGGCGGGGGCAGCAGGGCTGACGCCAGGCGTGCCAGCGCCTCGTGCGCCGCCGCCGCCGAGCGGTCGGCGGAAGTGGCCGTCGTGATCACATGGCCCAGGCGCCCGCGGAAGTCCTCGGCCGGCGCCACGGCGGCACCCGGGGCGCGGTACAGCGCGGCGTCCACGACCTCCGGTATCGCCCGCGCCCGGGACATGGCCTTACGGGTGGCGTCCGTCGGGCCGAGGAATCCTTCGGCCTCGGCGGTCAGGAACCGGATGGACGCGCCTGCGTCGCGGGTCGGCTCCAGTGCTACCGGCTCGCCGACGGCCGCCTGGACCTGGGCGGAGACCAGGTCGATCCCGCAGGCGCGGCGTACCAGCTCGGGAATCATGCCGCCGGCCAGCCGCGGGTTGACCTCGATGACCCGGGGTTCGCCGGCGTCGAGCCGCAGCTCCACGTGGGCCGCGCCCCAGCCGAGGCCTAGCGCTCGTACGGCGCGCACTGCGCATGCGGACAGGGCTGCCTGCTGCCCGGCCGGCAGGGCGGCGGGCAGGTCGTGGCCGGTTTCGACGAACACCGGGGGCGGACCGACGTGCTTGGCCACCGACACCACGGCCTCGTGTCCGACCACCTCGACGGAGAACTCCCTGCCGGTCAGGTAGGACTCGACGAGGATCCGGGACGGGGCGGCGAGGCCGCGCTCGTTCACTGTGGCGGCCAGCAGCTCCCCGGCGTGGGCCGCGACCTCCCCGAGGTCCGCGCACAGCCGTACGCCCAGGCTGCCGGAGCCCTGGACCGGCTTGACGACCACGGGCAGGCCCAGCCCGGAGGCGGCGGCCACCGCCTCCGCCGTCCCGCCGACCTCCGCGAAGCGGGGCACGGGCACCCCGGCGTCGGCGAGGATGCGGCGCTGGCGTGCCTTGTCGCGGCAGGCTCGTATGGCGTCGGCGGACGGGCCCGGCAGGCCGAGGCGGGCCGCGAGTTCGGCGGCGGTGGCCACGAAGTACTCGGAGCTGGACAGCACACCTGCGATCTGCGCGGACTGCGCCAGTTCCTGGACTGCCCGCCACAGGGCCGTGTGGTCCGCGGTGTCCACGACGAGGGTGCGCAGCCCGTCCTCGGCGGCGTATGGGTAGCGCCTCGGGTCCGCGCTGAGCAGCACCGGTTCCAGGCCAGCTGAGCAGGCCCGCTGTGCGAACTGGCGTCCCGTACCTGTGGTGTTTGATTCGATGAGGAGCAGCAGTCGGGCGTTCATGCGCTCACTCCTGGCACCATCACGTCGTCGAACCGCCGCCGGGCCCAAAGCAGCCGGGCCCAGGTCGCCGGTGCGTCCAGGGGGTGGTCGGCCAGGACCGGGCCTGCGGGGTTGGCGGCCGGCACGATGCCCTGCTCGCGCAGCCAGGACTCGTTGTACACGGTGGACTGGTAGCGGTAGCCCTCGTCCGGCAGAACCATCGCGACCTTGCTGTTCGGGTTGCGCTCCGCCCACCAGGCAGCGGCCTGGAAGGAGGCGCCGCTGGTGGGGCCCATGAACAGGCCGTGCGTGCGGAAGAGCTCGTGCGTCGCGTGGAACGCCTCGGGTGCGGTGACCCAGTGCACCTCGTCGTAGGCGGAATGCTGCACGTTGCCCGGGTGGATGCTGCTTCCGAGGCCTCGCAGCATGCGTTTGCGGTCGGGGGTGCCGAAGATGATCGAACCGTGGGTGTCCACGCCGACGAGGTGCAGGGCGGGGTCGGACAGCCGCAGCGCTGCCGCCAGGCCACCTGTGGAGCCGCCCGAACCGACCGGGCCAACCAGGCAGTCGACCGAGCCAATGGTCGTGCTGATCAGATCGGCGACGGAGCCGTACGCGGCCGGGTTGTCGGGATTGTCGTACTGGCCCGGCACGAAGCTGTCCGGTCGGAGCCGGCGCAGCTCTTCCACCCGGGCGAGCCTGGCGCCCTGGATGCCGCCGGGCTGCCCGGTGTCCTCGACAATCTCCACCGTCGCGCCCAGCATCGTCAGCCGGTTGTACAGCTCCCGGTCGATCGCCGAGTCGCCGACGATGGTGAGGGGATAGCCGCGCAGGCGGCACACCATGGCGAGGCCGAGGGCGAAGGTGCCGGATGAGGTCTCGATGATCGGGGTGCCGGGCGTCAGGGTCCCCGCGGCCTCGGCCCGGTCGATGATGAATCGGGCAGGCAGCAGCTTCATCAGGCTGAAGGCGACCCCGTACAGGTTTTCGGTCAGTTGGATGATGCGCGGGAGCTCGGTGGCTTCCACTACAGACGAGTGCGCCTTCGCAGCACCCGCGACCACGGTCGTCGTCATGTCAGTCACCCGTCGTGAAGATCCACTGCTCGTGGATGCCCGTGCTGTGCAAAAGGTCTTGTGCGTGTTCCGTGCGAGCCCCGACATCGGGGTCGTCCCGGTCGAAGAGGATTCCGGCGATGTCTCCGCTGTGGGCCGCCTGTACCCCCAGGGCGCCGGCCTCCCTGACGATGTGCCGGATCCGGTCGAGGCCCGGTATCGGCAGATGCCGCTGGTTGATCTCGGTGCTCGCCGTGGCCACAGCTCCCACGAGGGCCACGTCCTTGGTCTGGATGGCTTCCCGGAGCAGTGCCTGCAGTTCGGCGAACATCCTGGTCTCCGCCTCGTCGTAGCGGGCCGGCGGGAAGGCGAGGGTGTCCACGCCCTTCCCGTTGTTCTGCGGCCGGGACCCGAAACCGAGGACCCGGACCGGCGGCATGCGGTAGCCGAAGTCCTCAATCACCGCGCCCTCGCGCTGCGCGAACAGCACCGAGCTCTCCTCGAACATCAGCGAGTCGGAGGCCAGCTCCGCCTGTACGGCCAGCCGGGCCACGTCCTCCGGCGGGAGCGAGCCAGCGAAGGCGTCCTTCACCGCCCAGATGGCGGCCAGCACGTCGCTGGTCGAGGAGCCGAACCCGCGGCACAGCGGGACGTCGCTGGAGAGTTCGAGGTGACCGCCCACAGGACGGCGGCCTGGTGGGACCACCGCGGCGATGGTGAGCTCGGCCGCGCGAAGGGCCTTGGTCTTCCAGTCCGGGGAGACCGTCAGTTCGGCGCCGGGGGCGGGCATGAAGGTCGCGTGCGCCTTGTAGAGGGTGCAGGGGAGCGTCACCAGCCCCCTGGTGAGGCCGCCCTCGTGGGGGAATACGCCCTGCAGTATCTCGCCGTGATGTATGGGAGACGACGCGATGCCGAGGCGCCAGCCGGAATGATCCACCATGTCCCTTGCTTCCTCTGGGGGCCGGGCCGCTCCTCTGGGGTGCCGGGTCGGCCGTTCGGACACGTTTCACGTTAGGAGGGGCAGCCGGGTGGACCCGGTGGCTGGGGCGGCAGTTTGCGGGCAGTCCCCGCGCGGGGCGGGTTCGCGCGGGGACCGTCCCGGCGCTGGCTACCGCCGGGCCGACCGCAGCTGCCCGTCCAGGACTTCGCCGATCGCGCGCAGCGGCCCGGGATCGGTCATCTCGGCGTGCTTGCAGTCGATGTCGACCTCTTCGATCCGGCCGTCCACGTACAGGGCCCAGGCCTCCGCCCCGCCGAGGGGTGCCGGTGTGCCGGTGGCGTTGAAGAAGACCATGTCCCCTCCGTAGGCCAGTTCCGGGACGTAGCGGAGACGGATATCCAGGTTGGCGATCGTCGCTTCGACGACCGCGGTGGCCTGCGGTCCGTCGAGCTCTCCCAGCCCCGGTGCCCGGTCCCGCACGAGCTGCGCGATCTCCTGCACGTCGGGCGGTCCATCGGCGCACCGGAGGGTCGCCTCCGCCGGCGATTCGCCCAGCAGGCCGGCGAGTACGTCCCCTCCGGTGGTGGGCCGGGCCTCGAAGCCGTCGGGCAGGGGGTAGGCGTCCAGCAGTCCGAGCAGTGCCACTTCCTCTCCGAGCCGTTCCAGCCGCGCGGCGATGGCGTGCGCGACGATGCCGCCGAAGGACCAGCCGAGCAGGTGGTACGGGCCGTGCGGCTGGACCTGGCGGATGGAGGCCAGGTAGTCGTCTGCCACGTCCGCGATGGAGGCGGGCCGGCAGTGAGGCTCGGTGAGCTGCCGTGCCTGCAGTCCGATGATCGGCCTGTCCTCGCCGATGTGCCGGAGCAGGCCGGCGTAGCCCCAGCTGATACCGGAGACGGGGTGGACGCAGAACAGCGGTGCAGGCTCTGTTCCGTCCCTGGCGCCGGCGGGCCCTTCGGGCGCGGTGCGGATCGGGAGGACGGCCTCGAACGGGTTGGCGTTGCCGCCGGAGCCGAGGGCGATGTGCTCGGCGAGCAGGGCGGGCGTCGGGTGCTGGAACAGGTCGCGGATGGTCGTCTTCGTGTCCCAGATGCTGCGGATCCGGCTGATCAGCCGTGTGGCGAGCAGGGAGTGGCCGCCGCGGTGGAAGAAGTTGTCGTCGATGGTCGTGCTGGGGAGGTGGAGGGTGTCGGCGTAGAGGCTGCAGAGGATTTCCTCTGCAGGGGTGCGGGGCGCGCGGCCATCGGCGGGGTGGTCGTCGGGGTTGGGCTGAGGCAGCGCCCGCCGGTCCAGCTTGCCGTTGACTGTCAGCGGCAAGGCATCCAGTACGACGTAGCCGGACGGCAGCATGTATTCGGCGAGTGCGGATTCGGCGTGGCGACGCATGTCCTCGGTGTCGATGTGCCGGCCGGCGGCGGGGACGAGGTAGGCGACGAGCCGCTTGTCGCCGGGCCGGTCCTCGCGG
>NZ_JBFBAH010000048.1:0-37850 GCF_040682115.1 Streptomyces sp. NPDC051364 | reverse complement strand
AACTGGTACTCGTGCACACGACTACCTGCTGATCATCCGCCAGCCAAACCGCCAAGCCGACGCGTCCCGATCTCAATTACCCCCGAGGCCGTTAGTCGCCGATGTCGCGGCGGCGGAAGTCGTCGAGGGTCTCGCGTCGTACGAGGAGCCGGGCGGTGCCGTCGTCGACCGCGACGACCGGGGGGCGGCCGACCATGTTGTAGCCGGAGGCCATGGACTGCTGGTAGGCGCCGGCCACGGGGACGGCGAGGAGGTCTCCGGGGTGGATGTCGCCGGGGAGTTCGACGTCGGCGGCGACGATGTCGCCGGCCTCGCAGTGGCGGCCGACCACGGTGGCGGTGTGGGGTTCGGCGGTGGAGTGGCGGCCGATCAGGCGGGGTGCGTAGCGGGCCCCGTAGAGGGCCGGGCGGGGGTTGTCGCTCATGCCGCCGTCGACGGCGACGAACGTCTGCTCTCCGGTGCGTTTGACGGCGAGGACCCGGTAGAGCGCCACTCCGGCGGGGCCGACGATGGCACGGCCGGGTTCGACGGCGAGGCGGGGCACGGCCAGTCCGGCTGCCGAGCAGCTCGCCACGAGCTCGGCGCGGAGTCGGCGTGCGAGGGTGGTGAGGTCGAGTGCGGGTTCTCCGGGTCGGTAGGCGATGCCGTGGCCGCCGCCCATGTCGAGCTCGGGGAGCACGATGCCGTGGGTGTCGCGGATGCGTGCCATGAGGCCCACCATGCGGCGCAGGGCGCAGACGTACGGCTTGACGTCGGTGATCTGGGAGCCGATGTGGCAGTGCAGGCCGACGAGTTCGAGTTGCGGCTGACCCAGGATGCGGGTGATGGCGTGCTGGGCGGAGCCGTCGGTGAGGGACAGGCCGAACTTCTGGCCGTCGGTGCCGGTGCGGATCTTCTCGTGGCCGCCGGCCGAGATGCCGGGGACGACGCGGACCAGTACCTTCTGGTGTCCGGTCGGGCCGACGGCGGCGGCGAGGCGGGCGATCTCGGAGGGGCTGTCGATGACGATCCGGCCGACGCCGAGGCGTAGTGCGGTGTCGATGTCGTGGGGTGATTTGGCGTTGCCGTGCAGGAGCATGCGCTCCGGCGGGAACCCGGCGGTGACGGCGAGTTCGAGCTCGCCGGCGGAGCAGACGTCGAGTCCGAGGCCTTCCTCGGCGATGCGGTGGGCCATGGCGCGGGAGAGGAAGGCCTTGGCGGCGTAGAGGACTTCGGCGTCGGGGAAGGCGTCGCGGTAGGTGCGGCAGCGTGCTCGTACCTCGCCCTCGTCCAGTACGTAGGCCGGGGTGTCGAAGCGGTCGGCGATCTCGGCCAGCGAGACCCCGCCGACGGCGATACCGCCGTGCGGGAGCCGGGTCGTCGACGCCGGCCAGACGGACAACTCGTCGGCGCCCGCGGCGATCTCGGACAGTGTGGCTGTGGTCATGGAACTCTCCCCCCTCAGACGGCCTGGACCGGGAGCCGGCCCGGCCGGGGCGGCGCGGCCGGAGCCACCGGAGCGGGTGCCGGAGTGGCCGCCGCAGCCGACAGCGTCGGGTCGACGGTGATCAGGCCCGCACCGAGCGGTTCGCACAGCTCACGCAGCACCGCCTCCGACAGCCGGATGTGGCGCTGGCTCTCGCCGAGCGTGGCGGCCAGTCGGCCCGTACTGGTGAATCCGACGGCCGTACGGGTACCCAGCGGAGTACGGAACAGCCGGATCACCACCTCCGCTCCCCTTCCCGGCCGGACGGGCACGTACAGAAGCCCGGCCGGGACCCGTTCCTCGGGCTCGGGATCGTCTTCGTACCGGAACAGACACATGGGGCCCTCCCTGAGGAACCGCAAGCAGCGACGGGTGACGCCCCGAGTGCGGGGAGGCAGTCCGGGGCGCGACACCGAAGCTATCCCCGCCCGCCCGCCGTTCGCGCCCCTCCCTGACGCCACTTTGACGGGAAACGGCCGAGTCCATACACGCCGTTGACGCGCGCCCGCCCGGCTCGGAGGGCCGGGCGGGCGGTGCGTGCCCCGGTCAGGCGCCGACGTAGGCCGCGAGGTGCGCGCCCGTGAGGGTGGAGCGGGCGGCGACGAGGTCGGCCGGTGTGCCCTCGAAGACGATCTTGCCGCCGTCGTGGCCGGCGCCGGGGCCGAGGTCGATGATCCAGTCGGCGTGCGCCATGACCGCCTGGTGGTGCTCGACGACGATGACCGACTTGCCGGAGTCGACCAGCCGGTCGAGCAGGGCGAGCAGCTGCTCGACGTCGGCGAGGTGCAGGCCGTTGGTCGGCTCGTCGAGGACGTAGACGCCGCCCTTGTCGGACATGTGGGTGGCCAGCTTGAGCCGCTGCCGCTCGCCGCCGGACAGCGTGGTGAGGGGCTGGCCGAGGCTGAGGTAGCCGAGCCCGACGTCGGCGAGCCTGCCCAGGATGCGGTGCGCGGCCGGGGTGTGGGCCTCGCCGGCGCCGAAGAACTCCTCGGCCTCGGTCACCGACATCGCCAGCACCTCGCTGATGTCGCGGCCGCCGAGGTGGTACTCCAGCACCGATGCCTGGTAGCGCTTGCCTTCGCATTCCTCGCACGGGGTGGCGACCCCGGCCATCATCGCCAGGTCGGTGTAGATGACACCCGCGCCGTTGCACGTGGGGCAGGCGCCCTCGGAGTTGGCGCTGAACAGCGCCGGCTTCACGCCGTTGACCTTCGCGAAGGCCTTGCGGATCGGCTCGAGCAGCCCCGTGTACGTCGCCGGGTTGCTTCGCCGCGAGCCGCGGATCGCGGTCTGGTCGATCGAGACGACGCCCTCGCCCGCAGGGATCGATCCGTGAACGAGCGAGCTCTTGCCCGAGCCCGCGACACCGGTCACGACCGCGAGCACCCCGAGCGGGATGTCGACGTCGACGTCCTGCAGGTTGTTCGCCGTCGCACCGCGGATCTCCAGCGTGCCGGTCGCCGTACGTACCTTCTCCTTGACGGCCGCCCGGTCGTCGAGATGGCGGCCGGTGAGGGTCCCGCCGGCCCGCAGCCCCTCGACGGTGCCCTCGAAGCAGACGGCGCCGCCCGCTTGACCCGCACCGGGGCCGAGGTCGACGACGTGGTCGGCGATCGCGATCATCTCCGGCTTGTGCTCCACGACGAGCACCGTGTTGCCCTTGTCCCGCAGCCGCAGCAGCAGGTCGTTCATCCGCTGGATGTCGTGGGGGTGCAGGCCCGCCGTGGGCTCGTCGAACACGTAGGTGACGTCGGTGAGCGAGGACCCGAGGTGGCGGATCATCTTGACGCGCTGGGCCTCGCCGCCGGACAGCGTGCCCGCCGGCCGGTCGAGTGCCAGGTAGCCGAGCCCGATCTCCACGAACGAATCGAGGGTCTGCCGGAGCGCGTCGAGCAGCGGCGCCACCGACGGCTCGTCGAGGCCGCGGACCCATTCGGCCAGATCGCTGATCTGCATCGCACACGCGTCGGCGATGCTGATCCGCTTGATCTTCGAGGACCTGGCTCCCTCGCTGAGCCGGGTGCCTTCGCACTCGGGACAGGTGGTGAAGGTGACCGCCCGCTCCACGAAAGCCCGGATGTGCGGCTGCATCGCCTCCTTGTCCTTGGACAGGAACGACTTCTGCAGCTTGGGGATCAGCCCCTCGTAGGTGAGGTTGACACCGTTGACCTTCACCTTGACCGGCTCGCCGTACAGGAAGGCCTGCATCTCCTTCTTGGTGTACTTGCGGATCGGCTTGTCCGGGTCGACGAAACCGGACTGGGCGTAGACCTGCACGGTCCACTGGCTGTCCGACTTCCAGCCGGGGATCGTGAACGCGCCCTCGGAGAGCGACTTGGAGTCGTCGTACAGCTGGGTGAGGTCGATGTCCGAGACCGAACCGCGGCCCTCGCAGCGGGTGCACATGCCGCCGGTGCGGTTGAAGGTCGCCTTCACCGTCTGCCTGGCGCCGCGCTCGACGGTGATCGCACCGCTCGCCCGGACCGAGGGGACGTTGAAGGCGTACGCGCTGGGCGGGCCGATGTGCGGGGTGCCGAGCCGGCTGAAGAGGATGCGCAGCATCGCGTTGGCGTCCGTGGCGGTGCCGACGGTGGAGCGCGGGTCGGCGCCCATCCGCTGCTGGTCGACGATGATCGCGGTCGTCAGTCCTTCGAGGACGTCGACCTCGGGCCGCGCCAGCGTCGGCATGAACCCCTGTACGAAGGCGCTGTAGGTCTCGTGGATCAGCCGCTGCGACTCCGCGGCGATCGTGTCGAACACCAGGGAGCTCTTGCCCGAGCCGGAGACACCGGTGAACACCGTGAGGCGGCGCTTCGGGATCTCGATGCTGACGTCCTTGAGGTTGTTCTCACGCGCGCCGTGCACGCGGATCAGGTCGTGGCTGTCCGCACCGTGCAGCGCAGGCGACCGCGTGTCCGTCCCCGTGGCCTTGCTCATCGTGTCTCCATCTGTTCAGCGGAGGTCGCTTTTGCGGTCTCCGTCGTCGTCGCCCGGCTCGATCCAACCAGCTTCCGGCCCGTCCGTCCGGTCCTTCTGCGCTTCGGCCCGTACAGCCGCCGACGCCCCGGCTGCGTGGTGCGCCCGGCCGGGGCGTCGCAGGACATCCGGTCCTCAGCGGTCCTGGAGCAGCCCGAGTACGTTGCCGTCGGGGTCGGTGAAGGTGGCCACCAGGCGGCCGCCGCCGACGTCGTGTGCGGGCTCCTTCACGGTGGCGCCCGCGGCGGTCACCTCGGCGAGCTTCGCCTCGATGTCCGGGACGTGCCAGTAGGCCACCGGCGAGGCCGTACCCTGCGGTCCGCCGCCCGGCACCAGCCCGATGTGCTGGCCCGCGGCCTCGAAGCCGACGTAGTACGACTCGTCGGTCTGCGGCTGCACGCCGAGCAGCGCGGCGTAGACCGCCTTGGCCTTCGCCAGGTCGGAGACGGGATGCAGCACGGTCTTGATTCCCTGGGTGGGAGAGCTGGTCATGGTCGCTCCTGAAGTAGCGGGGGTGGGGGGGACGGTGACGTCCATGACGGCCACGCTAGTCTCGGCCGCCGGGCCCGCGCTTCTCGAATCCTGACCGGTCCGGTGGCCCGTTCCTCACCGGCCGCCGTGGTGGGCGAGGGCCGCGTGCGGGTCGCCGTGGTCGGCGGTGTGGTCGATGTGCACGGTGGCGGCGGTCAGCCGGGGGACGGCGTGGATGAGCGCGTGCTCGGCTTCGACGGCCAGGGCGTGTGCCTGCACCACCGTGAGGTCAGGGTCGACGACGATGTCGGCCTCGGCGCGCAGTGCGTGTCCGATCCACCGCATGCGGACCTGCCCGGTGCCCCGTACGCCGGTCACGCCGAGCAGCGCGTCGTGCGCGGTGTCGACCAGGGCCGGATCGACCGAGTCCATCAGGCGCCGGCACACCTCGCGCGCGGCATCCCGCACCACCACGAGGATGGCCGCGGTGATGAGCAGGCCGACGATCGGGTCGGCGCTCTGCCAGCCGATCGCCGCGCCTCCCGCGCCGAGCAGAACGGCGAGGGAGGTGAACCCGTCGGTACGGGCGTGCAGCCCGTCGGCGACGAGCGCTGCGGAACCGATCCGGCGGCCGGTGCGGATCCGCAGCCGGGCCACCCACTCGTTGCCGAGGAAACCGACCACCGCGGCGCCCGCGACGGCCCACAGCCCGGTGATCTCGCGGGGGTGCAGGAGCCGGTCCACGGACTGGTAGGCGGCCAGGGCGCAGGAGGCGGCGATGGTGAGGACGACGACGATGCCGGCCAGGTCCTCGGCGCGCCCGTAGCCGTAGGTGTAGCGGCGGTTCGCCGCGCGCCGGCCGAGGACGAACGCGATGCCGAGGGGTACGGCGGTCAGCGCGTCGGCGGCGTTGTGGACGGTGTCGCCGAGCAGGGCCACCGACCCGGACACGGCGACGACGGCGGCCTGGACGGCCGTGGTCAGGCCGAGGACGCCCAGGGTCAGCCACAGCGTGCGCATGCCCTGGCGGGAGGTCTCCATCGGCGGGTCGACCTTGTCGGACGCCGCGTGACTGTGCGGGGTGAACGCGTGCGCGAGAGGGGAGAGCCGGTGCCGCAGCCGCGCCCGGAACGACCCGTGGTGGTGCTCGTGGTGGTGGCTCACAGCGCGCTCGCTTTCGACGAGGACGACAGGGAAGGGTGGACGCATGCACCCACCCGCCTATTGTGTGCGTATGAGCGCACGCATGCACCTATCACCTGCGCAGGGTTCGCACCCGCAAGAACCGGGCCCGCAGGCCTTCGAGGCCGCGGCCGAGATCCTGGGCCTGCTGGCCGACCGCACCCGCCTCGCCCTCCTGCACGCCCTGGCCTCGGACGAGGCCGATGTCGGCACCCTGGCCGCAGCGGTGGGAGCGGCCCGGCCGGCCGTCAGCCAGCACCTCGCCCGGCTGCGGATGTCGGGGCTGGTGACCACCCGCAAGGAGGGCCGCCGCGTGGTCTACGCCCTGACCGGCGACCACCTGCGGCGCCTCGTCGCCGAGGCGCTCGCCGCCGCCGGGCCCGATCGCCCCGGTCACCGCACGGGGTGAGACTGGGTGGGTGTCCGGAAGACGCCAGGCCCTGGCTGGTGCGGTCACCGTCGTGGCAGCTCTCGCGCTCGCCGCAGGCGGCGGCCCGGCCGCGGCAACGGCCACTGGTACGGCCACTGCCACGGCGACCGTGACCACGGGCGGCACCTCCGGGGATCTCTCCCGCCCGGTGCCCATCGGCGGCGGCCGAAGCATCCGGCTGGAGTGCCGGGGAACCGGGTCCCCGACCGTCGTGCTCGTCTCCGGGACGGGCGGGGCCGCGGACGAGTGGACCCACGTCGTGGACCGTTCCACCCCCGCGGCCGGCCTGAAACCCAGTGCGGCGGCGGTGCTTCCGAGGGTCGCCTCGTTCACGCGGGTGTGCGCCTACGACCGCCCCGGGACCACGCGGACCGACGGAAAGCCGGCCTCCTCGACCCCGGTGCCCCAGCCCACCTCGGCGCAAGCGGGGGTGCAGGACCTACGGGCGGTGCTGTCCGCCGCCGGCGAGCACGGGCCGTACGTGCTGGTCGGCGCCTCCTGGGGCGCGATGATCGCCGAGCTCTTCGCACGCACCGACTTCCCCCGGGTGTCCGGCCTCGTCACCGTCGACGGCGCGTCGCCGTACCTGCGCGACACCCTGACACCGGCCCAGTGGTCGGACTGGATGCACAAGATCGAGGCGATGGATCGGGGGAAGGCCCTCGAAGTGCCCGACTACGAGGCCTCCGTGGCGGAGATCCGCAGCGCGCCCCCGATGCCGCACCGCCTGCCCGCCGCCGTGCTGACTTCCGACAAGCCGTGGGACCTCGAGGTCGGCGACAGCGGATCGACCTGGCCGGCCTGGCTCGCCGCCCAGGACGACCTCGCCCGCGAACTCCACGCCCGGCACATCACCGACACCGACAGCGGACACGGCATCGCAGTCGAGCAGTCCCGGCTGGTCGCGGACGCCGTGCACGAGGTGGTGGACGAGGCGCGGAAGCAGTGAGGAGCCCGTGGGCCCGGGTCGCGGGCGGAGCCGGGCCCCGGCCGTCAGCGGGTGCGGGTGGCCGCGTCCAGTTGCTCCGCGGAGCGGGCCAGGCCGGCCGCCGCTGTCGCGCAGCGGTCGGCCAGGGCCTCGATCCGCCACCGGAAGGCCTCGGCCTGCGGACCCTTCCAGTCCAGCGCGACCGCCCCCGCCCGCAGCCGTTCCGCGTGCCGCAGCAGCGCCGCGGAATGGGCCCGCAGCCCCTCGGCGGGCTCGTACCGCTGCTGCTGCTCCGTGCGCGGCGCGGGAATGGCGGTCACAGGGTCCTCCAGGGAGCGAAGGCGTTGGTCACGCCGTCGAGGGCCGGGGCCAGTTCGGGGTGGTGGCGCAGGAGGACGGACACCATGCCGTTGCGATCGACCCACTCCAGGCCCTCCGCCGTGTAGACCTCCGGCCGGTAGTCGGTGGTGAAGAAGCGGTCGCTCTTGAGTCGCCTGCTCGCCATCAGGATGAAGATCCGGAACAGGGAGTCGCTGAAGCCGAAGCCGGCCGGCCGCGGCTCCGCGAGATTGCCGACCAGCGTGTCCACCCGGTCCAGGCGCCCCTCGTACAGCTCCTTCAGCAGCGGCGTGTCGCCGGGATGCCCGCCCGTCAGCTCCTCGAAGGAGGTGACCGGCCGCTTGCGCAGCATCTGCCGGTACGCGTTGTAGCGGGGGATCCCGCGCTCGCGGTCGCGCAGGATGTCGACGGTGCCCAGGTCGATGTGCTCGCCGGTGAGCCGGGCCAGATTGCGCAGCGCGTCGGGGTGGTTGTGCAGGACGAGGGCGCCGGGGTGGGCGGTGCCGAAGCTGTAGAAGAGGTCGCTCATGCCGTACGCGTCGACCGCCGTACGGGTGGTCGCACCCTGCATGTCGTCGAAGCCGATGGTTGCGCGGACGGCGCCCGCACGGTGGTCGCGGACGGCGAGCTCGTCGGGGATCAGCGGGTGCAGCCGGTAGGCGGAGACGAACTCCTCCGTCATCGAGAACGGCGCCGCGTGGTGGTCGGTCGGGGAGCCCAGGATTCCGCTGAGCATCTCGCCCTTGCCGAGCCGCCCGTACGTCCGGCTCACCCAGCGCGGCAGCACCCCGTACCAGTTGGCGTCCATCGCGTGCCGCAGCACCGGGGTGTCGAGGATGCCCGGCGTCCACTCCACCGTGTGGATCTTCGCCATGAGCGCGGTGTTGACCAGCCGTGCGGTGTGGAAGAGCCGCTCGTCGTCCCAGGTCGGGTAGTGGGCGCGCAGGTAGTCGCAGATCGCGTTGTGCTCCTTGGCGAACAGCGTGTGCAGCAGCGACAGGCCCGTCCAGTAGTCGCTGTTCATGCCGGTCCAGTCCAGGCAGGCCTTCCCGGGCCGCGGATCGGCGGGCAGCCGGCCGTCCTCGAGGATCAGCCGCCCGTGCTCGCCCGTGCGCAGCGCCCGGCAGCGGGCCTCGTCGGAGCCGTAGACCTGCGAGCCGTCCCACCAGTGCGTGACGGTGTTCTCGTACGTGGGCGGCGCGTCGGCCGCGGTCTGGGCGACCGGGTCGGGGCGGGTGCGGTTCACGCGCATCGGGCAGGTGCCGCCGTGGTCGGCCCAGTCGTCGCCCTCGGCGAGCGGGACGGTGAACGGCTCGGCCTCCTCGTTGTCCCCGTGGTTGGCCCAGCCGTGGTTCTCGAACTGGATCCAGGCGGCGGCCAGGAGGTTGAGCGTGGGCGCGGGCACGAACCCCTTGCGGGCCAGCAGCTGCCTGCTGATCTCGCGCGGGCTCGGCGACATCAGCTCCTCGTCGGAGTCCGGGAAGACCAGGTGCAGCGGGGCGTTGCGGTCGAGCCGGGTGCCGACCCGGCCCATGTCCTCGTCGTACGGGTCGTAGCCCGAGCCGTCGTACGAGCGGTAGGGCGCGAGCGCCGGGGTCGGACGCCGCCGGCGCTCCCCGCCCGCGTCGTACGTGTCGTGCAGGTTCTTGCGGCGCAGGTCGTCGCGGAGCACCCGGAGGTTCAGCAGCCCGAGGGGGAGCGGCAGTTCGTGCCACTCGCGGGTGCGGTTGACACGGGCGAAGGCGGCCGAGCCGAGGCGTTCGAGGAGCCCGGGCGGGCCGTACTCGGGGGCCTGGCCGGGGCGGGCGGCCTGCGCGGGGAGGCCCGCGCCGGCGGCCGGGGGCGCCGGGGTCCCCGCGCGCGGGGCCGCGGTCTGCTCGGTGGAGACGGAGTCGGTCATGGTGTTCCTCAGCGGTCGGCGCAACAGGGGCAACGGGTGGGAGAGCAGCGGTGCCGCGGTCAGCGGTCGTAGAGCCGGAAGAATCGGGTGGCGGTCACCCGGCCCCGGAACGGCGCGAGGTCCGCGTCCACGAGCGCGCTCGCCTCGGGAACCTCGTACTCGAGGTTGTGCGCGTACCGCTCGGCGGCATGGCACAGCGGGAAGGCGTGCGTGTCGTCGGTCCAGGTGAACTCGGTGAACTGCGCCGGAAGCGCGTACGGGGAGACCGAGGAGCGCCCCTCCAGGCTGGGCACCACGTCGTGCTCGTTGACCAGCGAGTACACCCGGGTCCGCGGATCCGCCGGGCGCTTGCCGTCGATGGGGGAGCCGACCGCGACGACGTGCGTGACCTGGTGGATACCGCAGAAGTCCCGGTCGGCGGCCAGGTTCATGGCGGTGATCCCGCCCAGGCTGTGGCCCACCAGGGCCAGTTCGCAGCCCGAGGGGATCACCTGGCGCAGCGCCTTGGAGACGGCCCTGGAGTACGGGGTGGCGGGCCTCGCGACCGCGTGCACGGCGCCCAGCAGGTCCTGGGGGCTCTCGTCGCTGACGCCGGACATGCCGGCGAGCTGGACGACGTACCGCTGCACGCCGTCGGACCCCACGACCTGCTGGACCAGCAGCGTTCCGTCGGTGCCCACGGCGTCGATGTTGCGGACGTACCCGGCGATGGTGCCGGTGGTGTCCAGGCTCCCGGTGAGCGCCGGTGAGGGGACGAACGGTTCGGCCCGGCCGGGGCCGCGGTCGAGGAAGGCCCAGACCCGGCCGCCGATGCCGAGGACCGGGTCGGCCCGCGTCACGGTGCGGCCGGTGGCGACCTCCCAGCCCGCCGCGTCGTTGAGGGGGTTCTCGTCGGTGAGGGCGTTCCACGCGAGGATGTCGGCGAACGAGGGGGCCAGCAGGGCGAAGGTGCGCTCGGCGCCCTTGGTGCCGAGGAGGGAGCGGAAGACGCGGATCGCCTCCCGCTGGCGGTCCCCCTCGACGGCTCGCAGCACGCGCGCGGTGTCGGGGTCGCCGAGCAGCTCGGGGTGGGTCACGGCGGCGGCCCTGATCCGGGCCTTGAGGCCCGTCACGGCCAGGCTCACCGCGAGGCTCTCGCGGCTGGTGAACACCCCGGCGAGCCAGCCGATCCCGGCGAGCCCGCGGCCGCGCGGGGCCCAGCCCAGCCCCTTGGGGTCGGTGATCGTCCGCAGCAGGGTGCGCCAGGCGGCGCCGCCGCGGGCGGTTCGCGGCAGCCGCGTGCCGAGGGCGAGTTCGGACGCGTACCGGGAGGCGTCCCCCACTCCTTCGGCGGCCTCCGCGAGCAGGCGGCACACGTGGTGCAGGGAGCCGATGTCCGGTTCTTGCCCGGTGACGGCGGTCATGGCATCGGTCATGCAGGTGCCCTCCGGGGCATGGTGGGTGAGGTGCGGGGCGTGGGCGAGGTGCGGAACACGGGTGAGGTGCAGGGCGTGGGCGAGGTGCGGACGGGGTGCGTGGGACGTGCGGCGCGGGACCCGGCGGCTGCCCGGCCCCGCGCCGCCGCACGGGCTCGGCGCCGGCTGCTCAGCGCTGGGCGAGGGTGAGCCGGATGCCGGCCGAGGAGAGGATGCCGGGCAGCGGACGGCAGGGGTCCAGCGCGGGCCGGCCGCCGGTGACCCGGTGGCCCCGCAGCACCGCCGCGGTCAGCACGGCCGCCGTCAGTACGCCCAGGTGCTCGCCGGGGCAGCGCCCGCCGCCGTGGCTGAAGGGCGCCATCCGGATGTCCTGCGCCGCCCCGGGCCGCAGCCACCGGCCGGGCACGAACTGGTGGGCGGCCGGGACGTGTTCGGGGTCCCGCTGGTGGAACAGGGCGGGCACGAGCACCGCCGTCCCCGCCGGATAGTGCACCCCGCGCCACTCGGTCTCCGCACGGGTGACCCGGACGAGGTCCGGCACGACCGGGAACAGCCGCAGGGCCTCCCGTACGCACGCCCGCAGCCGGGGCAGTTCCGCGCCCCCGCCGTCCACCTCGGCCCGCAGCGCGTCCTGCTCGGCCGGGTGCGCGGCGAGCAGCAGCAGGGTACGGGCCACGATCGAGGCGACAGCGTCGAGGGCGAGCAGCCAGTGGTGCGCCTGGCCCACCGCGTCCAGCGCGGCGGCGTCCGGCCCAGAGGCCGCCGGGTGGCTGCGGGCCAGTGCGGCCAGGGTGTAGGGCTCCGCGCCGGCGGCGTACTCCTCGACACGGGCGGCGGCCCTGCGGAACAGGGCCCCGGCGGCCGCGGCCCGGCCCTTGCGCAGCCCCATCCAGTTGGCCTCCTCGCGGAGCACGAGCAGCCACCGGTCGAGCTCCTCGTCGCCCGCGGCCGCGTCGCCGAGGACCATCCGGCGCACGATGCGGGCGCTCGTACGGCGCAGTAGCGGGAAGGCCAGCTCGGAGTCCTGGACCAGGGCGGGTGCCTCCTCCGCGATGATGGCCTGGAACTCCTGGCACGAGGGGTGCACGGGCCGCTCGGCCGCGAGCACCTCGTCGTTGACGCGACGGCGCTCCTCGCGGATGTCGCCGTGGGAGCAGACGACGCCGGTGGGCTCGAAGACCGACAGCCCCTTGTACTTGTCGGGCGGGTCCATCGCGAGGGTGCGCACCGGCAGTTCGTAGAACCGCCGCACGTCGGCTTGGTCCACCAGGACCAGCAGCGGCCCGGACAGACCGCGCACCTCCACGGGAGCCCCGCGGTGCCGGGCTCGCATGGCGCGCAGGGTCGCGGCCGACCAGCCCTGCTGACCGAGGGCCGCGTACGCCGCCACGACCCGGGGCCGGGGCTGGAAGGCTCCGCGGACGAACGCGGGCAGCGTGTGCGTGGCGGCGAAGCGGACGGTCTCGGCGCGCCCGGCCCGGGCGGGCCGCGGTACAGGGAGGGAGGCGGCCTCCGTGTCCGCGGTCTCGTCCGGGATCCCGGCGGTCCCGGTGGTGCTCTCGTCAGCGGCCTCGGTGCGGGCCGCGGCCTCGGTCATGCCTCCACGACCTTGCCGGGGTTGAGCAGGTTCTTCGGGTCGAAGAGGCGCTTGAGCCCGCGCTGCAGCTCCAGGCTGACCGGGTCGAGTTCGCGGGTCAGCCACTCGCGCTTGAGGGTGCCGATGCCGTGCTCGCCGGTGCTGGTGCCGCCGAGGGCGAGGCCCGCGGCCATGATGTCGTCGTACGCGGTCTGCGCGCGGCGGAACTCGTCCGCGTCCGATTCGTCGAAGACGACGGTCGGGTGCAGGTTGCCGTCCCCCGCGTGGCCGAGGGTGAAGATCCGCAGCCGGTTCCGTACGGCGATCTCCTCGATGGTGCCCATGAACTTGGCCAGTTCGGAGCGGGGCACGGCCACGTCCTCGATGAAGGCGGTCGGCCTCCCGCCCAGGGTCGCGGCGAACGCCCCCAGGGCCGGGGTGACCAGCCGCCGGGCCTCGATGACGTGCCGGGACTCCTCGGCGCTGGAGGCGGTGACCACGTTCTGGGACCCGGCCTCCTTGCACAGGAGGGCCATCGCCGCGAGGTCGCGTCCGGGATCGGCGGTGTCGCTCTCGATGATCAGCGTGGCGGCGGCGCCCGGGGTCAGCATCGGGTGCCCGTGGTCGGCGACGGCCTGGGAGGTGGCCCGGTCGAGGAGTTCGAGGGCGGACGGGACATGGCCGGCCCTCGTGATCGCAGCGACGGCGTCCCCCGCCGACGTGAGGGTCGGGAACTGGGCGAGCAGGGCCAGGGCCGGCGGCCGGACGGGACGCAGCGCGAGGGTGGCGCCGACGATGACCGCCAGGGTGCCCTCGGAGCCGACGAGCAGCCGCGTCAGGTCGTAACCGGCGACCCCCTTGGCGGTGTCCCGCCCGGTCCGCATGCGGCGGCCGTCGGCGAGGACGAGCTCCAGGCCGCGGACGTAGTCGGCGGTGACCCCGTACTTGACGCAGCAGATGCCGCCGGCGCCGGTGGCGATGTTCCCGCCGATGGTGCAGTGCTCCCAGGAGGCCGGGTCGGGCGGGTACGAGAGCCCGTACTCGGCGGCGGCGTCGTTCAGGCGCTTGGTGACCACGCCGGGCTCGCAGCGCACGAGCCGGTTGGCGGGGTCGATCTCGAGGATGCGGTCCATCCGGGCGGTGCTCAGGACGACGCAGCCGTCGATCGCGTTCGCGGCGCCCGCGAGACCGGTGCGGGCGCCCTGCGGGACGACGGGGACGCCGAGCTCGTACGCGGTGCGCATGATGTGCCGGACCTGCTCGGCGGTGCGCGGGAAGGCGACGACGGCGGGGGTTCCGGCCTCGGAGAACGGCGCCGCGTCGCGGGCATGCGCGGCGAGGGTCTCGGGGTCGGTGTGCAGGACGTCGGCGTGGTCGGTGAGGAGGGTGCGCAGGCGGGACAGGAGGGGGGTGTCGGGGGACATGTGGGGCCTTCTGGTGGTGGTGGGGGCTGGGGGCGTCCGGCGGGTCAGGGCCGGACAGCCCGGGTCGTCTGGTGCCGTGGATTGCAAGGCGGAGGAGGGAGGCAACGCGGTGGGGCACCTCCCAGCGGTGGCTGGGGGACGTTGGGGACCGACGACTACGCGGCAAGGCGCGGTGCCTGGGGGTCCCCCCGGACGGAGTCTGGGGGAGGGCCGGGCCCGGCCATGATCCGCCGGACACCCCCCTGGGCCTGACTCAGAGGGAGGGGAGCTCGGTGGTCACGGGCACGTCGATGAGCACCGGTCCGTCCTGCTGGGACGCGGAGTCCCGTACGAGCTTGGTGAGTTCACCCGCGCCGTGGGCCCGGTGGGTGCGCACCCCGTAGCCGTCGGCGACGGCCGTGATGTCGAGACCGGGGATGTCGAGGCCGGGCGCGCCCTGGGCGTGCTCGAGCTGCGCGAACCACTGGAGGATCGCGTACTTGGCGTTGCTGAGGACGACGAAGGTGACAGGGACCTTGTACGTGGCCGCGGTCCACAGGGCCTGCACGGCGTAGTGGATGGAGCCGTCTCCGATGACGCAGACCACGGGCCGCTCGGGTGCGCCGAGCTGGGCGCCGACGGCCGCGGCGGCCCCGAAGCCGAGTCCGCCGCCCGCGGAGAACAGGTAGGAGCCCGGGGTGCTGATCCGGGTGGCCTCGTGGAACTGCGGGACGTTGGAGGGCGATTCGTTGACCCAGAGGGTGTTCTCCGGGGCGCCCTGCGCGATGGCCGTCATGGCGGCGAGCGGGGTGAGGACGCCGTCGGCCGTCTCGGGGAACCGCGCCTGCTCGTGCGGCGCGGGCGCCGTCTTGCCGCCGGCCGGGAGCCGGTCGGCGAGCGCCCGTACGGTCAGCGTCAGGTCCGCGACGACCGCATCCCCGACGGGGGCCTTGGCGGCCTCCTCCGCGTCCCGGGTGAGGAGCACGAGCTCGGTCCCCTCGGGCAGGTGGGACCCGGGGATGTAGGGGTAGTAGCGGAACACGGGCGCGCCGACCACGACAACCAGGTCGTGCCCCTCGAGCTGCCGGCCGAGCGGCCCGATCGCCGGGGCCAGGTCCCCGCGGAACTGCGGATGGCTGCGGGGGAAGGAGACGCGGGCCGCGACGGGCGCCGCCCAGACGGGCAGCCCGGTGCGCTCGGCGAGCGCGAGGACCGCGTCCCAGGCGCCGGAGGCGTCGACGTCGTCGCCGACGACGAGGACGGCGGAGCGGGCGCGGGAGATCCGCTCGGCTAGCGCCGCGACCGTGGCCGCGTCGGGCGCGGCGGCGTGCGTGATCCGGCGGGCCGCGGCCGCCTGGCCGGCCCGGTCCTCCGCCTCCGTGAGCTCCGCGTCGAAGTCGTCCATGGGCAGGGAGAGGAACACCGGCCCGTGGGGCGGGGTTTCGGCGACCTGCACGGCGCGGGCCAGCGCGGCCGGGACGTCTGCGGGGCGCGGGGGCTCGTACGCCCACTTGACGGCGGGCTGGGGGAGCAGCGTGGCCTGCGGGTTGGAGAGCAGGGCCTCCATGGTGAGCATGGCGCGCACCTGCTGCCCGGCGGTGACGACCATCGGGGTGCGGTTCGCGCGGGCGTTGAGGATCGCGCCCATCGCATTTCCGGTGCCGGGGCCGGTGTGCAGGTTGACGAGGGAGGTGGTACCGGAGGCGAGGGCGAAGCCGTCGGCCATGCCGACGACGACGGCCTCCTGGAGGCCCAGTACGTATCGGAAGTCGTCGGGGAACCGCTTGAGCATCGGCAGTTCGGTCGAGCCGGGGTTGCCGAAGACCGTGGTGATACCACGTGCTCGTAGAACGTCCAGGACTGATTCTCGAACCGTGCGCATTCGGTGTCCTTCCGCGCAGCCGGGGGCACTGTCGGTGATCAATCCAGCACACTGAGTTGATCTTTACAAAAGGCCTCCACGGTCCACCCGTGTCTGCTATGCGCCTGCTGCGGACCCGCCTCGGTACCGGCCCCGAGCCCGGGCGTGGTTGACGCCGCGTCCACGGGCCGGGCCGGATGTCCCCCCGATGGGTGGAGGGCGCATTCACTCCACCGGCGGGGGCGCGCCGAATTGGCCGATCACGCCCCCCGCCCCCGCGGAAGCGGGCGTACGCCGATCGAGCCGTACGGAGCACTCAGGGGCGGAACCGCAGCGGATGGTCCGCCGGGACCTCCACCACCGCGATGCGGACGCCGTCCGGGTCGGCGATCCACATCTCGATCAGGCCCCAGGGCTCCCGCCGGGGCGGCCGCAGCACCTCGGCCCCGCGCATCCGCAGCTCCTCGTACGCCGCCTGCACGTCGGCGACTTGCAGCCACAGCCGGAGCCCGGGCGCCGGCGGGGTCTCGGCGCGGCCCGAGACCTCGAGGAAGCCGCCGCCCAGGAAGTAGACCGTGCCGCGTTCCGGCCCGGTACCGAACTCCCGGTAGACGGCGAGCCCCAGCGTGACCCCGTAGAAGGCGCGCGAGCGCTCCGGGTCCGTCGGGGTCACCAGGACCCTGCTGCTCAGTACATGCACCATGCCGACGAACCTAAGGCTTCTGCGCAGCGGGCGCCTTGCGGATGGCGCCCGTCAGTTGCAGCCCGGGGCGTACGGGGTACCCGGTACGTGGCGCTGCCACAGTTCCCGGTCGTGCGCACCGGCGGTGGCCGCGCACGGCCGGGGCAGCAGCCGCGCCGGGTCGGTCTCCCGGAGCCGGACGGTGTCGTCCCAGCCGGCCGTGACGAGGGTGTGGCCGTCCGGCGCGAAGGCCGCGTCGCCGACCGGCAGGGTGTGCCCGGTCGGCGGCCCGCCCAGCGGGGCGCGCGCGGCCACGTCCCACGTCCGGACCGTGGTGTCGGCCCCGCCACTGACCGGGGTGCAGCCGCCGGGGCCTGCTCCGGGGCGGCGTCCCCGGTCTGCCGCGCTTCGCCCGTCAGACCTCCGGGACGGCGGCGTCCAGCGCGGCGGTGAGGCGGTGCAGGCGGGTCTGGAGGTCGCGGATCTCGGCGAGCTCGAAGCCCGTCGCGGCCGCGATCCGTCGCGGTACCTCCGCCGCACGTGCGCGCAGCGCCGTACCGGCCTCGGTGGGGCCGACGTGTACGGAACGCTCGTCCTCGGTGCTGCGCTCGCGGTGGACCAGTCCTGCGGCCTCGAGACGCTTGAGCAGGGGGGACAGCGTCCCGGAGTCGAGCCTCAGGTGGTTCCCGAGCTCCTTGACGGGCGTCGTGCCGTGCTCCCAGAGCACCAGCATCACCAGGTACTGGGGGTAGGTCAGGCCGAGGTCCTTGAGGACGACCCGGTAGAGGCCGTTGAAGGCCCTGCTCGCCGCGTTCAGCGCGAAGCAGATCTGGCCGTCCAGGCGGAGGAAGTCCTCCTCGCGGAGGGTTTCGGTGGGCTGCTCGCTCATGGGGGCAAGTGTACCCGGGCAAAGCTTGCGGGTCATTTAGTTGTGCACAACTAAATTGTGTGCTCTAGTAGTGGACGTCAGCCGATCACCGGCTGACACGGTCACCCCGCGAGAGGAACCCCGATGGACGCGCTGTACACCGCTGTCGCCACCGCCAACGGCCGCGAAGGCCGCACGGTCAGCTCCGACGGCCAGATCGACCTCGCGCTCGCCATGCCCCCGGCGCTCGGCGGCAACGGCCAGGGCACCAACCCCGAGCAGCTCTTCGCGGCGGGCTACGCGGCCTGCTTCGCCAGCGCGCTCGGCCTGGTCGGCCGGCAGGCCAAGGTCGACACCGGTGAGGTGTCGGTCACCGCGGAGGCCTCGATCGGCAAGGACGACACGGGCTTCGGCCTGGCCGTCACCCTGCGTGTCGAGCTCCCGGAGTCCCTCGCGGGCGAGACGGGCGCCCTGCTGGTCAAGCAGGCCCACGAGGTCTGCCCCTACTCCAAGGCCACCCGCGGCAACATCCCGGTCGAGCTGGTGATCGAGTAGTCCCGATCGGGGGCCCTGTCGCCAGGGCCCCCGGCCCGCCCCTGACCCGGTCCCCGGACCGGCCGTCGGGGGTGCCTCAGGGTCGGCTCAGGGCGTTCCCCGAGGGCGGGGCGATCCCGGCGCCGACATGATCGGCGCATGTCGAACACACCATGGCAGCGGACGGCGTTCACGGTCGGTCCGCTCTGTATGACGGCCTACGGACTCATCCGGCTGACCGACGGGGAACACGGCCCCGGATGGTCCTGGTCCCTGGGGCATCTCGCCTTCCTGGCCGGCGTGTTGTGCTTCATCCCGATCGTGCTGGGGATGCGGCGGATGGCGGTGCGGGGGCGCGGCCCGGCCGGCCGCGGGCTCGCCGCCGCAGGGACGGTGACGGGCCTGCTCGGCGCTGCCGCGGTCGCCGCGCAGGCGGTCATCGACCTCTTCGCCGGATTCCTCAGCGAGGACCGCGAGGCCATGCGCGAATTCTTCCGGCGCGTCAAGAGCCACGCGGGTGTGGAGCCCGCCGTCTACAGCGTCGGGCCGCTCCTGTTCTACGTCGGCCTCTTGCTGCTCATGACCCAGCTGGCGGCGCTGCGGCGGATAGCCGCCTGGCGGCCCGCCGCCGTGGTCGCGGGCATCGTGGCCACGGGCATCAGCCTGGACCTGCTGCCGCTGGCAGGGCTGCTGTTCCTCCTCGCCTTCGCGCCCCTGGGCCGACAGGCCGACACCCCGGACCACCGCCCCCTCAGGGCCACCGCTTCTTAGGGGGTGTCCTGCCGATCAGGCCGGACTCACCCGATCCCGGTCCGGATCCCGCGCACCGGAGCCCGCAGACCCGGCCTCGCCGCGGGGACCCGGCCGGTGAACAGTTCCTCGGGGAGGGCGGTCAGGCCGAGCAGGCCCAGCGTGGTGTCGGTGGCGATCCGGTGCCAGGTGCGCGCCTGGCGGAGCATCGCGTGCCGCCCGTGCGGCATGACGATTCCTCCGGCCCGGGCGCCCCGCGCACGGGCCCGCCGTACGTAGTCCCACGACGCCTGCGCATCGGTGACGCCGTCCGCCTCGTCGTGCAGGAGCACCACGGCGGTGTCCCCGAGATGCACCACCGGTTCGCCCGGCGGGCACCACGGCGCGAGCCCGACCACGGCGCGGACCAGCGGGTCGGCGGCCGCCCGCAACGCGGCCCGCCCTCCCATGGAATGCCCGACCAGCACCACGGGCAGCGCTCCGGCCACGCAACGCAGTTCGCGCAGGGCCTGCCAGACGTCGTGGACCGGATCCGCACGGTGGCCGTTCCAGCCCCGGTGCACGTAGCGGACCTCCGCCACCACCACGTCCTGCGCCGGCCCGGCGTCCGCGATGGCCCGCGCGAACGGAAGCATCCGCAGCCCCGGAAGGTTCGGCCGCGGCGGTGCCTCGAGCCCCTCCGGACGGCCGCCGTGCAGCAGGAGCACCGCGGCGCTCGGGTCCCGCGGCACCCGGCGCAGCGCCAGCGCGCCGGTCGGCTGCTTCATGCGTGGCCCCGCCGGGGCGGCAGCGGGAGGAACCCGCTGGTACGGGCGATGTAGCCGGCGTAGCCGGGACGGTCTGCCATATGGGCCTCCAACAGGCGCTTGCCGCTCCCCTTGACCAGCAGCAGTGTCATGACCACCGGCGACACCAGGCAGAGCAGGGCGGCCTGCCACGTGCCGCAGGCCATCAGGTAGAGCCCCCACCAGACCAGGAAGTCGCCGAAGTAGTTGGGGTGGCGGGTCCATGCCCACAGCCCCCGGTCCATGACCGTACCGCGGTGCGCGGGATCGGCCTTGAACCGGGCGAGCTGGAAGTCCCCGACGGCCTCGAAGGCCAGGCCCACCGCCCAGAGCACGCCGCCGAGCACGGCGAGGGCGCCGATGGGGGAGCCGGCGTACGAGGCGCTCTGCACGGGCAGCGAGACCAGCCAGACCAGGCCCGCCTGGAGCACGTACACCTTGAGCAGGGCGCGCAGATGCGGGTTGCCCCGCCCCCGGGCGAGGAGCTTCGTGTAGCGGGGGTCCTCGTCGTGCCCGCGGCCGCGCCAGGCGATGTGTGTGGCCAGCCGTACCCCCCACACGACGGTGGCGGCGGCGACCAGGAGCCGCCGGCCGCCGTCCCCGTACCCGGACGACAGGGCGTACGAGACCGTCGCGACCGCGGCGAAGGCGAGGCCCCAGGCGATGTCCACCGTCCGGTGCAGGCGGCGGGCCGTCCCGACCGCGAAGGCCAGGAGCAGCACGCCCGCGGCCGCGGCGGCGGCAGCGGCCAGATTGCTCCCGAGGGCCTCCCAGGAGGCCGGGTTCACGGCTGCGCTCCCAGTGAGACGTCCTCCGTCAGCAGCAGTTGCCGGACATCGAGGTAGCGGGCCCGGAACCCGGCCTCGGAGTAGGCGAGGTAGAACTCCCACATGCGCCGGAACGTCGGGTCGAAGCCGAGCGCCGCCACGGCGCCGGCCTGCTCCGTGAAGCGCTCCCGCCACAGGCACAGGGTCTGCGCGTAGTGGTCGCCGTACCCCTGGTCGGAGACGATCCGCAGCCCCGCGCCGGCCGAGTGCGCCTCGATGGCCTCGCGGGAGGGGATGAGGCCGCCGGGGAAGACGTACTTGCTGATCCAGGTGTGCGTACGGGAGGTGTGCAGCATCTGCTCGTGGCCCATGGTGATGGCCTGCAGGGCGATCCGCCCGCCGGGCGCCACCGCATCGCGCAGGGCGGCGAAGTACGTCGGCCAGAAATCCCTGCCGACCGCCTCGATCATCTCCACGCTCACCACTGCGTCGTACCGGCCCTCCAGATCGCGGTAGTCGCGCAGTTCGACGTCCACCCGGTCGGCCAGCCCCGCGGCGGCGATACGGCGGCGCGCGAGGTGCTGCTGCTCGGCGGAGAGAGTCACGGTCGTCACGCGCGCCCCACGGGCGGCCGCGCGCAGGGCGAGTTCGCCCCAGCCGGTGCCGATCTCCAGCAGGCGCTTGCCCGGGCCGACACAGGCGAGGTCCAGCAGCCGGTCGATCTTCCGGTGCTGCGCGCCCGGCAGGCTCTCGCGGCGCGCGGGGAACGCGGTGAACACGGCGGAGGAGTACGACAGGGTTTCGTCGAGGAAGAGCGCGAACAGCTCGTTCGACAGGTCGTAGTGGCGGTGGACGTTCTGCCGGGCCCCGGCCCGGGAGTTCAGCTGGGCCTCGGGCCTGCGCTGCACCCATGCCCCGCGCAGCCGGCGCAGCGGGGCGGGAACCAGGTCGTCGACGTGCACGGCGAGGACGGTCAGCAGGCCGGTCAGGTCGTCGCTGTCCCATTCGCCCGCCATGTAGGACTCGCCGAAGCCGATCAGGCCGTGCGCCCCGATCCTGCGGAAGAACGCGTCCGGGTCGTGGACCGTCAGCGACGGCCCGCTGCCGCACGGCGGCTCGGCGCCGAACCGGCAGCGCAGGGGAAGCGCCGTCACGGCGCGGCGGACGAGCCGGCGGGCGACGGCCGCGTGCCCGAAGGGCGCCGCCGGTGGGCGCGCCACGTCCGGCCACGCCTGTGCGTCGACGGAGCGCTGCTCCACGGATCGGTCGGCGGGGCGGGGGAGGGAAAGGGTCACGGGGCGATGCCTTCCTCGGGTGCGCGGTCGGGCCGGGGCTGGACGGGCAGCCCGCGGAGCAGCAGGTGGATGCCGTGGCGGCGGATCCCGGCCCAGACGGCGGCGGTGGACCACGGCCGCCGGGCGGCGGCGCGCAGCAGGGCGAGGGGGGTGGCGGGGCGGTGCCGGCCGCGCAGGGTCGCGGTGAACGGCCGCTGCCCGGCGCGCTCGAGCTGGACGGTGACCTCCAGCTGCTCCCGGGGCTCCGGCAGCCGCATGCGGTAGCGGCCGTCGACGGGGAAGAACGGGGAGACGTACAGCTCCTTCGCCGCCTCGGCCCGGCCGGCGCCGTCCGTTCGCAGCAGGTGGCAGTGGCGCTGCCCGTACGTGTTGTGGACCTCGGCCACCACGCAGACCAGAGCGCCGGAGCGGTCGTGGCACCAGTACAGGGTCAGCGGGTTGAAGACGTACCCCAGGACCCGGGCGTGGGCCAGCATCAGGACCCGCCCGCCGTCGAGGTGCACGTCCCGGGAGGCCAGGTACGCGTCGAGGCCGGCCCGGACGGTCGGTGCGGCGGCGTCGAAGTGGTCGCGGGCGTCGAACCGGGCCAGGGGGCGCAGCGGCCACGGGAGCCGGGGGAGGGCGTCCAGGTCCACGAGCCACATGTACGTGCGGTGCCGGAAGGCGTGCCGCACCGGGGCCGTCCGCGCATGCGAGACGACGCAGTCGTACAGGGCCGGTACGGCCACGGCGGGGTGGGCCGGGCTGGTTCCCGGCGCCGCCGCCGGGGCCACCACACGCGCCACCGCCGGGGTCACCATCGGACACCCAGCGCGGCGGCGGCCCGTACGCCCGAGCGGCAGCCGTCCTCGTGGAACCCCCACCCGTGGTACGCCCCGGCGAAGGCGGTGACCGAGGTGTTGAGACGGGGCAGCGCACGCTGCGCGGCCACCGACTCGGGCGTGTAGACGGGGTGCGCGTACTCCATACGGGCCAGGACGTGCTCGGGGTCGATCCGCCCGCCGGCGTTCAGGGTGACGACGTAGCCGGTGTCGCCCGGCAGCCGCTGCAGCCGCGTCATGTCGTAGCTGACCCGGACCCCCTCCGCCCCCGGGCGGCAGTCGGTGAGGTGGTAGTTCCAGGAGGCCCGGGCCCTCGGCGAGCGGGGCAGCAGGCCGGTGTCGGTGTGCAGCACGGTCGGGTTCGCCTCGTACCGGAAGGCGCCGAGGACCCGCTGCTCGTCCCGGGTGGGGTCGGCCAGCAGACGCAGCGCCTGGTCGGGGTGCGTGGCGATGACGACGGCGTCGTAGGCGTCGGTGATGCCGTCGTCGCTGCCCACCAGGACGCCGCTCGGTATGCGGTCCACCCGGACGACCGGGGTGGCGGTCCGGATGTTGCTGATCTCCTTGGCGACCTTGTCGACGTAGGCCGCGCTGCCGCCGGTGACGGTCCTCCACCGCGGGGAGCCCGTCACGGACAGCAGCCCGTGGTGGTCGAGGAAGCGGAACAGGTACGCGGCCGGGTACTCCAGCGCGGTGTGGGCGGGGCAGGACCACACGGCCGACACCAGCGGGGTGATGAAGTGGGTGACGAAGTACGGGGAGAACCCGCCGTCGGCGAGGAACGCCCGGAGGGTGTACCGCTCCGGACTTCCGCCGCCGGAACTGCTGCCGCCGGAACTGCTGTCGCCGGGGCTGTCGGCGACCGGACCGCCCCCGTCCAGCATGCGGCGCGCGCGGCGGTGGAAGAGCGGTACCTCCGCCAGCAGCCGCAGGTACCGGGGGCGCAGGGCCGCCCGCCCGGTGAACAGGCCGAGGGGCCCGCGGGCACCGGCGTACTCCAGGCCGCAGCCGTCGCACCGCACCGACATGCTCATCTCGGAGTCCTGCGTGGCCACTCCGAGCTCGCGGAAGAGGCGGAGCAACAGGGGGTAGGTGCGCGCGTTGTGGACGATGAACCCCGAGTCCACGCCCATCGTTCCGCCGCCCGGGGCGGGCAGTTCATGGGTGTGCGCGTGGCCTCCCAGCCGGGGGTCCGCCTCGTACAGTGTGACGTCGCACGCCTTCTGCAGGACGTAGGCGGCGGTCAGTCCCGCCACACCGCCGCCGATCACGGCCACGTTCCTCGTACGCACAGTTCTTCACTCCCCACCGTTCGCCACGCCGTCGTCCGTGACGGCGGTTCACCCCTGGTTCGCAGCCGGAGCACCCGCGGATTGGTGGCAGTTGCCGAAACCGGAATCAGCTGCGGCGCGGGTGGTGCACATCGATCGGGAATTGGCGAGCGAGTTGACCAATCCTCACAGATGTCCGCTCCGAAGACCGGTCAAGAACGCGGACCTGGCACCATCCGGAGCGGTCGGCTCTCTTTGTGGAAGGGCCGGTCCCTTCGACAGGAAGGACTGTCATGCGACGGACCGACCCCGGCGGACGATCCGCCACCACCGGGCAACCGCTGCCCTTCGGCGTCCCCGACGCGGTGGGCCCCCGGCTCGAGGACCTGATGTCCCGGGTGGCCCGCGGCGACAAGGACGCCTTCTCCGCCCTGTACGACGCCCTGTCCGGGACCGTCTTCGGGATAGTCGTCCGGGTCGTACGCGACCGTGCCCAGTCAGAGGAGGTGGCACAGGAGGTGATGATCGACCTGTGGCGGCAAGCCGCCCGCTACCGCCCCGAACAGGGCAGCGTGCGCACCTGGGCCGCCACCCTGGCCCACCGCCGGTCCGTCGACCGCGTCCGCTCCGCCCAGGCGGCGATCAACCGCGAGAACGACCAGGCCGCCCGCGAGCAGGCGCGCCCGTTCGACGAGGTCGCGGAACAGGTCGAAACCCGTCTGGAGAGCGAACAGGTACGGCGCTGCATGCGCGGCCTGACCGAGATCCAGCGCCAGGCCGTCACGCTCGCCTACTACCAGGGCCTGTCCTACCGCGAGGTCGCCGAGACCCTGCGCACTCCACTGCCCACGATCAAGACACGCATGCGCGACGGGCTCATCCGGCTGCGCGACTGCATGGGGGTGACCACATGAAGCACGACGGGGAACTGCACACCCTCACCGGCGCGTACGCCCTCCACTCGCTCACACCTGCGGAGCACGAGGAGTTCAGCGCGCACCTCACCGACTGCCCCTCCTGCCGGCAGGAGGTGGCCGAATTCTCCGCCACCGCCGCCCGCCTGGGCGCCGCTGCCGCACTCCCGCCGCCCCCGCGGATGAAGGACGAGGTGCTGTACGGCATCGACTCCGTCCGCCAACTGCCCCCGCTGCTGCCCGCGGCGGGCAAGCCGATGACGTTCACCGCGATCCTTCGTCGCAAGGCCATCACGCTGACCATCGCTGCAGGCATCGCCGGGGTGGCCGTGCTCGGGGGCGCCACCCTCTGGCAGAACCAGCGCGCCGACGAGGCCCGGCAGCAGGCGGAGGCCTCCGAACGCCGCCTCCAGGACCTCACGGCAGTGATGGCCGCCCCCGACGTCCGTACGGTGCACGGCCGCACCACCGGCGGCGCCACCACCTCCGTGGTCAGCTCCAAGCAGCAGAACAGGGCGGTCTTCATCGGCACCGGGCTCCCCGACCCCGGCGAGGGCAGGACGTACCAGCTGTGGTTCGACGACCACGGCACCATGCGCCCGGCCGGGCTCCTCACCGGGGAGGGGGCCACGCTCATGCAGGGCGGCATCCGCGGTGCCTCCGGGGTGGGACTCACCGTCGAGCCCGCCGGCGGATCCGCCCAGCCCACCAGCCGCCCCCTGATGCTCCTTGCGCTGCCGGCCTGACCAGGAGAAACGGGTGGACGGGAATGAACACCCCATATCTCTTGACTCGTGTGAAATAGGGAGGAAACTCGTCAATACACCGGACAACCAGAGAGAGCCGCACTCACTTCCGGAGACGTCCAGAAGTCCGCGTGACCCCCATCTCGGCTCTGGCCAGGCCCCCGGCAGATCCTGTCGGTGCGGGAGCCGTCGCGACGGCTGAACTCCCGGAACCGGAACAGGACCGCCGGGGACTGCCCTGTCCGGGGACTGTGCTGTGCGTTCGTTCCTGCAGGTGAAGCCGGGCCCCCATGGGGGTGACCCGGCATCCGGGCGTCTGTCGTCGCCGGTCGCCTTAGGGTACGAACCCGGTCGTGATCAAGAACCTGATGCGCGGTGTCCTGTCCCTGCGCTCCTCCTTGCAGCCCTGCCCGTCCTCGCCATGAGCGGGGTACGGGCCTTGTGCGTTCGACTCGGCGCCATCCCTCGCTAGGGACGTGTTCATGTCGCCCTCCTACCGTCGGCATGCCCGAGCAGCACCTTCCGAGGGGGATCTCCCACACATGCGCCGCATTCCCGCGAAGACATTGACCGTCCTGGCCCTGGCCGGCGCCGTGGCCGCCGGTACGGCTGTCACCGCCAACTCCGCCGGCCAGCAGGGCGACCAGGGGAGGGAGATCCACAACGTCATCTACCTCCTCGGCGACGGCATGGGCCGCACCCATGTCACCGCCGCCCGCGACCGCTACTACGGGCCCGGCGGCAAGCTCACCATGGAGTCCCTCCCGTTCACGGGCGCAGTCGCCACGTACGCCGTGGAGAAGGGCAGCCAGAAGCCCGCGCTGGTCACCGACTCGGCCAGCTCCGCCACCGCCTGGTCCTCCGGCGTCAAGACGTACAACGCGGCCATCGGCGTCGACTCGTACGAGAAGAAGACCGCCACGCTGATGGAGCAGGCCAAGGCGGCAGGCTTCGCCACCGGCAACGTCTCCACCGCCGAGATCACCGACGCCACCCCGGCGGCCCAGTTCAGCCACGCACTGCTGCGCGGCTGCCAGGGCCCGGTGTACTCCGAGGCCGCCTGCCTCCCCAAGAAGGAGGACGGCACGTACGAGCCGGCGCCGCAGGACAAGACGCTGATCACGCCGATCGCCGAGCAGATCGCCCGCAACGGCACCGCCGACGTCATCCTCGGCGGCGGCCTCGCCCGTTTCGAGCCGGACGACCAGAAGGCGCTGCAGGCGCAGGGCTACCAGGTGCTCGGCAGCTTCGGCGACCCGGCGCTGCCCGCCCAGACCGCCGCCAGCCAGAAGGCCGCCACCAAGGGCGACCTGGACAGGGTCAACGGCAAGAAGGTCGTCGGCCTGTTCAACCGCGGCAACCTGACCGTCGAGCAGGCCAAGGCGGGCCTGCCCGCCGACGCTCCGCAGAAGCAGGAGCCGACGCTCGCGGACATGACCAAGAAGTCGATCTCGCTGCTGACCGACCGCAAGCAGCAGGACCGCAAGAAGAACAAGGGCTTCTTCCTCCAGATCGAGGGCGCCCAGATCGACAAGCGCTCGCACGCCAACGACGCCGCGCAGGTCCTCGCCGAGGTCAAGGCCTTCGACGACGCGGTCAAGGCCGCGTACGAGTTCGCGAAGAAGGACGGCCACACCCTCGTGATCGTCACGGCGGACCACGAGTGCGCCGGCTTCAGCATCATCGAGAAGGGCTCGTACACGAACGCCGAGGCCGTCGCGCCCCCGGCCAACACGGACGCGGGCAACCCGGCGAACAACAGCGCCCCCTCCCGCGCGGCCTCCGGGGTCAAGGACCCGGCCCGCTCGAGCGGAGCCGTCAACGGCGCGGGCTCGGCCGACGCGAAGAACTTCGCGCCCGCCACGTTCCGTACGGCCGACGACCCGGCCGGCGTCAAGGACGGCAGCCCGGACGCGAGCCTGTGGCTGACGTACCTGTCCGGCAACCACACCGGCGCCGACGTGCCGATCTTCGCCTACGGCCCCAGCGGCAGCGTGTTCGCCGCCAGCCAGAACAACACGGAGCTGTACGGGAAGATGTACCGCGCGCTGTTCAGCCGGGCTCCCCAGCAGCACTGACCTTCGGGCAGCCGGGGCCGGGAGGGCAGGTCCCTCCCGGCCCCGGCCCTTTCAGGAGCGTACCGATGAGAAACCTCCCCCGCGGAGCGGCCGCCGCGCTGGCCGCCACCGCCTTCCTCGTGCTCGCCGCCGGCTGTTCCGGCAGCACGGACGCCGACGGCGCCCGGGGCGGCGCCGGGAAGCCGGCCGGTTCCGCCGCCCCGGTCGCGATGCCCGCGCCGAGCGGCGCACCCGCACCGGCCGCGGTCCTCGCCCCGCCGGCCAAGCCGGGCGAAATCCGCGTCGAGCCGGGCCCCTTCACCGACCGGGTGCAGCTGACGGCGCTCGCGCTCACCGGGAAGCCGGGTGTCACCGGGCACCTGGCCATCACCTCGGACGTCAGCGACGTCCTGAGCCTGGAGCTGCGCGCCGCGTACTACGACGCGGACGGCCGTCTGCTGGGCACGGGAACCTTCCGCTACCAGGAAGAAGGCGCGGACGCGCCCGCCGGCGACCACCACGACGGCCCGCGCGCGGTCGGCGACGGGATCGACTTCACCGTGCCCGGGGAGCAGCTCACCGGTACCCCGTCGAGCGCCGTCCTCTCCCTCCCGGTCCTGGTCAACGAATAGGGCCCCGGCCGGCGGCGTCACGCGATCAGGCGCACCGCCCCCGGCCACCGTCAGCCGCGGGGCTTCGCGCGGACGTGCATGCGCTCGCCCTGTCTCCCGAAGAGGCTGAGGATCTCGACGGGCCGTCCGTCGGCGCTGCTGAACCAGTGTGGCAGCCGGGTGTCGAACTCGGCGACCTCGCCGGGGCCGAGGACCAGATCGTGCTCGGCGAGCACCAGCCGAAGCCGGCCCTCCAGCACGTACATCCACTCGTAGCCCTCGTGCGTACGGAGGTCCGGCTCGGCACCCCGGTCGGAGATGACCATCTTGTACGCCTGGAGGGGGCCCGGGCTCCGGGACAGCGGGACGAACGAACCGCCGCTCGGCAGCGTACGGGGCGTCAGCCGGACCCGGGGATCGCCCACTTCGGGGGCGCCGACCAGGTCGTCCAGCGGCACGTGGTACGCAGCGGCCAGCGGCAGCAGCAGCTCCAGGCTGGGGCGGCGCTGCCCGGACTCCAGCCGGGACAGGGTGCTCTTGGAGATGCCGGTCGCCTCGGAGAGCGCGGCCAGCGTGAGACCGCGTTTGGCACGCAGCCGTTTGAGCCGGGGGCCGACCTCGTCGAGGACCGCCCGGTACGGCAGCGGCGGTGTGTCCGATGGCGCGCCGGACGGCGTGTCGGGTGGTGTGTCCATGGAGGCATTCCACCCCGCTGTCCCGGAAACAGCAACAAGAGTTGTCGTCACCGGGCCACGGGGGCAGGCTCCACGGCATGAACCCACACAGTGATTCCAGACCCGGACATGGACACGGTCACGGACAAGGGTCTGGTCACGGACACCACTCCGCCGACATCGACTGGGACGTCATGGCCGCCCACTTGGAGAAGGGCGGCGAACTGCACCTCCCGGTCCTCCACCGGACGGCGGCCCACCTGAGCGAACTGCTCGGCCCCGGGGCGGAGGCCCGGCGGATCCTCGACATCGGCAGCGGGCCGGGCGTGATGACCTGCGTGCTCGCCGAAGCCTTCGCCGGGGCCGAGACCGTCGCCGTGGACGGCACCCCCGGTCTGCTGGAGCGCGCCCTGGCCCGCGCCGAGCGGCTCGGCCTCGGTGGCAGGGTGACCGTACGGCACGCGGAACTGCCCGAGGGCCTGCACGGCGGATACGGGCGGCAGCCGGACGGCGGCCTCGGCACGGCGGATCTGATCTGGAGCAGCAAGACCGTGCACCACCTCGGCGATCAGCAGGGCGCGCTGAACGCACTCGCCGCTCTGCTGAGGCCCGGCGGGCTGCTCGCCGTGGCCGAAGGCGGCCTGCCGATGCGCTTCCTCCCGCGCGACATCGGAATCGGCACCCCCGGTCTCCAGGCCCGGCTCGACGCCGTCCAGGAGCACTCGTTCGAGACCATGCGCGCCGAGCTCCCCGGCAGCATCCCCGTCGTCGAGGACTGGCCCGCGATGCTCGCCCGCGCCGGGCTCACCGGCGTCGGCGGCTTCACGTACCTCCTCGACCTGCCGGCTCCTCTGGACGGGACGGCCCGCACCTTCCTGCACGCCCAGCTGACCCGGCTGCGGGAGAACGCGAGCGACCTCCTGGACACGGAA
The DNA here is from genome assembly GCF_040682115.1 of Streptomyces sp. NPDC051364. Lineage (NCBI taxonomy): Bacteria > Bacillati > Actinomycetota > Actinomycetes > Kitasatosporales > Streptomycetaceae > Streptomyces > Streptomyces sp. NPDC051364. The sequence goes on along the minus strand of NZ_JBFBAH010000048.1, from coordinate 8,197 downwards.
GACCTCGGGACGCTCGACGTACTGCTCGATCCCCGGGCGCCGCAGGGCATCCTGCACCGGCCCGACGCCTTCCTCCTGTCCGCCACCACGGTCTTCACGGGCGTGCGCGCGGCCGACGGCGAACGCAGTGCACGATGAAGCGCCTCGATGCAGAAAGCGTCGAGGCGCCGGCCGGGAGTGCCGAAGGGAAGACGGCTTCGGTGCGGTGGGCGCTCGCCGGCCTGTCCCTGTCCATGCTGCTGTCCTCGCTCGGCACCAGCACCGCCAACGTCGGCCTGCCGACCCTGGCGCAGGTGTTCAGCGCCTCGTTCCAGCAGGTCCAGTGGATCGTCCTCGCCTATCTCCTCGCCATCACGACCCTGATCGTCAGCGTCGGCCGGCTCGGTGACACGATCGGCCGCCGCAGGCTGCTCCTGTCCGGGATCTCCCTGTTCACGGTGGCCTCGGTGCTGTGCGGCCTCGCCCCTTCGCTCTGGCTGCTGATCGCCGCCCGGGCGGCGCAGGGCCTCGGAGCGGCCACCATGATGGCCCTGACCATGGCGTTCGTCGGCGAGACGGTGCCGAAGGAGAGGACCGGCAGCGCCATGGGGCTGCTCGGCACCATGTCCTCGATCGGCACGGCCCTCGGCCCTTCGCTCGGCGGTCTGCTGATCGCCGGACCGGGCTGGCGGGCGATCTTCCTCGTCAACGCGCCACTCGGCGTCCTCGCACTCGTCCTGGCCCACCGCCACCTGCCCGTCGACGGGCGGGACGCGAAGACCGGCCGGGGCCGCTTCGACCACGTGGGCACGCTGCTCCTCGCGCTGACGCTCGGGGCCTATGCCCTGGCCATGACCGTGGGGCGCGGCAGTTTCGGTCCGCTCAACATCGCCCTCCTGTTGGCTGCCGTCCTCGGAGTGGGCCTGTTCGTACGGGCCGAGGCGAGAGTGGCATCCCCGCTGATCCGGTTGGCCGTGTTCCGCGATCCGCTGCTCAGCGCGAGCCTCTGCACGAGCGCGCTCGTCTCCACCGTGATGATGACGACGCTGGTGGTCGGGCCGTTCTACCTCTCCCGTGCGCTCGGGCTCGGCGAGGCCCTGGTGGGACTCGTCCTGTCGGTCGGTCCGCTCGTCGCCGCGCTGACCGGCGTGCCCGCCGGTCGTATCGCGGACCGCTTCGGCGCCCAGCGCATGACAGTCGCCGGGCTCGCCGGCGTGGCCGTGGGCTGCGGTGCCCTGTCCCTCACGTCGGTGACGCTCGGCGTGGCCGGCTACATCGTCCCGCTCGTGGTCACCACCGCCGGGTACGCGGTGTTCCAGACGGCCAACAACACCGCCGTCATGGCAGACGTCAGCCCGGACCAGCGGGGCGTCATCTCCGGAGTGCTCAATCTGTCCCGCAACCTGGGGCTCGTCACCGGTGCATCCGTGATGGGCGCCGTGTTCACGCTCGCATCGGCCACGACCGACGTCACGGGGGCACAGCCCGAAGCCGTGGCCCACGGGATGCGGATCGCGTTCGCCGTCGCGGCGACGCTGATCGTCGCCGCGATCGCCTTTGCCGTGGGAGGCCGTACGCTCGCGCGACGCCGCCCGGGCGGCTGACGCTACCCGGGGGCGTGACAGCAGCCGTCGCGCAGCATCAGGAGCCGTTCGCGGCGCCAGTCCTCGGGTTCGGCCTGCCGGTGGGCCGGGCTGCCGGCCGCCGGGCCGCCGGCAGCCGGGGTGCAGGCGGCCACGAGGTCGTCGGTCGTGTGGGGTACGCCGCCTCTGAGGACGCCGGATGTGCGGACCAGCGTGTCGAAATCGGTGAACGGGTCCCCGTCCACGATCGTCAGGTCGGCGATCCTGCCGGGCCGGACCGTGCCGAGTTCGTCGCCGAGGCCGAAGAGCCGGGCCGGCAGGACGGTCACCGTGCGCAGGGCCTCGGCCGGAGACAGCCCGCCTCGGTGCAGGGCGCGCAGCCCCAGGTGCAAGGAGAGCCCGACCGGGACCAGCGGCGCGTCCGTGCCGAGGGCGACCAGGCCTCCCGCGGCCAGCAGCCTCCGGTAGATGTCGGTCTCCCTGCCCAGCGTCGCCAACTGGGCTGCCGTCGGGGCGGCTGCAGCGGACCGGCGCACCAGATCGGCGTCCCAGGGCGCCATGACGGCCGTGACCCGCCGGTCGTCGGCCAGCGCCGGATCGGCCCCGAGCAGTGCGGTCGCCGCGAACGGGGTGGCGATCACCGCGAGCCGCCCGTCGCCCCCGCCGTAGATCTCGGTCACGTCCTGGTGGGAACAGCCGGAGGCGGTCAGCACGTGCCCCGCCTCGGCGCGTTCGGTCGCCTGCAGATGGGTGGTCAGATCCTGGCCCAACTGAATGGCCAGGGAGGCCAGATGGCTTCCGCACCGGACCCCGAGCCGGTCGTGGGCGAACCGGGCGGCCTCCTCCATCACCCAGGACGGAGCCCGCACATAGGTCTTGACGAAGTCCCAGTCGAGCGCGGCACCCCGCTCCAAGGACCGCCGCAGACCCTCCGCCGTGCGGTGCGCGCGCCCCATGCTGTAGGCAACGCGCGCCCCGTCGAGGAGTTCGCCGCTGGTCAGCAGCCGCGGCCCGGCGAGCTGCCCGGACGCCACGGCCTCGCGGATCCGGGCCTGTTCGTACGCGAACCCGCCGAGCGAGACGGCGGTCGTGATCCCGTACGTCAGCTGGCCCACGCTCTGGCGGCCCCCGTACGTGCTCTGCCACGGGTGGGTGTGGGTGTCCCACAGGCCCGGGACGACCGTCCGGGCGGAGGCGTCGATGAACCGGGCGCCGCCCGATGCCGGCAGCCGGGACGCGCGGTGGGGTTCGACGGCGGCGATGCGTCCGGAGCGGACGTGGATGTCCACGTCCTCCCGCACCGTCTCGCCCGTACCGTCCCACAGCCGCCCGGCGTGTACGACGGTGTCGGGCGGCGTGGGCCGGCGCTGGTCGAGGGGCAGCCGCACCGTCCTCGGCGATCCGCCGTCCACGCCGATGAGGCGCAGCCGCGTGCCCGAGAGGTACAGCAGGGTCCTCGAGTCACCGGACCACGAGGGATGGTCGGCGGGTTCGGCCGTCAGGGTGCGCAGGGCGCCCCGCGGGGAGCCGTCGGGCGCGACGGGCAGCAGGCACAGCGCGGATTCCACGATCACCGCCATGAAACGGCCGTCGGGCGACCAGACGGGCCCGCTGTCGTACCGGTCGGCGACGGAGGCATGGGGGGCGACGGGATGCAGCCGGTCGGAGCCCGACGCCGCGTCGACCACCCGGATCAGGTTGTAGCCCTCCCTGAACCGCATGTTGAGCCGATTGCGGTCACACAGGGCGATCCGCGATCCGTCGGGCGACCAGCTGGGCCGGCCCGGCAGCCCGCCCCCGCCGAGCGGCGCGGCGAGGATGCGCTCCGTGCCGTTCGCCAGGTCGCGTACGAGGAGCCGCCCGACCAGGTCGAGGCAGGCGAGCCGGCGCCCGTCGGGCGACAGCGCGGGGAAGACCCGGCCGCCGGTCGCGACCGTGCTCTCCGCTCCCGTGGCGAGATCTCGCCGGTGCACCGCCATCAGTCCGTCGCGGTCGTCGCAGTACAGCAGGGACCGCCCGTCGGGCGCCCACGACGGGGCGAGCAGATAGCGGGTGGGCGGCGCCTGGCGCAGCCGCCGGGGCGGGCGCCCGCCCGAGGTGCTGCCGAGCCACAGCGTGTTCAGGGCGGCGAAGGCGACGAACCGTCCGTCAGGGGACAGCGCGGGCAGATGAACGCCCCGGACCGGGCGCACCCGCCCTGCGTCGCCGAGGTCGTACTGCTTGGTCCGGTAGCGCGGACGGTCCGTCGCCGGCCGTGCGCGGAAGGGGATCGTCCGGGGCGCCTCCGGCTGCTGCGGGCGGACGAGCGTGAACCGGCCGTCGACCGTGACCAGCAGCTCCCCGGCGGTCGTCCAACGCGGCGGCTGAGCCGCGACATCCCCGGCGACGGGCACCGGCCTGCCGTCGACGACGAGGACGCAGGAGGCGTTCGGCGGGGGCGTGGTCCGCAGCCAGGCCGTACGCCGCCCGTCCGGCGCGACCGCCGGGGCCAGGAGCTGCGCGGCCGGTTCCTGCTCGGTGAAGGCGACGGTGACCGGACCCGATCCGTCCGCGGCGACGGAGGCGATGCTCCGCGCATCCGCCCGGGGCCCGGTGGCGGCGGCCGTCACCGTAGCCCGGACGAACAGGATCCGCTTCCCGTCCGGCGCCCAAGTGGGGTCGAAGTCCTCCCAGGCACCGCTCTGCAGGGCCCCGTCCTGCCCGGCCCGTCCCGTCACAGGGGTGACTGCCCCGCTCGCCAGCTCCAGCACGTGGATCCGGTACGGGGCCCCACCGACCGGATCCCCGGCGCGCTCGGACGCGAAGGCGAGGCGGGTGCCGTCGGGCGACCAGGCCGGCCCGCGGTGGTCGAACGGGCCCTCGGTGCGCTGCCGCAGCCCGGTTCCGTCGGGGCGCATGGTCCAGATGTGGTACGTGCCGCTGCCGTAGGCGCAGAAGGCCACCGACGCGCCGTCGGGGGAGTGCACGGGCCGGCACGCCTCCAACGCCGCCGCGGTGAGCGGTACGGCGTCGCCCCCGGAACCCGGCACCGACCACAGCACGTTGTGGATCGCGGCGATCAGCCGGTCCCCGCACGGAGACACGCTCGCCGCGCCGTTCGTGGCCGCCGTGAAGGACAACGGGGCCGGCGCGGCCGACGGACTGACGGTACGCGCCGCTGCCGAGGGTCCCGCCCCGAGGAGCTCGGCGGCGCCGACGGCACCCGCGGCCGCGAGCAGCCGGCGGCGGGACAGAGTCCGCGGGTCGAGGCCGTAGGGGGCATTCATCAGCTGCCACGTCTCCGCAGTCGGGGTTCCGGGGGCCGGGGTTTCTGCCGCCGGGCTCAACGACCGGCCGACCCCGCGGTCACCCGTAGGACACAGGACGGCTGCGTGACCGGGCGCACAGGTGCGGGCCGAGTGGCGATGCGGCGGTGCGGGCACGTTCAGGGGGCGACACAATGACCACGGTTGTTCTCTTTGATTCAGTTCGGATCCACTACGGAGGAATGGGCGGATGCTCAACGAAAGAGCGGGGCAGCAGGCGCGCCCGCAGGACCTGATCGACGTGGCCCGGCTCGTGACCGCCTACTACGCCCTGCACCCCGATCCGGCGGATCCCGGCCAGCGCGTCAGCTTCGGCACCTCGGGACACCGCGGCTCCTCCCTCGCCACGGCCTTCAACGAGGACCACATCGCCGCGACCAGCCAGGCGATCTGCGAGTACCGGGCCCAGCAGGGCATCGACGGCCCCCTCTTCCTCGGCGCGGACACTCATGCCCTGTCCGAACCCGCCCGGGTGACCGCCCTCGAGGTCTTCGCCGCCAACGATGTGACCGTGCTCGTCGATGCCGCGGACGGCTACACCCCGACGCCCGCGGTCTCGCACGCCATCCTCACCCACAACCGCGGACGCACCTCGGCCCTGGCCGACGGAGTGGTGGTCACCCCCTCGCACAACCCGCCGGCGGACGGCGGCTTCAAGTACAACCCGCCGCACGGCGGGCCCGCCGGCTCCGAGGCGACCGGCTGGATCCAGGAGCGCGCCAACGAGATCATCACCGGGGGCATGAAGGAGGTCCGGCGGATCCCGTTCGCGCGGGCGACGGCCGCCTCGACCACGGGTACGTACGACTACCTCGGCACGTACGTGCGCGATCTGCCGTCCGTGCTCGACCTGGACGCCGTACGCGCCGCGGGCGTGCGCATCGGGGCCGACCCGCTCGGCGGGGCCTCCGTGGCGTACTGGGGGCGGATCGCGGAGGAGCACCGCCTCGACCTGACCGTGGTCAACCCGCACACCGACCCCACCTGGCGGTTCATGACGCTGGACTGGGACGGCAAGATCCGGATGGACTGCTCCTCCCCGTACGCGATGGCCTCGCTGATCGAGGGCCGCGACCGGTTCCAGATCGCCACCGGCAACGACGCGGACGCCGACCGGCACGGCATCGTGACCCCGGACGGCGGTCTGATGAACCCCAACCACTACCTCGCCACGGCGATCGAGTACCTGTACAGCCACCGCGAGCAGTGGCCGTCGGCAGCGGGCGTCGGCAAGACGCTGGTGTCCTCGAGCATGATCGACCGGGTGGCCGCCGACCTGGGCCGTGAACTGGTCGAGGTGCCCGTCGGTTTCAAGTGGTTCGTGGACGGACTCTCCGCGGGCACCATCGGGTTCGGCGGCGAGGAGTCGGCCGGAGCCTCGTTCCTGCGCCGCGACGGCTCCGTGTGGACCACCGACAAGGACGGCATCATCCTGGCCCTGCTGGCCTCGGAGATGCTGGCGGTCACGGGGCAGACCCCGAGCGAGCGGTACGCCGGCCTGACGGCCCGCTTCGGCGAGCCCGCATACGCCCGTATCGACGCGCCGGCCACCCGCGAGGAGAAGGCGGTACTGGGCCGGCTGTCACCCCGGCAGGTCACCGCCGACACCCTGGCGGGGGAGCCGGTCACGGCGGTGCTGACGGAGGCTCCCGGGAACGGGGCCGCCATCGGAGGCATCAAGGTCACGACGGAGCACGCCTGGTTCGCGGCCCGCCCGTCGGGCACGGAGGACGTCTACAAGATCTACGCCGAATCCTTCCTGGGCCCCGACCACCTGACCCGCGTACAGGAGGAGGCCCGCTCCGTCGTATCGGCGGCACTCGCCGACTGACCGGCGCGAGGCGCCCCGTCCGGTGCGGGCCGGTCCGGCCCGGAACATCCGAGCCGGCCGTACCGGGCCCGCGGGTGCGCGCCGGCCGGGTGTCCGGCATCGGACGAACCTCCTGCCTCGGCCGGAAAGTCCCAGTAGGGTGACGGGCCCCGGGAGAGCGCGCGGAGGGAGCACGTATGCGAGGCGGTACGGTCGCGGTGGTGGGCGGCAGCATTGCGGGCTGCGCCTTGGCGTCGGCGGCGGCCCGCGCGGGCGCGGACGAGGTGGTGGTGCTGGAGCGCACCCACGGACGGCTGGCGGACCGCGGACTCGGGCTCTGCATCCACGACGGGCGCGCCGCCGAACTCGCCGCCACCGGCGCGCTGCCCGCCGGCATCGCCGCGCACCGGCTGACCCGGCGCAGGTGGGTGGTCCGGGACGACACGGCGGCCGGTCCGGCCGGCAGGGTGTTCTGGGAGCAGCCGTTCCCGTTCCACTCGTACCACTGGGGTCTGCTGTGGAGAGGGCTGCGCGAGGCGACACCGGCTTCGGTGGTCTACCGGCAGGGCGCGGCGGTGACGGGCGTGGCCGGCGACGGCGGGCGGGCCGAGGTGCGGCTGGCACAGGGCACCGCCGAGGCGTTCGACCTGGTCGTCGGCGCCGACGGGTACCGCTCGGTGGTGCGCGAGGCGGTCTGCCCCGAATCCCGGCCGGCCTACGCCGGGTACGTCTGCTGGCGCGGGAACTTCGACGCCCGGCGGCTGGAGGCACTCGGCGACGGTGGCTGGCCCACCGATTCGGTGACCACCGTCTGCTTCAGCGGCGGAAGCTGCGTCATCTACCGCATTCCCGGGCCGGACGGCCCCCGCGTGAACTGGGTCCTGTACGCCATGCCCCCGCAGACCGGGCGGCTGCCGTTCGACGACCCGACGAGCTTTCCGCCGGGGCGGATCACCGGGGAACTCACCACGCACCTCGGCGCGTTACTGGACCGGGAGTTCCCGCCGTACTGGGCGCAGGTGATCGCGCTGACGGAGCCCGCGGACACCTTCGTCCAGCCCATCTACGACCTGGAGACGGCGCGGACGACGGCCGGTCGGCTGCTGCTCGCAGGCGACGCGGCCACCGTGGTGCGCCCGCACAACACCAGCGGGGCGGCCAAGGCCCTCCAGGACGCGACCGCGTTCGAGGACGCGTGGCGCCGGGCCGGCACCTGGGACGAGCTGCTGCACGCGTACCAGGCCGCGCGGGGCGCAGCCGGGCGGGAGATGGTCGCCCTGGCCCGCCGTCTCGGCCGGGGCCAGGTCGAGCAGACACCCGCCTGGGCCGTGATGAACCACCGCGAGGCGGAGTCGTGGTGGCAGGGGCAGCTCGGCGGCGCCGCGGACATCGGCGGCCGGGCCATGACGCCGTAGGGGGTGGGGTTTGGGCTGGGGGGCGGGCGTGGGGACTACACCACACCCGACACCCCAAAGAAGGTACCTACGTGCGCAGTTTTTTATTGCAAAGGGTGGGTGAGC
>NZ_JBFBAH010000047.1:0-42222 GCF_040682115.1 Streptomyces sp. NPDC051364 | reverse complement strand
GCAACCTGTTGCGGGCATTCCTCGCGTGCGGCACCGGCGTGCTGATCGTCGCGCACGTCCCCGACTGGCTCTTCTACGCCTCCGCCCTCTCGGTGCCGATACGCATGGCTGCCCGGCCGGGGAGATCTTCGCCACCAACAACACCGCGGTCATCACGGACCCCGACGACGCACGGCTGCGGACCCGGCTGACGCGCTTCGACCACGAGGTGCGCGAGATCATCCGTACCAGCGGTGCCAGGCCGGCGGCGTCGACCCTGCTGGACGGGGTCTTCTGGTCCGGCGACCTGAAGCAGACCACGTACGAGCGCTCGCGGGAGTTCGACGTCGACAAGGTCGGCGCCGACGGGCTCCACCACATCGCCGACGTCGTCCGCAAGCAGTACCACCAGGAGTCGGTGCTCACCTTCCGCTGCCTGCCGCGCACGTCACCGGACACCGACGCGGTGGAGATCCAGGCCCCCGGCGTCTCCGCGGCCCGGCTCCGCGAAGCGCTGCTCGCGAACCCCGAGGCCCGCGAACGCCTCGGCGGCGGCTCGGTCACCCTGGGCGGCCGCCTCATCCTGATCACCCCGATCGCCGACCTCCCCCTGGCCCGCCGGCTCACGGCCGAGCTCGGGGTCGACTGGAACACCGCGAAGGTGCGCTACGGGGACGAGGAGTTCGTTTCGTAGGTGCCGAGCGGGCCCGTCACTGAGCGGGGCGGCGGCACTGCGGCCTACGCTGGAGACGGCGGCCGTCCGCGGTGAGCGGCCCGGGCGGCCGCCCCGGTGGCTGCGGGCACGTACCCCTCCTTGAATCCCGCGCCCGCGGCGCCGGCCCGGCGGCCGGGGGAGCCGTCGCGGTGGGAGAGTGGATGCCATGTGCGGTCGATATGCCTCCAGCCGAGCCCCCGAAGACCTGGTCGGCCTGTTCGAGGCCCGCTGGGATCCCCGGGAGACGCTGGCGCCGAGCTGGAACGTTGCCCCCACCGACCAGGTCTGGGCCGTCCTCGAACGCCCCGACCGCGGGACCGGGGAGGTGGAGCGCAGGCTCCGTACGCTTCGGTGGGGCCTGGTCCCTTCCTGGGCGAAGGACCCGAACGGGGGCGCCCGGATGATCAACGCGCGGGTCGAGACGGTGCACGAGAAGCCGGCGTACCGCCGTGCCTTCACCCGGCGCCGGTGCCTGCTGCCTGCGGACGGCTTCTACGAGTGGCAGTCCGTGGCCGCCACGGCCACGGCGAAGGCGTACAAGCAGCCGTACTTCATCGCCCCCGACGACGCCGGGGTGATGGCCATGGCCGGGCTGTACGAGTTCTGGCGCGACCCTGCCGTGACCGACGAGGACGACCCGGCCGCCTGGCTCCTCACCACCACGATCATCACCACCGAGGCCGCCGACGCGGCCGGCCGGATCCACCCCCGCATGCCGCTGACCGTGTCCCCCGAGGACCACGACGCCTGGCTGGATCCCGCCCACCAGGACGTCCACGGCCTCCGGGCACTCCTCCACACCCCGGCCGACGGCCGCCTCGACGTACGGGCGGTCTCCACGGCGGTCAACAGTGTCCGCAACAACGGCCCGGAACTGCTGGAGGCCCCCGCCTAGGGGGAGCCGGCAGCCATGGGAGGACCGGCACCGAGCCTCCGGCGGCTCAGGCGCCCGCGGACCGGCGGGGGAGCGATGCCGTCGCCTTCATCAGGGTCGGGATCAGCCAGTAGGCCACGATCGGGACCACGACCACCGTGAGTATCAGGGTGCGCAGGACCAGGGGGAGGTCGTTCATGTACGGGCCCAGCAGGGCGAGGGTGAGGGTGATCGTCGGGTAGACCGCGAGCCAGGTGATGAAGGCGCGGCGGTGGGCGGAGGGCGGGGCGGGCGGAGTCGTCGGAGCTGCGGACATGAGGCTGTTCCCCCTGGATGCGTTACGACGGGCGGGTCAAATTTCCAACCAAACGGTTGGAGTCTTGCACGGACATGATCTTAAGTCCAACCATCAGGTTGGAATTCCGCTCGAGGGCACTACAGTGCATGCCATGGCCTGGGACACAGCACGCACCAAACAACTCCTGCTCGACGCGGCGGTGGAAGAGTTCGCCGAGCACGGGTTCGACGGCGCCCGGGTTGCGCGCGTGGCCACCGGTGCCGGCGTCAACAAGGAGCGGATCTACCAGTATTTCGGCAGCAAGGAGAAGCTGTTCTGCGCGGTGCTGGAGACCGAGCTGAAGAAGGTCGCGGCAGCCGTCCCGCTCACCGAGGCGCAGGCTCGCGACCTGGGTGACTACGCCGGCCGCGTCTACGACTACCACCGCGCCCACCCGCACCTCATGCGGCTCCTGGCCTGGGAGGGCCTGCAGTGCCAGGACCAGCTGGCCGCCCAGTGCGAGCGCACCGACCACTACGCCGAGAAGATCGCAGCGATCGCCGCGGCCCAGCAGGGCGGCGCGCTCACCGGCGAGTACAGCCCGGCACGGCTGCTGCACACGGTGATGTCGATGGTCGCCTCGTGGTTCACGCTGCCGCAGCTCGCCCGCATCCTCGTGCCGGAGGACCTGGACGCGGGACCGGACGCGCAGCGGGCAGCGTTGGTCGCGGTGGTCCGCCGGCTGACGTCCTGACCTCGTGGCCCGCTGCCCTCCCCGCCGCCGGTGTCAGGCGCCGATGGCCGCCATCAGCCCGGGGAAGGAGAAGACCAGTTCGCGCTCTCAGTACGGCCAGGCATGGACGCCTCGGTATGCGCACACGGCGGCCGGAATGCCGAGCTGGGCGAGGCGCACCCCCATCTGCTGGTTCATGCCGTGGATGAGGTGCTCGACGGGTTCCGGGCCGCCGCGGATCGGGTTGGTGCAGCGCGCAGGGCTCGCCGGTGGGTCGCCCCACTGCCAGCCCGTAGCGGCGTCCGTACCGTCGCCGTACGAGATGTACAGCGCGGTGCCGGCCAGCCCGGCGGCCTGGTGCAGCGGGTCGTTCCGTTCCCACACGCTGCGCTGGCGCAGATCGGTCGGGTCCGCCGTGTCGAACGGGAAGCCCGGCTCGCCCCAGATGCGCCGCCAGTCGGTGTGGCACCCGCCGCCGGCGCCCTTCCCCAGGTCCGGCCCCGAGAGCCCGCCGTCGAGCGACAGGTGGAGCGTGCTGACCGCCCCGCTGTACGAGGCCACCGCGCGGAACATGCCGGGGTGCGTGGCGGCGAGTTTCATCGCGCCGAGCCCGCCCATGGACAGGCCCGCGACGGCCCGCTCGGTCCCGGCCCGGTACTGGCTCTCCAGCAGCGGCCGCAGTTCGTCGACCAGGTACGTCTCCCACGCCGGAGGGCCTCCGCCACCGGAGTTGTACCAGTCGCTGTACCCACTGCACGGGCTCGTCTGCGGCAGCACGAAGAGGACGTCCCGAGGGGCCGCGAGCTCCTCGATGTGGGTGTTGGCGGTCCAGTCCGTGTGGTCGCCCGGGCCGCCGTGCAGCAGCCACAGCACGGGCCAGGTCCGGGTGGCGGTCTTCGACCAGGCCGGGGGCAGCAGCAGTCGCACCGTGACGGGATCTCGGGCGAGGTGACGGTGAGGTCGAGCGTCCGCGCGTCGATCTGCTGCTCCTGGACCACGCGGGCCGGGTTGTCGGCCACACGGGTAGCTCCGGCTCCGCTTCCGGGCCCGCTTCCCGCCGCCGCTCCCACCCCCGCCGTCGGCAGCAGGAGTACGAGCCCCACCAGTGCTGCGACCACCTGGCGGCAGATCCGATGCACAAGAACTTCCCTCCCTCGGCTGGTCAACGAGGCGCGGAGCTGCGGGTTCCGGGCGTCGAGCCGATCACACCGCTGCTCCTGCGGTCGCCGGACCCCGTACGGACAGGGCATGCGGCGCACCGCCCGGATGCGCGGGCAGACGCAGCGGACGGCTGCCCGGCGTGAGCGAGCCCAGCACGCGCGGCCCGGCTGCTCCGGTGCACCCCGGGGCATTGCCCGGGAGGCCGTGCAGGGTGAGGTACCCGAGCACCGCGAACGCGTACGCCTCCTTCGCCTCCGCGGGCAGCCCCAGCTCCTGCGACGTACGGACAGCAGTGCTGCCCGCCAGCTCGTCGCGGAGCATCGCCATCAGCGTCGGGTTGCGCACCCCTCCGCCCGACACGAAGACCTCGGTGGTTGCGAGGGGGCGCAGCGCATCGGCCACCGTACGGGCGGTCAGGCGCGTCAGCGTGGCGACGAGGTCCTGCGGCCGGAGCTCGCCGCACCCCGCGAGCCGCGCCCGGAGGTAGCCCGCGTGGAACAGCTCCTTGCCCGTCGTCCGGGGCGCCGGCATCCGGTAGTACGGCTCCCCGGACAGCAGCCGGTCGAGCAGCCCCTCGTGGACGTGCCCGGCGGCGGCCAGCACGCCGTCCTCGTCGTACGCGCGCCGCCCGGCGCTCAGTTCACGGACCGCGGCGTCGATCAGCGCGTTGCCCGGGCCGGTGTCGAACGCCACGGGATCGGCGCCCGCCGGCAGCACGGTGACGTTGGCGATCCCCCCGATGTTCAGGGCCGCGGGCACGCCGGGGCGCCCGCGCAGGAGCATCAGGTCGATCAGGCTGACCAGCGGAGCCCCCTGCCCGCCCGCCGCCACGTCCCGCGTCCGGAAGCCGGAGACGACCGGGCAGCCGCTGCGCTCCGCGATCCAGGCCGGTTCGCCGAGCTGAAGGGTGCCGTGCACCCGGCCGTTCTCGGCCCAGTGGTACACCGTCTGCCCGTGCGAGGCGACCAACTCGGCGCGCCCTGCGCACAGTTCCCGGTCGGCGCGGGCGGCGACGGTCGCGAAGGCCTGGCCGATCCGGGTGTCGAGGCGGCAGACGTCGGCCAGGGTGGTCGCCGCGGGCGGCAGGGCGGCGGCGAGGGCCTCCCGTACGTCGGGCGCGTACGGCTCGCTGACCATGCCGAGCGGCACGAGGTGCAGCGTGCCGTCGTAGGCGGACAGTTCGAGGTCGGCGGCCGCGGCGTCGACGGCGTCGTACGAGGTCCCCGACATCAGCCCGATCACCCTCATCGCAGCGGCTCCCGGTGGGCGCGCCCGCGCAGGGCCAGCAGCGCGGGACAGCTGAGGGCACAGGCGCCGGCGGCGTAGTAGGCGGGCACGGCGGGATCTCCCGTCCGGGCGATCAGGGCGGTGATGACGAGTCCGGCGCAGCCGGAGAACACCGCGTTGGCCAGGGAGTAGGCCAGCCCGAGCCCCGTACAGCGGACCCTGCGCGGGAACATCTCGGCGAGCATCGCCGGTCCGGGCCCGGCCAGCAGGCCGACCAGCGCACCCGCGAGCAGCACGGCACCGGCTCTGGCCCACGGCGATGCGCCGGGGGACTGGAGCAGGTGGACGAGGGGGAGAGCGAGCATCACGACACCGAGGGCGCCGCACAGCATCACCGGGCGCCGGCCGATCCGGTCGCTGAGCGCCCCGGCGGGCAGGATCGACGCCGCGAACCCTGCATTGGCGAGGGCGGTGACGAGCAGGGCCTCGCGGAGGGAGGCACCGAGCGTCGCCTGGAGATAGGACGGCAGGACGACGAGGAAGGTGTACCCGGCCGCAGACCAGCCCATGATCCGCCCGATCCCGAGTACGACGGCGCGCGCGAGCTCCCGGCCACCGACCGGACCGTCCCGGCCGTCTCCCGGGGGAGCCCCGGGCGGCTCCTCCAGCGCCGTACGCAACCACAGCGCCACCGCGCCCAGCGGCAGGGCCAGCAGGAACGGGATCCGCCAGCCCCACGCGTACAGGGCCTCGGCGGGCAGCGCTGTCGCCAGGGCGGCCGCCGTACCTGCCCCGGTGAGCAGGCCGAGCGCGACGGTGAAGGACTGCCACGCCCCGTAGAGGCCGCGGCGGCCGGCGGGCGCGTACTCGGTCATGAGGGAGACGGCCCCGCCGAACTCGCCGCCCGCGGAAAGCCCTTGCAGTACGCGCAGGAGCGTCAGGAGCCAGGGGGCGGCGCCGCCGATGGCGGCGCGGGTCGGAAGGAGGCCGATCATTGCGGTGGCGAGGGTCATGAGGCCGACGACCACGATGAGGGTGGGCCGCCGCCCGAGGCGGTCGCCGAGCCGCCCGAACAGCAGGGCGCCGACGGGCCGGAAGAAGAACGCGAGTGCGAACGAGGCGTACGTGGCCACCAGCGCCTCGGCGCCGCTGCTCCCCTCGTACCGGAAGAAGTTCGCGGCGATGACGGTGGCCAGGCAGCCGTAGACACCGAACTCGTACCACTCGACGAGATTGCCGACCGAACCGGCGAGCAGCGCCCGACGCGACGTGGTGGTGCGGCGCGCAGCCGCGGGGCGCAGCTCGAGAGGTCTCACCCGTCCTCCGTGCCCCCTCGGCGCCGCAGCGACGCCTCCGCCGGTGCCGTTTCAGCAGTTCGGCGGAACTCCGGCCGGTCGCGGGCCGGAGCTCAGAGGTCCTCGCCGGACAACAGGGGTTCGAAGGCCGTGTAGGCGGCGAAGTTGCGGAAGTGGCGGGTGTAGATCTCCGCGCCGTCGCCGAGCGGGTCCTCGGGTACCTCGGCGACGTCCACGAGCTGCCGGAACGTCCAGGTGATCCGCTCGCCCTTCTCGTTCCGGTAGCTTGTCTCGAGGGCTTCGCCGTGGGCCTGGGCCTTGGACCTGGCCTCGTCCTCGGTCCGGGCCGACAGCAGGACGAAGCTCTCCCGGTACAGGGGTGCCTGCCCGCCGGCCGTGGCCGTGGCGACACAGACCAGAACCGCGACGTAAGTCCTCATCGGCGCACGCTACTTCTTGAACCGGTTGTCGTTCAGCAGCTTCCACGCCGTCTGGCAGGACTTGAGCCCGCACCCCCGGATGTACCCGAGTGAATCCCCGTAGTGCTCCCCGGGGAACGCCTGCCGGATGGACCCCTTGCGGCACCGCGAGATGAAGTTGTTCGCGATCTCGCCCAGGTTCTCGCTCGCCACGCAGGCATCCGACGGCTGCACCGGTACGGCGGCCAGCCCGGCCGCCGGTGCCCCGAGCAGGACGCCGCACGCGAGGACGAGCGCGCTCGCACCGCGCGCCAAGGTCCGGGTGATCCCCATCGGTCAGCAGCCCGCGAGCTTGCCGTAGGCGATCCAGACCTCACCCTTGCTGTTGATGCTCACGTTGCCGGTCTTGTGCAGTCCGGTGTACTTCCCGCGGTACTTCCTGAGCTGCCCGAACTGCGATTCCAGGGACAGGTAGGGGGAGTCGGGCCGCCAGTCGCCGGAGAACTCGGCGTAGACACCGTCGGTTCCGTCCGTGCCGCTCGCCCAGCAGGCGCGATCGCCCGAGTAGAGAACCAGGTTGCCGTCGTACTGCATGTCGAGGCGATAGCCGCCGTTGCTGATGCACTGCCCGGGGATCAGCTTGTCCGTGAACGCCGTTCCGATGTTGCGGCACGCCGCCGCCTGCTCCGTCGCGGCGGAGACCTGCCCGGCCGACACGGTTGCCGCCGCCAGCAGGCTCACCACCGCGCACGTCAGTGCACGGGTCGTATTCCTGACCGTCTTCATGGGACGCACCCCTCTACGCATGATCACTTCCATCGGCGATCACGAAAGGTAGCAGTTCGACTACGGGACGTCACAATCCGTGGCGCTCCGTTGACGCGTCCCGGACCCTCCCCCTCACCGTGGTGCCGAGCCACTCGGCGCCGACAAGCAGTTCGGCCGAGCGGAGTGCGGTGCAGGCGTTCCGCTGGCCCATCAGGATGCACAGGGTGTAGGTGGCGTCGTCGAGCTCGTTGCGCACGGCGAGGTCGTGCGGCGCGGCCAGGGCGCGGCGGCGCAGGCCGCGGTGCCGCTTCAGCAACTCGCCGATGGTCTGCGGATCGGGGAGCAGCCGCGTGTACGGCTGCGCCACGGGCGGGGCGGTGGCGGACCTGGCCCCGTCCATCGCGGCCTGCAGGGCCGTGCCGAGCGAGGCCGGCAGTGCGCGGCAGCCGCCCAGGGCGAGCACGGCCTCGGCCGTCTCGAGCAGGGCGACTCCGGCGGCCCGCGCCGTGTCCGCCAGGATCCGGCGCGCGGTGTCGGAGCCGCACGGCACCACCGCCATCAGGACGGTCACGGCCTGCTCCGCGGCGGCGTGCTCGGGTGTTGTCTCGCTCATCCGCGTGATTCCTCCGGCTGCTGGGTCGGCTTGCGCCGGCTGTGCGCGTCGTTGCCTGGGATGGGGGTACGGCCTCGTACGCCGAAAGGTTCGGATCCCGCCGGGGAAGATGCCGCGGCCCGGCCGGTCGGCCCCACGACCCGTGCCCGGACCGGGCGTCCGCCGCCCCTCGCGCTCCGCGGGACCCGCGCCCGTCATCCGGGGTGGGCGGCGCCGTAGGCTGGCGGCAGGCAGCCCCTGCCGACTCCTCCCGGAAGGACGTACGTGATGAGTGCGAAGGCCCGCAAGCTGTTCGAGGCGCTCGATCTCAACCATGACGGCACCCTGACCCGCCTGGAAGTGATCACCGCCCTGCGGACGAAGGGCCCGACCCTGGCCGCCAACGGCGACCTGCCGTTCTGGGGCCTGGGTGACATCGACGCCTCGTCCGCGCTCTTCGACGCCGCCGACAAGAACGGCGACAACGTGCTGACGTTCGAGGAGTTCGCCCGGGAGGTCGACCGCCGCTTCGGCTGGTAGTCCCTGCGAGCCGGCGATGGCGGCTACGCCGTCTGCCTGTCGGCGTCCGGGCCCGGGCCGGACGCTTCGGCGGCGGCGAGCGTTGCGGCCCGCCGGTTGAGGACGACGGTGGCCGCGGCCACGCTGAGCGTGAAGGCCATCACCACCGTGGCCGGCCGGTCCAGCCGGTGCCGGGTGAGATGGTCGAGCGAGAAGCAGCCGGGCCCCGAAAGGCCGAGGCAGGCCGCGACGAAGCCGAGGAAGGCCGGGTACTCGAAGCCGCCGCCCTGGGCGAAGAACCCGGCAGGCGCGTGCACCGCGGCGGCGCCGGCCATGGCGCCCGCCGCGGCGGCGCCGGCCGCCGGGGTCGCAAGCCCCAGCGCGAGAAGCGCGCCGCCGCCGGCCTCGCCGAGCCCGGCTGCGATCGCGCTCTCCCGTCCCGGGGTGAATCCCATGTGCTCCATGCCCCGGGCCGTGCCCTCGATACCGGCTCCGCCGAACCAGCCGAAGAGCTTCTGCGCTCCGTGTGCGATCAGCACACCGCCTGCTCCCAGGCGCAGGGCGAGCAGTCCGAGATCCTTGCGATGGGTGAGCGGCATGAGGACAGACCTTTCCTTGGGCGCGGTCGCCACGACCTGGTACGTGCGGGGTGGTGCGTGTCAGCTGGTCTCAAGCTTCACGTGAGCGCACCGCGTGCGCATGCGGTGTGCCGCCACCGGCGCGTTCTGCACCCCGTCCGGACGCGGGGAAGCCGGTGACGGCCGCGGTGAAGGCGTGCGGATCGTCCAGCCAGGGGCAGTGGCCGGCGTACGGCTGGATGGTCAGCCGGGCGTCCGGGAAGAGCACCGCCGCTCGGGGTGGGCAGCTGCATGGAGCAGGGCCGGGCTTCCGTCGGCCGGGTTTGCGGGCCGCGCCGGGGTCGACGGGCCATGGCGTGCACCACCGGTGGCTGCACCCGACGCGGGAGGCGCTCGAGGAGGGCGCGAACTCCCTTTGCCGCGTGCCTTGCCGGGTCCTTGACCGGACGCACCGGTCGACCGGTCGCCGGTGACTGCGGCGTCGATCCGCTACGCGGCTGCAGACGGGCTCGGCGGCGTCGAACGGTGCCCGATCAGCTGTCTTCCATCGCCGCATCGCAGGAGGAGCACACCAGGCTCGTCTCCTGCGGCGGGTACCACGGGGAGCCCGGCTGCCCGGACGGGGTCCAGCGGGCCGGTTCCATCGCGAACGTGTCCTTGCCGCAGAGCGTGCGCGGCCCCGGCTCGGTGGTCGTACCCGGCGCCGCAGGCGCGGCATGCACCTGGCGGACGGGTGCCTCGGCCCCCGGGGCCGCCGCCTTGCCGGCTCGGGTCGGCGCCGGCGTGTCGAGCTCGTGCACCACGATGATCCCGCTCATACCTCGACGGTAGGCGACCGTCCGGGAACCCGCTCCCTCGAGGCGGAGCGGACCCGTCCGGGTGCCCGGCCCTCTCCGCGGAGGGGCCAACCGAGCGTAAGACATACAAAAGGCTATGCATTTCATTGCCTTCGAGGCTTTCACGCCATATGTTCCCGACGGATTCGAGCCTGGTCCCTCGGACGGCCGGGCAGCTGTGACCACTCCCACCGGAGGTCTGAATGCCTTGTCGTAAGTCACTCACCCTGCTGACCGCAGCCGCGCTGCTCTCCTTCGGAGTCCCGGCAGCGGCCGCCGACGCGCCCGAGGCCACCTGCTTCGGCCGCGCGGCGACCATGACCGGGGCAGGCAAGATCGCCGGGACGGAGGGCGACGACGTCATCATCGGGTCGGCGGGTGCGGACACCATCGACGGGCTCGGCGGGGACGACCTGATCTGCGGCCTGGCCGGCAACGACACGATCGCCGGAGGCCTGGGCAACGACCAGGTGGACGGTGGCGAAGGCGCGGATCTCCTCCGCGGCGACCTGATCGCCACCGGAGCCTCCGTCGACGGTGGGGGCGACGACGTCCTCTTCGGCGGGCCGGGTGACGACCGCATGGGCGGGGACAGCATGGCCTTCGGCTCCAGCGCGTCCGGCGGGGGCAACGACGTGCTGTTCGGCGAGGACGGCAACGACGCCATCATCGGCGACAGCCGCGGTGGCATCAACGCGACGGGCGGCGGCAGGGACGTCATCGACGGTGGGCCCGGTGACGACAGCATCACCGGCGACTCCTCCGCCGAGGCCAGCGCGGCCGGCCACGGCGCCGACGTACTCATGGGCGGGCCCGGTGTCGATGCCATCATCGGCGACAGCAACTCGGGCCACGCCGCGCACGGGAAGGGCGAGAACGGGGTGGCTCCGAAGCCTGCCCGCCCGGGCCGCCAGAGCCGCCCGACCTCGGCGAAGCCCGCTCAGAGCGCGCCGACGCCGCTCTCCCCGGCGGAGGCGGCGGCAAGCGGCAATGACGTCATGGACGGGGGCGCCGACGTGAAGGACACCTGCGACGGCAATGACGGGAGCGACGTGGCCGTCCGCTGCGAGACCACGACCAACGTCCCGTAGCGGACGGCGCTCACGGCTCGGCCCGCGGCTCAGCGGATGCCGTACCGCGCGGCGATGCCGTCGATGACGATCTGCAGGCCCTCTTCGAAGTGCTCGTCGTACTCCTGGAAGAGGTGCGCGCCGGCGGCCGCCGCGAGCGGGTAGTCGGCCAGGCGCTCGCTGCGCTCCGCCACGTCGTAACCGTCCCGGCGCTCGCCCGGGACGGGGTTGACGCCCTGTTCCTCGATCACGAAACCGAGCGTGTACGAGAACGCGGTCGTCATGGCGCGTACGGCCTGCGGCAGCTCGAACCCCTGGGCCAGCAGGGCCCGCAGATAGGCCTCGGACTGTTCCGCGTGCTCGGTTCCGGTGAAGCGTGACCCGGTGAACACTCGGGCTCCGTCGCGATAGGCGAGCAGGGCGCGGCGCAGACCGTGATTGGCGACCAGCATCCGCTCGCGCCACGGTGTCGAGGGGGCGTCCGACCCGGGTTCCGCCGGGCTCGTGGCCATGCGCCGGAACATCTCGGTGGCCATCTCGTCGATCAGCTCTTGTTTGTTCTTGAAGTGCCAGTACAGCGCCGGCGCCTTCACGTCCAGCTCCTGCGCGATGGCGCGGAGCGTGAGCTTGTCGAGCCCGCCCTCGTTGAGGAGCCGCAGCGCGGTCTCGGCGACGGTCAGGCGACTCAGCGGCGGGACGCGAGGGGGTGTCTGCTGCGGCTTGGCGTTCATCGTCTGCCTGTCTCCCGGGGCGGTGCACTCGTTCGAGGGTTGACAGCTTAACAACGTTAAGGGCACTCTTGCGGTACGAGCCTCCTTAACGCTGTTAAGGAGAAGTCTTGCTATGTGAAGGGGGAGATCGATGACGCAGCACGAGCACGAGAGTCGGCACGAGCACGAGGCCGAGCAGCAGCGGGGCGCCGCCGTGGGGATCGCGGCCCTGGGGGACCGGCGGAGCGATGTCCTGATCGTGGGCGCCGGCCCCACCGGCCTGGTTCTGGCCTGTGACCTCGCCCGGCGCGGCGTGCGCGCGCTGGTCGTCGAGCGGTCGCCGGAACTGTTCCCCGGTTCCCGCGGCAAGGGCATCCAGCCGCGGACCCTGGAGGTCTTCCACGACTTGGGCATCCTCGAGGAGATCCTGAAGTGGGGCGGCTACGCGCCGATCGGCATGACGTGGCAGGGCGGCACCCGCGCGGGCGAGTACCGCATGTTCGACGAAGCCGAGTCGACCGAGGACGCGCCCTATACGGGGCCCTGGATCCTGCCCCAGTGGCGCACCCAGCGGATCCTGCTCGACCGGCTCCGCGAACTGGGCGGCGACGTCGTGTTCGGCGTCGAGCTGACCGGGCTCACCCAGGACGCCGAGGCCGTCACGGCCACGCTCATACCGACGGGAGGCGGGAGTCCGGTGACCGTCCGTGCGGGGTACGCCGTCGCCGCCGACGGCGGCCGGTCCACGGTCCGCCGGCTCGTCGGCATCAAGATGACCGGCGAGCGCGTCGACCCCGCCCCGATGCTCGTGGCCGACGTGGTCATCCCGACGCTCGATCGGGAGAACTGGCACATCTTCCCGCCCGCCGGGGGCGGTACGGGCTTCGCGGCCCTGTGTCCCTTGCCGCATTCGCGGGAATTCCAGTTCGTCGCACAGCCGGCGCCGGTCGGCAACGAGATCGCGGTGGAGGATGTGCGGGCTCTGGTTGCCGCGTTCACCCACATACCGGCCGAGGAGGTCACCGAGGTTCGCTGGGCATCGGACTTCACCGTGAACGCCGCCCTCGCCGATCGCTTCCGCGACGGCAGGGTCTTCCTCGCAGGCGATGCCGCCCACATCCACTCACCGGCAGGCGGCCAGGGACTCAACACCAGCGTCCAGGACGCCTGCAACCTGAGCTGGAAGCTCGCCGCCGTTCTGCTCGACGGAGCCCCCGAGCCACTGCTGGACACGTACGAGGAGGAGCGCCTGCCCAACGCCGCCGCCATGCTGGGGCTGTCCACCCGCATCCACCGCGGCGAGGAGCGGCGTGGCGCCGCCACCCGCCAACTCGGCCTCGACCAGCGGGACTCGTCGCTCACCTGCGAGACACGCACGGGTCTGGCCGCGGACGCCCTCACCGCGGGAGACCGTGCGCCCGATGGCAACCGCGACGGCGTGCGGCTCTTCGACCTCTACCGAGGCCCCCACTTCACCCTGCTCGCGGTCGACACCCCGCTGCCGGACCGACTGCCGCCCCTCCCGGGCCTGCGCACCGCACAGATAGGTCCGTACGAGGCGTACGGACGCGGCTTGTACCTGGTCCGCCCGGACGGCTACATAGCCTGGGCCGGCTCCGCCACCGACCTGGTCGAAGCCTCGGCCGACGACCTGCACGCCTGGGCGGCCCGGGTTGCGCAGCCGCACCGGGTCGGGTCACACGGTTAGCGGTCGGCGGAGAGCGGCACGGGCTGGGTGCAGGGTGCGCAGCGAGCGCGGCCCGTATGCGCGCCTCGCAGGCGAGCACCGCTGCGACCCGCGACTGGGCACTGGACCGGCTGGGCCGGCCCATCGCGCTGGCGGAGCTGGCCCGGCACGCGGGGATGAGCGTGCGGACCTTCTCGCGCCGGTTCCGCGACGAGGTCGGCATGACCCCGGGCCAGTGGCTGACCCGGCAGCGCATCGAGCACGCGCGGCGGCTGCTGGAGGTGACCGACCTGCCCGTGGACCGGATCGCGGACGAGGCGGGACTGGGCACGGGCGCCTCGCTGCGGCGGCACATGGCGCAGGCGATCGGGGTGGCGCCGCTGGCCTACCGGCAGACCTTCCGCGCCAAGGCGAGCGAGGCGTACTGAGGTCTGCCCGCCGGGCCGGCCTCCGCCCTTGCGCCGCCGACTTGGAACGCAAGGGCGCCGACACCCGTCTACCTGACCGGCAAGGAACAGGGCCGGCCGCCATGGCCGGCCTGCCCCGTCCCCACCGATCAGGAGCACGCTGTGTCCCCCTTACGCCTCCCCCGCGCGGCCGTACTCCTCTTCGCCGTGGCCGCCTCCTTGCTCGCGTTCACGGCCTTCAGCGTCTACCGGGGCGCGGCGCCCGGCCTGCTGCCGGAGAGCAGTTGGGGCGCCTGGCGGCAGGAAGAGGTCGCCGACTGGTCGGCGCACATCCGGGTCAACCGCTGGGCCCATGCCGCCGAAGCCGAGATCCATTGGGGCAAGGCCGAGCAGATCAGCCTCCGGGCGTACGGCGATGAGGACCGCGACACTTCCGGCATGGAGCGCACCACCTTCACCCTGACCCCCGACGGCAAGCTCACCGGCAGCCAAGGCTGAGGCCCGCGTACCGGCTACGGACGGACGTAGGGCCGGGTCATGATCTCCATGTTGTGGCCGTCCGGGTCGGCGAAGTACGCGCCGCGGCCGCCGAACAGGCGGTTGATGTACCCGGGTTCGGTGTGGTGGGGGTCGGCGTAGTAGGTGACCCCGACCGCCTCCAGCCGGACGATCATGGTGTCGAACCGCTCGTCGGGCACGAGGAACGCGTAGTGCTGCGGCTGGATCGGCTCGGCTGTCATCGCGTAGTAGTCGAGCGTCACGCCGTTGCCGAGGTCGACGGGCAGGAACGGCCCGAACGGAGCGCCGACCTCCAGTCCCAGGATCACGGCGAGGAACTCGGCCGACAGCTGCCGGTCCCTGGCATGCACGACGGTGTGGTTCAACTGGACGGCGTTCGGATACTGCTGGGTGTTCTGCATGAGTGGTGTGTCTCCGGTTTCGGGATCCGCTGGAACGGCGCCACACACGGGCGCCCGGGAACAAAACGCGGAGAAGCGGCGGGCGCCTGGCCCGCCCCGTGCTCACGCCGAGGCCGGGAACCCTACTCGTACATGGCCCAAGGCCGACCCGGCAGTCACACGGCCAACCGTAGTGATCACCACGGGCCGGGACAACCCGGTTTCCTCGCCGCGCTCACCGGCGCGTTCTGGCCGCTGCGCGCACCCACGCGCGCTCCTGCAGGAGAAGGCGGGGCACCGCCCCCAGCCGCAGCGGACCCCACGCCACGAGCGCGGCCACGGCTGCCGACGCCCCCGTGACGGCCGCGAGCGCGTAGGGCCAGGTGGGCGCCGTCCCGCTGGGCAGCACGATCACCAGCAGCCCCAGCATCGCCAGCCTCGCCCTGGTGTCCTCCAGCAGCCCCCAGGCGACCGCCGCGAGCGGCATCATTCCCCACAGCACGTACCAGGGCTGTACGACCGGAGCGGTCACCACCAGTCCCAGTAGCGCCATGCCGGTCGCGTACTCGGGACCCGTACGCGGGGCACGCCACGCGCAGAAGGCCACCGCGCACACGCCCAGCAGCATCCCCACCGACCGCGCGGCGGCGATCGCATCGGCCGCCGTACCCACGCCGAGCCCCTCGGCGAACAGTCCGAGCACCCGGCCCACGTCCGTGCTGGGCGAGAGCACCGTGTACACCTGCGTAGGGCCCTTCAGCGTCGACAGCCACCCCCAGCCCTGGCCGCACACACCCACGCCCAGTGCCAGTGCCGCGAGGGTCACCAGCGAGATCCCCGCCGCCCGCGACCAGCCCGAACGCCGGTCCGACCGCCCGCCGACGGACCACGCGGCGGCACACAGCAGAGCCACCGCGGCGGGAACCTTGACCAGCGCGGCCGACGTGAGGACGACGGTGCCCAGCACCCAGCGGCCCCGGCGGAAGGCCACCAGCCCCGCCACCATCAGCCCGATCATCAGCGCCTCGTTGTGGGCCCCGCCGACCAGATGCACCAGGGCCAGCGGGTTGAGCACCGCCGCCCACAGCGCCCCGGACTCCCCGACGCCCCACTCGGACGCGAGACGGCTCATGCCCCACACGATCAGCCCCAGCCCCACCAGGGCCACCAGCCGCATCCCCAGCACCGCCGCCACCGTGTGGTGTTCGCCCGTGACGGCCACCACGGCCCGCGTCGCCGCGACGGCCAGCGGCCCGTAGGGCGCCGGTGCTTCCTGCCACATCTCCGGCACGTTGTCCGCGAGCGGACCGCCGAGCGCCGACGGCCCCAGCCGGTACACGTCCCAGCCCCGGCCCGCCAGCGCGCCCTGCGCGACATAGCTGTACGCGTCGTTGCTGAACAGCAGCGGCCCCGGTACGAGGGGCAGAACCCAGGACCACAGTACGGAGCGCAGCTGTCCGCGGCCGACGGGCTCCCCGCTCCGCAGCAGCCCGCCCAGCCGCCACCAGGCGATCACGAGCAGCACCAGCCCGGCGTACGACGCCGCAGCTCCCAGCACCGTGTGGGCGGGGCTCCGCTGGGCCCACACCCCGTCGGGAACCCCGAAAGGCAGTGCGCCGGCCGACCAGCTCCCGGCCGCCAGCAGTACCGACCCGAGCGTTCCGAGCAGCCGGCAACCCCGGACCGTGACCCCCACCTCAGCCATGGCGGCAGCCTAGGGTGGACGTGGCCGATGATCGGCCTGCGGGAGGCGTCGGGGAAGTGAACGTCGAGGGTCGTTCCGACCTCTCAGTGGGTCATGCCGAGGGGCCGAGGCGGACGGGCAGGGTCCGGTGGCCGTTGCTGATCAGGGAGGCGACGGGCACCAGCTCATCGGCGGGAACCTCCAGTTCGAGGGCCGGGAACCGGTCGAAGAGGGCCTCGAGCGCTGCCGCGACCTCGAGCCGTGCCAGCGGGGCGCCGAGGCAGAAGTGGACGCCGTGCCCGAAGGCGAGGTGGTCCTTCGTGACCCTCGTGACGTCGAAGGCGTCGGCATCCGGGCCGTGCCAGTCGGGATGCCGGTTGGCGGCGGCGTACGAGGCGAGGATCGCCTCCCCCTTGGCGATGGTCCGTCCGTCGGGCAGGTGTATGTCGGCCAGAGCGAAGCGCATCGGCAGGTGTTTCACGGCCGACTCGTGGCGCAGGGTCTCCTCGACGACGTCACTCCAGCTGCTGCGGCCGGCGCGGACGTGGCCGAGCTGCTCGGGGTGGGTGAGCAGGGCGGTGACCGCCTGGTCGATGACGTTGACGGTCGTCTCGTACCCGGCACTGATCATCAGGAACAGGGTGTCGGCCAGTTCGGTGTCGGAGAGCGCGGAGCCGTCGCCCTCCTCGTCGCGGGCGGCGATGAGGAGCGAGATCATGTCGTCGCCGGGCACGGCGCGCTTGGTGGCGATGAGCTGGCCGAGGATTTCGTAGGCCCGAACCGCGTTCGCGGCGGCCTGTTCGGGGGTGAGGGTCGTGTCGAAGACCCCGTCCACCACGGAACGGAACTCACCGCGCCGGTCCTCGGGGAGGCCCAAGAGGTGGCCGATGACCGCGATGGGCAGCGGGTAGGCGAGCTGTTCGCGCAAATCTGCCGCCTCACCGGGAGGCAGGGCGGCGAGCTCGTCCAGGAGGCCGGTGACGATGGCCTCGACGGTGTCGCGGAGCAGGGAGACACGGCGCGCGCCGAACGCGGGAGCCACCATCCGTCGCAGCCGGCGGTGGTCGGCTCCGTAGGCGGTGAACATGTTGTTCACGGCCACCCAGAGGGCGAGCGGCCACGTCTGTACGGCCTGTTCGAACTCGGGCCAGTGCGCGCGGGCGTCCTTGGACACGTCCGGGCTCGTCAGCAACTTCTTGAGGAGGACAGGGTCGGTGACGGACCAGGCCGTCACGCCGAGGACGTCGACGCGGGCTGCGGGCCCCTGGGCGCGCAGCAGCCGGTGCTCGGCGTGCCGGTCGGTGCCTGCGGGGTCGAGGACGAGCGGGGCGGTGGGGCGATTCACGCGGGACTCCTTCGGGACGGTCGTGGCGGTAGGACGATCCTCCATCTCCCGCACAACGCGCGTGGTGGGCAAGGTGTTCCACGAGCGACGGCAGCTGTCGACGCGGGCCGTGCCCGGTGCGACGCGTGTGACACGGATGCACCCGAGGGCGCCGTGAGAAGATCCTTTCGCCGCGGCCCGACAACGTGGTGTGCGCTGGTTCCGACCGTGGAAGGTGACGATGTTCGCGATATCCCTGGGCGACGACGGCGCGGAGCTGCGCCCGCTCGAACCCTGGCAGGCCGAGGAGTTCCTGGCCCACGTGGACCGGGGGCGGGAGTTCATAGGGCAGTTCAACGGACTCCCCGACGTCGTCACGGACCTGGACTCCAGCCGGGCGCTCCTCCAGGCGTACGCGGAGAAGACCGCGGCCGACGCCGGGCGGCTCTACGGCATCCGGACCGACGGCAAGCTGGTCGGAGCGGTCCTCTTCCGCAGGTTCGACGTGGCGCAGGGCGTGGCCGAGGCGGGCTGCTGGCTGGAGCCGTCCGCGGTGGGCAAGGGGCTGGTGACCCGGGCCGTGCGCGCGATCATCGACTGGGCCGTCGAGGAGCGGGGCATCCACCGCGTGGAGTGGGTGGTCTCGGTCGGGAACGAGCCCAGCATCGCCGTGGCCCGGCGGCTCGGGATGACCAAGGACGGCGTGCTGCGGGAGAGTTACCTGTACCGCGGGAAGCGGCACGACGAAGAGGTCTGGTCGGTCCTCGCCCCGGAATGGCGAGCGCACCGGGCGGACCGGGCGGACCGGGCGGACCGGGCGGACCGGGCGGACCGGCCACACCGGGCGGAAGGCTGAACGTCCCCCGGCACGGGCCGTAGCCGGGAGACGTCCACGAGCTGCCCTCCCGTCAGGTGATCTGCCACCGCTGGTAGCCTGAACCGGAACTCGGCTGCTGCGTGACCAGGGCGCCGTCCGTACCCGATGCGGTGGTCAGCAGGAGGGTGCTCTTCTTGTTGGCCACCGCGTACTCGCCCCCGCCGAGGGCGGTGATCAGCCAGCGCTGGCTGTCGCCGCCGCTGCGCGTGGCCTGGACGACGGCTGCACCGGGCGCGGTGGACCCGCCCGAGACGTCCGCGCAGAGCCTGGACGAGCCGTTGACCATGGAGTAGGAGCCGTCGGCGTCGAGCGCCAGTTGCCACTGCTGGTTGGGGCTGCCGTGCGGTGTCCAGGTGATCAGCTGGGTGCCGGAGACGTTGGAACTCGCCGGATCGTCGAGGGCCTTGCCGGCTGAGCCGAGGGTCCGGGTGCCGCTCAACTGGCCTCCGTACACCTCGAACTCGTACAGCGAATAGCCGTACGCGGTGCCGCGCCGGGTCCCGTACACGCGGATGTAGCGGCCGGATCCGGACAGGCCGGTGAGCTCCTGCACCCCGCCCGTGCCGGTCGTGGTGGAGAACACGGTGCGCCAGGTGGTCGCGTCGTCGGAGAGCTGGATCTGGAAGGCCTTTCCGTACGCCGCCTCCCAGCGCAGCATCACCCGGCTCACGGCCTGGCTCGAGCCGAGGTCCACCTGGAGCCACTGCGGGTCGCTGTAGGCGCTGGACCAGCGGGTTCCGGGGTCGCCGTCGGTGGCCGAGGAGGCCGGGAAGTTGGCGGTCTCGGTGCTGGAGGCGGTGGTCGGCCGGTTGCGGGCGAGGTTGCCGGGCTGGGCGAGGCCCGGCCAGGCGGGGTTGTGTCCGACCGCGGCCGCGATGGGGGTGAAGGCGGCGTAGGTGCTCGCCGACTTCGGGGAACCCCAGGTCTGCTGGGCCAGGGCGCGCAGCGGGTACATGATGCCCGCCGCGATCTGGTCCTCCGTCTCGGCGGTCGGGTTGTCGCACCACACGTGGATCAGCGAACCGGGGTTCTTCGAGGGGTCGGTGAGGGTGACCCCGCCCTCGAAGCGGTCGGGGGTCCAGGTCTCGTACATCCACTTGGTGTCGGGTTTGGCGCCGCCGAGCACGTAATAGGTCGGAGTCCAGGACTCGTTGGCCACGGTGTGGCCGGCCGCGGCCAGTTGCTGCGGGGTGAGCCCGTAGCTGTACCAGTACTCGACGAGGATGCCCGCGTGCGGAGTGACGGTTCCGTCCCCGGCCTTGATGCCGTCGTTCCACATCCGGGTGGTCTTGCCGGCCGCCCGGACCAGGTCGTCGGCCCAGTTCACGAACCCGTAGTAGGTGTCCTTGGCGGTGGCGCCCGCTCCGTAGTGGGCGCGGGCATAGCTGAGCAGCTGCGGGTACTTGGCGTAGTCGGTGACGTATTCGTCCGCGCCGATGTGCCAGTACGGGGCCGGGAACAAGGGCAGGTACTCGTTCACCAGGTCCTTGATCAGGGTGTACGAGGCCGGCAGTGAGAGGTCGATGAAATCGGGGCTGGCCGTGCCGGAGCTGTTCTTGAGCTTGAGCTCGGGGTGGGCGGCCAGGACGGCGTTCATGTGCCCCGGGGTGTCGATCTCGGGAATGATCGTGACGTGGTACTTCTGCCCGAGCGCGACCAGGTCGGCGATGTCCTGCTTGGAGTAGTGGTCGGCGGAGACGATCTCCGGGTGGGTGGAGCTCTCGAGGCGGAAGCCGAACGTGTCCGACAGGTGGAAGTGGAAGTAGTTGAGCTTGAGGTAGGCCAGCTCCTTGATGTGCTGCCTGACCCAGTCGACGGTGAAGAACTTCCGGCCCTGGTCGATCATGAGCCCGCGCTCCGCCTTGGTGGGCCAGTCCACCGCCGTGCCGGCGGGAACCGAGAGCGACTGGTGCAGGAGCTGGAGCACGGTACGGGTGCCGTAGAACGCGCCGGTGTCGGTCGCGGCCTGGATGCCGACGGACTGACCGACGGTCAGCCGGTAGCCCTCGGCGGGCAGGCCGGGGTCACCGAGGCTCAGTGCGATGTCGCCGGGGGCGGCGCTCCCGGTGACGACGGCGACGGGACGCCCGGCCAGCGCTTCCAGATCCTCGGCGAGTGTGGCGGCCTCGTCGGAGAGCTGGGCGGTATAGGCGGGGTCGACGACGATACGGCCGGCGGTGGTGAAGGCGTACGTACCGGTCCCGGCCGTCCACTGCCGCAGCGCCGGAACGGTCAGGGGCGGCCCGGCGGCGGCCTGTGCGGGCACGGGTCCGGCGGCGGCGACACCGGGTAAGGAGAGCGCGGCCACCGCGCAGACGGCGGCGATCAGCAATCTGAGCAGACGCATGGCAAGTCCCCAAGTCATGGGAGGGAAGGGGAGTTCATAGAGTCGGCCAAAGTGCAGCGCAGTGCGGGATGCATGTCAATACCTGCTCGAAACCCCGTCCCACCGAGCAGGATCACGCATCCGCACGTGCAGCCCTGACGGGTCAACAGCGGCGATCAGCCGTGCGGAGGCCGCGCCGGCGTACCGCGGTGACCGCCGGCACCAGGAGCACCGCGAGGCCGTACGCCGTGGCGCTCACCGCTTCGCGCGAGCCGAACGCCTGGCCCGTGACGTACACGGCGGGGCCCGCGACGGCGATGCCCAGCCACTCCCAGCGTCCGTCCAGCGCCACGAGCGCGACCAGCAGCAGGGCGTACCACGAATACCCCGGCGTGAGCAGCGCGAACGCCCACCTTGTCACCAACAGCGCGCCGCTCCACGGACGGAGGAACTGTCCCCGGACCACGGCTACCCGGCGCGGATCATCGCCCCGAACCGCCCCGGCGTGCTCCAGACCAAGTGGGTCGGCCGACTGGAGGTGGCGTGATGGCGTACCGGTACCTGGTGGCGGGCCTCGGACTGGCCCTGATGGGCCTGGGCGGCGCCCTGCTGATCCAGCAGCCCTCGCCCTGGCGGATCGCGCTGTGGCTCGCGGGCGCGGTCGTCGTGCACGACGGGCTGATCGCGCCCCTCGTGATCGCCGTCGCCGCGCTCACCGGCGCCCTCGGCCTGCGCCTGCGCGGGATCCCGCGCGCGGCCCTGATCGTCGCGGGCTCCCTGACGGCGATCGCCCTCCCGTCGCTCCTGCGCCCGGGCGGCGCGGCCAACCCGACGGTCGTGCCGCTGGACTACCCGCGCAACTGGCTGCTCGCGATGGCGGCCATCGCAGTGGCCGCGGGCCTGTGGGCCGGGACGCGCGCGGCGCTGGGCGGCATGCGCCGACAGTCTTGAGCGACGGGACGTACGAGAGCGGCTGACGCGGTTTCGCGTCAGCCGCTCTCGTACGTCCCGGTCTGCGGTCAGCGTCGCAGCTGTACGAACGCGCGGCCCGCGGCATGCCAGGTCACCGCTCGGGTCCAGCCCGCTGTGGCCGCCTCGACGCGGAGCGCACGGGTACCGAGCCGGGCCCACGGGAACGGCGCCCCGCGGCCGCCGTGACCGTCGTCGACATGGACCTCGACGCGCTCGTCGACGTCCACGGCGGCCACCTCGACCAGCAGCGAGCCGCCGGGCGCCGCGAGCCGCGCGGCGCGGCGCAGCAGGGCGCCGGGGTCGCCGCCGATGCCGATGTTGCCGTCGATCAGCAGGACCGTGCCCCACCGGCCCTCGCTGGGCAGCGGGTCGAACACGGACCGGCACAGGGCGCTGCCGCCCGCGCGTACGGTACGGGCCACCGCCTCCGGGGTGACGTCCACGCCCAGCGCGGGGTGCCCGCGGCGGGCGAGGGCGGCGACCAGGCGGCCCGGTCCGCAGCCTATGTCCAGGACCGGGCCGTCGCAGCGGGACAGGACGGTGGCGTCGGCGGTGTCGGGCTCTGCGCACCAGCGCTCCACGTCCAGCGGCAGTAGCCAGCCGTCGCTGCGGCGCAGGTAGAGAGGGCCCTGGCCGGTGCGCAGGGCGTCGGAGTACGGATCGGCCCGCCAGGCCTGGGCGGCGGGCTCCGCCAGTTGCGCGGTCATCGGACGGCCGCGCACAGCTCGGCGTGCAGGGCGGCGAAGCGGGTCCCCGGCGCGGCGGCAGCGACCAGCGCCGCATCGTCCGGGGTGTCGACGTCGCGGAGCGCCGGCAGGTCCCGTACGGCCCGCCCGGACGCGGTCAGCCGCCGGCGCTGCACCTCCCCGGTGTGCGTTACGGACATGGGGACGCCGAGCAGCAGCGCCGGATCGGGTTCGGCGAGTCCGAGGGCCCAGAATCCGCCGTCCAGGGCCGGGCCGAACCACGCGTTGGTCCGGGTGAAGTCGAGGCCCTGGGCGAGGAGTTCCGGAGTGACCTGGGGGGTGTCCATGCCGATCAGGAGCGCGGGACCTTCGTACAGGCCGAAGGCCGCGGCCAGCCGGGCGTCGAGCCCGCCCGCGCACTGCGGGACCACCTCGATGCCGTCGGGCAGCCAGTGCCTCGGCGCCCCGTCGAGGTAGAGGACGCGTCGCCGGGCCGGCGTGGCGAGGACGGCGGCCAGGGTGTCCTGGAGCGCGGCGCGGGCCAGGGCGGCGGCCTGCTGCGGGGTGAAGTGCGGGGTCAGCCGCGTCTTGACCCGGCCTGGTACCGGGGCCTTGGCGACGACGAGGAGAGTGCCCTCGTCGTTGTCGTGGTTGCTCTCGAAAGTACTCATGCGGAGACCCCGCCGGCCGGTGCGGACCGGGTGCCGGGCGCCTCGGCCAGCACCCGCTGCATGTCCCGTACCGCATGCCAGGTGCCCCGCCAGGTGCCGGTGACCTTCGACTTCCCGGAGCGCGGCAGGTACGGGACGTCCGTCTCGGCCACCCGCCAGCCTGCGTCGGCGGCCCGTACGACCATCTGCAGCGGGTAGCCGCTGCGCCGGTCGGTCAGGTCCAGGCCCAGCAGTGCCTCGCGGCGCGCGACCCGCATCGGTCCGAGGTCGTGCAGCCGCAGCCCCGTACGGCGGCGCAGCATCCGCGCCAGCGCGAGGTTCCCGGCGCGGGCGTGCGCGGCCCACGCTCCGCGGCCCTGCGGGCGGCGCCGGCCGAGCAGCAGGTCGGCCTCGCCGGCCGCGACCCGCGCCGCCATGGGAGCGAGCAGGGCGGGGTCGAGGGAGGCGTCGCAGTCGCAGAAGCAGACGAGGTCGGCGCTCGCGGCGAGCAGTCCGGCGTGGCAGGCGGCGCCGAAGCCGCGCCGGGGTTCGCGCACCACGGTCGCCCCCAGGCTGCGGGCGATGTCGGCGGAGCCGTCGGTGGAGCCGTTGTCGACGACGATGGCCCGCCAGCCGGCCGGCACCCGCGCCAGCACCCAGGGGAGCGCCTCCGCCTCGTCGAGGCACGGCAGTACGAGGTCCGCCCGGGGCGGCACACAAGCAGAATCGGTCACGGTCCACACCGTAGGAAGCGGACGCGGACGAAAGGAGCTTTGAGTCCTTACGAAACGCGGACGCCGTGCGCGGTCGGGGGAGGTCGCATTCCACGCGGCCCGGGGCGGATGTCAGGCTGGGGCCATGGCAGTCAGCAATACGCAGAGTACGGACGAGGGCCTGCACGCCGTCGGCCCCGGCGGGGCGGGTACCCCGGAGCGGTCCATGGGCAGCGTCCTGGTCGTGGAGGACGACCCGACCGTCTCGGAGGTGGTGGCCGGATACCTCGACCGGGCCGGCTTCGCCGTGCGCCGGGCTGCCGACGGACCGGCCGCGCTCCGCGCCGCCGAGGAGCAGCGCCCGGACCTGGTGGTCCTCGACCTCATGCTCCCGGGCATGGACGGGCTGGAGGTCTGCCGGCGGCTGCGGGCGCGCGAGCGCGGCGCCGACCCGCGCGGCGGTCAGGGCGGCACCCCGCCCCTCCCGCCCGTCCCGGTCATCATGCTCACCGCACGCGGCGACGAGGACGACCGGATCCTGGGCCTGGAAGTCGGCGCGGACGACTACGTGACCAAGCCCTTCAGCCCGCGCGAGCTCGTCCTGCGCGTGCAGTCGGTGCTGCGCAGGGCCGTCCCCGCCCCGCCGGCCGCCGGCCCCCTGCTCACCGCGGCGGGCCTGAGCCTGGACCCGGCGGCCCGCCGGGTGAGCAAGGACGGCCAGGAGCTCGCCCTCACCCTGCGGGAGTTCGACCTCCTCGCCTACTTCCTGCGCCACCCCGGACAGGTCTGCGACCGGGAGCGGCTCATGCACGAGGTCTGGGGCTGGGACTTCGGAGACCTGTCCACCGTCACGGTCCACGTCCGCAGGCTCCGCGGAAAGATCGAGGACGACCCGGCGAGCCCCCGGCTGATCCAGACCGTCTGGGGCGCCGGCTACCGCTTCGACGCCCACCCCGCCCCGGCGGCCCCCGCGACGGACCCCCGGACGGAGAACGGACATGCGTGACCTGGACCTGCTGCTGATCGCCCTGTACGCGCTCCTCGGCGCGGGCGGCGCCGGCGCGCTGGGCGCCGTCGCCCTGCGGACACTGCGGCGGCGCAGCATCGCCGTCTCCCTCGCCGTCGTGACCGCCGTCGCCGTGTCCGCGATGCTCGCCGGAACGCTGACGGTGGCCTGGGCGATGTTCCTCTCCACCCACGACCTGACTGTGATGACCACGGTCGTCGCGGTGGCGGCCGCCGTCTCCCTGGGCACCGCCCTGCTGCTGGGCCGGCAGGTCGTACTGCGCTGCCGCGAACTCGTCGCCGCCGCACGGGTCTTCGGCGAGGAGGGTACGTTCACCACGCCCACCGTGCCCGCCCCCGCCGAACTCACCGCGCTCAGCCGCGAACTGGCCCTGACCAGCGAGCGCCTGGAAGAGTCCCGGGAGCGCGAGCGGGCCCTGGAAACCTCACGCCGTGAACTGGTCGCCTGGATCTCGCACGATCTGCGTACCCCGCTGGCCGGTCTGCGCGCCATGTCGGAGGCGCTGGAGGACGGCATGGCCGCCGACCCCGCGCGCTACCACCGGCAGATGCGCACCGAGGTCGACCGCCTCAACTCCATGGTCGGTGACCTCTTCGAGCTCTCCCGCATCCACGCGGGCGCCCTGAGTCTCAGCCCCACCCGGATGTCCCTCTACGACCTGGTGGGCGACGCCCTGGCCGGAACCGACGCCCTCGCCCGCGAGCACGGCGTACGGCTGGTCGGCGACGGCATCGCACCGCTCCCGGTGGAGGTGGACGGCAAGGAGATGACCCGCGTCCTGTCGAACCTGCTGGTCAACGCCATCCGCCATACCCCGGCCGACGGTACGGTCGCGATCGCGGCCGAATCCCGTGAGGGAGCGGTGGTGCTGTCGGTCACCGACGCCTGCGGCGGCATTCCCGAGGAGGACCTCACGCGCGTGTTCGACACCGGCTGGCGCGGCACGCAGGCCCGCACGCCTCCGGGAGGTGCGGGCCTGGGCCTGGCGATCGTCCGGGGCATCGTGGAGGCCCATGACGGGCACGCTCACGTCCGCAACGTCGCCGGCGGCTGCCGTTTCGAACTGACCCTCCCGGCACCCGCCTGAGCGGCCTCGGGGAAGTGGGGCACGCCCCCGCGCCGCCCGGCACGGCGCCTCGCCGCGTTGTCGCAGCATCCTGGTACGTCCGGTACAAGCGTGCCGCTCCGCCTTGCGATGCACCGCACCGGACGACGCGAAAACGCAACCGGGTGCGTCCCCGAAATCCTTGCCCAGGCCGACCTTCGCCGCCTGATGGCAGACCGCGTCGACGCCGGCCAGGGCCTCCCGCACCTGGCCGGGATCCCGTACGTCCCTGCCGTCCTCCGCCAGGTCGAACACCACCGGGTCGTGCCCCCGGCCGGCCAGTTCGGAGACGATGCGTGAGCCGATGAAGCCCGCTCCTCCAGTCACAAGTACGCGCATGATCCGACGCTATGCCGCCCCGCGGCCCAGGAGGCACTCACCCGGCCGGACGTCGTGGATCCGCAAGAACGAACCCGGACCCGACCGCCGCCCGTCCAAATGTTCGAATATTCGGGGATCCGTGACAAGGTGGTCGGGTGACGAAACACCGCGAGAGCCCTGTCCCTCACCACCCCCGTACCGGACCCGAACCGTGGTCGGACACGGTCGGGGTCCCCGGCGACCTCCTCGCGGCGAAGTCGCGCGTCTACGACCCCTGCGGATTCACCTGCTCGCAGCCGGTGCCCGAGGCCGAGAGCGCCGAATACGCTGCGCATGCGTTCACCCTCGACGGCCGGCGCGTCCGGTTCCGTGCAGCGAAGACGACGCCCACCAAGGTCGGCCAGTTCGTCACCGTGTGGAAGAGGTCCGCGCGCGGGCCCATCGAGCCTTTCGACGCCGCGGATCCCGTCGACCTCTTCGTCATCAGCAGCCGCGACGACGACGGCTTCGGCCAGTTCGTCCTCCCGATGGACGCGCTGCGCCGAAACGGCGTCGTATCGGTGGACGGTTCCGGCGGGAAGCGCGGCTTCCGCGTCTACCCGCCGTGGGTGACCACCGCCAACCGCCAGGCCGGGCGGGCGCAGGCGTGGCAGGTGGAGCACTTCCTCCACCTGCCACAGGACGGCCCCGTCGACCCGGCCCGCGCCGAGGAGCTGTACCACCCGTAGGAGCGCGGTTCAGCCGGTGGTGGCCGGCGAGCGCGTCGGGGCCTCGCGCTGGTGCGGGACCGGGGGAGGCGTCGACGCCTGGAGGTCGTCCCGGTGGAGTGCGACCGTCCGGGTGGGGGCGGGTATCGAGATTCCCTCCGCCCGGAACCGCTGGTGCAGGCGCTTGATGAACTCGTGCTTGATCCGGTATTGGTCGCTGAACTCGCCGACCCCGAGGATCACCGTGAAGTTGATCCTGGAGTCCGCGAACGTGTGGAACCGGACGGCCCCTTCGTGGTCGGGGACCGCGCCGTTGATGTCGGCCATCACGCCGTCGACCACCTCGAGGGTCGCCCGCTCGACCTGCTCCAGATCGCTCTCGTAGCCCACACCCACCTGGACCGAGATCGACAACTGCTGCTCGGGCTGGGTGAAGTTGGTCATGTTCGTCCGCGCGAGACGCCCGTTGGGGATGATCACCAGGTTGTTCGACAGGTTGCGGACGACGGTGTTGCGCCAGTTGATGTCGACGACGTACCCCTCCTCACCACTGCTGAGGCGGATGTAGTCACCGGGCTGCACGGTCTTCGAGGCGAGGATGTGGACGCCCGCGAAGAGGTTGGCGAGCGTGTCCTGCAATGCCAGGGCCACCGCCAGACCGCCTACACCGAGGGCCGTGACCAGCGGTGCGATCGACACGCCCATGGTTTCGAGTGCGACGAGCACGCCCATCACGAGCACCACGATCCGCGTGATGTTCACGAAGATGGTCGCCGATCCGGCCACTCCGGTCCGCGCCCCCGCCACCGACTGGACGAGCCCGGAGATGACCCGGGCGGCACTGAGCGTGGCGATGAGGATGAGCAGAGCGGTCAGGGACTGGTTCACGAACCCCAGGACCCGCGCGTGAAGCGGCAGGGTCGAGGCGGCCACCGCGGCGCCGGCGATGACCGCCGCCCAGGGTGCGAGCGTGCGCAGCGCGTCGACGATGATGTCGTCCCCGCTCCACCGTGTCCGCTCGGCGTGCCGGCCCAGCCAGCGCATCAGGGCGCGCAGCAGCAGCCCTGCCAGGGCGCCCGCGGCGATCGCGATTCCGGCCACCAGCCAGTCGTGCAGGACGAGTTCCCGGTTCAACGGACGCCCTCCGCTTCGCGCCGGACCGGGGGAGCGGCGACGGGCGCTGCGGGTCGTCGTATGAGGTGTGTCGTCACCTTGTCACCTGTCAGTTTGTCGTGCATGGAGCCTCGTTCGGGCGCATGTACGCATTCCGGAACGGGCTGCCATCCTGCCCCATGGGCAGGGGACCACTGCAGGCGGGCCGGTGTCCGCTGCCCCGGTCCGGGCCGGCCGGCCTACCGGCGCCCGGCGGCCGGGACCGTGGCCGTCGGCGTGTTCCAGCCCGAGACCCTGATCCGGGGCGCGGACCCGTGCAGATCGGCGGTGCGGTACGTCGCCGTCAGGGTCGCCGACTCACCGGGCCAGAGGCTGATCTGATTGTCGGACCACTGGACGGGCAGGACGGGGACGTCCTTGCCGTCCACCAGATGGAGGTCGGTGAGCAGGGCCGGCGTGTTCCCGGTGCCGGTGTTGCGTAGCGTGACGGTGGTCGTGGTCGTGGTCGTGGTCGTGGACGTTGTCGGCGCATCGGCGCCCACGGCCGTCGTCGCCGTGGCGGACAGGGAGGCCTGCGCCATGGACCGCAGCCCGGTGAGGTCGGCGTAGGCCGTGGTCGGGGTGTGGTACCAGTCGCTCTCGTCGTAGTCGGAGACATCCCGGCGGGTGGAGAGCCAGTACACGTTGCGGCTCACCTCGCTGCCGGCGGAGTCCGTCAGGATCAGCCGTGCGAGATGGGTGGTGGACAGCCCCTCCACCGAGGCCGGAAGGGTCAGCGCGGTGGCCTTCGCGCCGTCCCCGCCGACGCCGAGACCGGTCACGGTCCGGTCGTACTTCTGCGTCCCGTCCGTGTTGAAGAGGGAGACCCGCGCGGTCAGCCCCGACACCGCCGCCCGGCGGCGGTTGACGACGGCCACCGTGCGGTCGTCGTAGGAGTACTGGATGTGCAGGGGCTCGTTCGCCTTCTTCGCGCCGAAGTAGGCGCCGCCCTGGTCGAGGAAGCGGTCCACGAGCTGCCAGTGCAGCGAGGTCCAGCCGCTGTTGAACATCCAGTAGATCACCCCCGTCGAGGGCTTCGAGGCGTCGGTGGCATTGCGCGCGTACGCCTCGAACTGCGCGCGGACGTTCTCGTACTGGGCGAGCTGCGCCTTGGCGACGTAGTCATCGAGGCTGCGCGGGGCGCCGTACCGGGCGGTCAGCGCATCGTCGTACAGCTTGAGCGTGGCGTAGGTGCGGGAGGGGGAACGGTGGTACTGCGGCGCGGCCGGGTCCTTCCAGAGGGCGGTCAGCTCCGCGGGGGACATCATGCGGCGCAGGGTGTCGAGGGTGGGGACATCGGGGCCGGCGCTGGTCTCGGAGTTGAAGCCGGTGGCTCCGCCCTCCCGTTTGTCGTACCAGTAGCCGGGCGGCACCCAGTCGTAGGGGCCGGGCATCCGCATCCCCGAAGGGCCGCTGAGAGGTGCCGACTTGGCGGAGGCGGCGGGGATCACCGGGGTGGGCCAGTCGGCGGCCTTCAGCGCGTCGAGGTAGCCCTTCTCGATCTCCGCGTCCGGGGCGAAGTCGCTGCCGATGAGGAAGGAGATGACACTGGGGTGATCGCGCAGGCGCGCGGCCTCGGCCGCCATGGAGGCCTTGGCGACCGGGTGGTCGGCCGCGGTCCAGCTCTCTCCGGCCTCGGTGCCGTTGACCTCGCCCTCCCACTTGGTACAGCACTGCCAGCCCGGCAGGGTGAGGATCCCGTACCGGTCGGCGAGGTCGAAGAACTCGTCCGGTTCGAGGTGCCCTTCCAGGCGCAGGGTGTTGAGGCCGAGGTCGC
This sequence comes from Streptomyces sp. NPDC051364, assembly GCF_040682115.1. Classification (NCBI taxonomy): domain Bacteria; kingdom Bacillati; phylum Actinomycetota; class Actinomycetes; order Kitasatosporales; family Streptomycetaceae; genus Streptomyces; species Streptomyces sp. NPDC051364. The sequence goes on along the minus strand of NZ_JBFBAH010000047.1, from coordinate 12,155 downwards.
GTGCGTACGCCAGCCGGTCCTCGGCGTAGGTCGGGTCCCAGCGGAGCAGCTGGTCGGGGGACCAGCCGGCGCCCCGGATCAGCAGGGGCCGGCCGTTGACGGAGTACTGGCGGGCGCCGTCCTTGTTGAGCGGGGCCTGCACGCTGCGGATGCCGAAGCCGTGGCGGGAGCGGTCGGACACGGCTCCGGACTCGGCCCCGGACCGGGCTCCGGCACCTGGGACCGGCACCGTCACCGTCAGGTCGAGGGCGTACAGCTCCTGCGCGCCCATCCCGGCGGGCCACCACACGCGCGGTGCGTCGAGGTGCAGCCCCGGTGCGTCGGCAGGGGCGAAGGCCACCGTCTTCGTCTCGTGGGCGCGCAGGGGCACGTCCCGGCGGAAGGCGATGCCGGTGCTGGTGGGGCCGGTGGGATCAGTGGCGCCGATGGTGCCGGAGAGCGTGGCGGTGACGGCTTCGGCCGAGTCGTTGCGTACCTGCGCCTTGACGGTCAGGTCTGCGGCGGCCAGGGACGGCAGTGCCAGGCTGGTGACCACGTGCGCATCGCGCAGGGCGACGGGGCCGCCGCGCCGTACGAGCACGTCGCGGACGATGCCCATGTTCTCGTCCGGGGGCGGCTGCAACCAGTCGAGCCAGCCCATGGTCAGGTTCTTGCGGGGGTTGTTGGGGTTGATCCGGAAGGCCACCGCATTGGCGCCGGCCCGCACCAGACCGGTGACGTCGAGCTCGTGACGGGTGTACGCGCCGGCGACCGTGGACGCGGTGGCGACCTGCTTGCCGTTGACGAACACGTCCGCTGCGGAGACCACCCCGCTGAAGTCCAGGTACGTGCGCGAGGAGGGGTCCTCGACGGTGAACTCGGCGCGGAACCACCACGGCACGGTGAAATCGGCGGCGGGGATGCGCTGCTGGTTCGTGGAGTAGAAGGGGTCGGGGTGCTTGCCGTCCGCGACCAGGGCTGCGAGCACGGTGGAACGCGGCCCGGCCGGGTGCCAGCCCGTCGTCCGGTAGCCCGGGGCCGAGACGACGGCCGCCGCGTCGGAGACCTCCGCCGTCGACCGGATGGCGTACCCGGACAGGGGCGTGGCGCTTCCCGGCGCCGTGGGGACGGCGGTCACCGCTCGTACGTACGCCGCCCGAGGGGAGGGAGCCGCGGCCGGAGCACCCGCGACGAGCGCACCCAACAGGCCGAGTACGGCCAGGGCTGCTGTTTCCCGTCGGACGACCCGAGGAACTCGAACAACACGGACAGGAGAGGGGAACACAGTGGTCTCCGGGAGGCTCAGGCGGCGAGGGCCGAGGTGATCACCAGCGGCGGTTCGGCCCGCTCCGCGGCCCACGCGTACCGCTGCACGAGAGCCGGGTCGGCGATGGCCAGGGCCTTGTCCACGGTCGGCCGGCGCTGGGCGGCATCGCGGAAGCGGGCGCGTTCCAGCAGGGCCGGCAGCAGGGCCACGGGCCAGGCGTGATTGCGTACCTCCTGCCAGGAACCGTCGGTGCGCCGCAGCCGTAGCGGCATCTCCTCGCCCGGCAGGTACGCGGCCCCCGCCGTGCCCACGCGCAGCGAGGCGTACTCCAACCCCGTACAGGCGGGGTCGGTGGTCAGCAGCACGAGCGGGGCCCCGGGCCGCAGCAGGCGGCGGATCTCGGCGAGCACCGCGAGCACGGCCTCCTCGGTCGGCAGCGAGGCCAGGACGTGATTGCACATCACCGCGTCCGCGCATCCGTCGGGCAGGCCGGTCACGCGGCCGTCCCTGACCAGGTGGAACTCCGCCACCTCTGTCGCCGTGCTCCGGGCCAGCGCCAGCATCTCGGCGGACGTGTCCACCCCCAGCACCCGTGCGCCCAGCACGCGCGCCGCCTGGTCGGCCACCCGTCCGGGCCCGCAGCCGTAGTCCACGAGCACCCCGTCCTCGCCGATCCGGTGGCGGGCCAGGGCCTCGAACACGAACGGATAGCCGAGCAGCCAGTCCGTGGCTGCCTCCACCGCCGCGAACGCCTCTGCCCCGGCAGACCCGGACCAGGCGCCGCCCTCTTGCATGTGTCCCTCTGACCCGTTGCTCACAGCTCCCCACTATCGGCCCGGCGGGCCGGGCGACGGCAGCGGCGCGCCCGTCCCGTACGCGGCGCAGGGTCGCGGGACCGGAACCGTCGGCCGATCCGCTGCGGCCGCTACGACGGGTCGGCCAAGTGGGGCGAGTGAGCCCATCCGCCGGGGCGGCTGATGTTTCCGGCCCCCGAGGCCGGGCAGTGTGGTGGACTCCGGCCCAGGCCCGGCTCTGCGGAGCCGCACGTCTCGAAAGGCATGACATGACCTCGCCTGACGGCAGCGAGCTGCTCCCCAACGCCCGTGAGCTGTTCGACATCCCCGACGGCATCGCCTACTTCAACACCGCGAGCCTGGCACCGACCCTGCGCACCGGCCTCGTCGCAGGCGAGGGCGCCCTCCTCAAGCGCGCCCAGCCGTGGCGGATCCAGGGCGCCGACTGGTTCACCGCGGCCGAGGAGCGCAGAGCGCTGTTCGCGGAGCTCATCGGGGCAGCCGCAGACGGCATCGCCCTCGTACCGGCGACCAGCTACGGGTTCGCGGTGGCTGCCGCCAACCTGACGGCGCCGGCCGGCAGCCGGGTCCTGGTCCTCGCCGGCGAGTACCCGTCAGGGATCTACACCTGGTGGCGGTTCGCCGAGCGTACGGGGGCCTCGATGCTCACCGTGGACCGGGACCCCGGCCAGACCTGGACCGAGGCCGTCCTCGACGCACTCGCCGCACACGACGACGGCGTGGCCGTGGTCTCGGTTCCCCGCGTGCACTGGACCGACGGCGCCTTGCTCGACCTCGACCGGATCGCCGAGGCCACCCGGGCCGCGGGCGCCGCCCTGGTGGTCGACGCCAGCCAGTCCGCCGGGGCGATCCCGATCGACATGCGCACGCTGCAGCCCGATTTCCTCGTCAGCGTCGGCTACAAGTGGCTGCTCGGCCCTTTCGGGCTCGGCTACCTGTACGTGGCTCCGGAACACCGGGAGGGGCGGCCGCTGGAGGAGAACTGGATCCTGCGCAAGGACTCCCAGGATTTCTCGCGCCTCGTCGACTACCGCACCGAGTACCAGCCCGGGGCCCGCCGCTTCGACGTGGGCGCCCGCACCGCCTTCGAACTCACCCCCATGGCCATCGCAGCCCTCGAACAGCTGTCGGCCTGGACCGTCCCCCGCATCGCCGTCACCTTGGCGGCGACCACGGCCCGTATCGCCTCGGCGGCCCGCGAGCGGGGCCTGCCCGTCCCCGCGCCGCGGGGACCGCACATGCTCGGCATCACGGTCCCCGAGGGGCTCCAGCAGCGCGTGGTGGCCGCGCTGGAGGAGGCGAACGTGTTCGTCGGGGCCAGGGGCTCGGCGATCCGCATCAGCCCGCACCTCCACACCACCGGCGCCGACATCGACCAGCTGCTCACCGCGCTGGACGCTGCCCTGAACCGGCCCTGAACCCGCCCTGAACCGGCCATTGGTCGGCCGGAACTGCCCTCTGCGGCGTGCTAGAGGAAAACGTGTACTCGTGCGTAGGATTCCGACGTCCCATCGCACTTTGAACACAGCTTCTCCACAAGCGAGTTCGGAGGTCATGTTGAGATCGAACAAGCGTGTCCCGCGTCGATTAGCGGTCCTGGCCGTGGGCTTGGCGGCCGTCCTGGCCGTCCCCGTCGGCTCGTCGGCCGCGGTTGCCGCCGTGCAGCCCGCCACACCCGCGGTCAGCTCCGTGGCCGCAGCACCGGTGGTGGGCTTCCCGGGCAACCAGGTCAACTACCAGTACGACAGCGTCCGGCTGCAGATGACGGCCGGCGGCGGCACCACCCCGTACACCTGGTCGGCAGGCAATCTGCCGCTCGGTCTGACGATCAACCAGTCGACCGGGCTGATCTCCGGCCTGCTGCGCGGCAGCGGCACCCGCACCGTGACGGTCACCATCAAGGATGCCACGGGCGCCACGGCCTCCACCACGTTCACCTGGCGCGTGATCCGCGACGCCTGCCCGCGTTGCTGATCCGCCGCCCCTGAGAACTCCGTCGCGGGCGGGGCGCCGGCGTACGCTGCGCCCCGCCCGCGACACCGGGGGAGCCGTGCGCCGGAAAACTCCTCGGGACGCCGAACTGCCGGGATGCCGAACCACCGAACGCGTGAACCATCGGTGCGGCGCAGGCGGCCCAGCGGTGAGGGGGTGGTGTTCATGCCAGGGGCCGAACCGCAGGTGTGGCGGCTCGCCGCGCTGGTGCCCGTCGCGGCGGCCGCGGCCGTGTACGCCTGGGCCCACTGGTGCTACGGCGGCACCTCGGCGCCGTCCGGCACGGTCGCGTTGGCGGGCGGAGCGGTGCTCGTCATCGGCGGCTCGGTGGCGTACTTCGCGCTCGTGCGCGGGAGCGGCAGTCTCTTCGGGGCGCTCTTCATGGCCTTGGGGCTGCTGCTGACCGTGACGGCCGCGGATCAGGCCGCCTCGCGTGGGGAGGTCGCCCTGTGCGTCGTACGCGACGTCCAGGCCAGGGTGCAGGGCTCCGCCGGAGAGGGCGCTCCCGCGGAGAAGACCGTGTACCGCCATGTGCTGAACTGCCCCGGCGGCTACCCCGATGAGCTCGGGGACGACCGGCGCATCGCTGCCGCGGGAGCGGAGCTCCGGGTCGCCTACGACTCCCGGCACCGGGTGTCCCCGGCCCCGGAGGGCGCGAACTCACCCTGGACGGCCGGGTTGTGGGCCGTGGCCCTGCTGGCCATGAGTACGCTGCTGGCCGCCGTCGGGCGCGGCCCGGACGCGTAAGCGGTCTCGGGGAAGTGGGGCACGCCCCTGCGCCGCCCGGCACGGCGCTTCGCCGCGGTCTCGCAGCACCCTGGTACGTCCAGTACAAGCGTGCCGCTCCGCCTTGCGATGCACCGCACCGGACGACGCGGAAACGCACCCCACTTCACCAAGGCCGCTCAGCCGGCGCAGACCGCGGCCGCGGCGGTGCGAACCGCTCGGGCAGACGTTCCGGTGGCTTCGGCGATCGAGTGAATGCGTTTCCCGGACTGACACGCCACGGCGCCGTCCCGGGCGGACCCGGCCGGCCCGGTACGGTCCGATGCGACGCATCGAGGACGAGGAGAGCCTGACGTGCCCATCGCAACCGTCAACCCCGCGAACGGCGAGACGCTCAAGACGTTCGACGAGCTGGGGGCCGAGCAGATCGAGCAGCGCCTGGCGGCCGCCGACTCGGCGTTCAGGAGCTACCGCTCGACGGAATTCGCCGAGCGCGCCCGCCTCCTCGACCGCGCGGCCGACCTGCTGGACCAGGAGCAGGACGCCATCGCCCGTACGATGACGCTCGAGATGGGCAAGCCGCTCGCCGCCGCCCGGGCGGAAGCGGCCAAGTGCGCGAAGGCCATGCGCTGGTACGCGCGCAACGCCGAGGAACTGCTGGCCGACGAGCACCCCGCCCAGGCCGAGGTGGCGGACGCCGGAGCCTCCCGCGCCCGGGTCCACTACCGCCCCCTCGGCGTGGTCCTTGCCGTGATGCCCTGGAACTTCCCCCTTTGGCAGGTCGTCCGCTTCGCGGCGCCCGCTCTGATGGCGGGCAACGCGGGCCTGCTCAAGCACGCGTCGAACGTGCCGCAGACCGCGCTGTACCTGGGCGACCTCTTCCGGCGCGCCGGCTTCCCCGCCGGGGTGTTCCAGACGCTGCTGGTGTCCTCGCGCGCCGTCGAGGGCATCCTCCGCGACCCCAGGGTCGCGGCGGCCACTCTCACCGGGAGCGAGCCGGCCGGCCGGTCCGTCGCCGCGATCGCCGGTGACGAGGTGAAGAAGACCGTCCTGGAGCTGGGCGGCAGCGACCCGTTCGTAGTGATGCCGTCGGCCGACGTGGAACGGGCCGCAGCGGTGGCCGTCACGGCCCGGGTGCAGAACAACGGGCAGTCCTGCATCGCTGCCAAGCGCTTCCTCGTGCACGCCGATGTCCACGAGGAGTTCACCCGCAGCTTCACGGCCCGGATGGCCGCGCTGACCGTCGGCGACCCGCTGTCGGAGTCCACGGACGTCGGTCCGCTCGCCACCGAGCAGGGCCGCGCCGACGTCGAGGCGCTGGTCGAGGACGCCGTACGCCGCGGGGCCACCGCGCTGTGCGGCGGGCAGCGGCCGAAGGGCCTGCCGGAGGACCTGTCGGGGGGCTGGTTCTACGAACCGACCGTGCTCTCCGGGATCACCCCGGAGATGCGGATCCACCGCGAGGAGGCGTTCGGCCCGGTGGCCACCGTGTACCGGGTGCAGGACCTCGACGAGGCGGTGGAGCTCGCCAACGACACTCCCTTCGGCCTGAGTTCGAACGTCTGGACCCGTGACAAGGCCGAGCAGGAGCGCTTCGTACGGGACATCGAGGCCGGCGGGATCTTCTTCAACGGCATGACCGCCTCCCACCCGGCACTGCCCTTCGGCGGGGTGAAGCGCTCGGGTTACGGGCGCGAGCTGTCGGGCCACGGCATCCGCGAGTTCTGCAACGCGACGACGGTGTGGCACGCGGCCGAGCCCGGCAGCGGCTCGTAGGCGCTGTCGAGCCCGGGCTCGAGGTGCCCAGCCCGGCGGTGGTTTCCCGCGGCCGCCGGGTCAGGCCCGGTGCGAAAAGCCCCCGTAGTAGCCGCCCAGCACGCGGTGGTAGTCCGCATCCTCGAGGTGCTTCTCCTGGTCGAACTCCGGGGCGGACTTGATCTGGTCCTTGGTGAGGCCGACGTGGATCCTGCCCTCGTCCATGTCGATGCGGGTGACGGTGCCGGCCGGCAGCAGTACGTGCTTGCCGAAGATCCACGGGCCCGTGTCGACCACGACGTAGGAGGCGTCGACCTCGTCGGAGTGCTTGTCGACCTTGCCGATGCTGCCGTCGAGCGCCTCGACCTTGTAACCGGTCAGGTCGGTTCCGGTCAGGCGCCCCGTCGTCTCGCGGTAGATCCACACGTTGATCATCGCGCTTCACTCCTTCGTCCCTGGGGCGGGGGTTCCCGGGGGCGCCTGCCCAGCCCGTTCCGGTCCACACCTGAGGGCGGCGACCAGCGCGGCCTCCTGGCCGTCCGGCGCTCGCAGGTCAGGCACCACGGCCCCCGCTCACCCGCCCCGGCACGTCCGACGCGCACACGATCTGCCAGACCACCGCCGCGACCAGCCCCCAGAGCAGCCACACCGCGCCGAAGTGGACCGCCGACACGGCCAGGAGCAGCGTCAGCAGCAGGCAGGGCAGCGCCCACAGCAGGATCCGGCGCCAGGAGGCACCGGCCACCACGGCGGCCAGGATGCCGACGCCGAAGTACCCGGCCACGCTTCCGCACAGCAGCCAGCGCGCCCCGTCGGGGGTATGGCCGTGCGGGTGCGTGATCGCCGAGCCGAGCCCCGCGGCCAGGACCGCGATCGCGCAGGTCGTCGCGCAGTGCAGGGCCATGGTGACGCGTACGGGAAGGTCGTTGGTCCGCCTTTCGGGACTCCGCCGTACCCGTGCAGCAGCGACATGCTCCACAGGCCGATCAGCAGGGCGAAGGCACCGGCCGCCGCGCCGATCAGGGCGGCGTCCCAGACGGCTTGCCCGGCTGCCGAGGTGATCTGGATGACGCCTTCGCCCAGCACGATGATGACGAACAGGCCCAGGCGTTCCACGAGGTGCGGTACGTCGGCGTAGGCGGCCTCGACCACCGGCCCCGACCGGGCGGTTCAGCGGCGGAGCTCACCCCGAGGGGGTCTCCGGGGGCCCGTCGGGGGAGCCGACCGCCACCTCGGCCGGATACGGCCGGGGCCCGTCGCCGTTCGGGAAGTACGCGAGGGTGTCCGTCAGCGCGAGCAGGCGGGCAACGCGGGCACTCATGTTCCGGACCTTGAAGTGCCGGCCGGGATCGGCGCCTGCTCTCAGACGGGCGTGCAGCAGGACGTTCAGGCACGAGCAGTCGCAGAAGGTCACTGCAGCCAGATCGAGCACCACCCCTCCGGGATGGGCGCCCAGGGCGGACATCAGGACGTCCTGAACCTCCGCGGCACAGTCCTGATCGATTTCTCCGGCGAGGATGACCACCGCGCCGCCCGCGCCATCCGGTTCCACGGTGACGGTCGACCGTCCTTCGTCCGTCCGTGCCGTTGCTGCGCCTTGCCGAGCTGGGGACATCTCCGACTCCCTTGTTCCAGTCGGATCGCTGTCATCTCGATCGTCCGCCGCGTCCTGTCATGCGTCAAGAATTACGGGAAAAATATTTCGCGTCTTCTCTTGCACGTCTTCTGTCTCGCGTCTTGCTTTACGCGATACGCCTTACGCGACTTGTCTCACGCGAATGGAGCGGCGCATGATGGAGACATGGGAAACAGCTCAGAGCGCCGCCCCGCGTGGACGTTCCTGACCAACCATGCACGGGTCCTCGTCGCCATCTCACGGGACCCCGGGGTGCGGCTGCGCGATGTCGCGGCGACCTGCGGACTCACCGAGCGGACGGTCCAGGCGATCGTCGCCGACCTCGAAGCGGACGGGTACCTGACCCGCTCCCGCGACGGCAGGCGCAACCGGTACGAAATCGCCGATGGGGCGATGTTCCGGCACCCCGCCGAGGCCGGCCACGAGGTCGCGGGCCTGCTCGCCCTGCTCGCCGAGGACGTGTCCCCGGCGAGGCGATAGCGGGTCGGGCGGCCGGGTCCGCAGTGGCTTCCGGAAGGCAGGGAGCAGCCACACGAGTGGTGTGGCGGCCGTGTTGCCGGGTGTGGAACCCCCGGGGGCGACACGATGGAGCGGGCTCCATGCCCGTCCGTGTCTTCGTGGGAGGCCTGTCCATGCTGGAACGCAAGCTGCGCAAGGACCGTACCGAGGTGACGTTCGTCCTGCCGGGCGACGAGCCGCCCGGCCCGGTCAGCGTCGTCGGTGACTTCAACGACTGGAAGCCGGGTACGCACACGCTGACTCCGCGTGCCGACGGCTCGCGCGCCGTCACCGTCAAGCTGCCGATCAAGCAGGTGCACTCTTTCCGGTACCTGGCGGCCGGCGACTACTGGTTCGACGACGCGCACGCGGACGCCCACGACGGCACCAACGGCCGCCTCCACACCTGAGGCTCCTCTTCCCGATCGAGACTCGGGGAGACATGAACGCCTCCCGGCACCACGCGGGTGCTCGGGAGGCGGGGCCCATACCTGAGGGCGTCAGTCCTTGAGGGTGTCCTTGATCTTTTCCTTGGCCTGGCGGGCGTCGCCCTTCGCCTTCTCGGCGCGGCCCTCGGCGGTCATCCGTTCGTTGCCGACAGCCCGGCCCGCCGTTTCCTTGAGTTTGCCCTTGGCCTGCTCGCCCTTGGCCTTGGCCTTCTGTTCTCCGGACATGGTGGATTCTCCACTGGGAGGGGAACTGCGGACGTTCCTGCGTCTGACCCGGAACGGTGTCCGTAAACGTACTGATCCTGAATTACTCCCGGTCGTTCGAGGAGCCGGTCATGGTCCTGCCGCCCTCGATCCGCGAGAACCCGTCCGAGGGCGTCGGACGCCGTTCGCTGCTGCTGGGCACGGCCGCCTGGTGCGCCGGTGCGGCAGGCTGCTCGCCGGGTACGGAAGCCTCGCCCGCCTCGCCCGCGCCCTCGGCGAGTCTTCCGGCCGCGGTTTCGTGGCGGCCGGGGCCGGGCGAGATCGAACCCGCGGCCAAACTCGCCGCCGTACGGCTCGTCGAGGCGCTCGGGACCTGGCCGCCGGGCCAGGGCGGCCCGCGCAACGCGGCGCAGCGGGTCGCGGCGCTGGGCATCGCAGGGCCCCTGGCCGCCCGGCTCGCCGCCGAAGCGGGGCCGTTGACACCCCCGGCGGACCAAGCGGTCGTCCGCGTGATCGACGCGCAGTACGGGGGCCTCCTGCCGGACACCGCGAGCGTCCTGATCCCCTGCGCCCAGAGCACCCGTACCGGCGGGGTCGTCCGCGAGGGCGGAACCACCGTCGACGTCCGCCTCGACCGCACCTCCGCGGGCTGGGCGGTCACCGCTCTGCACCCCGGGCGCCCGGGGCCCGCGGCGCCGCTCGGTGCCTCGGCACGGGCGGTGCTCGCCCAGCCCCGGATCGAACTGCCGCCCGCCTCTGCCGCGGACATCCGCAGCGGGGCGGTGCACGAGAGCGTGCTGCGCGCCATGCTCCGGCTCGCCGAGACCTACCGGGTGTCGGTCAGCGTGGTCCGGTCGGGACACCCGCTCAACGTGTTCGGCACGAGCCGGCCGAGCGACCACCCGGTCGGCCGGGCCTTCGACGTCTGGGGCATCGACGGCCGTCCGATCGTCGACCCCGCGACCCCGCGCAGCCTGATCACCGCATTCATGCGCTCGGCAGCGGCCGCGGGCTCGTACAACGTCGGCGGCCCCGTACGCGTTTCGGGCGGAGCCACGCCCAACCCGTTCTTCTCCGACGACACGCACCACGACCATGTGCACGTCGGCTTCGCCGGCTGACGCCGCGCCCCGTCCCGGCTCACGGGGGGACACGCCCGGGTTCCGCGGCGGAGCTTGTAGCATTCCTGCCCATGTCGAAGCCTGACGACCTGCTCGTTGCCATCGCCGCCGCGGTGGAGTCGCAGCAGACCAATCAGATGTCGTTGACCGTCCTGGTGCACGGGGCCGTGATCACCGGCCGCCTCGCTCCCGAGAGCGTATGGCGGCGGCGGGTGGCCGAAGTCCTGGCGGATTCGGACCGGCTCGGTCCGTTCGCAAGCCTCTTCATGGATGCCGAAGGGGTCGAGGAGACGGACGTCCCCCCGCGCAGCGCACCACATCCCCCCTCCTACTTGCACTTCCACGTGGCCAGGATCCTCCAGGGCACCGTGGGCATCCCCGAGACCGGTGGCATGTACCGGATCGCGATCAAGGACGTCAGCGCCTGGACGATGGGCGACTTCAGCTATTCCGAATCCTGAGACCCCGCGCCGCCGCGGTTCATGGCTGTGGCTGTCCACGCTCAACCACACCACGTACCGCGTCGCCCGTTGCGTCGCGCCTCGCACCTCGCCGAGCACGTGATGCGCCGTGACCGGCAGGCGTCGGCCGAGCTGTTCGGCGGCCGGACCGGCGACCGGGTGGACCAGTTCCAGCCGGTCGCCTGGCGGCGCAGTACGGACGGCACCCAGGGCCTGCGCTCCCGGATTCGATTACGGGCGCCATCGAGGCATGAAACGCGGCATTTATGGTACACGCAGGGTGTCCTGGTGCACCCAAGCACCGGGGCGCTGGGAGGTTGTCGTGATTGTCCTCGGAGTGATCCTGCTGATCATAGGATTCGTCACCGGAATCTCGATTCTGTGGACGATCGGCCTGATTCTCGTCGTGGTGGGCCTGGTCCTCTGGCTGCTCGGCGCCGTCGGGCACGCGGTCGGAGGCCGCAGCCACTACTGGTGACGCAGCCCCGTGCGGCCCCGTGAGGGGCCCCACGCGCGCACTCCCCGGCAGGGCGGCGGGTGTCCTGCCGGGGGTTCGCCATGGCGCGCGCAGCGTCGGCGGGCGGCGAAGTCGCTGCGCCATAAGGGTGAGTGGGCGGCATGCCGCCGGGACCGGACGGCCGTTGCCGATGCAGTGTCGATCGCAGGGCGGCCGCGAACGGCAGGCCGAGGCATCCACGCACCACGGATCGGGAGAAGCGCATGGGGCAGCGGAACATGCAGGCGGCGGTGGCGATGGCAGCGGTGGGCCTGGCGCTGCTGCTCCCAGGGGTGCCGGCGGGAGCGGCGGAGGCTGCACCGGGACCGGCCACGCCTGCCGCGGGCGCCCGGGACGCGCACGTGAAGGGCGTGGTGGTCGCCCGCGCGCCCCTCCACGTACGGAACAAGCCGACGACGTCGGCGAAGGTGATCGGGACGCTGGGCCCGAACGCGAAGGTCGAGCTGTCCTGCCAGGCCAGGGGCTCCTGGGTGGAGGGCAACAACATCTGGTACCGGCTGCACGGCAAGCCCGGCTGGGTCTCGGCGCGCTTCGTCCACAACCACACCCCGGTCCAGTGGTGCCGCTAGTGCCGCGTCAGGCAACGTTCGCCCCGTCGCGACGCCCGGCACGCACTCTCGCCGTGCCGGCCGAAAGCTCAAGTACGTCCAGTACGAGCGCTTGCGGCCGGCACGCCGAGAGCACGCACCGGACGCCGCTCCTTGAAGGGCAAACGCTGCCTGACGCGGCACTAGC
>NZ_JBFBAH010000046.1:0-42675 GCF_040682115.1 Streptomyces sp. NPDC051364 | reverse complement strand
GCACTGGCGACTGCTGACCGAGTGGGGTGCGGTGCCCAAGACGCTGGTCTGGGACAACGAGGCCGGTGTCGGCCGGGGCCGCCCGACCTCCGAGTCGCACCGTGCGGAGCCCACCGACGGCAGCACTGGGACCGACTCAACGCCGGGCAGCGGGCCCGGCGAAGGCAGATGGGCCCGGCTCAGGCACGCTGGCGGGCCATGGAAGCCCGTACGGGCGCAGCGGGCTCCAGAGATGCTGGCCTCCGGGCTCGGCTGGGGCGGGGAGAGGCGTTCCGACGGTCTGCGGGCGGCCCTGGCGCCTGACGTCGGCACCGCCGCGGTGCGGTGCGGTGCGCACCAGATTCAGCGGGGTGCGTGGCGAAGGTGGTGACCCGTCAGGGGCCATGGACCCGCTGCCGGATGCTCGCAGGCTCCGGCAGCGGTGTGCATGCCTCGCGTTCGGCGGCACGGGCCGCGCGCTCCTCCCCCCCTTCCGGCACCCCGCCTCTCACCCCCGTCCAAGCGCCCCGACCTGCGGAACGCGCCTTCCGCTCGCCCCACCCGGGCCGCCGCTGCGAATGCCCACCCCGGGCGCCGTGACAGCGTAGTGAATCTGGGCTTCAATCCACGAGGTTATTAGCGCGCAGCCATTCAATCTCTCTCATATAGTCATTGAAATACTTCGAGGCCTTTGGTGCGATTCCAACCAGCGAAGAAAATGGACTTTCATTGAATCTACTCACCCAAATTTTCGCATACGTTGGAAGATCTGAGGCTGATACGTTTGAGAATCTTTCACGCTCAAGCAGGGGTTGAGTCTCAGGGTCGCGGCGGACGAGGTGGCCCGGAACGTAGTAGAAATCCGCGTCAGAGAAGGTGGCTTCTGAGATATCGAGGGCCCATTCAATTTCCTGATACTTGTCGACGATCGAAGCAATGAAATTATCGCGACCAGGAAGGCTTGTGTGTGGCCCCATAGCCATAATGGGCCCGATTTTTCCGCGTAGCGTAACTCTGTTAAATACACATCCATGGAGTCGATGGAGCTGCTTCGTGGCGAGCCCGTCGATGGTTACGGTATCGAAGACAACCCCTTGAATGGAGCACCGGTCAAGCCGACACTGCTCGATCGATGAATTCTTGACGACGAGGCCGTACTCGGGATCATCGAGCTGAGCCAAGTAGCAACCTGAGAAGGTAGACCGAACCGCCCGGACTTCCTCATACACCCTGTTCGAGCCGAGGAGCCTAACTCCCTTAAATTCTTCACCCTCGAGATTTACTCGCATTATTCCACCTTCAGGCGTTCCGTTGTCTTATTGAAACACTTCCGCAAGGAAAGCAGATGACGGGCTATCGTAGGTCATCACTTGGTGACGGCTCGATATATACGATCTTCTCATGTGCTCCGATATTGCCGTTTGGCTGGGCCCGGTGATATCAACGCCGAATGTTTTTCCTCCGACTTCGATGTGAAAATCAGGAACGGCCTGTCCGGGCATCGACGATCCGAGATGGGATATGTTGCCATCGCCAATGATTGCAGCGTCTTCCGCTATCGCAGACTCTACTGAACTTCCATAAAACATGCGCTGAAGGAACGGCTTTTGCTGGCCGGCGGCGATTTGCTCTGGACTGAGGGAGGCTCGGACCTCAGAGGCACTTCGGCTAGCGGCTCGACTTACCGCAGCTTGCAGTCTCGAGAAACTCGCCCTAGCTGGAACACCGAGCGCTGAAACTGGGTTCGCGCCGCAGTTGTGAACAAGGATCGAGGTAGTACCTGCCAGCACATAGTACGTGTGGAGGTCAGCGACTGTGAGGTTGTGGACTGTTGCGTGAACGGTGTGGCGGTTGACAGCTGTGATCTGGACGTGGGTGCCGGTGCTCGTCTGGAGCCACTGGCCCGGCTGGAGTTCTGTGGCGTCGACCCACTCTGCTAGGTCCACCACCCAGAAGGGGTGCTTGTCGGTTGCAGCGATGACATCGGTGTCACCGTCCGTTGCCACGGTGATCTCGACGAGGTTCTTTGAACCGTCGCCGAGGATCGTTGCAGTTACGTCCTTGGTGACCGTTTCACCGGTTTCGGGGTCGGTGGCGAGGACCTTGTCCCCCGGTTCGAGTTCCTCGATCGGCTTGCTGGACCCGTCGGCCATGAGTACGAGGGTTCCGGAGGCGAAGCTGTTGCCGATGGGGCACGAGCCTCCCTTGCCCCCGATCTTGGAGATGGCGGCGCCGACTCCCTCACCGATCGCCTTGCCCAGGGCCGCGAGAGCGGGACCAGCGGCCGCGCCTGCTGCACCGCCTGCTGCACCCCAGAGGGCGCCATTGGCCATGTCCCCGAGCACGCCCAGGGTGCTGTGGTCAGCGTTGGGGTTCATCGCGTTTGCCACAGCTGCGCCGGCGGCTCCTGCCAGGGCTCCGCAGCCTGCAGCCGCTGCGAATCCGATGCCGCCAGTCGCCACGCCTGCTGCACCTGCGGCTGCCAGGCAGGCGGTCCCGACCACGATCTCGGTCGTGACCGAGACGATCATCACCTTGTTCTCGTTCCAGAACTTCTTGGTGTTTTTGACCGTCTTGTTCCAGTTGCACTTCGAGAAGAAGCCGCAGCTCTTGGTCTTGTTGGAGCTGCTACTGCTGCTTGTCGGAGGTGAGGCGCCGAGTTGCTTGAGTACCTCGTGGTCCGACTCGTCGATCGTGCCGCCGTTGGCGGTGCAGTTTGAGTAGTGGGCGCAGTTGTCGTCCTTGAGGCCCGTTGGGTCAGATCTCATGACCGGGTTGCCGCTGGCGTAGGTGTAGCCGTTCATCTGCATCGGGTCGGTGATGTCGATGATCGGGTCGACGCTGATGAAGCGGCCGGTCGTGGATTCGTACTCGCGGGCTCCGATGTGGGTCAGGGACGTGTTGGTGTCGTCTATGCCCGTGCCGAGGAAGGTCCGGTTGCCGGGCCAGTTGCCGGGCTCGGCACCTCGGGGGTTGCCGTACGGGTCGGACTTGCGGCGGGTCACCGCCTGGCCGGCGGCCATGTCCACCGAGATGGTGGCGGTGTTGTGCTGGTCGGCGAGCAGGGACGACAGGCTGTGGCCGGTGGTCTTGCCATTGGTGCGGCGGACCGAGGTCGGTGCGCCGGGGCTGCTGTAGTAGCGGACGGCGTCCAGGGCCTGGCCGTCCTTGTTGACCGTGATCTCGGCTTCACCGAGGTGGAGGGTCCGAGAGGTGCCGTTCTCCTCGATCAGCCGGTTTCCGGCGGCGTCGTAGACGCACTTGGTCCCGTTGTCGGCGAAATTCCACTGCTGGTTCGCCGCGTTGGTGCTGCATGTGTAGAGGATCAGGTCCGTGCCGTCAGCGTCGTTGAGGCCCGGGACGTCGAGGCACTTGCCTGTCTTCGTGCTGGACAGAGACTTGTTGGTGCCGGAAGTGAACTTCTGGTACTCGTTCGCGTTGTCGCACGCCCGCAGGACTGCCTTGTCGCCTTCGGTGGTCAGGCACTTGCCCATGGCCCGTACGGTGCCCTCGGTCAGGCGCCACTGCTGGGCCTTGGTCTCCTTGCAGGACATCAGCTGGACCGGGGTGCCGTCCGCGGGGTTGCCGTTCTCGACGTCGAGGCACTTGCCGGACAGGCCGGTCACGGCCACCGCACCGATGCCGGGGCTGCCAGCGGAGGTGAGCTTGTTGCGGCGGTCCCAGTTCAGGGTCTGGGTGTCGCCGCCGATGATCCGCTTCGTGGTGTTGCCGGACTTGTCGTAGGTGTAGGTGGACAGCGAGTTGACCACGGAGCCGGGCTTCCGGGTGGTCTTCTCGACCTTGGTCAGGGCGTGCGGCTGGGAGCCCTCGTACCGGTACGTGGTCTCGTCGTCGTTGGCCTTGTCGGACAGGTCGTGGTCGATGAGCTTGGTGCGGTTGCCGATCGAGTCGAACCCGTACTCCTGCCAGAAGCCGTCACCGTCCGGTCCGGCGGAGACATCTGCAAGCGTGGGGCCGGCGCAGGTCTTTCCGGTCCAGGCGTTGGTCAGCTGGCCCATCGGGTTGTACGCGTAGCACTCGCGGTCGGTGGTGCCATTGCCACGGGTGTCCGCGGCGGCGGTGACGTTGCCCGCGACGTCGTACGTGTACGAGACGTCGCTGATGCGGTTCGGGCCTCCGGTCTCCCTGTCGCTCGTCGACTGGGTGAGCTGCCCGGTGCTCGGGTTGTACCTGTTGGTGGTCCACACGCGGTTCGGCGCGCTGCCGGTGGTCGCCTGCAGGAGCTGCCCGAAGGGGCTGTATACCGTTTCCGCGGTGTACCAGTTCAGGCCCGACAGGCTCTGGGGCATGCCGTCACGGTCGTAGCGGGTGATCAGCTTCTCGGCCGCCAGGCCGCCCGGGGTGGCGGGGAGGGTCGTCGACTGGACCTTGCCCGTGGGTGTGTACGTGGTGCTGTACGCGTAGCTGCCGGCGAAGCCGTTCGTGATGTCCTTGGTCCGGGTCGGGAGCGAGGCCGCGGACGTGTCCGGGATCGTGATGCGCGAACCCGTGGGACGGTACTCGGTGTCGTAGCCGGTCACCTCGGACTTGAACTGGACGCCGTCGACGTAGCGGACGGATGCGACCGGCTTGCCCTTGGCGCCCGTCAGGGTGTCGAAGCTCCAGGTCGCGACGAGGGGGCCGTTGGCGGCGTCGTCGTGGAGTTCGGTTGCGCGGCCGAGCGCGTCGTAGACGGTGTACTGGGCGCGGCTGCTGGAGTCCTTGGCCCAGATCTGCTGGTCGAGCTTGTCGAATCCGAAGGTCGACGTCCCGGTGTCGGGGTCTGTGGTCGAGATCGTGCGGCCGCGGGCGTCGTATCCGTAGGTCCACTGGTTGCCGACCGCGTCCTTGACCGAGGTCAGCTTGTTCCGGTTGTCGTAGCCGTACTCGGTCTTGTTCCAGGTGGTGCTGCCGATGTCGGTGGACGTGGCGTACTCGACGGTCTTGGTGCGGCCCAGCGCGTCGGTCCAGGTCCGCGCGGTGCGGCTGCCCGAGAGCGGGACCGTGCCGGCCGAGTCCATGGCGGAGCGGGTGAGGGTCCAGTCGCCTCCGTACTGGGTGGTGGAGGAGTACTTGGCCTCGCCTTGGTGCAGTGTGGTGCTGCGCAGGGGCCGGCCCAGACCGTCATAGGCGATCTGGGTGGAGTTGGGGACACCGGTCATCGACTCCGGAACGAAGATCTTCTCGTCCGGCGTGCCGTCGGCGTGGTAGCCGTTGTCGGTCTGGCGGACGGTGCCGTTCGCGTTGTAGAAGGTGTCCGTGATCAGGCGGCCTCCGCCGAGCGCCTAGGAGACGCCGGTGACCTTGAAGTCATCATTGGCGGTGCCCACGCTCGTCCAGCTGACGTTGCCGGTGGAGGTAGTCGTCATGGAGTGCTCCGTTTCCGGATGGGAAGGACCTGCCCGCATCGGTACAGCGGGCGGGAAAGGGGCGCTGACAAGCGAAAAACCGTGGCAGAAAGCCGGTTCCCGTTCGCCAGCCGGCCTCGGCGGGTGCGCCGCCGCTGAGTTGTGCCGCGTCGCGCCCAGATCGCCGGGGCTGGCGGCCACGGCTGGCGATGACCCTCGAAAGGACCTGTCGGTCGCTCCGTGGAGATCGCCTCGGGTCGGTGGGTCAGATGTCGAACCCGCCGTCCCTGGCACCCAGTGCGTACGCATTCCATTTCTCTTCGGTGTACCGCACCACAGTGCCCGGGTCGCCGGGCGTGCGCGGAGCCACCACACCGCCGTGCAGGTGTCCGATTTCGGCGGAATCTTCTCCCAACTCGGTCGGGAGCACCCATCGGGCGCTGGCGAGGTCGGTCCGGCGCCCCGGCCGGCCTCCGCCGCCAGCACCGTGCCCGACCGGAGCGGCGAGCGGCGAGGGGCGGCCGCCCGGTAGACCCGCCGCCGATGTCAGCCCTATGACTCGCTCAGCGAGTTCATCGCGTTGAGCATCTCGATGGTCACCAGCACGGAGTGGGCCATGACCATGGTCTGGGGGCCGTCCCGGTGCGGATGGGCCGCGGTCGCAGGGGACGCGAACAGCGCGAGGAGCGCGGTGGAGCCGAGGAGAACAGCGGTAACGCGGCGCATCAGTGATCTTCCTTCTCTGGTGACGTGAACAACCCGGCAGCCTGCCTGCCGCCAGGGCCCTGCTGCGTCCGGCCTACGGGGCCGGGGTGAACTCCACGTCGGTGCCGCCGCAGCCCGCCGCGATGTCCAGCAGCCGGTCCTGCTCCAGCTCGTCCACCGCCAGCCCCCATCGCAGCTTCGTCGCCGTCCACTCCGCCCCGTACCGACACAGCGCCTCCGCCGACGGCGGCAGCCACTCCGCCGGATCCTGATCCGCCTTCTGACGGTTCGAGCGTGCGGTGACCGCGACCAGGGAAGCCTCCTGACCGAGGTCGTTCGCGTACGCCTCCCGACGCGCCGCCGTCCACGCTGAAGCCCCGACTGGCGGGGAGCGTCATTCCAAGCAAGCGATATTCGGAGGGCTTCGGCGTCAGCGAGCCGTAGGGTTGGCGCGCCAAGACGGCCTGGTAGCAGGGGAGAAGCGTGCGGTCTGAGGAACTTGTGGGGTGGGAGCGGGACTTCCCGGTCCGGTATCTCCTGGTGCGGGAGGACATCGGCGGTGAGGAGGAAGGCGTGCTGTGGGGGCGGTGCGCGGAGGTCGAGGGCCTGTTCATGGACGCGCCTCCGTTGCCGCGAGAGGTCCTGACGCTGCGCGGCTGCCCGCGTGAGAGTCTGCTGGTCCAGGCTGTGGCGGACAGCGCCGAACCGGTGCGGCTGCTGGGGGACGGAATGCTCTCGATCGAGCCTGTGGATCCCTCGAACGACGGGCCGGCCCGCTTCTGGGACCTGGAGGACACGACTGTCCTGGCCCAGTGGCCCACGCCGGGCGATCCCGGGCGCGTGGACATCGTCGTGGGCACCGGCGTCAGGGAGGACGACTTCTGGGGCGGCAAGCGGCTGCCTTCGAGTCCGCGGTTCGACCTGTGGTTCCCCTCGATCCGGGGGGACAGCCCATCGGGCAGTTGCCGTTCCATTGGCGGCCTGTTCACCCCGCGCCCGCAGCGACCCACCCAGCCCGTGCACCTGATCGGCTGCGAACCCGCCGCACCGCTTCTGGCCCTGCTGTGTCGTCCCCTTCCGCAGGAGGGCGATTCGATCACGCTCTGGCCCCTCGATCGCCACGGCCGGACGATGACCGGGTACCGCCTCGACCTGGACACCGTCGAGGCACGCCCATCCGTCCTCGGCGGAGCCCTGATCGACGTCACCGTCACCGACCCCGGTGACGACCGCCCCACCCTGGCCGCCCGCGCAGTCTGGGAGATCTGGTCCGACGGTGTTCCCACGCGGCCCAACCAGTGGGCACAGTTCGACGCCGAGGGCCGGTCCGAGTGGCTGGACCTCACCCGCGTCGGCCCGTACGGGCTGCAGGGCCTCTCTGGCGGGACGTACCACCTGGACGGACAGCACGTCACCGACAGGACCGGCTTGCTCCTGGCGCTCGGCGAAGCCCTGCTCGGCCCTGGCGCCAACTACGGCAGATGTCTGGACTCGGTGGCGGACTCCCTGTGCGGCGGGTTCTCCGTCGTCCCCCCGTTCACCCTCGTCTGGCACCACGCCGACATCGCCCGCCACGCCCTCGCCGGACACGTCCTGGCCCACCTCGGCGGCCTGTCCTACTTCGAGGTGACCGTGAACCTCCTGCGCAAGCGCGGCGTCACCGTCGTGCTCCAGTGAGGGAGGCGACGGACAATCCCGGACCCCTTGAAGACGGCGCCTGACCTGGAGAAGGAACGGCGTGGGGCAACGGCCAGGCCATCAAGGCCCGGTCGTATCGTCTCCCGGTGCCCGGCTGGTGCTACGGGCTTCGAGGTAGGCGGTCCAGTCGGTGGCGGCTCGCTGTCGCCATTGGGCTGCGGTGACGGGGTGGAGGCCGAGCATCGGTCCGAGGACCGCTGGGGGGAGGTCCTGGGCGAGGGCGACCAGGGCGGTGGCGCGGGCCGGCCGGTTGGGGATGTGGTGGGTGGCCAGGCGGCGGCCGAGCACGGTGGCGGAGAGGTGCTGTGCGGGGCGGCCTCCGGGAAACAGCCAGCCCCGGGAGGAGTTCGCCGCCCAGTTCGAGGGGGCCGGCATGTTGGCGAGGTCGGTCAACAAGCCAGCCAGAGAGGAGGGTAGGGGGATCGGGGTGCGGTCGAGGGTCAGGAAGGTGTCCTCGCCGACGGCGGTGACCGCTTGAGTGGTCAGGGCGGTGATCCGGGTCAGGTGCTGGCCGAACAGCAGGAGGATCGCCCCGGCTCCGCGAACGTCGAGCGGCAGGTCGGCGTCGGTCAGGCATGGTGGAGCAGTTCCCAGTGGGAGTCCTCGTCGAGACCGACCGGATCCACCTTTGGCCAGTGCGGGACGTCGAGGGTGCGGGCATGGCCGCGGCGGGCCGCCCAGACCGCGAAGTCCCGGACTGCGAAGCGGGTCCCAGGGTTCACCGCGAGCCAGGTATCCACCTCGTGCTGGGTCACCTCCCGCAGGGACAGTCCGCGCGCGGCCATCGCGTTGAGGAACTCGATGGCCCGGTTGATACGCGCGTAGGCCGCGCGGACACGGTAGAGGAACCCTCCGCCGCGGAGCCGCTGGTGGCGACGAGCCCTCGGCAGCAGTGACCAGCGCACGTAGGAGCGGAGCAAGACGGCGTGCTCGGGGTGTCGGGCGGCGACCCGGTGAAGGTGGCGTTCGATCCGGGCGGACAGCTCGTCCCGCTCGGGCAACACCTGGTAGGCGACGAGGAGGCCGCGCAGGTAGTCGACGGTTCCCGGGGCGGCCCGTCCTTCGCCCGCCGTGGCGTCGAGGTCGGCGTGGGTGACGGGCCGGCCCGTGGCCACCAGGTGGGCGAGCAGGCGAGCGGAGTGGGAGTTGCGCAGCCAGTTCAGGACGGTGCCGGGCTCGGGACAGTCGGCCAGAGCCACCCGCATGTGAGCGTGCGGGCCGCCACCGTGGCCCGGGACCGTGGAAAACAGCGCGTCAAGGCGGTCGTGTACCGCGCATCGGTCGCACACCCCCTTGACCTGGTAGGAGCGGGGCTCGGCACAACGTGGGCACGCATGCGGGTCAGGGTGTCCGGCGCATGGCCCGCAGACCCGGCGGCTGTCGGCGCGAGCGATCAGCACGCGCCGCCGCCCGCAGGCCGGGCACGAGGCGGGTCGTCGGCGGGCGTTGCGGTAGCACGGCTTGCAGACCGGCCCGAGCGGCCACCGAGCACATACCGGTGAGCTGGTTCGGCACAGCGCGCACGGCACCTGCGGTCGTGGCCGGCAGTTCGCGCACGGATCGATGAACGAACGGTGCCCGCAGACCGAGCAGGCCCGTCCGGTCGACAGCTGATCCCGGCGGCAGGGGCCGCAGGTTTTGTGGCTCGGGCGGGGGCGGGTCTCCCCGCAGGCGGTGCAGGGGCCGACGTCGGCCTGCGCGGCCAGGATGCCTTCGCAGCCGAGGCAGACTCTGCCGCCGGGCACGGCTCGGCGCAGCGGCCGGATGCGGCCGCACCGCAGACAGGCCGGCGGCCGAACCCCGGTGACATCGGCCTTGGAGAGGGTGGCGATGAGGGCCTGTACCGAGCGCGGCGCGGCGGAGGCCCCGCTGATCAGGGCGTCGGGATGGGTGGTGAGGTGAGCGCGGATCCGTCCCCGGGCGGACGGGGTCAGGCCGGCCACGATCCGAGCCGCCTCCTCGGGCGTGAGGTCGGGCAGGAACCGGGTGATCCGCTCGGCGACTTCCACCCATGAGGCCGGGACCGGCACGGGCCCCATCACCGATCACCCGGGCGCAGGACCCGAACGCGCCGGGCAGGAGGAGCTTTCGCCGTCGTGTTCTCCCCGGTCGCCGTCGGCTTCGCCACCTGAACGCGGATCTCCTCGACCGAGATCAGGTCTGTCGGGGTGACGCCCAGGATCCCGCAGAGCGCGGCGAGCGTGTCCATCGACAGCCGCTGCGGGGGCTGCGTGACCAGCCGGAACACCTGCTCACGCGAAAGGTGCACCCCGTACTCGGCCAGAAGCGGAACCAGGTCGGTGGTCTGATACATCTCTCGTTCCGCCATCAGACGGCGCAGGTTCCAGGTGAACCCCATCCGTTTCATCACCTCGGCAACACCCCTCCATCAGCGGGTTCCAAGCGTTTGCGAAGCGCGGCTTCGATCAGGCTGTTGCGATATTCGTCCGACACCCACGTGTAGAGAGCGGTCGTCGCCGCGTAGGCGTGCCCGACCTGCTCCTGGACGAACCGCTCCGGATACCCGAACTCGATCAGGTGCGTGATGTACGTGTGCCTTGTGTCCGCAGAGACCGTGTGCGGATGACCTCGTGTGGCGATTGAGCAGGTCGCTCTTCGAGGCACCGTTCGCGACGCCGACCCTCGAGCGTGTTGCATTCCGCGGGATGTCCTGTGGTGCGGATCACTTGCCTCGGGTGCTCGTCGGGCAGGGTTGTCAGTGGGAGCTGAGATCGTGCCTCCGTGAGTGAACTGGTTGAGCATGTCGATGAGCATGACCGCGTGCTGGGAGTCGTCGACCGGGATGAGGCGGTGCGTGAGAACTGGCCGCATCGCATTGCAACGACGATCTGTCGTGATCGCGAGGGGCGGATCTTGGTGCTTCGACGGGCCGAGACGATGTCCCGGTTCCCGGGCCACTATGACGTGATGGTCGGCGGCGCCGTGAACGTGGGCGAGTCGTATGAGCAGGCGGCAGTCCGCGAGCTGACTGAAGAGCTGGGCGTTCGTGTGCCAGTGCGGTTCCTGTTCAAGTTCCTTTGCCGGGCAGGGATTAGCCCCATCTGGTTCGGGGTGCATGAGGCCGTCGTGTCGGAGGCTCTGGTGCCGGACCCGGTTGAGATCGCCTGGCGCGCCTGGATGACAGTGGACGAACTGCTTGAAGTCGCAGATGAATGGCTCTTCGTTCCGGGAGGGCGGGAGGCCCTGCGCCGATATCTGGAGTCCGGATTCGGTAGCGGTGCGGGCAAGGCAGCGGCCGGATGATCGGCGATGCGGGTCGCCGCGGTTCAGGGCAAGCATCAGCTGCAGGAGCCGATGACGGTGGTTCGCGGCGTTGGAAGGCGCCTGACCTTGGACTCCCCGTCGGTGGCTTCGCGGAGCCGGACGATCTCCTCGTGCTGGGCAGCGAGCCGGGCCAGGGCCTGACCACGGAAGTCGGTGAGTTCTTCGACCGTCTGCTCTGACTGGGCTAACCGTTCCCGGAGCTTCGTGATCTCTGCCTTGAGCCGGGTGATCTGGGCCTCGCGAGGGTCGGGGATCTCACCGACGTCTTGAAGCGTCTGGAGGCGTCGCTCGAACTCGGCGCGGAGGTGCGCGTATGGGCGAGTGCCGTAGAACGCGGTGCGGTCGACGGCTGCCTCGTTGGCGAGGGTCTTGATGTCGCACTTTCCGCCGGGCGGCATCTCGCCTCGAAGGAGCCGGTCCATGGCGGCCCGGATGCGGTTCTCGTTCTCAGTCTTCTGGGCTGCGGAAATTCTCATGCGGACTCCTCACTCATGCCGGTGCTGGCGGCGTCGATCTCCGCGACGACGCGGAGGGCTCGGTCGAAGTCGACCTGGAGCCGGGTGCGTTCGGTCTTGCGGGTGGTGCCGAGCTGGCCGATGAAGATCTTTGTCTTGTCGGCGTGCTCGGCCCAGACAGGCCGGTGGCAGGGGTGGTGGGTGGCCTGCGGGCAGCGGGCGGAGTCACACATCCCGATCAGCGGACGGTCGGCGGTGGGGGTGCCGGCGAGTTTGAGGCAGAGTGCCCGGGACGAGTCGGTGAACCAGCAGTAGTTCGCCGGGCCGAGGTGGAGGACCTTGGCGCGTTTGGTTAGCAGGTTGAGCACGTCGCGGTCGTTGCACTGGATCTTCGGTGCCGATGCTGCCGTGGGTTCGAGTTTCTCATCGATGCTGGCGAAGAACTCTGTCAGGCTGCGAGCTCCCGGCCCGGCGGGCAGAATGCCCTGCTGATAGTTGCGGAACTCCTCCAGGACCAGTTGGAGATTGCGCTCGCTCTCGTGCTTGTTGACCTCGGACAACAGCTCGGCCTGGGCCCCGCCGGGGCGCGAGGCATAGCCCTCCGTTGTGGCCACGGCGATGTGCTTCAGGTGGATCTTGGAGGCCAGGAGACCGCCCGGCCGGTAGGCCATCTCCAGGGACAAAGTCCGCCGCAGCATCCTCATGTTGACCGGCCCGTCGGGAATGGGTGCGAGCCCGAGCCGCTGCCCGGCCTCGGAGCTCACCCAGTTCTTGAACCACTGGTAGCGGACGTTGAAGGCGAACCGGCCCAGTAGCAGGGCTCCGTTGGCGGGGTTTTCGTGTAGTTGTTCCAGGAGACCGATAGCCCGGTGAACTGGTTCGATGACGACCCATTCGTCGTCGGTGCCGCCGCACGGCCTGCTGGAGCCACGTGGAACGCGTCCTGCTCACGCACGACCAAGCAGGAGCCGCCCCAGCCGATGCCCGGGCGCAGGAAGTGGGCGCCGAGGCGGTGGTCCATGCCGACGGCCCCGAGGACTTCGGTGACGTCGGCGCCGGTGTTCTCGCACCCTGTCCGCCCGCCTCGCCCAGGCCCGCCGCGAGGAGCACTTTCCCGACCTCATCGACCCGCTGCGCGAGGTTCACGTACCGCCGGCAGGGTGGCGATCTCGTTGGCGAAGCTGATCTTCGTGGCGAGGAGGGCGTTGGCGGCGAGTTTGACCATCTCGGCGGACTTCACGTCCATCGTGGCGATGGGGGCGTCGATGCCGGTGTGCAGGGCGGCGACCAGGGCGCCGGCAGTGTCGTTGTCCTGCCCGATCACGATGCGGTCGGGGGCCATGAAGTCGGTGATGGCTCGGCCTTCGGCGGTGAACTCGGGGTTGGAGACGTAGCCGACGTGGGCCAGGCCGATCTCGTCGAGCAGGGCGCGGGCACGGGCGCCGGTGCCGACGGGGACGGTGGACTTCATGACGACGGCGCGCAGGTCGTAGGCGTCGGCTAGGGAGCGGACGACGGCCCAGACGCGGGTGAGGTCTGCGTCGCCGGAGGCGGAGGGCGGCGTGTCGACGCATACGTAGGCGATCTCGGCGCCGGTGACAGCCTCGGCGAGATCCTCCGTGAAGGTCAACCGTTCCTTGTTCCGGGCGATCATGTCCCCGAGGCCGGGTTCGTGGATGGGGACGTCGCCGGCGTTGAGGATGCGGACGCGTTCGGGGTTGATGTCCCGGACGGTCACGTCGTGGCCCAGCTCGGCGAGGCACGCGCCGGTCACCAGGCCGATGTATCCGGCGCCGAACACCGCGATGCGTCGCTCCGCCATGGTCTGTCCATTCTCTTCGTGCTGGTTCAGGCCGGTTGATGTGATCTGCCCGGACGGCGCCCTGGTCTCGGGCGCCACCTTACTCAGCTGTGCTTCGACGGCCGGAATCGTGTCGCGGGGGCGAGACGGCGGCCAGCACCGGGCCTTCCGGGGGTTCAGGGCCGGTCGGCCAGGAATGCCACGAGTAGTGCTCTACGGCGAACCGGCGGGCCGCCGCGCCGCGGCGGGTGAGCTCGGCCGGGTCGGTGAGCGCCTGTTCGATGGTGGCGGCAAGGTCGGCGAGGTCGCCGGGCGCGGGGAGCCAGCCGGTCGCGTGGTAGGGCACCTAGCGGGCCGGGTGCGTGGATGGTCAGGGCGCGGGTGAGCGCGGTAGACACGACGCCGGGGGGGTCGACGTTCACACAGCTTGCCGACAGGTTCACCGCGGGGGGTCGGCGTGATCACGGCGCCCTGCCCCCGGGCGAGGTGGTGGCTGTGATCCATTCGGTGGTCCGGCTCAGGGTCGCTTCCTGGCTGGTGAGCAGGTCGGCGTGTTGGACGGTGAGGAGCCTGTCGGCCGGGGCGTGCTGCTCGATGGTGTCGTGGAAGAGGTCGGTGGCGTCCTCTTCGGTGAGAGGGGTGCCCTGGTGGTGGAACCGGAAGCGGTTACGGCGTATGGAGTCGGCGGTGCTGGTGCGGTCACGTGTGATGTGCAGGTACAGCGCAGTGCGGCCGGTGAGGGCTTCCAACTGCGGGATGCGCAGTGAGTTGAAGGGGGATTTGGTCAGGAAGGTGTCGCGGCGGAAGTGTCGGCTGTGAGCCTGGATGTTGGTGGTCAGCAGGTTCGCGTCGGTGGTGTGGGCCGTGGTGAGGTCGTAGGTGTGGCCGCCGAGGTGCTGGTAGGTGGGGATGGCTCGTGCATAGAGGTCTTCGGACTCGTAGGGCATGACGAGGCCGGGGATCAGCCGGGTGTTCTTGTTGTCGACGGTGAGGACCTGGTCGTCGAGGTCTTCGAAGGACCGGCGGTCGGGGTGGTCGAGGTTGCGGGTGGGCCAGGCCCAGCAGGACGCGGTGGTGAAGTAGGCGTACCGGCCTGTGTGGGCGAGGCAGTTGTAGAGGTGGCTGGTGCCCGAGCGCGGTGCGCCGAGGATGAAGATGATCGTCTTGGGGTTGTGTTCGGGGTGCGGGCGCGGGGCGTAGGGGCGGCGGGCGTCGAGCTCGTGGCGGATGTCGATGCCTTCGGTTTCTGCGACCTCAGGGTTGAAGGGGATCAGCGCTCCGGTACTGCGGATCTGGTCCAGGGTCGCGCGGAGGTAGGTCATGGTCTGCGGGGTGGGGGTGAGTCCGCGCGCGTACTTCTCTTCGACCGCTTCAGCGAGGGCGTAGTGGCGGGGGTCGTCGCTGAACCGGTAGGCGCGGGTGCGGTACAGGGCGATGATCGCCCCGTCCGGGTCGGGCGCGGCCAACTGGGCGGTGAGGGTTTGGGGATTCACGGTGTCCTCTCTGCGGGGCGGAGGGTGTGCCAGCTGTGGGCGTAGCCGTTGCGGCCTGTGTAGGGGCTGGTGAGGATGTGGTGGATCTCCATCCAGTCGGCGAGGCGCTCGGGGGTGCACGGGTGCGCGGCGGTGTCGTTGTAGGCGGACAGGGCCTCGGTCGTGAGGCCGGCCGGGAGGGGGCCGTGGGTCATGGCCGTGGTGACGAGGAGCTTGGCCAGGTCGTACCCGAAGGGGGCCAGGGTGAGGTCGTCGAAGTCGACGATGGTGATCTCGCCAGGGGTGACGAGGAAGTTCCGCGGGTTCGCGTCCTTGTAGAACGCCGCGGGCTCGGTGGCCGCTGAGTGGATCAGCTCCACCGCCTGGTCGGTGGTGAAGGCGGGGTCGGGGACTGCCCCTGTCTCCAGGAGCTGGCGGACGCGCGCGGCGCGGGCGGCGGTAAAGGACGGCAGGACCCCCACGTCGGGTAGGACGAGGTCGTGGTCGAGGTGGACGCGGGAGAGGTGGCGGTGGTGGGCGGTGGTGTGGGCGCGGCCGAGAAGGCGCGCGATGGCCGGCAGGTCCCCGGGGGTGGCATGCCGGCCGGGGACGTGTTCGAACTCCAGGGCTCGGGCGTGCAGGGTGATCAGGTGCGGTACGGGCAGCCCGGTGCGTTCGAGCCAGGCGTGGTGCGCGGCCGCCCGCGCCGCGGGCTCCGGGCCGGGGTAGTCCTTGGTGAACGTCATGGGCGCCCTTGGGATCGGGTGGCGGTGAGGTAGCTGACGACGGAGGCAGTCTCGACCGGGCCTTCGGCGAGCGTGCGCCTCAGGTGGTCGGTGATCGCGTCGGCGTTCCCGGCGAGGTCGTCGGGCATCTGGTACTTCGGGGACGTGGCCAGGTAGGCGGCCGCGTGCGCGAGGTCGCGGAAGCGGAATCGGTGCGCCTCGTGCTCGACTGCGGTGACGGTGAAGATGCCCTCGGTGACGGAGCGCAGGTTGCCGCTGTGGAACGCCCCGTACAGGCCGGGCCGGCAGGTGGCGTCCGGATCGAGGCCGGCCTTCGCCACGAGGCGGTCGAGGGAGGCGTAGCTGTCGGCGGCTTTGGTCGCCAGGATGACGGTCGCGCCGGGCGCGAGGCAGCGGGCGATTTCCCCGAGGGCGGCCTGCGGGGTGGGTGAGTGGTAGAGGCAGAACGCGGCGACCGCGAGGGCGGCGTGCCCGGTGGGCAGCGGCAGGTGGTGGAAGTCGGCGCGGACAGTGTGCACGGCAAGATCGTGCGCGCGGAGCCGGGACCGGGTGGCGCCCAACAGAGCGGCGGAGGCGTCGATCGCGCAGACCGTGGCCTGGGGCAGGACCTGGGTCAGGGCCAGCGTGGACGCTCCGCGCCCGCAGCCGATATCGAGGACGATGCCGTTGCCGTTGCCGGGGCGGGCCGCGGCCGCGTACACGGCGATCACCTCGGCCGTGGGACGTCCGGTGATCTTCGCAGACATCAGGGCGCCGGTGCGGTTGGCGAGGCGCTGCTCGCTCTCGTACAGGGAGCCGTTGACGAGCTGCTGGTCGAGGAAGGCGGAGGTGTCAGCCACGGCCGGCTCCCCTGGTGTGCGCGGTGTGGGTCAGGCGGGCTGCGTGGCCTTCAGGTGCGCGAGCAGGGCGCGTGCTTGGCTCCGGCTGGTGACCGTGTGCACGGTGGCCCCGGTGGCGTGCTCCTTGATCAGCTCGCGGACGCGGGGCGCCATGGTCTTGCGGTAGCCCCACACGTACTTGATGAAGTTCCAGGTGATCCGGTCGTACACGCCGGTGGCGTCGTTCTGGCCGCCGCCGTAGCGCAGGCGCCGCTGGGCGATGCCCCACAGGCAGACGGTCGGCGGGATGTCCAGGAAGATCACCGTGTCGGCTGCGCGGAGCCGGATCGGGAGCGTTCCGGCGTAGTTCCCCTCGATCACCCAGGAGGGGGCCTGCACCAGCTCCTCCTGGATCGCGGCGAACTTGTCCTTGTCGAGGGTGTTCCAGTCGTCGTCGTAGTACACGGCGTCGAGGTGCGTGAGGGGCGCGTGGAAGTGCTGGGCCAGCTGCTTCGACAGGTACGTCTTGCCGCTGCCGCCACAGCCGATGAGGGCGAGTCGCATGTGGAGTGAGGCTACCGATTCCGAGTGGTGCGGTGGGTGAGCTTTCCATTGTCCGCCCCTTGGTGTTGATCGAATACCTGACCGATGGTGTGGAGCTGTCGGGACAGCCGGAAGGGGTCCAATCTGCCGATACATCGCTCCAGCAGCCGGGCCCGGTCCCCGGTTGGCATGGAGATCAGGGTGCGGGTGATGTCGGCCACGTGCGCCCCGTCGTAGGCGTGGAGCTCGCCTGGGATCACGATGCTGGCGGCCCGGTAGTGGGCGGGGGTGATGGGGGCGCAGCCGGCCAGGACGGATTCGAAGATCCGCTGGGTGTACTGGCCGCTGGTGGCGTACCGGGTGGGGGCGAGCATGACGGTGGCATGAGCCTGCCTGTGCAGCTCGATGCCCTGGGCGAAGGGGACGCGGCCGGTGAAGTTGACGTGCGGCCACCGGCGGGTGTGGGTCCACTTGCCCGCCACCACGTGGTCGAGGTGGCGGGCTGGTGGGGCGAAGAAGGTGGTGAAGGCTGGGTCGCGGCCGTATTGGTTGCCGACGTAGACCAGGGGCCAGCGCCGGGGCCGAGCGGCGAGGGCCTCGGGGTCGGCGGTGTGGAGGGTGTGGTCGGCGACGGGGAAGAGCAGGCTGGTGGCACCGTGCCGGGGGTGGAGGGCAGGCTCGCAGACGGTGAGGTGCTTGATGCGGCGCAGGGGGTCGGCCGGGGCAAGGTGCTGGTCCTTGTCCCACAGCAGCGTGGGAACCCCCTGGTGGTAGGTGTAGTGATCGAGGAGCTGCTGCTGGCGGTGCAGGTCGCACGTGTGCCCGGGGGCCGTGCACGGGGTGTCGTTGCGGCCGGGAATCGGCCAGCGCCATTCCAGGAAGAGGGCGTCGATGTCCGGCAGACCCTGGTCCCAGGCGTACGGTCCGGTGACGGGCTGGTGGGCTTCGTCGCGGTCGCGGTCCTGTTGGAGGAAGACCACGGTGTGGCCGGCGGCGATCAGCCCGTCGGTGAGGGTGCGGCGGTGGCTGCGGCCGCCGTCGGGGGTGTCGGTGATGCCGTCGCCGAGGAATCCCCAGAAGCTGTAGCCGATCTTCACCGCTGGGTCACCCACCAGTCTTCGAGGAGCAGGGCGTCGATGCCGGACTCGGCCAGGCAGTCCAGGGCGTGGGCGGACGTGCCGCAGATCGGCTTGCCCTTGATGTTGAGGCTGGTGTTGATCAGCACAGGTACGCCGGTGATTTCGTGGAAGGCCCGCAGGACCGCGTCGAGGAACGGGTTCTGCCGGGGGGCGAGGGTCTGCACGCGGGCGAGGCCGTTGTTGTGGACGATGGCGGGGATCTGCTCGCGGGCCAGGTCGGTGACACCGCTGGCGAAGGACATGTACGGGGCGGGCTGGCCGAGGGTGAAGTAGTCGGCGGCCTTGTCGGCCGGGGCGACGGGCGCGAAGGGCCGGAACGGCTCGCGGAACTTCACCTTGGCGTTCAGACGGTGCACGACGTCCGGGCGCAGTGGCGAGGCGAGGATGGACCGGTTGCCGAGCGCGCGGGGGCCGGCTTCGAGGCGGCCGCGGAAGACGCCGACGATCTCGCCTTCGGCGAGCTGGTGGGCGAGGTGGCGGGCGGGGTCGGCCGGGCGGTGGGCGGTCATGCCCGGTCGGGGCTGCTCGGTGAGGTCGAGGCCGTCGTAGGACGGGCCGAGGTAGCACTCGCCCTGCACACCGGCCACCGGCTGCGGGGCGCGGTACTGGTGGGCGTGGAGGGCGGCGCCTGCGGCAGTCCCGGAGTCGCCCGGGGCCGGGGGGACGAACACCTCGTCGAAGCCCGCGTGCTCGGTGATCTTGCCGATGCTGACGCAGTTCATGGCGACGCCGCCGCCCAGGCACAGGTGCTTCTGGCTGGTGCGGTAGCGGGCCTGCCTCGCGAGGTGGATCATCACTTGCTCGGTGCGCTCCTGGAGGGCGGCGGCCAGGTCGGCGTGAATCTGGGTGGGCGGGGCGGCCGGGGGGCGGGGCGGGCAGGTCGCGGCGATGAACGCTGGCGACAGGCGGGGGTAGCGGCTGGAGATCACCCGCAGGGGGAACAGCTGTGGGTCGAGGGCGAACGCCTCGCCCGTGAGGGGGATCGCCTGGGCGAGAAGGGCGCGGAAGCGCCCCGGGTCCCCGAGGGCGGCCAGCGCCATGACGGTGCCCTCCTCGTCACCGCGCCGCCACCCGAGGTGCTCGGTGACGGCGCCGTAGGCGTAGCCGAGGGACGCCGGGTCCGGCAGCGACCATCGGCCACCCAGCACGACCCCCTGATGCCCCCGGGCTCCCGTGCAGATCGACGTGGTGGTGGTCTCGCCGAGGCTGTCCACCACCAGCACGGCCGCCTCGTCGAACGGGCACGCCGCGAACGCGTAGAGGGCGTGGGCGCGGTGGTGCTTGACGCCGTGCAGCCGGGCCCCGGGGAAGTGGCGGCCGAAGTCCCGCAGGCGGCCGGCCGCGCGGCGGTGGACGACCGCGAAGCTGCGCGCCCTGGGCCAGGCCCGGCCGGCCGTGCCGGGGCGCAGGTGCCGCAGCGGGGCGGCGCCCTTGAGGTAGCCGCGGGGTGCGAAGTTGTAGGCGACGTCGGTCACGTCGCTTGCGGTCAGGCCGGCCGCGTCGAGAAGCCAGGCGATGGCCAGCTCGGGGTAGGCCTTGGTGTGCTTGATGCCGTTGAGGCGTTCCTCCTCCACCAGCCCGATCAGGCGGCCGTCCGCGATGAGGGCGGCCGCGGAGTCGTGCGTGCCGGAGCACAGGCCCATCACTACCGGCCCCATCACGCGGCCCTCCCGCTCAGCTGCGCGTACCAGCCGGCCAGGCCCTCGCTGAGGACACCGTCAGGGTCCGCGACCATGCGGCGCGCATCGGTGCGGTCGCCGTTCTTCCAGACGCGGTAGCTGCGCATGACGTGCGCGAAGTCGCCCCACGCGCCGTCGGGGGTGTCTCCGCTGGTGATGCTGTCGAGGAGGGGGTCGAACTCTTCCCATGCGACGGTGAGCAAGTCCATCAGCCGGCTGGGTGTGGGCTGGTCGGGCAGGGTCCGGGCGGCGGGGAGGTTGGTGTCGTACAGGTGGAGCGAGTCCACGTGGTGGTGGTAGTGGCCGAGTTCGGCGCCGATCCAGTGGCTCATCAGCTCGTGCAGGACGGTGGCGGTGAAGATGTCGTAGCAAAAGCCCAGCCAGAGATCTTGGCTGCGCATGGTGGTGT
This sequence comes from Streptomyces sp. NPDC051364, assembly GCF_040682115.1. Taxonomy (NCBI): domain Bacteria; kingdom Bacillati; phylum Actinomycetota; class Actinomycetes; order Kitasatosporales; family Streptomycetaceae; genus Streptomyces; species Streptomyces sp. NPDC051364. The sequence goes on along the minus strand of NZ_JBFBAH010000046.1, from coordinate 22,598 downwards.
GCATTTCCAGTCGGCCGTCGCGCAGGTAGAAGCGGTAGCCGAGGGTGCACGGCACGTCGTTGTGGTGCGGGATGTCGCGGTCCGGGTCGTACAGCTGGATCAGGGCCCGGCGGGAATCGGGGTCTTCCAGCAGGGTGCGGCGGACGTGGTCGAGCTGGTCGTGGCCGGGCCTCCAGGCGCGCATCCGCGGCCCGTACGCGCCGCGCAGGACACCGTTGTCGGCGTACTGGGCCATCCGCTGGTTGTAGGTGTAGATCCAGGTGCCGTCCGAGCCGGAGAGGATCCAGGTGGCTTCGGCGGCGGCGAACGCTGCGTTCAGGACCCGGGCCGGCGGAAGGGACACCAGGCGGCGGCGCGGTTGGGTCAGGGTGAGGTGCGCGCCGATGATCTCGGTGGTGGCCATGCCGCGGGGCTTGACGATGCGGCCCTGGTCCAGGACGGCGGCACAGGCGGCGGTGAACAGCTCGTTCGCTGAGCCGGCGGTCAGGTGGATCACGCGGGTCCTCCGATCAGGGTGGCGGAGTCGGCAGCGCACATCCACTGCCACTGGCTGGCGATGCCTTCGGGGAGGTCGACGCCCGGCTGGTATCCGAGGTCGGTCGCAGCGCGGCGGGTGTCGGCCTCGGTCGAGGCGGGGTCGCCGCTGCGGCTGGCCGTGTAGAGGACGGGCACCGGCTGGCCGGTGACGCGCTCGACGGTGTCCAGGACGGTCTTGACCGTCACGCTCGCAGGCCCGGCGATGTTGACAGCCCGCCCAGTCACGGTGGTGCCGGCGGCGAGCAGGAGAGCCCGGACCGCGTCCGCGACGTAGGTGAAGTTCCTCCGCTGCTGCCCGTCGCCGTACAGGTTCATCGGCTCGCCGGTGCGTACGGCGTCCAGCATGCGGGAGATCGCCATGTCGGGGCGCTGGCGCGGCCCGAAGACGGTGAAGAACCGCAGCGCGACGGCGCTCGTCACGGCGGTGGAGCGGGCGGCGTAGGCAAGTGCGAGCTGCTCGGCGGCGAGCTTGGAGACCCCGTAGGGCGAGATCGGCCGGAGCGGGCCGTCCTCGGTAGACGGCTGCGGCGCGGTCCCGTAGACGCTGGAGGAGGAGGCGAGGACGAGACGCCGGACATCGGCCCGCTCGCACTCCTGGACCAGGTGGTGCGTGGCGGCGATGTTGTCGCGGATGTAGCCAGCGAAGTTGACGCCCCACGAGGGGCGGACCCCTGTGGCCGCGGCGAGGTGGAACACGACGTCTACCTTGAGGAGGTCGTGGACCCGGGCGTCGGTGACGTCCGCCTGCTCGAAGTGGAAGCCCGGGGACCTGAGCGCCTGTTGCAGGTTGGCGGCCGCGACGGGGTCGTTGTGGGGGGAGCGCCGGTCGATGCCGGTCACGCGCCATCCGGCCGCGAGGAGGGTGTCGACCAGGTTCGATCCGATGAAGCCGGCCGCACCGGTGACCAGGGTCGTCTTTCCACGTCCGCTGGTCAGCGCCTCTAACTGATGCACGCAGTTTCCTCTCTCATCGGGTGGATTGGGTGGAGCGTGCCGGTGCCGGTGCGGGCCACGAAGGGAGCGTCCGCACCGGCACCGGGATCAGCCGCCCCGGGGAGGGGTGGGGGCGGCGGTCTGCGAGGGCCGTACGGCGCACCGGCAGACCCGGGCCGGCGGATCGTGGTGCGATCCGTGGTCGGCCGTGGCATCGGCCCGCACTGCTGCGGGCTGCTCTTCGGCCAGGGGAATGTCCTGCGAGACGGCGGCCGGGACGGGCCGACCTGACGGGGCGGCGGTGGCGGTGGCGGTGGCGGCATCGGCCGCAAGCGCGGCCGACCAAGCGGTCAGGACCAGCCCGGCCAGGTTCATGGAGGCCAGCAGGAACCCGCCGATCGCGTCCCCGCGGGCGTGCACTCGGTGCCGTACTGGCGCGGGCGCGCTCGCCGGGGAGAGCTGGGTGGGGCCGTCTAACTCACCCCAGGCGGCGCTCACGGACCCTCCCGCGGGGCGCTGTGGGGGGTGGCGGTGAAGAAGGCGCCGATCAGATCGGACAGCTCCTCCAGGACGGTTTCCAGGCGGGAGGTGGCCCACTGGTCGTGGAGGTCCGCTGTCACCGGCTCCGACCTGGGCACGGGGTTGGGGGTCATCGGGCCGTCGGCTCCTCTGCGATGTCGAGCTCGGCCCACAACCGCTTACCGCTCGACAGCCGGTCGCAGCCCCAGCGGGCGGCGAGGTCGGCGACCAAGCCCAGGCCAGGGCCGCCCTCCCACTGCCCGCGACCGCCCTTCATCGGACGCAGACGCGGCGGGGTGCGGTCGGTGTCGGTGACGACTAGGCGCACGCCGGTCTCGGTGCGGGTCGCGGACATGCCCACCCGGCCTGTGCCCTTGTCCCGGCTTCGGTCAGCGGCCTGGAGGACGGCGTTGGTGACGAGCTCGGAGACGATGAGCTGGGCGTCGTCCACGAGCGCGTCCAGGCCCCAGGTGCGGAGGTAGAGGGCGGCGTCCCTACGGGCGCGGGCGGGGGCAGCGTGGTTGGCGGTGTAGCCGTCGCTGTAGCGGGGCTCCCCGGTGGACGAGGTGGCGGTCATGGGTGCCTCGGGGGTTTCGATGAGCATCACCGGGCGCTCCCGGCGGGGGTATTGGGGGCGGAGTGGAATTCCAGGTACAGGTCGAGCGTCCACGCGTCCCAGGTTTCGGCGGGTCCGTGGTCGCGGGCGAACGCGTGGTCTCCGGTGGTGGCCTGGTGCTCGGTCGAGGTGCTCGGCGTGGTGCTCGGCGTGGTGCCGGTGGTGGTGCTCGGGCTCGTCGTCATGTCGGCCTCGGCAGATGAAGAGGGTGAAGAGCAAGGCAGTTGGTGCGCGGGCGGCGCCCTCGACGGGGACAAAAACGGCGCTGCCGGAGCCGGGAATTCTGGGCACCCGGCCATGGGGCGGTGACCTTACGTCAGCATGTGATCATGAACTGACGAGCAGTCATGTATTTCTTCGCACCGAAAGAATGCACCCGTGGGGCCCAAGGGTGCAACCGTGGGGTACGAAAATGCACGGGAGAACTTTCGTTCCTATCGACGAACACACCCGCCCACCGGCACACTGCGCCCGAAGGAGGGTCAACATCACCCGGACGCAGAGCCGTCACACCCTGAACGCCCTGTCCAACACCCGGATGAAACAGACTCACATCGAACCGGAGAGAGGGGACACCTCCGATGCCAACGGTTCCGCTGGTACCGACGGTGCGACGACGCCGACTCGGTAGCGCCCTGCGCGCGTACCGGCTGGAGGCTGGATTCGATGTCCTGGAAGATGCTGCGGCAGCCATGGGCTGGGACCGCAGCAAGCTGTCCAGGATCGAGACCGCCAAGGGCGCCATCAAAATCGCAGACGTCCCGCTGCTCCTCGCCGCTTACGGGATCACCGACCCCGAGCAGATCAGACCGCTGGAGGAGCTGGCCCGGGACGCCGGCAAGAAGGGCTGGTGGCAGACCTATACGGACCTGGCCGCGCCCTCGTACGTCGATCTCATCTCCCTGGAAGACGACGCGCAGAGCATCCGCACGTACTCCCCACAGCTGATCCCCGGACTCCTCCAGACCGCCGCCTACGCGCGCGAGATCATCGCAGCCACGGCCATAACCCGAACGACCGAGGAAGTGATCGCGCTGACCGAAGTCCGCATGGCCCGTCAGGCGGTTCTCAGCCGCCCAGGCAAGCCCCTCAAGCTACGCGCCATCATCCATGAGGCCGCCCTGCACCAGGAGTTCCCGACGCGGCCCGGCCTGATGAAAGAGCAGCTCCGGCGGCTCCTCGATGCGGGCAAACTGCCCACCGTCACGATCCAGGTGATGCCGCTGACCGCGGCCGCCCACCCGGGCCAGGTCGGCGGGTTCAGCCTGGTGGACTTCCCCCACCCGATGCCCTCGATGGTCGAGACCGAAAACCTCAAGGGCTCCTCATATGTCGAAGGTGGCGAGGACACCAAATTGTTCAGCGAAGCCTTCGAACAAGTAGTCGCGGCCGCGCTGCCGGTTGACGACTCAACCGCCCTGATCGCCACCCTGGAAGGAAAGGCACCCAAGTGATCAACGCCCTGAACGCCGCCGACCCCGCCGGAGCCGACTGGTTCAAGTCCTCCTACAGCGGCGGAGAAGGCAACTGCGTGACGGTTGCCGACCTGCGCGCCACGCAGTACGAAGGCATCGCCGTCCGCGACTCCAAGGTGGAGGACGGCCCGGCCCTCATCCTCTCGCCGACCGCGTTCTCCGCCCTCATTGGATACGCCCGCACCGCTGTTTGATCCGACAGCACAAAGGTCCGTCTCCCCCATCCCATCTGAGGGAGACGGACCGCGGGAATCAGCGGGAATGGGGCGCGCTGATCACCCACACGGTGGGATCCCGCCCGCAGGCGCGGGAATCGGCGGATCGCCATGAGGGGCAGAGCCCAGAACCAGTCGTCCTACACGCAGGCGCCGGAATCACCGGCTCCACCGAGGAACTGGCCGGGCTAACCTGACCGATGGGGCGCACAACGAGGGGGCAACACCCGGGCAGGTTGACGCCCCTGGCTTGCGGGGGGAATATCCGGGCCTTTCTTCGTACCTGTCGCCTGCTGTCAGCGCAGGATGACCGGCTTCGGCAGCAGCGTGCTCAGCAGCTGGGCTGTCTCCGCCTCCATGTCCACACCCCCGCCCAGCCCCTCGTTGATGCGGGCCAGCCGGGCCGCGGCTTCGCGGAGGGCGTCCACGTCTCCGGCCCCGTGGTGGGCGAGGAAGACCTGCCGGTGGAGGAGTTCGTTCTCCTCCGCGGCGAGGAGGCCCTGGTGCGCGGCCCAGAGCGCGCCGACGTAGTCGGCGGCCTCGCGGCGGCGGGTGGACAGCTCGTAGGCGACGTCGGCGATGGCAGAGACCATCTCCTGGACGACCGGCTCGGCCCAGGCGTAGCGCTGGGGGTCGATCGCGGCGAAGGGCCGGCCGCGGACGAGGGCTAGGGCCCGGCGCAGAGCGAGTTCGCCGTCTTCGTCGTGGCGGGCGAGGCCGATGCGGGCGAGGTCCTGAAAGTTGCGCCAGTCGCAGGTGACGGCCTGGGCGAGGCGGTAGCGGCTGTCGCCGGTGTCCTGGACTCGCGGGAAGTAGGCGTCGCCGTCGGCGTTCTTTCCGAGCCAGGACCGGGTGCGCGAGATGACCGCGTTGCGCATCTGCTTGTTGACCAGGCGGCCAGGCCAGAGTGCGTCGTCGATGGCGTGGTGGTCGGCGCCGGGGTTGAGGGCGAGGTAGGAGACGAGCTCGACGGCCGCGCTCTGGCGGTTGGAGTCGATCCGGCCTGCGGCGCCCTCGATGACCACGCGCCCGAGCAGGAGCACCGTCGGCGCGGTGGCGTACGGCGCCTCAGCGGCGTCGGCGTCGTCAGCTGCGCGGGACGGGGCGGGAACCGGGAGCGGGCTGTCGGCCGTGGGGACTGCCTCGGCGGGGTCCGGTTCTTGTTTCGTCAGCACGGTGGCGGCGGCCGCCGGTTCGGGCGTGGCCGGCTGCGAGGCAGGCGCAGGCACGGGCGCGGCGGGGGGATCGAAGAGGTCAGCGAGGGTGGGACCGCTGGTGCCGTGCTCAGCCTGGTCGGCAGGTGCCTCAGCCGTGTGGGCTGCGGGCTGGACGCGTGCCTCGCCGGTCTCCTGGGCTGGCGCGTCGTCCCCGGTCTGCGTGGTCTCCAGCTCCCCCCGCTCGATGTCGGCGTACTCGTCGGGCATGCCGTCCTCATCGGCACCAGCAGCAGCCGGTTCCGGGTCGGGCGTTCCCTCGTCGTCGCTGGTCTCCTCCGGGTCGTCCGAGAAGTCCTCCTGGTCCAGCTCCCGCTGGTCTTCCTCCTCCTGTGCCTCGTCGGGGTCGAGGAGGTCGTCCAGCCACTCGTCGCGGGCGGGTACGTCGGTGGTGCTGGCGGACAGGGTGAGCAGCTCGATCGCGTCGGCAAAGTGGGCGTCGGACAGGCCCTGGAGCTTGATGGCCAGGCCGGAGCCGGGCAGGAGGACGGTCTCGTCCGGGCCCGGACAGTGGAGGGTCCAGCCGTCCGCCGGGGCCACCGTTGCGTTCTCGCTCGCCGTCACGACCGCACCGGCGACCCGCGGCTCGATCGTCAACAGGTCGAACAGCTCCGCCATCTCAGTCGAGTCCGGCAGATCGGCGGCGAGCAGGATGTGGGGAGTCCACGAGCCGCCGGCGTCTTCCTGGAGGCGGGCCGCACGGAGGGTGGGTGCGCCGAGCCCGGCCAGGGCCCGGCGCTGGTCGGCCGCGTGGCTGAACAGCTCGTCGACCGCGTCGGAGAGGGTCTGCGTGCGGGCGACGCGTTCGGGTGCTGCGTCGTCGAGCCCCGGAGCAGTGTCGGCCAGCGCGGTGATCTCCACGTGGCCGGGCAGGGGGGTGCTGGCGAGCTCGACCGCGATGGCCTGGAGAACGTGGCGGGCGTGGTCAGCATCGCCGTCCAGGTGGAGGACGCCGACGTACTCCAGGTCGACCAGGACCAGACGGCCGGCGCCGTCCCAGCCCAGGGAGACCAGAGCCGGGTAGGGGGCGTCGGCGCCCTGGAGGGCATCGGGGTCGGCGAGGTCGGGACTGGATGCGCCGCAGGTCCACAGGTCGGTGCGGCCGGCGGTGCCCGAGAAGGGCTTCATCGGCGCGGTGTCCTGGTCGAGGTGGAGTTCGACCTTGTTCTCGTGGAGCACCACGGCGGTGACCACCGGCAAGTCGCGGTCGGCGGCCGCCAGATTGAGGGCCAGGGTGCGCAGGGCCGCGTCGAGGAGGTCGAACCCCGAGGGGTGCTGCACCGAGCGCAGGCCCTGCTCGGTGGCGGCGGCACTGCCGGTGGGCATGGGGATGCGGCGGCCGGGTCGGCGGCGGCGCTGCTGAAGGATGCGGCGGGTGGCAAGCGTGCCGATGAGGGCGGCGGCCAGGGCGCCGGCTCCCATCCAGACCGCAGCGGGCGCCAGGGCCTCGTCGGCGTCCTGCACCTGCTGGGCCGTGTCCGCCTTCTGACCGCCCTGCGCGGGCGCTGGAGCGGGGGTCGTGGGCGTGGTGCTGGGCGTCGCCGCGGTGGGCGCGGGGGTGGCGGACTTCGAGGGTGCGGGCGCGGGGGCCGGCGGCGTCGTGGTGTCCGGAGCCGGACGGGTAGCTTCAGCGGGGGCCGGGGCGGTTGCCGTGGGGAGGGTGAGTTCCTGGCCGGGGACGATCAGGTCGGGGTTGTCGAAGGTTCCGCCGCCGGGCAGCGGCTTTCCCTTGTTGGCTTCGAAGATCTTCGGCCAGTCCTCGGGGTTGCCATGCTTGTCGGCGATGCCCCACAGGTTCTCTCCGGGCTGGACGGTGTGCTCGGCCTGGGCCGGGGCGGGTTCTGCGTCCGTGGGGCCGGCCTGCGCAGGCTGCTGCGTGGGCGGGGCCGTCTCGGGCGCGGCCTGGGCGGGTGCCGGAGCCAGGGTGGCCGGCTTGGCGATGTTGGCGTCGGCGGGGAGCCGGATGACGGCGCCCTTGGGGAGGAACTGGTCGCCAGCCGCGAGTTGCGGGATGGAGGGGTTGAGGGCGGCGATGTCCTTCCATCTCGGGCCGCTGCCCAGGTACTGCTCCGCCAAGTCCCAGGGGAGCTCGGAGTCCCCAGTGACGGTGTGGGTGGGCCAGGTGTCCTGCTCCGCTGCGGCCGCGGCTGCCGGGGCGGCCGCCGTGCTGCTGGTGCCCGCAGTCTGTACGGCGGTCGCGGCGACGGCCGGACCGGTGGTCGCGGCCGAGGCGGCGGTGGGGGCGAGGAGTACGAGGCCGCCGATGAGGAGGCCGGCGAAGCCCTGCATCCCACCGAGGCCCTTGATCCGCCGGGCCTTGCGGCCGCGGAACAGCGCGACGATCTCGACGAGGGCGGAAAACGTGAACAGCGCCCAGCCGATCCAGCCGATCGTCGTGAGCACCGTGAAGAACAGCTGGCCGTCGTCCTGTCCGGTCAGCAGGTCCCATCCGCCGGCGAGGTCGGTGGGCTGATGACCGACAGCCAGCAGGACGAGGGGGATGCCGACGATGAGTGCGGCCAGGACGGCGAGGCCGAGCAGGGCGCGGAGCAGGCGTAGGGGGGTGCTCATGGGACGTGTCAGCCTCCGGCTTGGGTGTGCAGTCGGGCGTGTGCCGTGCCGGACACGCTGATCGTCGACCTACCCACGAACTGGGCGAACAACGTGTTGTAGGTGTCGTGGACGGTGACTTCGAGGCGCTGGCCGCCGTCGGTGATGGTCACGTTGCCGCTGACGTTCTGGGCGGCGAGGTAGTCCTGGGCGGCGGCGACGGCGGCGTCCGGGTCCACCGTGATCTCGGTGCCCTGGACGGCGGCGGGGACGTTGAGTTGCTGGCCGGCCGCGCGAGCGGCCTCCTGCGCGAGGCCGGTCGCCTTGTTAGTGGCGTTGAGGGCTCCGCCGCCGTCGACCAGCAGCCCCATGATCATGATGATGCCGAGGGCGCTGATTGCGTAGAACGGTGACAGTGACCCGCGGTCTCCACCGTTGCTGATTCGGTCCCGCAGGCGGGTGATGTGGCGGGTGAGGGCGGTGATCACTGGCGGCCTCGGTAGGAATCGATCGGGCTGGTCCACGATGACCGGAGCGTGCGGGATCCGGGGAGCCCGGGCAGCCCGATCTCGCCGAGTGGAGCGGTGCAGGCGACGGTGACGCGGACGGTGGCCTCCTGGCCGATGTCGAGGCCGTACCCGGAGGTGTCGACCGAGACGCTGGAAGAGGCGCAGTGGATTCCCTCGCCGGTGAGGCTGCGGGTCGCGGCCGCCTCCCCGGAGGCCTGCGCGGCGCCGGCTTCGCGTTCGAGGGAGGCGGCCCGGGCGGCCGCCCGGGCGGCGCCGTCCACGGCGCCGGAGGCGTCGGTGATCCGGCCGAACGCAATCATCAGCAGCATGAGGGCGATGATGGCCGGGGCGAGGATGACGGTCTCAACCGAGTAGCTCCCCCGGTCCTCGCGCCAGTCGATGCGCCGGGCCCGCCTCACTGGGCCGCCACCCAGCGCTCGACGGGAGCCTCGGCGCTCTGGACGACGCCCAGTTCGAATCCGGGGACGAGGGTGGCGACGGTGCCGCGGACGGTGATGCGGATCTGTTCCGGGCCGCTGCCGTCGGCGGAGACGCTCGCGCCGCGGACGCTGCCGTACTTCGCCAGGAGTGCCTGGGCCTGGGCGACGCCGTCGCCCGGGCCGACGCCGAGCTGGCGGCCGGCCTCCACTCCCTGGGTGGCTGCGGAGCGGGCGACGGAGCGGGCGTGGAAGTACATGCCGGTTTGGATCGCGGCGAAGACCAGGAAAAGCACGATGACGGCGAGTACGGCCAGCTCGACGCTGCCCGAGCCTCGATCGCCCTCGTTCCGCAGGCGTGCGCGTAGGCGCCGCCACCGGTTGCTGACCTGGTTTTTCACGCCGCTTCCTTCCTCCTGGTGGGTGGTTCAGCCGCTGATGAGCGGGATCTTGGCGTCGGTGAACGTCTTGATCGCGGCGACGACCGCAATCGCGATAGCGATGACGACTCCGGCGATGACGGCGAGCTCGGCCGAGGTCTGGCCGGCATCGCCGCCCTTCTTCAGGCGCTCCCAGCGAGCGGCGAGGACAGTGGTCAGGGCGCGGATGTGCATGGTTCTCTCCCTTGGGGTTCAGCCGTTGAACATCGAGACAACGGGCGGCAGGACGACGAAGACCAACATGAGGAGCACGGCGAAGGTCACCGGCAGCACCATGGAGGTCGACGCCTCGTTGGCCTGGGCTTTGGCGTCGGAGAGGATCGCGACGCGCAACTGGCGGGCCTGGGCCTGGAGGGTGGTGTAGACGGCGGCGCCGTCGCCCGCGAGGGCGAGGGTGTCGGCGGGGCGGGTGAGTTCGGGGATGTCGAGTTCTTCGCCGAGCTGCCTGAGGGCGTCCCAGACGGTGACGCCGGCGAGGTCGGCCTCGTAGAAGGCCTGCCGCATCCGTTCGAAGATCCAGCCGTCACCGACGTCCGCCGTGTCGGTCAGGGCTTGGGCGGCGCCGCTGTTGGCGATGCGGGCCAGGGCGACGCGGTCGAGGTAGCTGGCGGCGGCGTGCCGGACGACGAGACGGGCGCCCGCGGCCTCCTTCCTGACCTCCTGGCCGGGCCACAGCCAGAACAGGGCGCCCAGGCCGAGACCGGCTGCGGCGGGCATCACGAACGGCAGGCTCACCCCCAGCATCGACAGAAGCGCACTGGCCAGCTGCGGCAGGACCAGCCCGTACAGCGCGAACAGGGCGCGCTTGCCCAGGTGCTCGGCGGGGCTGATCCGCAGGAGATTGAGATCCCGGACGGGCAGGGTGATCCGCTCGCCGACGGCGCTGAGGAGTCGGCTGCCGACCTTCTCGGGCAGGGACCCGGTGCCGGTGGCAGTGACCCTGGGCTGGCGCGCGATGTGGTCGGCATCGAGCCGGTCCATGACGGAGACGACGTCGGGCCGGGCCGGCCACAGGGCGCGGATGGCCAGGCCAGTGAAGGCGCCAGCGGCCGCGGCGGGAAGGACCGCTTCCATGGGGATCATCGGGCGGCTCCCGTCACGGCGGCCGGCTCGGCCTGCGGCAGGGGGTTGAGCAGGCGGGGGTCAGGCTTGGTCGCGGCGGCCCGGCGCAGCCAGGACAGCGTCCAGGCGAAGAGACCGCCGAGGATGGCGAGGGCCAGCTGTCCGGCCGGGGACTTGTACCAGGCGGACCAGGCCTCGTTGAGCATGCAGCCGACGAAGACGATGCAGATCACGATCGAGACGATCCTCGAGGATTTGCGGATCTTGGCGCGGTCGGACTCGATGTCGCGGGCGTCGGCGGCCTGCTGGTGGATCGTCACCGCGAGCGCCTCCAGCGCGGTCGACAGGCCGGGGCCCATGTTCGCCGCGTGCGACTGGAACAGGAGCGCGACGTGGTCCACGACCCCATCGCCGAGCTCGTCGGCGAAGAGGGCGAAGGCGGTCTTGGCATCCATACCGGAGCGCAGCCGCTCGTCCAGGGCGCGGACGTTGGCGGCGATGGGGGCGGGGGCGTTGCGGGCGCTGGCGCGGATGGTCTGCACGAGGCTGATGCCGGCGGTGTGGATGCCGGCCAGGCCGTTGAGCCACTGCCCGATCGCCTCCAGGCGCTCGATGCGCTGCTCGGCCGCGATCCCGGGGTTGAGGAGGAAAGGGAAACCCAAGACGGCGGCGCCTGCGAGGACCCCGTGGACGGGCCACCCGGTCCACGCCCACACCGCGAGCACGGTGATCCCGGCGGTGGTCACCAGGGCGCGCCAGCGGCGCTGCCAGACCTCAGGAAGACTGGCCTTCGCCGCGCGGATCCGGCTGGCACGCCGGGAGGCGGGCTTCGCGAGGTCCACGACGCGGCCGCGCCACTCGCGTACGGCGACGAGACTGGTCAGGACCATGGCGAGGGCGCACAGCGCGGCTACGAGGGCGAGCTGCGAGGAGTTCACCGGGCCTCCCGGGTCGGTTCGGTCATCGGCTGTGAAGCCACCAAAGGAGCAGGCCCTCGAGGACCACGGCCACCCCCGCGATGGCGGCGGCGCTGTAGGCCACTTCGCGGGTCAAGTTGCCTCCCGTTCATCAGGTCCGTCATCGTGGCTTCACCACCTGCAGGGCCGGGCCCCAGGCACCCGCGGGGTTCTGGGTCAGCCACCGGCGGTCAAAGGTGCCGGTGCGCTCCAGGACGTCTATGAACGACGGCATGTTGCGGTACACCGCGCGCGGTTCGTCGCCGTGGGGGGCGAAGAGTTCGCTGGTGGTGGGGCGTCCGCCCTCACCGACGACGTCGTGGACCTCGTAAATGTTGGAGACGAAGCGGTGCTTGCGGCCGCCGATCGCGGTCTCGTCGAGGTAGGTGAGGTAGACGACCACGTCGATCGCGGAGGCGATCAGGTGGTTCGCGGCCTCCGTCTGCATGCCGGCCTCGGTGCACAGCTGCACGAGGCGGGAGATGATCGCGTGCGGGCGCCGAACGTGCAGGGTGCACATCGAGCCGGAGCCACCCGCGGACATTGCCTGGAGCATGGGCAGCACCTCGGTGGAGCGGACCTCGCCGACGATCACCCGGTTGACGTTGTAGCGCAGCGCGGTGGGGAAAATGTCGCCGATGGTGACCTCGCCCGAGGCACTGCCGCCGCGGACCTCGCCGTTGGACTGGCGGGCCTCGAAAGCGAACGTGAGCGGACCCGGCTTGCCTTCCGGGCCGGGCTCGTCGAGGTAGAGCTCGCGGTCGGACTCCACGGTGGCGATGCGCTCCCCGGGCGGGATCTCCCGTCCCAGGGCGCGCAAGAGGCTGGTCTTGCCCGCGCCCATGTCGCCGACGACGAGGATATTGAGTTTCGCCTGGACACAGGCCAGGAGAAAGGCTCTCAGCAGCGGGTTGAGCGAGCCCCAGCGGACGAGTTCGTCGATGCCGTGCTGGCGGATGCGGTGCTTTCGGATGACGACCGACGGGCGGGTGGTGAGCAGGCTTGCGGTGACGCGGGACCCGTCTGGCATGCGGAAGCCCACGTTCGGGGTGGCCTGGGTCAGGGCGCGCTCGCCGTGGCCGGACAAGCCAGCCATGCGGTTGACCCAGGTGGTCAGTTCCTCGTGCGAGTCGGCGACCCGCTCGATGCTGCGGCGGGGCCGGTCGTAGTACTCGATGTGCGCGCGGAGCCCGTCGACCATGACGTCCTCGACGCCCTGCTCGTCGAGCAGGCCCTGGAGGCGGCCGCCACGGAACATGTTGTCGAACACCGCCGCCCCGACGGCATGTTCTTCGGCCGCCGAGAGAGCGGTGTTGCCGTGCGCGTACTTCGAGGCCCACCGCGCGACGGCCTTCGTCACCATGGAGCGGGCCTGGGCCCGGCGGTCGTCTTCCTCGAGCAGGCGGCTGGGATCGTGCGCGGACAGCTCGGCGGACACCTCGGCCTGAAGTGCCTCGATGACCTCCCAGCCCACCGGCAGCTGCCCCGGCAGCCCGGCCAGCTTCGGGACCGCACCCGGACTGGGGGCCGTCGCCGGGCGGCTGGGAGCCGGCAGAGCGGGCACCGGTGCAGGCGCGGCTGCGGGCTGGGGGATCCGGGCCGTGCTGATGCGGCCGGTGAGCAGTCCCGCGATGTCCGCGGGGCCGTGCGCGGTCGGGCCGTCGGGGCGTTGCTGGGTATCAGACACGGGGGTCCACCCGTCCGTGGCCCAGACGCTGGAGCACCCCGGCGAGCTGCGGGGCGGCCGGTGCCGGAAGGGCAGGCGGGTACTGCTGATGCAGCGAGCGGCGGGAAGCTGCCGCCTGAAGGTGGCCGAGGGCGGTGCGTGCAGAGTTCAGCAGCGCGGACTTCTTCAGCTTCCGCGGGGCGGGAGCGGTGCCGGCGAGGTAGGCGGCGGTGTCCGGCTCCCAGGGCAGCGCGGCCATGACCGGCAGGCCGAGAGCGTCGGAGACTTCGGGGGCGCGACGTGGGCCGTCCTCGATGAGGAGGACGCCCAGAGCGCCCGGGCCGGTGCCGCGGTCGGTGAGCTCGGCGCGCAGCGGTTCCGTCATGTGCCGGGCCAGGGTGAGGGACTGGTCGGTGGCGCGTACGACGAGCAGGACCAGGTCGGCTCCCTGAAGGAGCGGTGCGGGGGTCAGGGTGGGGTGGAGGTGGCCGGACTCCAGGGCCAGGCGGCCGGCGTCGATGATGACGTCGTATCCACCCTCGTCCGACAGCACCCGCATCACCTGGGCGAGAGCGGGCCAGGTCCGTGCCAGGGCAGGGGCCTGGGCGGGGTCGGTCAGGCCGGGCAGGACCTGACGGTTGCCGGAGGCGTCGAGACCGACGAGGTGGCTCGCGAAGGCCTGCGCGAGCGCGTCCTCACCGGCGCGCTCGGCGATGGCAAGGTGGTAGAGGCCGGTCCCGGCCGCGATCTGAGCCTGGAAGAAGCCCGCGCGCAGAGTGCCTCCGGCCGGGTCACACTCGGCCAGCAGCGAAGGGCGCGTGGAGGACAGGGCCATCGCGAGAGCGCTGGTGGTGACACCGCATGACTTCGCGCTCACCAGCGCGGTGACCGTCACGACCCGCTCCGCACGTCGCGAACCAGGGCGACCCGGCCCGACGAGGCACGGGTGGCCAGCAGCGGCCCGTCCGAAGGCGCGACGGCCAAGTTGACGACAACGGCGCCGGACGCATCGGGCCGACTGACGGAGACAACGACCGCCCTCACCGACGTCGGCGGGGCCTCGGCGCCGTCCTTGCCGGTGGGCTGCTCACCCTGGCCGGGGACCGTGACGGCGAGGACCTTGTCGCCGGGGACGAGGGAGCCGGCGGGGGCCTGTCCGTGTTTGACCTGGACGCCGACCTGCTGCTTGTCGTCTCCCAGGCCGGTGCCGGGCTGGAGCTGGGCGGCAACCAACAGGCTGCCCTTGCGCAGGTCGACAGCAGGACGCTTGCCCACGACCATCGAGCGGTCGGTGGCAGGCATCGGGGTCAGGGCTGCGTCGGCGGAGACCTCCGCGACGACGATGTCCGCGTCAGTCAGCGGCTGCCCGGCCGGGACGTCGTTCGCGATGGCCAGCACCTTCGTACGGTCACCGACGGCGGACACCGCGGCGGCCGCGCCGAGGGCGGCCGCGACGGCCAGCACGGTGCTCAGGGCAGCCGCAGCGTACCGGCGCTGCCGCTTCACGGGGGCCCCGGTGGTGATGGGGAGGTCGGTGCGCGGGCCGGCTGGACGCGGCATCGGCGGGGCGGCGGGGGATTCCATTCGGGTACTGCCTCTCGGGGAAGTGCAAGCAGTGCGCGTACTAGTTGAGGACCTGGACCTCAGCGACGGCGATGTCCACAGAGCTGGTGCGGATCTCAGTCAGCTGGCCGCCCTGGGCGCCACCGGTGACCTGCCAGTCGATCGACCAGGTGGACGTCGCGGTGACGTGGTACGTACCGGAGCCGGTGGTGGAGGACGGTTTGTCGTAGCGGTGACCGCAGTCCGGGGACGGGTTCTTGCCGTACTCCGGCTTGTAGGGCGTGCCGGCGGCCGTGCAGGTGACGGTGTGGCCGTCCCCCATGTTCCACACGATCTTCGACACCCAGGCGGTGGCCGTCACCGACACCGGACCGACCGACGCAGAGGACGTGTTCGGCCCGTACGTCTCCGGACCGGTCTCGGTCCACATGTAGACGGGCATGCCGACCACACCCTTGCCACCGGGCTTCGGAGTGATGCCGATCGCAGGCGGGCGCAGCAGCATCTTGTCTACGGCCTGCCGGGCAACGACCGCCGGGTCGATGACCGGTCCGCCGCCCGTGGGCGGCGCCGTGGTGAAGATGTTCTTGACGTCGTGCACGCCGGTCTCGTTGTCGAGACAGTCCTCGATATACATCGAGACACCGGGCTGCCGTCCGCCAGATCCCCACAGGCCGCTGTCGTCCGACGGCTGTGGGTCGGCCAGGGTATAGGTGCAGGTGTAGCGGCTGTTCCCTCCGCCTGTAACCCCGCCTCCACCGCCGCCAGTGCCTCCACCGCCCCCGCCGGGCGGACGGACTCCGCCCGGGTCTCCGGGCGTCTCAACGATCGGGCAGACGTAGTAGATCTCGCACTTTTCGTCGGCGGCAGCTGTGGCGGGGTACACGAAGGGAAGGGCAAGTGGAAGAGCCAGTGCGGCAAATCGACGGGCTAGCACGGCTGGTCCGCGTGCAGATCTTCCTTGAGCACCTTCCAGGAACCGTCCCAGCGCTCCATGTGCCCTGTGACCACGTACTTGGTCACAGAGCTCGTGGCCGCGGGGGCCGGCGCCCCAGACTTCTTGTCTACGATCTTCCAGTTGGAGACGTCCAGGCAACTGGAGATGGTGACGTTCGGGGTCGTCTTCTCCAGCTCCGCCGCGGTTACGGTCGAATTGGAGACGACGGGCTGGCCCGTCATGACCCGGCCGTTCGCCTTCAGGTTCGCGGTCCCCTGCTGCGCCTTGGTAAGTGCCTCGAAGGCCGCGTATCGCTTAAGGTCTGTACCTTCGATCGCCGGAATCGCGAAGGCCTTGGGCAGTTCTGCCCAGTACGCCTTGTACGCGGTCAGTGCCTCCGTCTTCACTACCTCGGCCGGATCGAGCGACGCCGACTTGCTCGGTACCGCCGAAACCGTCGGCGTCGCGGGCTTGCCCTTCTCGCTGTCCGAGTCGCCCGACGAGGTACAGGCCGCGGTGAGAACCACGCAGAACGCTAGAAATACAGGGACTGCCCGGCTGCCGTTCCAGCCGCGCTGATCGAGTCGTGCCATGGGTACCGCTGCCTCCCCGTAGACCAGAAAGCCGTCGCGCCCGGTGCAGACCTTTGCGGCCTGTTTTCGCGCGGCGTGAACCACAACCGTCACAAGCGACCGGACTGTTCCCATACGTTACGCAGAGGCGGCCAACATCGAAAGCCATTAGTGCAGTTCACGGCCATACGACCGGCACAAAACGGGCTTTTCCGCACCCTCCCGGGACCTTCTCGGAATTCAGTCCGATGGGCGAGACGTCAACAACCGGAACGCTGCGCCCCACCCCTTCTCGATAATCCAGAATGTCGGTTCATCTGCACTTCAGATTCAGAAGGCGGATTGGCTCAATGGGTATTCGAAATGGCTGAAAACGAGCGCAACCGGCGGGCACGGAGAGGAACACCGCCCACGCGATTCGGGCCGTCCTCCCGACCTGCGAGGACGGCCCCCGCCTGATCTACGACCGTGGATAGAGCAACGTCCCCCGCACTGCGAGGAGGCAGAAGCCCTCCTCCCCCGATCTCCCCTCCCCCGCCCCTGCGGTGGTCTACGTCGGCGCTGACCTCCGGCCTGACCGACTACCCGCACCCGGTCGACCTTGACCAGCACGGACAGAGCTGCTCCGTTGTTTCCGGCCGCAGCCTCGTCGATTGAGCACCCCTTCCTTCGTCAGCCCATCGGCGCAACCACAGGACGGCGAAGCCTTACAGACGGACAGCCACCAACACCTTCACCCAGCAACACATCAGCCCCTCCTCCAGAGGCAACTGCCCAGTGCAGGGCCCCTGGGGCCCGGAACGGTGCGTGGGCGACCGTCAGGGAGCCCGCGCAGGGCAAGCGGCAGTGGCTGGTCCAGCGCAGCCGAAAGGCGCTGGCGGGGGCCGGGGGCGAGGAGCCCCCGGTGCGGGGTGCAGGGGCGCAGCCCTTGCCACGGAGCGTGAGGGCTGGCCCCCACAGGGTGGCCGGTCCAGCGCGGCCTGGGCGCTGGCGGGGGGTTCGGGGGGCTGGTCCCCCGATATTGGGCCGCAGGTCCAATGCGCACCTGGCACCTGCGCTTCGCCGACAGGCCTAGTTTGGACGGCAGCGTGGCTGATGCGGATGGAGGAGTCCTCCATGGAACAGCCGTTGCACTCCAGGCTGTGGGGTCCTTCCCGAGACATATAGAGGGCGCACCCCCCGCAGCTCTCTGACCTGCGTAAATGCGCCCATTGAGCGAACCCTGGAATGCCGATAGATGTCGCACAGCATCATGTCGCGTAGCGACACTGAACGAACTGGAGGGTTCCACCGGTTCCGCTGGGCAGCATGAGTGGCTGTTGTCGTTCCGATCTTGAGGGGTGTTGGTCGAACGGGAGTCCCGTTCGGGTGATGACGGTGGGTTCCGGGCATGAGAACAGGGCCTCTTGGTAGCTCGGTAGGTGTCTACGCCAACGAGTTTTCCAGGAGGCCCTGTTGTCGCAGTTCTACGCCTTCGTGCAGGCCGGGTCCAGTCCACTCACCCCGTCGTGTGACTGTCTCGCGCACCGGTTCGGGAACGCCGCGGACAACGGGACGCGTCAGCGGCGCTAGAGGGGTGGGAGGTGTAGGCCTCCCACCCCTCTCACGCGTCTCAGGCTGCTGCGGCGACGGAGCTGCGAATCCAGGCGTCCACCGGCTCAGCTGCTCCGAGGACTGGTGTGAAGACCGGCTCGAAGGGGCCGCAGGTGCGGAGCTGGTCGAGGGTGGTGACTCCGGCCCGGAGAGCGGTGGCGGCGAGTGCCGGGTCGCTGGCGGCGAGGCTGCGCAGATCGGCGATCCGGCGGGCGAGACGCTCCTCGGAGGCCCCGGTCAGCACGAGCAGAAGCCGGGGGAAGACGGGGTAGCGGTAGCGCCAGGCAGGCATCGTGGCCTGGCGCCGGGGCCCGCGGGGGCCCTTGGCGGACTGGGGCTGAGGCGCGTACTCGTGGTAGGCGGCGTAGGCGTGGAGTTTCTGGGCCAGGCGGGCGATCGTCATCTGGGTGCGGTCGACTTCGACGAAGAAGGTCAGCAGGGTGCGTTGCTTGCCCTCGGCGTGGACGTAGTTGAGGACGGCATCCGGGACGAGGCACAGCTCCTCCCCCGGACGGGCTTCGTCGCGGTAGTAGTGGGCGACCTCGGGCGACCAGTCCAGGGGGCCGCACTCGTGCCCGAGGCGGCGGGCGTGCTCGACGATGGCGGCGCCGGTGTCCACGACGGCGAGGGTGTGCTCCTGGAGCGGGCCGAGGGCAGCTTCCGGGCTCATCCGGTATGGGCGCTGCTGGAGCAGACCGACGGCTTCGACAGCCTGGGCGCCCTTCTCGGTCAGCCACCACAGCAGCTCGGTCTGGCCGGTGCTGCGGCGGCCCACGACCTCGGCGAATCCTGCTCCGCGGAGGGTGTGGAGCTGGCGGCGCAGGTACTCGGTGCGGGTGTGGTGCGGGGTGACGAGCCGGTGGAGCTGCCTCGTTGAGACCAGACGGTGCTGGTAGAGGACCTGGGCGGCCTGCTGGGCGACCTGGCCCAGCCCGGTGGGGGCGGACTGCGGGTAGGGCATGGGGGGCTTCTCTTCTAGTCGATGACGCTGGTGGGGTCGCCGGCGCTCGGGCCGCCGGGGCGCCGGCCGGTGTGGTGGGCGAGGACGGTGCCGTCGAGCACCTCCAGGTCCTCGAGGATGTCGCGCAGCGGACGGCGGTTGAGGTTGGTGTCGATCGCCTGGTCGAGAGCGGGGACGCCAGCTGGGTTGTTGTAGTTCGCGAAGACCTCGTCCACGGGCAGGCCGCGGACCCGGAAAGGCGTGGTCCGGGCCCCGTTCAAGTTCACGGACATCACGTAGTGGTACTTCGGGAGCTCGGTGATCGTTTCCGGGGCCACGTGGCCGTTCCAGCGCTTCGCGACGAAGGCCGCCTCGTCGTAGTCGGCCGCGCAGGTCGACAGCCAGCTCTGGTTCTGCAGGAGAGCCTGACGGGTGACGGCTGAGAGCCGGAGCGCCATCTGGGTCATGCCGATGAAGCGCACCTCGTACTTCCTGAGCTGTTCGGCGATGGCGGCGAGGAAGCCCTTGCTGGAGGAGTCGAGGGCGGTGAGCTCGTCGCCCCAGGCCCAGAAGGTGTTCCGTTGCTCGCGCGGGGTGTCCTGGCGGGAGAGGCCGGCGCGGTGGAGGTCGTGGATGAGCAGGCAGCTGACCAGGGCGTCGCTCTCGCTGCCGGACGGGCAGACGAACACCACCTTCGACGTGTCCATCGCGTGCCGGACGTCGTACGCGGAGCGGGGGCTGCCGAAGAACCCTTGAAGGGACTGTGAGGTGTCGAGGCGGTCGATGGCGTACGTGACGGTCGGCACGGCGTCCGGGCCGAGCTTGGGGAACGTCGTATCCCAGTAGGCGCGGACCCGCGGCGGGAGCTTGGGCAGAAGCTGCTCGCGCCAGTCTTCGTCGGTGAGCCAGGTCCGAATCTGGAAGAGGGTGCACTGTGCCTCGGGCCGGTTGTTCTGGACGGCCTGGAGGTTGAGCAGGGCCAGGGCCTGGGAGGCGCGGGCCAGGATCGTCCGGGCGCGGGGGGCGTTGTCGCCCCAGTCCTGCGCTGCGGCGATGCCTTCGGTGACGGAGCGGACGATGTCCTGGACGTCGGAGAGCGTGCGGCCCTCCATGGAGAGGGGGTTCCAGGAGACGACGGGCTGGTCCGGGTCGGCCTTGGCGAGGTTGATCTCCCAGAGCCGGTCGGCGATCTCCGGGTGCGCGAGGTAGGGCTTGGCCCTGGCCCAGCCCTCGCCGTGCGGGTCCAAGAACCAGCAGCCGTAGCCGGAGTGGGCCATCGCGATGCACTGGACCAGGGCCTCCTCCGTCTTGCCGTGGCCGGACTTGCCGAGCTGGAGGCCGAAGAGGAGGTCCTGCACGCGGGCGCCGGCGATCCGTTCGCGGCCGTCGGGGTAGACGACGGCGCCGAGCGGGATGAGGTCGCGCTGTCCGGTGTAGACGGGGAGGTCGGCCGGGGCCGGCGGGACCAGGCCGCCGGAGCGCACCACGCTGGAGGCGGTGCACTTGACGGTGGGCGGCTTGAGCCAGCCCGCGATCTCGGGCACGGTCAGCCACTGACGGCGGATCGGGGCGAACTCGCCGCTCGCGAACCGGCGCTCGAACCTGCCGATGGACCAGCGGCGGGGCCGGTGAGCCTTGAGGTAGTTCTCCCCCGAGGTCATCGACAGCGCGGCGATCAGCTGATGCATCCGGGCCAGGGCCAGCTGCGGGTGAGCGGCCTCGGTCCTCAGCAGGATCTGCACGGCGAACACCGCCCCGGCGGCCGGTTCGAGCTTTCCGACGCCGTCGCGCAGGTCGGTCTGCCGCGGAATCCGCTCGGATCGGCTGGAGGCTCCGGCGCCGCCGGACCAGGCCGAGGTCATCGACCCCCAGAAGCCGCCTCCGCCGAGGCCGCCGGTGAGGCGCTCGCCGTACGCGGACGGTCCCCGGCGAGCAGCCCGGGCCATCAGGCGGCGCCGGCGGCGGGCCAGGCGGCGCTCGGAGACCGGGACCAGGTCGAAGACGGCCTCCGCCTTCTCCCCGTCCTCGGTGCGGACCGAGGCCATGGCCGCGGCAAGCTGCTGAAGAGGATCCGGGCTCAGGCCGAGCGAGGCGAGGGCCTTGTAGTCGGGCAGGCCCAGGGCCAGTTCAGCGCGCTGCACGTACCGGCGCACGCTCGCCTGGGCGGCGGTGGACACCTGCGTCGGCTTGGAGAGGGAGACGACGGCGGTCACGGCGTACCTCCCGGACCGGTGAATCGGACTGGGCGGAATTCGCTCGGGCCGTGGTGTGTTCGGACCTCGACCTCGGCAAAGCCGGGCATGGCCAGGATCGCGGCCGCAGCCGCCGGCCCTTCGATGTAGCAGCGCATCTTGCCGTCCACGGCGGTGTACTTCAGGCGCACAGCGGATCCGCGGGCTGGGACACCGGCGGCGGCGTAGTGCACGCGCCCGAGCTGGCGGGCCCAGCGGCCGACTTCGCCCTCCCCGGGGTCGAAGGTTGCCGTGGGGATCGCCTCGACCTGGACCCGGTCGGCGAGCGCTTCCCTGACGAGCGCCGCGCGGCGGATCGTCCACCACACCCACACCGCCGCCCCCAGGACGCCGAGGGCGACGAGGTACGGCACGGCCGCGCGCAGGACGGTCTGGAGCTGGTTGAGGAGCTCGTCGACCGGGAGGTCCGGGAGGCTCATGTCGGCCGGACCGAGTTCGGCCGGGACGGGGAAGTGTGGTGCACAGGTCCTCCAGGTCGGGTGGTAAGAAGCCCTTCACTCGGACCAAGTAAGAATTCGAGGCCGATTCAGACACCGTGCACGGATGCTTTGCCATCCCTTGAAGATTGAGGGTGCTGGCGTCTTCGGCCGGTTGTCCTTTGTCGGCGAATCCAGTCGATATGTCATCCAACTCAGTCGACGCGTGGTCGGTCTCATCCGGCGGTCGTCGCGTGGCGGGCCGACGAGGAAAAGGGGAGGCGGGAACCAGCAGGGCATGGGCAGGATGTCCGGGCTCCACACCCGATGAGAAAGGCCTCGATGACCGTGGCTCGTGCCATTACTTTGATCCGCTCCGCCTCCCTCTCCGACGTCGCCGAGTACGCCTACGCAGCCACTGCGCCCGCCGAGTCGCGGCTGATCTTTCTCGCCGGGGCGTGTCCGCTGAACGATGACGGCTCCACGGCAGCAGTCGGGGACTATGCGGGCCAGGCAGCGAAAGCTGTCGAGAACATGCGGGCTGCTCTCACGGCCTCCGGTGCATCCCTCGAGGACATCATCAGCACCAGGGTCCTTGTCGCGTCGGCCCGGCGGGAGGACCTGGTGGCTGCCTGGGAGGTGGTACGGGACTCGTTCGGTGACCATGACGTCCCCAGCACCTTGATGGGCGTCACCGTGCTCGGCTACCAGGACCAGCTCGTCGAGATCGAGGCCGTTGCTGCGGTGCTCGATTCCTGAGACGCGTCTGTGCACCGTGGTGGCCGACTACGGCCGTGGACGGGAGGAGTCTTGGTGACGCCAAGCCCGTCTCCGTGACAGCGGCCGCCCTTCGGGTCATTACACGCCCCCCCGTCGACTGGGTTGAATGACAAAACGGCTGACTTCAGTGGCAAAGGACACCGGTGTCCCTGGTCAACCAATCCAGGCGTTTGACAGCGAACCAAGCCATTTCGGCATCTATGACGTGAACCTAGTCGTGCGGGATGAGCACGCGGGGGCCGCCGGAGACCGGGGCCTCCGCCGCCGAAGTCAGCCGCTGACGTGGGTAGGGGGAGGTGCCGCGCGCAGTGCTGTCGATGGCCTGGATTGGGTCAGCCTGCCAGTCGGGCGAGGGCCAGTGCGTGTGCGTGGGCGAGGGAGTCAGCAGCGGCGCAAGGGATGTCCGGCTGCACGCC